>NZ_AP022810.1:1769969-2519939 GCF_009731355.2 Desulfuromonas sp. AOP6
AACAGCCTGCAGATAATCCCCCTTCTGGAGATACGCATACCCGATACCGGAGAGAGGAACTTCGGGATTGTCGAAATCGAGCCGGGATGATGTCGCCTTGAAGTAGCGGATCGCATCGTCCCAACGCTCCATATCGAGGTACAGGGCTCCAAGGTTATTTAAAAAACGGGGGGCTTCATGGCTCAATTTGACAGCTTGGAGATATCGCCGTTCGGCCTCAGGGTATGCTTCCTTGACATGAAGCACCTGTCCGAGAGCCGCCTGGATTTCGGGATCTTTCGGGTTGATTTCTTCGGCCATCCGAAACTCGTTCATGGCCTGGCTCATTCTATCCTCACGCAGATAGGATAGTCCCAGCATATAATGGGCCCGCGCTTCGTCACTCTGTTGAGGATTAATACCACAGCCGGCAGCCAGAATGAGGGACAGCAGAATTCCCGATGAAATGATCTTCTTGATCAATGCAACCTCCTTGAAGAATCGGCAACGAGAACCGTCGATGCACGGTGGACCAGAAAGATCACAGGCCTTCGAAGTCCGTCAAAAGCTTCACCTTGCGGTAGCGATCTTCAATGTCGCTGTAACGAAGGGAGCGCATACGGTTCAGGCTGAAGTCCTCCACGTTGAAAGACGCCATGACACTTCCAAAAACGATCGCCTGGCGCAGGCCGGAATCTGTCAGGTTTTTTGTGGAGGCCAGGTATCCCATGAATCCTCCGGCGAAGGTATCTCCGGCCCCGGTAGGGTCGAAAACTGATTCAAGGGGATAGGCCGGGGCGGCAAAAACCGAATGTTCCCGAAACATAAGAACGCCGTATTCCCCACGCTTTATCACCAGGGTTTCAGGCCCCATGGCCAAAATCTTGGCGGCTGCCTTCATCAGGTTGGGCTCGCCGGAAAGCTGACGAGCCTCCCCTTCGTTGATGAGAAAAATATCGACGCGCTTGAGCGTTTCCAGTAGCGCTTCCTTTTTCCCTTCTATCCAGAAGTTCATCGTGTCACAGGCAACCAGTTGAGGCTTGTCCACCTGCTGAAGAACCTGCAACTGCAACTCGGGATCGATATTGGCCAAAAAAACAAAATTGGCCTCCCGATGTGCGGGAGAAAGTTGGGGGGCAAAGGATTCGAAAACGTTCAGATGGGTCTCCAGAGTTTGAGCCTCGTTCAGATCGTAACCGTAGCTCCCCTTCCAGCGAAACGTTTTCCCTGAAACGACCTGCAGTCCACTCAAATCAATGTTTCGCGAGCGCAGAAATTCAAGGTGTTCAGACGGAAAGTCTTCACCAACCACGGCTACCAGCCGAACCTCATCAAAAAAACTGGCTGCGGTGGAGAAATACGTCGCCGAGCCGCCGAGGACATCATCCCCCTTGCCAAAAGGCGTCTCCACAGAATCAAACGCAACGGAACCAACCACGAGAATGCTCATTGTCACCTCTTCTTATCCGGAACCCAGGCTATTGCTGGTAAACAATTAAAATCAGAGATATTTACCCATCACTACCTGAAGCTTTTCCAGAGTTTTAGGCGGGATGATCTCCTTGCTGGTCATAATGGCGAATTTCAGCGCTTCGCCACAGGCGCAGGCCGAAGGAGTCGCCAGGTTTCGCACGGCTTCCCGAATGATTTTGCGCGCCGTCTCTACATTCTGTTTGACGATGGCCAGGACCGCCTCCACGGAAACATCGTCATGTTCCTCGTGCCAACAGTCGTAATCGGTGGCCAGAGCCACGGTAGCATAGCAGATCTCCGCTTCACGGGCCAGGCGGGCTTCGGGCAGATTGGTCATGCCGATGACGTCGACACCCCAACTGCGGAAGATCTTCGATTCAGCTCGGGTGGAGAAATTGGGGCCCTCAATACAGATATAGGTTCCGCCTTTGTGCGTCTGAGCACCCACGGTCACAGCGGCCTGATGCAGGACAGCAGCCAGATCGCCGCAGACAGGGTCGGCGAACTGAACATGGCCGACGATCCCTTCGCCGAAGAAGGTCGACGCCCGCTTGCCCTGGGTGCGGTCGAAAAACTGATCGGGGATGACGATATGTCCAGGAACGATCTCCTCTTTCATGCTGCCGACGGCGGAGACAGAGATGATGCGACTGACTCCCAGTTTTTTCATGCCGTAGATGTTGGCCCGATAGTTGACTTCAGAGGGAAGCAGGCGGTGCCCTTCGCCGTGTCGTGGCAGGAAAACCACCTTGAGGCCTTCGAGTTCACCCGTAATAAAATCATGGGAAGGATCGCCGAAGGGGGTTTCCACTGTGACGTTCCGCACATTGGTGAGCCCTTCCATCTGATAGAGGCCGCTGCCTCCGATAACGCCGATTACAGGCTGAGCCATGGTCATTTCCTCCTGTTAAAATAATGGGGTCATTGATCAAGAATCAGGATTTATCGTCGAGGCGCCCTTTAAGTTGACCGCAGGCCGCCGAGATATCCTGACCCTTGCTGGCCCGTCGTATGGCCACGATGTCGCGATTGAGCAAATAGGTCTGAAATGCCTCGATAGCCTCCGGTGTCGGTGCCCGGAAATCAGAGCCAGCATGCTCGTTGAAAGGGATAAGGTTGACCTTGGCCTTGATACCGTGCAGCAACTTGATCAGACGTTTGGCATCGTCAAGACTGTCATTGACGCCGCGGATCAAGATATATTCAAAGGTGATGCGCTGATGCGGTTTCAGGGGATAGGCGCGGCAGGCAGCCATCAGCTCTTTCAGCGGATAACGGCGGTTCACCGGCATCAGGCGGTCGCGCACCTCGTCCGTGGTGGCATTGAGGGAAATCGCCAGATTGACAGGGATGCGCTTGGCGAGTTCGAGCATCTCAGGGATCAGACCGCAGGTCGACAGCGTCACCTTGCGGGTGCCGAATCCCATACCATCATCCAGGTAGAGGATTTTCAGGGCGTCCACCACGTTATCGAGGTTGTGCAGGGGCTCGCCCATGCCCATCAGGACGATGTTGTTGATGGGGCCATCCTTGGCGACAGCACAGACCTGATTGACGATTTCGGCGGTTTCCAGATTGCGGAAAAGCCCAAAGGTTCCGGTAAGGCAGAAAGCGCACTGCATCGCGCAGCCGACTTGAGTGGAAATACACACGGTGGAACGACCGTTTTCCATGGGAATGCGGACGGATTCCACCGTCTGCCCATCATCAAGGCGAAAGAGGTACTTCTTGGTGCCGTCACTGCTGGTCTCCGTGACTTCGGCAGTCCAGTCAGAGACATAGGCTTTTGCGGCCAGTTGTTCTCTGAGTTCCTTGGACAGGTCGGTCATTTCGGCGAAAGAGGTCACGCCCCGCCCGTAGATCCAGCGCACAATCTGCCGGGCACGGAATTTCTCTTTGCCGAAAGCGGAAAGAAATTCAACCAGAGCCTCAAAGGTAAGATTTTTAAGATCAATGCGTTGCGGGTTATCCATGAAGTTCTTTATAAAGATTGTATTCGATGCGGCAAGGTAAAAAAAAGCCCCCGGGATTGTACCCGAAGGGCTTTTTTTAAACAAGAAACAATTGAGTCGGCCACCGGCCGGGCTCAATGCCGGCTATCGCAATGCTAAAGAAGCTCGAGACCGGAGAAGAAGTAAGGAATCTCGAAAGCAGCTGTTTCGGGAGCGTCGGAGCCGTGAGTCGCATTCTCGCCGATGGAGATGCCGAACTCTTTGCGCAGAGTGCCTGCGGCCGCATCGGCCGGGTTGGTGGCGCCCATGAGATCACGCCATTTCTTAATGGCGCCAGCAGCCTCAAGAACCATGACCACGCAGGGGCCGCTGCTCATAAAGTCAGTCAGTTCGCCGAAAAAGGGACGCTCTTTGTGCACGTAGTAGAAACCTTCGGCCTCGACTTTGCTCATGTACAGTTTTTTCAGACCAACAACCTTGAAGCCCTCGGCATAGATGCGGGCCAGGATTTTACCGGCGTTGCCGGCAGCGAAGGCGTCGGGCTTAATGATGGCAAATGTTCTTTCCATGTCTGTATTTCCTCCATTTGGGGTTTTGATGGTGTTGAAAACGTGCCCTTTTAGCATTCCCCATAGCGACTGTCAAGCTCTTCGGCGAGCCCTTGCTTCCATACCTTACTGAAATTCAACCTTGTAGAAGAGGTCGGCGCCGCTGACCGTTCCCATCTCCGTTTCCAGCTGCCATCGTTTGGAGATGTCGTACCGCAGGCGGACCTCGTTGGTCTGCGTGAATAGAGAATGCCCCAGACTGATATAGAGACTCGGGCTGAGATATTTGCCGATGGTGACCATGGAAGTTTCAACGTCACCGCTCCCGGCTTGGATATCGAGCACGTCAAGTCCGAAACGTCGGCGTATCTTGTCCTGCAGGACAGTAGACTCACCCTTGGTCAGTAAAGCACCGGCTGCCAGCATAAGAGCACTGGAATCACCCGTCTCTCCTTCCAGGGGCCGTCCAAGCACCACATAAGAGAGGATGTCCGTATCCGGCATGAGAGGTTCTGAGTACAGTTTAACGACGGGCGCTCGTGGAGTCCCGGTGACCTGCACCCCGGCCCGAACCTCGCCCACATGGCGAAGGGCCAAAATATCCAGAGAAGGCTGATCTACCGGCCCACCGCCGAACACAATACTGCCTCGATCAATATCCAGTCTCAATCCATAAGCAGCATAGGCTCCGTCCACCACGGATATCTGCCCCTGGGCCGTTATCCTGTCTATCCCTTTCAAATTCACAGTGACTGCGCCCTCCAAGCGGGCGTCCACCCCGCCGACCTTGACCAGGGCACGATCTCCCAGAACAAAACGGACCTGGCCTTCCACCTGCCAGGGACGGGCTTTCTTTGCAAGATCTTCCTGTCCCACCACAATCACGTCATGGCTGGCACGCAGAGTAGCCGGCGCCTGACGATCAAAGACGAGAATCTCAGGCAGCTGCACCTCTCCCGTTATGGATGTGTATCCCTGAGTACCGGTGATAACCAGGACAGGACTTGCCTTGACCTGGAGTTCAGGCAGACGGATGACTTCAAACCGGTTGCCTTGCAGCGAAAAACGATAGTCCGCCAAACGCCATTGCTTCAGCTGGACTATGCCCTCTCCCTGCAAGCTGCCGCCCCCGGATTGACACCGGAAAGTTTCTATCTCCACCCGGCTGTCATCGAAACGCGCCTTCAACTGCACATCCTTGACCTGAATGCCAGCAGCAGGAACATAAGCCCCACCACCCGTCAACCCAACCTGCCCCCTCAACTGCGGAGCCAGCCAGGTTCCCCCCAGACTCAGGTCCAGTTCAATATCCCCCTCACTTTCCTGGATCACGCCAGGCATAACTGCGGCCAGCAGTCCCTTTTCGGTGGCGGAAACCGCCAAAGCTCCCTGCATTGGCGCTTCCACGCGGAGACTCGTTGGCAGACGTGCGGCCAGAGGTAAGCGGAAAGACCCATGCCCGTGACCGTGCTCAGCCAGGACAAGGGATATCTCCCCCTGTAGGTGTTCTTTCTGCCAGGTCAAGGCGAAACGGGATTCGCGCAACGGCACCGATACGAGCCCCTGTTCATCATGATATTCCAGCTGCCCATCCAGGATGGCTGCCGAACCGGTCAGGTCCAATTGCCAACCTTCCAACCAGTGACCACGAACTTCACCCGACAAAGCCCCCAGCAGATCCACACCAAGAGGCATAAATGGCCGCAGGGCGATCAGGTCGATGTGGCTCCACTGGACAGAGACATCTCCCTGCCTCGGGAAGTTGAATGCCTCTACAACCTGCCCTTGCTTGGACTGCAGATGAGCAGCCAGACTGCCGCCTTCTTCGAACTGAACGTCTCCCTCAAAGGCAAACCGCCCGTAATCCCACACCAAGCCGAGGGAGGCAGCCTTGGCCTCCAGATGAAGATCGCCGAGCAGAAAACTGCCAGAGAAATCGTTCGTGCCATCCAGCACCAGACCGGATTCATCTCCATACCGCCCCTGCAGACGCCCCGTCAGGACCGCATCCGTTTCCAGTGATCCCAGAATCATGGCAAACTGGTCGAGATGAACCTCCTTCCAGGTCAGCGAAAAATCATAATCGGGCGGCAGTGTAAAGCCCGTCGGTTGATCGGAGAGAATCTGGGCAGAGATCTCTCCAAAAGGCAGGAGGATCTTAGCCTGCCCTTGCAAACCGGATGGACTCCAATCGGTGTCGACGCGGAGGTGGCTGATCTCGGCAACTTCGCCCTTTCGTGCGAGGCTCCCTGACGATTCGGTGTGCAGAAGCACCCGGCCCTCTTCGGCACCGAAACGATCGAGCGTCATTGATCCGTCGGTCTTTCCGGTAACCTTCACTTCCCTGGACCAGGCGTTTAATAAAGCCAGGTTCAAGTTCTGCCACTGTGCTTGCGTTGTAACAACCAGGGGATTGAACTCCACAGAACCTTCGAGCTGGACTCTGCCGCCCTGTTGGTTGCTCAAAACCAGAGGGGTGAGACCGATTTCCTGTCCTGATGCGTGAAGTTCGACCGTTTCCTGCAGATTCCAGCTCCCCCTGTCCACATCGTCCCAGCCCAAACGCAGAAGAATACCCCGCCACTGCTTTTCACCGTAGTCCCCGCGCAGGGCTAGTTGTCCCTGGCCTGTCGGCCAGTGCAGCTGCATATATCCTTCGTGGTCTTCGGGAGTTCCCTGCAACGTAGTATGCAGACTGTTGAATGCCAACGTTCTGTAGGAAATATCATCGGTCTTCAGTTCGAGGATAAAGGGGGCGGCGGGGTGAGTACGGATTAAAGACAGAGCAAGATTGTCCATAGCCGCGCCAAAACCGACCAAACGGGAAGAGTGGATGGCCAGATTGCCGAAAGGCTGTCCTTCACGCCAACCGGCCCATCCCTGCACGACACCCTGGTGTATCTCGACGGGGAGCAGAGTCTGTGCTGATGTGAGGTGGCCCGTCACCTCAAGGCGATCGAGAGACTCTCCTTGCAAGCGGATATCGGCGCCCTGCCCTTGCAGATGTAAAAAAGCAGCGAGAAGAGTACCCTCTTCCATGGTTAAACGGGCATCGACATCCACCGGACCGGCGGGCCATGGCGGTCCAATCTGAGACGGATTGAGGGCGCGGGCCTTCACATCAGCACGAAGGCTGAATTCCTGGCTCCATCCGACGGCAATATCGCCGACAATCTCGCCATCAAGCCAACGCCCCTGCAGATCGCTGGCAGAAAGCGTTTCCTTATCTCCTCCTATGGTGCCGGCCAAGGCGACACCCTCCCAGCCGGAATGTTTGTTGATGAGGTCAAATCGTCCAGAGTAGCCAGAGACTGAGCCCTCCAGCGAAATATTGCCGGAAAGAGATGTGGAGGTGCCAAGTTCGGGCGAAAGATCCCAGGCAGTCAGTTGCAGGTCTGCCTCCAGCCAGGGCTCTTTCTCAGCAAAGTGCAGTTCTGTGCGCCCTTTTGCTTGACCAGTGTGTTCCCCTTGCGTCAGCGTCCAATCCTTAAAAAGAACGCGGTCGGAAAAGAGGGACAGCTCTCCATCCAGAGCAGCGACAACCTTCTCTCCAGCGGCAGCAGAAAGTTCCAGACGGGCCGCCAGCAGGGAGCCTTTGACCGTGACGGGTTGCATGGACAGGGTCAGCCGGTCCACTTCATGGACGGGCTGGGGCCAGTCCGCCTCCAGAACCCCCTCAAGGGAGGGCTGCAGCAAATCGGCGCGCACAAAACCACGGACATGACCGGCACTGCTATCCAGGGAAAGCTGCTCCAGGGCCACCCTTCCCTTCGTCAGCTCCAGGCGTGTGCTCAGACTTCCGGTAAAAACCTCTGCGCCAGCACGTTCAAGGACGATATCCTGCAGACCCAAATTGTCCACCCGGACTTTCACCCTCTTAAAAAACTCTGGAAAATCAGGCCATCTCAGAGAAACAGGACCATCAGGCGATACACGTTCCCCCTCTTCTGCCGGCAAGCGGATCACGACCTGCTTCAATTCCAGAGCGGTCAGATGGAGCCTCCCGACCAAAAGGTCGCGGGGTTGCCAGTTCAGATGAAACTCGGCGGCCTCGACCTCACCGCTGTCCCAGCGCACCAGAATCCCCTCCAGGAGCAGATTGTCCGTCAGGCTGCCCTGCATGTGTCTGATCTGTATGTCAATCGCGCCCGAACGGGCTGCCAGGCTCAGAAGCCAGGACGCACCAGCCGTGGTGCGCAGCAGCCATCCCGCAAAAAGAATCGTTGCTGCCAGCAATAGCAGAGGTATGGACAAAAGCACTTTTTTTCGGATCGACATTACCATCCAATTCCCAGGCTGATATGAAAACGGTAACCGGGGTTATCGACGCCTACCTGGCGGGCGACATCCAAACGCACAGGGCCAACGAGAGTGTAGCGACGCAGGCCGATTCCTACGCCCTGGGCCCAGGTGATGTCGGTGAGCGTGTCATAGGCGTTGCCCGCGTCATAAAAAACCGCCACCCCCCAATTTTCAAAAAGAGCCCTTTCCAGCTCCAAACTCCCGACGAGCAGATGCTTCCCGCCTACGACCTCCCCTTGTGAATCGACCGGTCCGAGGGACTGATAGCGGTAGCCACGTATGCTGTTGTCTCCGCCGGCGAAAAATCTCAGGGACGTGGGTATTTCCTCAAAGGGATCTCTCTGCCAGGTGGCGGCACCTTCCACCCTGGCAATCAGGGACAAACGAAACGGCAGGGGCCTCAGGACATTCGCCCTGACCCAGCCCTGCAGAAGGCTGGTGTCGGATCCGAGGCTGTCGTGAGCACCGCGGACTTCAGCACGCAGGTGAAATCCCTTGCGAGGCCTGATTGAATCGTCATAGCGCCGCGCCGAATAGCGCAAACCGGGAATCACCATACGAGAGCGGGCGTCTTCTCCGCCGATAGTGTAATCTTCCTGCAGCAGGCGCACGAAAAAAGAGCATAAACGACCCCTTCCCATCGCGTAGACACGTTCTCCTTCTGCAAAAATGGAGCGGCTGGTATAGGTGTCGATATCCTCCCGGTCAATACCCAGGCGTAAAACGGTGTGCGCCTCCTTGTTGCGATAGCTGGGTATAGTGTAACTGGAGGTTAAAAATTGCTTGTACTCAGCAATCATTAGATCGGCGCTCAGCTCGTGGCCGAGATGCAGGCTATTGACATCCTTGTATTTCAGGGTAAAACGGGCCCCTGAGTCCGTGCCGTAGCCAATACCGGGCCGCAGGCGACGGCGCGCCGAAGGGGTCAGCTGAATGTTGACCGGAACCCGCTGGTCCACCGCCGCCTCCAGTCCAGGCGTGATAACCACTTCTCGAAAGCGGTCTGAATCAAGAAAATTCAGCTGCGTCTGCCCCAGTTTTTCATAGGAAAACACGTCACCCGGTTTAAAAGCCAGGTAGCGGTGAAAGAAACGCTCGGGGAAGTTAGGTGCGCCTTCAAAAAAGACCAGCCCAAAATAAGTCAGCGGACCTGTTTCTAGCACGAGTCGGACCTTGGCGGAATAGCGCGTCGGATCCACCAGAATTTCGTGTATGCGATACTCCGCCTGCAGATAACCGCTGTCAATGGCGCGAGCCTTCAGCGCTCCCTTGCCCTCTTCGTAAAAATCATGGCGAAGCGGGTCACCTTGGCGCACGGGAAATCGACCCAGAATCTCTTTGAGACGTCTATCATTGGCTCCCGGTCCCTCCAGAACCAGATCCACGGAATCGACGCGAACAGGTTTCCCGGGAACAACCTGCACATTCAGAACCTCGCCGTCTCCGTTGCCTGCCGTTTCGGCACTGATTTGAGGCGAGTAATAGCCATAGGGTTCCATGGCCTTGGCTGCCTTGTCCGGCACCTGTCGAACAAAGTGGTTTAACCAGCGTCGATCGACCTGGCCATTGCGGATCAGACCAGCGGGAGGGGCCAGCGCCGCCTCGACGTTTTGCAGAATCTCTCCCTCCAGCCCGAAAACCACCACACGCAGGGGTTCTTTAGCGTCCACAGGCGTCGGAAGCCAGAGAAGGACCAGACAGAAAAAAGAGATGACTCGTCTCAGGTAAAAGCTTTTATGCAAAGGAACACCCAAAGGGAGAAAGACTAGATTTCGTTTTCCAATCTACTACGTCTAAAAAACAATATCTCCAGTACCATTTATTCTATGTATTTTCTGCATGCATACACCACGGTGAACAGCGGGTAAAGGGACAAAGAATACAGGATCACCCACCTCCAGATTTCCATAGGCAATTTTTTTTTTTTGGCTATAATGGCCGCCATGTTAAAGCGAACCTTATTTCTGCTGTTGGCCGCCATGCTGGCCTTTCCCCTCTCGGCCCAGAGCTGGTATCCCCGGCTTGTCGAGGACTCCTACATTGCCCCCCTCGATGCTCCCCAGATCGTCGGGAAAAATAGACCCTACTACCTGGGGCCTGACGAAGACCTCATCCGGCTGGCCTGGCGAGGTGGACTGGGTTACAAGGCCTTGCTTCATGCCAATCCCGGCGTGGATCCCTGGCTGCCCAAGCCTGGCACCGAGATCACCCTGCCCTACAGCATGATTCTTCCCGCCGGGCTCACAGAGGGCATCACTATTAATCTAGCCGAACTGAAGCTGTATTTCATCTGGCAAGAAGACCAAAAGTTGCGCGTGCGGGCTTATCCCATTTCCGTAGGCGCCGAAGGACTTGATACTCCTGAAGGGCTGTTTTCCGTCAAGAATCGCGTGCAAAACCCCTCCTGGACCGCTCCGGCGTCCGTGCGCGAGGAACGCCCTGACGGTCCCCTGACCATCCCCCCCGGCCCCGAAAACCCGTTGGGTGATTACTGGATTGGCCTTTCCATACCCGGGTATGGGATTCATGGCACCAACAAGCCCCTTGGAGTCGGCCGCCGCGTCAGCCATGGTTGCATCCGCCTCTATCCCGAAGACGTCAAAGACCTGTTTCCACGAGTAAAGGTCGGCACACCGGTACGTATCATCTATCAGCCAATCAAGATGGCCGTCAACGACGGTGTCCTGCTGGCTGAAATCCACGACGACTTTCTCGGGCGCGTCGAAGACCCCCTGAACGAATCCCTTCGCTTGCGACACTCTCTCGACTGGAAAGGTCCCATCGACTGGCAGGCCCTGGAAAAGGCCCTGCAGGAATCGCGCGGAATTCCTGTTTCGATATCAAGCCCGACCGAATCCCTTGCTCCTTTAGTTCTGGATGCGAAGGCCACCTACTGATGCCCTCCGATACAATCGGACACAAAAAAGCGGAGACCCGTTCGCAACGGACCTCCGCTTTTCAATTACTCATTCTTTAAAACCGAATTACTTTTTAAGACCCATTTCGAAGGCTTTCATGGCCTTATCAGCGCTGTCCTTAGCCTGATCGGCGCTGGTCTGAGCAGCATTAGCAGCGGACTCGGCCCGTGCAGCAGCAGCGTCAGCCTTAGCAGCAGCGGACTCAGCGCGGGTAGCAGCAGCTTCAGCGGTTTGAGCCGACTGAGAAGCCGACTTGCTGGCCTGCAGTGCCTCGTTGATCATGTCTTTGTCAGCCTGAGAGAGTTGTGCGGAGCAGCCAGTCATGAGAAGCATTCCCAGTCCTGCTGCGCCCAATGCCATTTTGAACTTGTTCATGTCATTCCTCCTTTAGAATTTTTGGCAACATGGAACTGCCATAATTTAAGCAGGTTCTGGTTGTCTGTCAATGGCTAATTAAGATTAATTCCTAAAAAACTACCGATCCCACCCTGCTTTTTTCATGGAATATCAGGGACGCGCAGGGCCCTCCAGCAGAGGGAGCCCTGAGCTTTCGACCATGCCACGAAGCATCCCTTTGAATACAGGCACATGGAACGGATGGACCAGATACCAGTAGACTATCCCCCACATGCCCCGGGGCAAAAATCGGGCCGTCTGTCGGAGTTCGACCTTCCCTTCCCCCACTGCCTTCAACGAAAACTCAAGAACAGCTTCACCGGGAAGTTTCATCTCCGCCACCAGCAGCAGAGAGCGGCCTGGATCTACACGCTGCACGCGCCAGAAATCAATGACATCACCCGGCAGGATTTCTTCGCCACTGCGGCGGCCTCGACTCAGGCCGACACCACCCGCCAGGCGATCGATGATACCGCGCAGCCACCACAGCCAGTTGGCATAGTACCAGCCTGTGGAGCCGCCAATGCGACTGATGAACGGCCATATATTTTCGGGGTTTCCCTCTATCAAGACACGCCAGCTGTCTTCATATAAGGTCCCTCCTGCCCACTGGGGATCTCCCGGATCGCTCCATTCTGCGGGGGGCATATCGCCGGCTTCCCGCCATGAACTTTCCACCGTCTGTTGCTTCACGCGTTCCAGAGCCAGACGAATCGCCTCACGGCAATCAAAGAGTGGCTGCGGCACGATGGTGCGTATATCATCATTGCGGCAGATCACGGGATTGCGCAATCCCTCAGCCAGCGGACGCGCCAGGGCGGCAGGCACCGGTGTCACCAGATGAATCCAGTAGGAGCTGAGCCGTGGAGTAAGAACAGGAACAGGCAGGACAATACGCTTTTTCAGGCCGGCCTCTTCCGCGTAGATTTCCATCAGGCGCCGGTAGGTCACCACCTCGGGCTGTCCAATATCAAAGGTCTTATCGAGTGCCTGCGGATTGTCCAGGACGCCTATGAGGTAGGTCAGGACATTTCTGATCGCGATAGGCTGACAGGGCGTATCGATCCAGCGAGGGGTGATCATGATCGGCAGTCGATCCACCAGATAGCGTAAAATTTCAAAAGAAGCGCTGCCTGAGCCAATAACCATGGCGGCACGCAGCACCGTCACGGGTACACTGCCTCGCTGCAGTATAGTGGCAACCTCATGCCGGGAAACAAGATGCTGGCTGAGATCCGCAGATTCTTCACCCAGCCCCCCCAGGTAGATGATCTGCTGCACCCCGGCCAAAAGCGAAGCTTCCACCATATTTTCTGCTGCCATACGGTCGGCCGAGCCAAAGCTTTTGACTTTCGGATTCATCGAATGAACAAGGTAATAGGCGGCTCGACACCCCGACAGGGCACGCTTCATATCAGACAGATTGAGCACATCGCCTTCGACAACATCGAGATGGGGATGGTGCCCCCATGAGCGTTGCAATATCTTCTGGGAAGACCGAGCCAGCACCCGCACGCGGTGACCTGCTTTCAGCAGGCGGGGTACCAGTCGGCTGCCAATGTAGCCTGTCCCCCCTGTTACCAGAACGGGTCGGTGATCATCATGTGCAGGCATATAACTTTCCTCTGTATTTCATGCGGTTTCAGCCAGAATAGCGCCTTTGGGAAGACATTAAAAAGGCTTGGCATTAAAAGAACGCCCTGATAGTATACCCATGTTTTTAATACTGGGCTCGCAAACTCTTTTTCAGCCATTCAAACTGTATAATAGCCTCCATGTTTACGTTGAAAGATCTTCTATGACGTTTTTTCGGAGCATGAGCATCCAGAAAAAACTCACCGCGATCATGATGGCCACAGCCGGGGTCGTTCTTCTGCTGGCCACGATCTCCTTTATGGTCACGGAAATTGTATCCTACCGGCGGGCCCTTGTCGCCAATGTTTCTTCCGTCGCCGAAATCATTGCCGCCAATGCGCGCATGCCTTTGAGCTATCAGGAACACCGCCTTCTGGATGAAATCCTGGCCTCCCTCCGCGCTGAAGCCAACCTCCGTGAAGCCTATATTTTCGACCAAAAAAATCGCCCCGTCGCTCAGTTCGTCAAAAATCGTGAGAGTCTTAAATTTCTCAGTTTCACCGAGAACTCGCCTCAGCACACCCAGCGACTGCAAAACGCTATCGAAACGGGCAAGGATCACCATTTCTTCTCTTCCAACTCTCTCTCTGTCTTCTCTCCCGTCATACATGATAATACGCGCATCGGCATGGTCTACCTGCTCGCCGACCTCGACCCTCTCTACAGCCGTCTGCTCTGGTTCGCCATCGCCGGCATCGGCGTAATGGCCCTGTCTATCCTGTCCGCCTATTTTATAGCCTCCCGTCTGCAGTCTTACATTTCCCAGCCCGTTCTGGATTTGGTGGGAAGAATGCAGTCGGCCTCCGAATTTCAGGATGGACCTCTTCCTGCTGGCCCCCGAAAAAAAGACGAACTCAAACTGCTCGACGCCGGCTTCAACCATCTCCTGAAGCAACTTCAACAGCGCAATGCAGAGTTGGAAAAACACCAGGCCGAGCTGGAGAATCAGGTACAGCAACGCACCGCCGAACTGCAGGCAGCCAAGGACCTGGCGGATAACGCCAACCAGGCCAAATCGCGTTTTCTTGCCAACATGAGTCACGAAATCAGAACACCTATGATTGGCGTTTTGGGGATGACCGACCTGCTTCTGGGCACGCCTCTGGATGCCAACCAGAGGAGCCTGGCTCAAACCGTCCATCATTCGGGCGAAACGCTCTTGGCCATCCTCAACGATATTCTCGATTTTTCCAAGATCGAGGCTGGCAAACTGGAACTGGAAACCATTGAATTCAGTGTGAGGGACGCCGTCGAAGAAGCAGTAGAATTATTCACCGAGAAGGCCTACTCCAAAGGGGTGGAACTGGTCAGCTTCATTCCGACGACACTTCCGCAAAGGATTATCGGCGACCCGACCAGACTGCGTCAGGTTCTTTTCAACCTCATCGGCAATGCCGTCAAATTTACCGAGCGCGGCGAAGTGTTGGTCGAACTCGAAGAGGAAAAGCGCAGCGACGACAAAACCACCATTCGTTTCAGCGTTCGCGACACGGGGATAGGTGTCGACGAGGCCGTCAGAGCACGAATCTTCGATTCCTTTTCGCAGGCAGACAACAGCACCAGTCGCCACTACGGCGGCACCGGGCTGGGTCTGGCGATTTCCAGGCAACTGGTCGTCATGATGGGTGGTGAGATCATGCTGGACAGCACCCCCAATCAGGGCTCGACTTTTTCCTTTGCCATCGATTTCGCAATAGAAGCCCACAAGCCAGAGCTATCCAGGGCGGCACTACCGCACCTGCCCGACAGGACGACGATTCTCGTTATCGAAGCCAACGAGACCCAGCGCCGTGTGCTGGCTCACTATCTTCAGGGGTTGGACTGTGAGGTGGACCTGGCCGCCACCCAATCGGAAGCCAAAACGCTTTCTGCCAAACGTGCTCTCATGGGGCATCCCTACACTTTGGCCATCATGGGGTGCTGTTCCCGAACAAACGCCGAGGGAACCCTTGAACAGATGAGCATCCTGCGCCGGCAGGTGGCCTTAAAATCAAGCAAGGCGCTTTTACTTTGCCCTCCCGTCAGCCCCTGCCTGCAAGATAACAGCTGGATGACCAGCTTCCAGGCGATCATTCCCAAGCCCGTAAAACTTGCCATCCTGGCACAGGTCATCGATGACGTCCTCCACAGCAGGACGTCGATTCACAGCCTGCCAATGGCACAGCCGTCACCCTTGGCGCCCCTGGAGGAAACACCAGGGGAATCACTGGGCCATATTTTATTGGCCGAAGATACACCGGCAACCCAACGCCTGATCCAGATCATTCTGAACAAACTGGGCTACGAGGTCACCATCGTCCCCAACGGCGAAACCGCTATTCAAACCCTTATCGACCAGGACTTCAGTCTTGTCCTCATGGATTGTCAGATGCCGATTATGGATGGGTATACGGCGACCAGACACCTGCGAGCCATGGATATCAAAACGCCGATTATCGCCCTGACCGCCGACGCCCAGATTGAAAATATCGATCGCTGCAAGGAAGCCGGCATGGACGATTACCTCGCCAAGCCCTTCCGCCAGGCACAGCTGCTGGAGGTTCTCGGCCGATGGCTGCCCGGGACCGGGGAGTACGCCAAAAAAGGAGCGTTCGCCGGTCCTCAGAGTTGATCATCTATGCCGTTCGAATCGCCCAATGTCTTTCCTAAGTTATCCGGAGTTTCAGCGCCATGGCCAAAACATCCAAATTGATTTTTGCATCCCTGGCGATCTGCGTTCTTCTGATGGCTCCTCTTGTTCTGGCGATACAGGCACTCGACCATAAAGAAACCTCATCGATCCAACTCGACGAAGCCATTCTCACCGACGTACCCGAGGGCGCCGAAGTCCTCCAGGTAACCCTGAAGGGCAGTGGTTTCGACCGCGATACCCGCTTCTCGTTTTATCCGGATTACAGCAACAGAGGCGCCATTATCGGGTCGGCCTCCACCTGGGGACCGGCCAACGCCCTAATCGTCCGGGGCAGCACCGCATTTGTGGCGGTCGGCAGGCAGGGGCTGCAGAGCTTCGATATCAGCAATCCCTCAAATTTGCGGCCCTTGGGAGCCGCTCCCCTTACGGGAGACAACCCTTCGGCCTGGGACCTTTCCCTTGTCGGGGATATCGCCTATGTCTCTGCCGGGAAGGGTGGATTACAGTTATTCGACATCAAGGATCCGACCCGGATCATCCCGCTGGATGTTGTCCATCTGCCGGGACCAACCTTCGGCATTGCCACAACTCCGAACCTGGCGATTGTCGCTAGTGGCAAAGAGGGGCTGCACTTCTTCGACATTCACAATTCTCGCCCTCCCCGCCTGCTTTCAAAGCTCGATCTTCCCGGTCATGCCTACGATGTCGTCATAAACGATCACTATGCCTACATCGCTGACACCAGGGAGTATCTGCATATTATTGACATTGCCGATCCTGCCAACCCCACTCTTCTTCGTTCCCTCGAAGCGCCGGGGAAGTGCTTTGACCTGGACTACGCCGAAGGGAGAATCTTTATCGCCGGAAGCACCTCTGGCCTTCATATCGTTGATGTTTCCAATCCGGACACCCCTCAGTGGCTCAGCAGCACCGACACCGGGGGATCTGCTCTCGGCGTCCGTGTGGTCGGCCATCAAGCTTTTTTGTGCACTGGGATAAACGGTCTGAAAATTTATGATGTGAGCGACCCATGGAAGCCCAGTTTTATGGGGATTTTGGACACACCGGGCACCGCACGTCAGATGCAGATTGCAGGTCGCACAGCTTTTGTGGCTGATTCCCATGAGGGCATTCAGATCCTGGATATTGATGGGGTGATGTCGCGTCCGTTCGATGTTTATCCTGCCAGAAACGGGTTTGTAAGTGTGGGTGCCGAGCAAAGAGAAAATCTGCTCTTCAGCAATCAAGAGAACATCCTTGAGATGTTTTCCCCCCAACCTCATTCCCCCTTTGAACGCATCGGCAATCTACCCCACGTGAACATTCCCGTTACGTCTGTCCGCGACCTGTTGCATAAAAACGAAACGCTTTACGCCGCCGATCCGAACTACGGGATCCACATCTACGATGCCGCCAACCCAGGGGCTCTGAAGAAGATCGGGGGCCTGTTGACGACGGGAGAGGCTCAGTCCCTGGCGCTGACGGGTCACACACTCTGTGTGGCTGATGGCACCGCCGGCCTGCTGCTGGTGGACGTTACGGATCCCCAAGCCCCTTTGCCGATTGGCCCGCCCCTCGCGCTTGGAACCGCCACGGCTGTCGCCGCCCGTCCTGGGTTGGTCGCAGTTGGTGTTGATGATGACGGCCTGCGCATGCTTGATATCAGCAACCCAATTTTACCGAAAATCATTGCCACCGTACATATTCCGGGGAATATCCGAGACCTCATCTTTACTGAGGGGTACCTCTATGTTACGGCCGAGTCCAGCGGCCTTCACATCATGGATATCTCTCAACCCCATCGTCCCAAACACATAACCACACTCAAAACACCGGGAACTGCCATGAAAATGGCTCTTTTCGAAAACACGCTTTTCCTTGCAGACGGGCCAGCAGGCCTGCAGATTATCGACATGAGCCAACCGGAAAACCCCCGCCTTCTAAAATCATTACCAACAGGTTTCAAGGATCAAGCTCTGGCTGTTGCCGTGCATTGGCCAAATATCTACGCCGCTGGTGAAAACCTGGATGGAAACGGACACATACTAGCCCTGGAACTGGATTCCCATTTCGAGGAGGTATCACGTCTGACTATCGACGCCACCTCGCACATTTCAGGTTGCCTGGCCAGTGACAACAAAACTCTCTTTCTAGGGGATATCACGTGGGGGATCCAGCCTTTCGGTATCCACGAAAAAACGGGTGTTAAATTATTACCTTACATCACATCCTTCAGGTATTACTCCAGAATTGTTGCCACTGGCGAACTCGCCTACCTTCTCTACAAAAATGGAGGAATATCGGTGGTTGATATCAGCGACCCCGAACACATGCAGGTAAAAGGAAACATCTCCCTTTCGTTGGAGACTCCCTCAGGTCTGACCTTGGATGGTCACTGGCTTTACCTTGTTGATAAGGGGAAGGGTCTGCTGATTCTGGACGTGTCGGATACGGAGAATATCAGTATGGTCAGCAGCATCCCCACACCGGGGCAGGCCTCTGCCATTGCTGTTCGCGATGACCTCGCGTTTATAGCCGACAGTCAGGAAGGCCTGCTGATTGTCGATGTGGGCGATCGTTTGAATCCACGGGTCGTTTCCTCCGTCAAGCTCCCCTGGCCCCGGCGGGAATTTTCCTTTGCCATGGATGTCGCGCTGGAAGGCTCATTTGCCTATGTGGCCAACGGCCCGGAAGGCATGATGGTGGTAGATATTTCCCGCCACGAAACCCCTCGTATCGTCAGCACCTTCAATACCAGGGGTTTTGCCAAGTGGGTAACGGTAAAAAACCAGAAAGCCTACCTGGCCGATACAAAAGTTGGCGTTCAGGTTCTGGATGTCTCCGACCCCCACAATCCCATCAGTATCGGCACCATAGGCCTGCCAGGCAACCCTAAGAATGGGGTCATCCGACAGGAAGAGGGTTTTTTCATGAGCGTGCAAACGGGTCTGGTCAAGACTCAGCTTCCCGTCTCCCCCCTTAAGGTGCGGATTATCAATGACAACACCGCAGTGCTTACCTTACCGCACCCAGGCAAAGAAGGCCGTTACACTCTGCGCGGTTACAACCGTGGATCTTTCTCCGAATTGCACGGAGGCATCGAATTGACCGGGATGACTTCGGTGCCTCCTGTCATCAGGGCCAATCTTTCCATCCCCTAGAAAAGATACTCGATTCCCGCCCAAATCTGGCGTCCCAGCTCGTATTCATCCCCGGCATCGGCCACATAGACTTTTTTATCGAACACGTTGTAAGCTTCCAGATTAAACACCAGGGTCTGCTGATCAGATACGGCGGTCTGCCAGCTTATTTTCCAGTCAAAGATGGTGGAACTTGGGCGGTTGACGTCTTCGTAGGCGTCCGCAATGTTTTCTTCTGGCGCCCATTCAGGCAAATCCACATCTTTTAGCCCCACATAACCGCTGCGATACTTGGTGACGTTGGTGAAGGTAAAACCGGCGGGCAGGGTCTTCACCAGGGTCAGGTTGCCTACCCAGGGACGGTTGAAGTCTTCCCGGGGCAATTCCCAGTCAAAAATAACATCGCCGTTGTACAGAACCTTCTCGTAGGCATCATCGTCTTCCAAACGATCCGTATAGCTGTCATTGCTCGATACACTGTCCTGCCAGGTCACATTGAAATTCACGTAATCCTTGCCCCACCAGCGCTCCCAAGTCAGGCTTGCTTCCTGGTGAAAGCTGCGACCGTTGTTGTTCCATTCAATGTATTGGTAATTGTTCTCATCCTTGGGGCTGGATGTAATTGCCAACAAATCCCTTCCTTTACGTTCCAGGTATTCCCCTAAGAGCCGTCCACCCAAAACAGCCTGATCGAACCCAACCGTCCATTCATCAACATAGGGCGTGTCCAAGTCTGAAACCCGGGTACCCGATATAACTGTAGGCGGCTGTAATTCCCATTCCTGCGGATTAAGATTTTCATCCAGTACTGTACTGCGAGTCCAGCTTTGCAGGGGTTTTTTGCCTGCCGCCAGTTTGTGGGACAAAAAGGTTTGACCGTAATAACGGTTTATCCCGCCAAAGAGCAGGGTCTTGCCCTGCCCCAACGCGTCCACCTTCAATAGCAGTCGATGACCCGCATCCCAATTTTCCAAATAATCATTATAGGAAATATGTAACCCGGGGCGGAAGACGATCTTCCCGAATTCGATTTCGTCTTCGCCGTACCAAAATACCTGGTTTAATGTGGCCTCGGTATGGTCCTGTTCGTATACCCTTTTTTTATAGAAGAATTGTTCGCCATCGACACAATCGATTTGGCCATCCGGACAGACCACCTCGCTTGAAACAAAGGCAAAGGGAAGATAATGTGTGGTCGTAAAGGGCCGGTCAAACTCCGCCCTATTATTTATAAAACCCAGACCAGAGCCGACCTTGTGGGTGAAACCCCAGATACGAACAGGATCTAAATTGATGTGGGCATTGCCCTCCCAGGTTTGCATTTTATTTTCAATTGAACCGAAGCCCCCCTCTTTACTGAAAAACTTATCATTGACAAGCGTTCCCCAATCTTTAGTCGGCTGGGTGATCGCCCACATAAAATAATTAGGGGGCGCTGAACGCGCGTTTTTACTATTGCGATAGCCGAGATTCACCTCAAGCCAGCCGCCAGGAAATGCCGTTTCAATGGCGCCAGAAAACCCTGAGCCACCTCCTTTTATGGAATAATCACTGTTCTTTGTATTTTCCAGAAAATAATCAGCCGCATAGGGGGCATGAGTCGCCGTGAGAGATAATCTGGTTTCGGGTGAGATCTCCAGAGCATACTTGATAAAGAAATTTTCGTTTTTGCGATATTGTTTTTTATCTTCGGTCAGGTTGGTCAGGTTGATTGATGAGTAGGCCTGCTGATAAGCAACCAGGAGCCCCATGCGCTGATTGATCGGCAGATCGAGGGAAAAGCCCCCTTCGTGCTTGGCAAAACGCGGCTGCATCTCTTCCGAAGTGGATTGGGTGAACTCTTCGACACTGGCGGGATCCAGGTGAAATTCGGTCCAGGCAGACCGGGTGGTGCGATAATAGAGATTGCCGCCAAATTCTTTGGCTGGATTGCGGGTGTCGGCTTCCACCACGCCACCGGTAAAACCGCCATAGCGAGCCGAGACATTGCTGCGATGCACGGTGACAGATTCAAGCAAACGGGGAGACAGGAAAAGTTCCTGGGAATGCCCAGCGATGTTGGTCAAATTGTCCGTTGAAGAAAACTCAGGATCAAGCAGGCTGTTGTTGCCGAGACCATCAATCTGAAAATTATTGTCGTAAGGTCGCCCGCCGGAGATGGAGATTTTGGGAGGAACAATTTCGCCACCCGTAAGGGACGAATTGGCTTCTTCACTGTACTGGATACCGGGCAGGATACGCAGTTGTTCCGTCAAGGTGCCATCGCCGGAGGGAAGGTTCTCCAGAAGATCACTGTTCAGAGTCGTCGTGCCCGCCTCAACCGGCACCTCGGCCACCCCGACCACGGTTACGCGGGCCAGCTCAGAAATATTCTCTCCTGATGCGAAACTCTTCTCGTCCGCTTCCGCCCAAAGCGCTGAGACACCAACAACCAGTAGACAAAACAGACCAAAACATAAGGAAACCGACGCTTTCAGAACCCTCACAACAACCATGCCCCCATACTTGTGAAAAATTCATTTAAAATCTTTTAAAAGATATAAATCAAGGGTTTATCGTATACGATTGAAGAATTCACATAAAGTTTTTCCGGCGACATGCCCCATTATTTATCCTTCATATTTTCACTCCCATTAACAGTGTCCCGCAAAGAGCGAATCTTGACCTGCAAAGGCAATCCATCGTATAAGGTTTGCGGCGGATCTGTTTGATTTCGCGTTGAATCTTTAAACTCTGTTGGTCCTTGACCAGGCCCGAGGGAATGCATGAGCAAAATGACCCTGATATTCTGGGGGGGGATATCCCTGGCCGTTCACGCCGCTCTGCTGTTCATCCCGGGCTCCGATACGCAGGTGCAGTTCAGGCAGGACCATCTTCAGGTAGCCTTTCAGACACTCCCGACTGCGGTCGTTACCCATCCGCAACCCTCATCTGAAGTGCCACGGGAGCTATCCAAAACCGATCCTCTCCCCAAACCATTCGAGAAGCAGCAGGATCCCAAACCTGCCACGCTGCCCTCGCCACCGAAAGAGATCCCCCAGCAACCTGTTTACCAGCCAACTGAAAAGAAAGCCGAGTTTCTTTCCTCACACGAAGTCAGCATTGCCGAACCTGCAGATGAGCCAGCAAGGTCAAAACCCTCTACCACTGAAACGACGCCGCAAAACCCAAGACCGTTGCCAGAAAAGACATCAGCAGAGTCCGCCTCGGCACCGGCCAACGCACTTGTTGAAGCGGCCCCACTTTATGCCGACAATCCTCCCCCAAACTACCCTCGCCTTGCCAGAGAGAGAGGCTGGCAGGGAGAAGTCGTACTGCGCGCCAGGGTCAGCAGAAACGGCCGCGTTATCCATGTCCGTATTGAAGAATCCTCAGGATACACCCTGCTCGATCGCGCCGCCGTCAAAGCGGTCAAAGGTTGGCGGTTCCGTCCGGCACGGCAAGGCCGCCACCCTATCGAAGCCGAAGTTCGTCTGCCTGTTCGTTTCACATTGCAGTCTTCTTAACCCCCTAACATTAAGAAGCTTTCACCCTATTCAGATCCCCAGACGAGGTGGGTGAAAACCCCTACTTCAGGTTAAATGCCATAGCAGGATCTGGCATTTAACATATCCCTAACCCCTTGAAAATTAACCATAGTTAATTCCTGGAGCCTAAACTCTTCTCCCCCAAAAAAATTCCTAGCTGGCTACTAAATATTTATTACCCCCCCAGGCCCCACCCTATCCGCATCATTCAATAATCCATAGGGATCAATCTTTAGTACTTCACCTGTCAATTGGCATTTTTTATGCTCATTAGAAGGAAAACCAAATTGGGCATGGGCAAATAACGAACGGGTGAGGCGACCATGGGTCACGGTATCAACCACACAAGGATCACATCAACGGCACCTACGCTGTGCCTCCTTGTGGGAATGGTTGCCATGGCTTTTTTACTCTCCCCAGCTGGTGCCTTCGGCGAGACCAAGGCCACCTACATGTATAAACTCTCCGACTTCAGTGGCGAGGTTCCTTCCCTGCTGGCTAGAGTAGCGGTCAATTCCGAACTAGGCGAGGTCTACGCGCTCAATCGCGGAGATGCGATCATTCAAATCTACAACCAGGAGGCCATGCAGATCTTCGGCTTCGGTGAAGAGCTGGGGCTGTCTTCCGCCCTCGATATCGCCTCGGGTCAGAACGGCGACATTTACGTGCTTCATACAAACCGCGTTCTGCACCTCGACTATAAGGGCACACCTTTAAAGGAAATCGTCCCCAGCGACCTGCCTGAAGCGGTTCGGGGCTTCCGCGCTGAATTCATGGCCCTGCAGCAGGACAAGCTTTTTCTGGCTGACGGTGAAGCCATGAAGGTGCTCGTTCTCTCCCTCGATGGAAAATATTTGAATCACTACGACCTGCGCGCTGTCCTCGAAGAGCAAATCAGGGCTGGACTGCATCAAAAAGATCTACGCCCTTCACAGGAGCGCAAGCTGCAGGACGACCTGAAAGCATTAAGCAGTGCTGAAATGAACGGCTTCGCGGTGGGGAGCAATGAGGAGATCTATTTCACCGCCGCTACTCTCTTCTCAGCCTTTCGCTACAGTGCGGATGGCCAACTGGATCAGTTCGGCGTGGCCGGCGGGGCCGTGGGCAAATTCGGGGTTGTCTCGGGTATCGAGACGGACCCTTCCGGAAACATTTACGTATCGGACCGCCTGCGCTGCGTGGTGCTGGTCTTCGATAAGGACTTTCAGTTTTTGACCGAGTTCGGATATCGCGGGGCCGCACCGCAGAACCTCATCGTTCCTGACGATATCGCGATCAACAGCCAAAACGGCACGGTGTATGTGTCTCAGGCAGCCAACCTCGGAGTCAGTGTCTACAAGGTTCACTTTGACACGAACTGACGGTTCTGGTTGCCACCCATTTCGGGGTCCTGCCACGACCCCTTGCCGAAAGGAGGTGAAGACTAAAAGGTAATACCCGCAACACCACGGATACCCGCCAGGGGGCGGTTATCCACTATCCTCCGAAAAAGGTAAACCCATCGCGAGGTGGGGACACAAAGTCACAGATCCACTTCGGGTGAAGGGGATGGCTGGGCTGTTCGGACCAAATCAAAAGATTTTCAGGAGGATCAAAAATGAAGAAGTTATTTGTTATTTGCACTGCCATTCTGTTTACATTTGCTTTCAGCGGGTTGGCTCTGGCCTTCCATGACGGCGGCGTCGCCCACTGCGACGGCTGTCACTCCATGCACGGCGGCGCCAGCAACGGACCGGCCCTGCAAAAAGGCTCCGATGCCAGCTCCACCTGCCTCAACTGCCACAATGGCGCCGGTCTCTACAAAATAAGCAGCGCCGACGGCAGCAACACCAACGAGGGCGGCGACTTCCACTGGGTCAAGGACAATGGTTATACCTATATTGTCCGTAAAAATCCCGTAACCTTTGATTTCAACAACGCCGGCCACAACACCATCGCCGCCGACTACGGCATCGCCGCTGACGCCAATCTGACTGCGGCTCCCGGTGGTTCCTATCTGGCCGCCAACCTCACCTGCACCAGCTGTCATGACCCCCATGGTCAGGCCCAGGGTGGCACCATCGGCGGCGCCGCGCCCATCTCCGTTTCCGGTTCCTATGGTGACGTACCTCCGGCAGGTACCATCGCCGGCAACTACCGCATCCTCTATGACAGCAACAAGGTCGGCTTCTCCGAAGACGCGCCTATCGCTCGCGCCAACAGCTATGACGGCAAATCCACCCAGTACGGCAGCGGCATGTCCGGCTGGTGCGCCAATTGCCACGGCGCCTTCTACAGCCAATCGGCTTCTAGTGGCATGCACCCGACCGACGTCGCCGTACCGACCGTCTACAACAGTTATGTCGCTACCGGGAACTACACCGGCACCGTCGCCAATGCCTACGATCCCCTGGTGCCATTCGAGCGCGGCGTGACCACTTCTTCTGCTGACCTGCCCGATCCGACTGATGCCCTTACGGCTGGTGTTGGTGTCGATGGCAGTTCCCAGGTCATGTGTCTCTCCTGCCACCGCGCCCATGCCTCGGCCTTCTCCAACGCCTTGCGCTGGGACATGACCGAAGCCTTCATCGCTGAAAGCTGGACTATTCTGGATGGCGCAGATGCTTCCGGCACCCCCAATGCCGCTGCGCTTCTGCCTACTGCAGCAGCCAAACCATACTACAAGCATGGTGTCGATTTGGATGTGGCGGTATTTGATCCAGCCGGCACTCCTTTCACCAACGGTTACGGTCACTATCAGCGTTCCCTGTGCAACAAGTGTCACGTACAGGATTAAAAACCGGCATACCATGGCATAACCTGGTTTCTCTGTAATACTTATAAGGGCTGGCGGTTTTCGGGTCGCCAGCCCTCTTTTTCGATGCACAATCCCTGCTCCATGAACAGCGACTTCTTCATCTGACAGCTGTGCTTCTCTCGGTGGGTACCATGTCCCAGCCCATACTGACATCTCTGGCCGCCATGATCACCCTGCTCCTCGCTGCTTTTCCGGTTGAGGCGACCGCCGCCTTTCATACAGGTGGTGCCGGTTCGTGCAACGGCTGCCACAGCATGCACCACTCGGAAAATGGCATGTCGCTGACGCCCGGCTCCTGGCTGCTGCGCGCTTCCGATGCCAGTTCCCTCTGCCTGAACTGCCATGCCGGCGCCGGGGGCCCCACCTCCACTTCTGTCTACAGCTTCGACGGCAGCGCCCTCACGCCCGGTGGCGATTTTTACTGGGTCACCAAAAGTTTCAATTGGTCGGGCGGCACCAGCCCCGCCGCCCGTCACGGTCACAACATCGTGGCCAATGACTTCGGCCTGACGGCCGACCCCAACAAGGTCAATGCGCCCGGAGGAAGCTACCCCGCCGCGGCGCTGACCTGCATCAGCTGCCATGATCCCCATGGCGGCGGCCTGCGCACCAGCACCGGCCCCATTGCCGTCTCCGGTTCCTACGGGGAGACGCCGGCGGCCGGCACCCGTGCCGGCACCTACCGCCTGCTTGGCGGCTCCGACTATGTCATCAACGGCTATGCCTACACATATGATGCTCCGGTGGCCCGACAAAACCCCTTGCGTCCCTTCGCCGAGTCAGACGCTTCCCATGTCGACTACGGTGCGGGGATGAGCGAGTGGTGCGCCAACTGTCACGGCTCCATGGTGTCCAACGCCCATCAGGTTGGCAGTGGCACCTTCGCTCATCCGATCGGGCAGGATGCCCGCCTGGAAGCGGATATCGCGGCCAACTATAACAGTTATATCCGTACCGGCGACCTCAGCGGCACGGCGGCCACGGCCTACCTGCAGTTCGTCCCCTTCGAAAGAGGGACCACCAACGCGGCCCTGCTTGACCCGACCGGCACCCAGGGGCCCGACGCCACCTCCAACGTCATGTGCCTGACCTGCCACCGCGCCCACGCTTCGGCTTTCATGTATGCAGGCCGCTGGGATTTTACCACCGAACTGCTGGCCAACTCACACCCGGCCATCGGCGACAGCGGCGCCACCGCCAGCGATGTCAGCAACAGCTATTACGGTCGGGATATCGCGCTCGAATTCGGCAGCGCCCAGGGATCGTTCTGCCAGAAATGTCACCCGCAGGGAACTCCTTAAACAAACGGGCCCTGGCATGGTTTTCCCGCGAAAACATGGAGCTTGGCTTGAAAAGATGCCTTTTTCTTAAAGTGATACTGATGTCCTTCCTGGTGGCGGCCTGCAGCCTGCCGGCGGCGGTACCCGTTATTCCGGTCAGCGAACCGAGCCATGGTCTGCGGTTGTATCTGCAAACATTGCCGCAGGAGGCTCAGAATCTGACTTTAACACTGGCTGATTTCAAGGCCATCGGCATCGACGGCAGCAATATCCATCTTGACACCCCCCCTATTTTTCTGCAGGGCCATGAGTTGCTTGCTTTGCAGAAACGCCTGCTGAGCGCGGCCCTGCCGCCCGGCGAATACCGGGGGTTGAGTCTGCGCGTCACCGCCGCCGACCTGCACACGGATGAAGGAATCACCTCGTTACTGGTACCCGACGAACCTGTTGTCCTTCAGCAAGACTTTCGTATCTCTCAGGAGAAAACCCTGGCCCTCTTTCTGACCCTTGAACCCCAGCGCCTGATTACCGACGGCTACCGGCTGACACCGACCTTTAGTCTATGGCTGCCAAAGCCGGCGCTCCCGGAACTGAAAGGCTTCGTCAGCAACAGCGCCGCTGGTACCCTGAGCGTTTTTGAAAAGAGAACCCCCCAGGTGGTTTCTGTCCTTTCGGTGGGCCGCCAGCCTCAGGGACTGGTGCTCGATGCAGAACAGCGCCGGGCCTACGTGGCCCTGGCGGGGGATGACAGCATTGCCGCCATCGATGTGACCAACGAAAAGATCCAGGACAAACTGCGCCTGCGCCCGGGAGACGCCCCCAGCGAGCTGGCGCTGTCGCCTGACGGTCACACTCTGGTGGCCGTCAACGAGGAAACCTCCAGCCTGAGCATCCTCAACGCCGATCCCCTCTATGAGCAAGGCCGCCTGTTGTTGTCCTCATCGCCCAGGTCCGTTTTTTTCGCTACATCCAACGCCATTACTTACCTGCTGCAGCCTGAAATCAACGCCCTCGCCATGGTGGATCTAAAGCGGCAGGAGATCATCGCCTCGGTGAACCTGGAATTTTCACCAATCCGCGGCGCCGCCAGTCCCGATGGCCGCACCCTTTACCTGCTCACGGCCGATTCGCCCAATCTGCTGGTAGTCGACTCCTCGTCACTGGCCCTGCGCGATCGCATCCTGGTAGGCTATGGGGCCCGCTCCCTGGCTGTCAATCCCCATAACGGTATGGTCTACGTGGGGATGAAGTCCGGAGAAGTGGCCTTTGTCGATGCAGAGGTCAGTCTGCCCATCGACTCGCTGCGTTCCGATGGTGATGCCGCTTGGCTCAGCGTCGATACGGAAGAAAACGCTCTCTTTGTGGTCTCGGGTCGTGATGGCCGTCTGGGCAAATACGACCTGATCAGCAAAAAACGTCTTGGCTTGATCGAAACAGATGGCGGCAGTTATGCCGCCGTTCTCATGGGTGACTAGAAACAAACATGTCCAGAATCGCTATCCTCATCTTCCTCAACCTGATTCTGCTGGCCTGGTTCTCAATACCCTCATCCAGCCTCGCCGGCAATCTGCGTCTGCTCGGCGACTGGACCTACTCCAACACCAGCTCCGAAACGAAAGATCGCCTGACACAGGAGCGCACCGACTCGGAATCCAGACGTCTCAGTCAGATTTACCGTCTGGATCTCACCCAGGAGCTCGGCCCCACCCTCTTTCTGACCGGTGGCGCCCAACTGGAAGACAACGACCAGCGCAACGAATCCGACTCGGGAGATACCCGCACAGAAGGAAGCACTGTCCGCCCTTATGTCAACCTGCAATGGTTGACACCCTTGTACACCTTGTCGGGCGGCTATGAGGAACGGGAGGCCAAAACGAAAACAACGGGCAATGCCACACAACGAGACTTCTCGGAAACGACCACTGGCCGTTTTTATTGGCGCCCCGTCGATCTGCCGACCCTCGAACTCGACTACGCCCGCACCCTCCGCCATGATGAACCGCTGACTCATGACAATGAAAGCCAGGTTTATCGACTGAGCAGCAAATACACCTGGGAGGATCTCGAATTTCTTTACAGCTATCTGCGCAGTGACGAACAGGAAAAAATAGCCGACACTGAAGCCTTGACACAAACCCATAATGGCCGGGTGCGCTATGCCAGCACCTTTTTGGACAATCGCCTGTCTGTCAGCGCCGGGGCCCGCATGGAACGATCCATGGTGGAGTTCAGCGGAGCAACACAGCCCAGAATCAGAACCTTCCCCATTGGCGCCGGCTTTTTTCTGCTCAATGACTCTGACCCCACCAGCACCAACCTGGCCCTGACGCCCTACACCCCGACCAGCGAAGAACCTTTCACCACCATCAATCTCGGTTCAACAGGACCATCGACCCCGATCAGCCTGGGGCTGGATTTTGGCGAAAACATTCAAGTCGATGTCCTGGAGGTACTCCTGCAGGCCAACGAATCAACCTTGGATCAGCTGACGTCCACCTCCTTTGACTTCCGCGTCTTTATCAGCAATGACCAGGAAAACTGGACGGAGATCGGCGCCACGCACCTGTGGGACCCACTTAACAACCTGTACAGCATCGACCTCGCCAGCCAGGTCAATGCCGAGTTCATCAAAGTGACGACCTTTGCCCTTCCCGTCTCCTCGGGAATCACAGATGAGATTGTGGTTTTGGATATGCGCGCCTTCGTCATTCCTCCTGCCGATATCACCGAGATCATCTCGACCTATCAGAGCCTCAACGCCGGTCTCTCCTGGAAAGCGACCGACAAGACCCAGGTGCTCTTCGACAGCAGCTACCAGTACCGTGAAACCGATCTCTTTGACGACGCAAGGGCTCGTCTGAGCAACAGTCTCAGCCTGATCCACCGTTTCAATCCGATCTTTTCCGGCACAACCCGCCTGCTGCGCAGCGATGCCTGGGAACAGTGGAAGCATGATACCGCCACCACCAGCTACAGCGCCCAGCTGTCGGGGCGCTATCTGCCGACCCTGAACCAGAGCCTGACTTACAGTGGAATGCGCACGGAGGAACCGGAAGGGAAAAGCGTCAACAACGCCATCATCCTGCGCACCAACGCCGCTATGTATACCGGTTGGGACCTCTCCTTCGACCAGGGCTACAACTGGCAGGATCCCGTCACCGGCAAGGACAGCTCCAGCTTTTTTGTGCGTCTGCAGAACAGCCTCATCCCCCACCCGCGCTTAACCCTCATCGCCGATTACTCCATCCGCTGGCAGCAGAAGGAGGACGAGCCGACAGAAAGGGGTGAAACTGGTCGGGTGCGGGCAACCTGGAGCCCCACGGACAATCTCAGCTTCAACGGCGAGGTGCGGCAGCGGCGCAGTGAAGGCGATCTCTACACGTACTGGGAATACGGAGTCGGCTGGCTCCCCTTGCGCGACGGTACCCTGCAGTTCAACCTGAGCTATTACGAGGATGGCGATACGGACGACGACAGGCGCCGCAGCTTTTCGCCGAGCCTCACCTGGAGCGTGACGGATTCGGCCACGCTGAGGGTGCTGTATAATATCGGCCGCCAGGAAGTCCGCGAGGAAATGACGGATTACCAGTCCGTCATGGTGAATTTTCGCATCTACACCAATTGATGACAGGCTTTTCAGGAAGGCCGCCCGGCGGCCCGTATCACCCTGGCCCGTTTCACCAAATGAAGAGGATTGCCATGAAACTCTCCACACTGTCCAGAATCTTCCCCCTATTGCTGCTGGCGCTTTCTCTGGCTGCCTGCGCCTCTTCGGAGGCGACCTACAAAAACGCCACCATGAACTTTGGCGCGGTCCAAAGTGTCGCCGTGCTCCCCTTTGAAAATCTGACGACGGACGACGACGCTTCGGCCCGGGTGCGCGACACCTTTATGGGCATGCTGCTGGCGACGGAAGCCATGTACGTGCAGCCCCCCGGCGAGGTGCAGCGAGGGATCGACCGCGCCGGTATTCCACAGCCGACCCAACCACCGGCGGACAAGATCCAATCCATCGGTAAAATCCTCGGCGTCGACGCCGTCATTACCGGCGTGCTGCGGGAATACGGCCAGGTTCGCTCCGGCCAGACCCAGGCCAACATCATCTCGCTGAGTCTGCAGATGATGGAGGTCGAAACAGGCACGGTCGTCTGGTCCGGCGCTGCCACCAAGGGCGGCATTACCCTCTCCGACCGCCTCTTCGGCGGCGCCGGCGATCCCATGAACGAAGTGACTAAAGAGGCAGTCAATGATCTGCTCGATCAGCTCTTCCAATAAGCTTCGTGCCGCTGTGGCCGCCCTGCTTCTGCTGGCGTCCACGGCTTTCGCACAGGAGCCGACCGCTGCCGCTGTCCCGGCGGAGAGCGTTGAAGAGTTGCGACTGTCTTCCCCGCAAACGGGGGAAGTCTCTCCGTTGGCAGTCGGCACCGGTGTCGTGACCTGGAGTACGGCGGCGCAAGGGGGGCAGGCCCCCATCGAGCTGTCCTTTGAACTGTCTCGCGACGGCAAGACGGTGCAGCGGGTGGATACGGGTCTGAACACCCGTTGGATCTGGCGTCCCGAGACAGCCGGCGACTATCGGGTTCGCGCCCTGGCCATCGACGCCCTGGGCAACCGGGCAACGAGCGACTGGTCTCGCGTCTTTCGCATCGCGCCACCGCTGGAAATCGCCATCCCCCGTCCCGACCGTGAACCTCCTCAGGCGGCTCGCAGTTTCCCCATCGACTGGTCGGTGAGGGCGACCGGCGGCATCGGCGATCTCAACCTGACCTTTGAACTAATCCGCAACGGTGAAGCACCCCAAATGATGCAGAGCGGCGCTGAAGCCAACTGGCGCTGGCAGCCGCAGGAAGAGGGGCTCTACCAGGTGCGGGTCGTGGCCCGTGATGAGCAGGGCAACAGTCGCACCGGCCCTTGGACCACCCTCTACCGCATTGTGCCTCCCCTTGAAGTGAGTCGCCCGGATACGGTCATCGCTCCGCCACGGATGCTGGGCAGCGTCAAAGTCCCCTGGACGGTGCGAGCCGAAGGCGGCTTCGACGGCAAAACCTACGCTTTTGCTGTGCGTCAGCCGGACGGCAACATTATCGACACGCAAAGCGGCCCACAGCCCGAATGGGTGTGGACACCCGAAGTGCCAGGCCCCCATCAGGTACGAGTCACCGTGACGGACGCCAAAGGGAATGAAACCGTCAGTGATTGGTCGGAACCTTTCGGCATCGCCCCGCCTCTGCGAATCGAAACGCCCCGCCCTTCCCGTCCTGCGCCACAGGCCGCCATGACGCGGCTGGTAGCCTGGTCCGTGGAGGCCATTGGCGGTGTCGGCCCCAAGACCTATACTTTCAACCTGGCCCGCCATGACGCGACCGCCCAACCCCCTGAGACCATTCATGAACCCGAGTGGTTCTGGTGGCCGGCCGAAGAAGGTGAATACCGGATACAGGCCCAGGTGACGGACTCGCATGGCAACGAAGCTCTCAGCGACTGGTCCGAGCCCTACGCGGTCATGCCGCCGCTGGTGGCTGAAAAGCCCTGGACAGCCGTCCCCTTCCCACAGGTAGCAGGAACGCTGAGCGTCCCCTGGACGACCGCGGGCTCGGGCGGTGTCGGCGAGCGCCGATTCGCCTTTGAGGTACAAGATGAGGAGGGCACAGCGGTTGTGACACCCTTCGCCTTGGAAACCCGCTGGACGTGGGTGCCGCAGAAACCGGGAACCTACCTGGTACGGACACGGATGACGGACGGCCTTGCCAACGAAACTGTCAGCGAGTGGACCGAGCCCTTCCGGCTCGAACCGCCCCTCACCCTGGCCGCTCTGGGGGCCGACCGATCCTCTCCGCAGGCCGCGCAGACAAGCCCTGTTGTCTGGTCCGTCGACGTCAGTGGCGGCATCGCCCCTATCGATACGGTTTTTGAACTGAAAAACCAGCAAGGTAATGTTCTCACCATGCAGACTGGGCCCGAGACCAGCTGGACCTGGCTGCCGGAAGAGGCCGGCCTCTTCCAGATGCGGGTTCGGGCCATCGACTCGCTTGGCAACGAAACGGCGACAGACTGGTCTGCCGCCTATCGCATCGCACCACCGCTGCAGGTATCCCTTCCCCTTCCCGACAACATTTCGGACCAATATGAGCTGCGCCGCCCTGTCACCTGGGGTGTCGAAGCCGGCGGCGGTGTCGGGTCGTTGGCCACAACCTTCTGGTTGGATAAACGCGACGGCAACGTGGAGAAGGTGCAGACTGGCCGCAACACCACCTGGACCTGGGAACCTGGGGAGCCCGGCTTCTTCCGCGTGCGGGTGGATATTGTCGACCAGTTGGGCAACGAGAAAAAAAGTCCCTGGTCGCCCTGGAAGGAAGTCGTCCCACCCCTTTCCCTGCAGTCTCTAACTTCCGCCGCGCCCGCCTCACGACCGGCCCTGGGTGAGCCACTCGTCTGGAATGCGATTGCCTCCGGCGGCCTGGGCACTGTTTCCTACGAGTTCAGAACGCTCAAGGACAATAAAGAACAAGTTATTCAGAAGGGCGCTTCGCCTGAACTGCGCTGGGCCCCACACAAGCCGGGAAACTACCGGATCAAAGTGATAGCCATTGATGGCGAGGGCAATAGGGAGGAAAGTCCCTGGTCGGCGGAAGTGAAAATCACTCCTGCCATCGACAAAAACACTCTCATCGCCGTGCTGCCCGTGGAAAATCTCACCGGCGTCAAAGCTCCCGTCGACGACATCGGCGACTTTATCGAGAAAAACCTGGCCTTGCGAGGGTACCGACTGCTGCCCCGGCAGGCCCTGGTCGACTTCATGAAAACCCATCGCATGCGCTATACCGGTGGGATCGGGGAGGAGATGTCCCGTGCCCTTGCCGCAGAAACAGGAGCGCAGGCTGTCCTTATTACCTCACTGGAAAGCTACCAGGAAGCGGCGCCACCTCGCTTGGCCCTGTCGACCCGACTGGTGCGCTGCGGGGAGCGGCCTGAAGTAGCCTGGATAAACAGCGATGTCCGCACGGGCGATGATGCTCCGGGGCTTCTGGGCCTGGGGCGCATCACCTCCCATGAGCGGTTATTGGACCATACCGTGAAGGCTCTGCTTGATTCCCTCGACGCTTACCTGGCCGGCAAGCCGCAAAAGGAGGCGGCCAGCAAGGGAAAATACCGCCCGGCTGAACTCTTCCGCGCCCCCAATTTCGACCCTGAAGCCAGCACTTCGGTGGCGATCGTGCCCTTCCTGAACAAATACGCCCGCAAGAACGCCGGCTTTGTCCTCCCGTTGCACCTTCTGCAGAGTCTGCACACCCTGGACAACGTGCGGGTTTTCGAGCCAGGCCTGGTGAGGGAGCATCTGCTCAAATATCGACTGATCATGCAGGCCGGACCCTCCCTGGCTGTCTCTGACATTCTGGCCAGCCCCTCGTCCCTCGGCGCTGACCTCATACTTTCCGGCCAGGTCTTCGACTATCAGGATCAGATGGGAGATGCCAAGGTCGACTTCTCCACCCAGGTCTTTGATGGGGCAAATCGCCAGGTCATCTGGTGGTCCCGCAGCAGTGCCAAAGGTGACGATGGTGTTTATTTTTTTGATGTAGGCCGGGTTCTTTCCGCCCACAGCCTTGCCCGGGGCCTGTCCACAAATATTACCTCGCGTCTCTTTAAGGAGAAGTAAGAGAACATGGTACGTTTTTCGCTTTCATTAGAATTAGTCCTTTAACGTCAACAACTGACCAAGAGGTTCTTTCATGAAAAAAATGTTCCGTCTCATCTCTCTCGCCCTTGCCCTCAGTTTCGCTCCCCTTACCTCCGCCTTCGCGTTCGGTGATGCCCAGCATGCCGAAGAGCACAAAGCCAACCAGGTAACACTGGACGATAACGCCACCCTCAGCCTGCAGGTGCCGATTTTTTCACCGAACTTTGCCGGTACCCCCGTCGCCTTCGTCAATGAGCATCCCATCCTGCTGGGCCAGTTGACACCTGCCCTGACGCCGGTTCACGAGGAAATGCCCCTGCCGACCGAAGGAGCGGCCAAGGCCCTGACCAACACCTTCAACCGCGAACTCGACAAGGTGATCAGCGAACGCTCGCAGGGCAAAACCGATGTGCGTGTGGAGCGCATGACGACTGCGGGTATCGATAAGGACAGAAACCTGCTGGTGAATGTCCCCCTCTCCTCGCTCTGGTACGGTGAGACTCCCGTGGCCGAGGTCGACCAGGACCCCATCGTCATGGCCGAGTTTTCGCGGGACTTAAAGGCTTCTTATGGTGATATGACCGAAGAAAATCACCATGCCACCCTCACTGAAAATGCCAGACACCTGTTGGACCGCCTCATCGCGGTGCGCCTGGTCGAACTCGAAGCCCGCAATATTGGCCTGGATCAGACCGCCAATGTACGCAAGCAGGTTGACGCCTTTGCTGAAAAGACCCTGCTGTACGCTCTGCTCAATGCGCAACTGAAAGGCCTGACCTTAAACGAGGCAGAAGCAGACAAACTTTACCGGGATATTTCACTGGAAGGGAAATTTGAAAGTTACCGCTTCTCCAAACAAGAGGATGCCGTCGCGCTCCTCAAGGCTCTGGAAGAGAAGAAATCCTTCGACGCCCTGATCAAGGAAGCCATCGCCCAGGGCAAGGCCATCAAGGAAACCGATGCGGAATATACCTCTTTCAAAGATTTGCTCCCCCAGATCGCCACCGATGCCAAGGACATGAAGGCGGGGGATGTCAGCAAAATTTACACGAAGGCGGACGGCTTCCTCATCTTCCGCCTGGTCGACAAACGTTTCCATGAAGACCCTGCCGCCCTGCAGTTCGCCCGCAAAAACGTCTGGGATACCCAGGTTGCCAGCCAGGGGGAGAAGTACATTTCCAAGCTGATCGACGAAAAAGCCGTATTCAACAAAGAGGCGAAAGCCGCTATCGACTTCGCCAAGATCAAGGAAAAGAACCCGGAGATCAAACTCGGGGAAGCCCTGGCCCCCCTGCTGACGGACAACCGCGTGCTCGCCACGATCAAGGGGGCTGAGCCCGAAACCCTCACCGTGGCTCAGTTCGCCGGCAGACTGAACGGTACCTTCTATCATGGTACGGACATCGCCCTGGACGCCAAGGAGGTGGACGCCAAGAAAGAACAGATTCTCACCGATATCCTCTTCCGCCGGGCCGGCACTCTGGTCGCCAAAAATCTCGGCCTTGACAAGGAGCAGGATTACCGCCTGGAGGTGGAGGAATTCGAGCGCCGGACCCTGTTCGACAACTTTGTGCAGAAGGCCGTCGTGCCCGATGTGACCATCAGCGAAGAAGAAATTCGCCAGTATTACGACGACAATGTCCAGAAATATTCCACTCCGACCATGCTGCGGGTCAAGTCCCTCCCCTTCTACCGTGAGAACGACGCCCGCGAAGCCTTGAAAAAGCTGCAGGGTGGGAGCGATTTCAAATGGGTGGCCGCCAACTCGTCCGGGCTGGTGCCTGTGGAAAACAAGGATCTGCTCACTTTCGGCAACAGCATTCTGAGTCTGACGTCCCTGCCTGCCAATCTTCAGAAAGAGGGCGGTTCCTATCGCACCGGTGACGCCATTGTATTCAGTGACCCCGATAAATTTTTCTACGTCCTCTATTTTGAAAAGGTCTATCCGCCTGAACCGAAGCCATACGACCAGGTTCGAGAGGAGATCAGGCAGATCATTTTCCAGAACAAGGTCGAGGAAACCCTGGAGATGTGGATCGGCAAACTCAGAGAGGCCTACGATACCCGCATCTATCTGAGCGGGCAGGCTTCGTGAAAGACTTTAAGGGTAACCGGTTTGATACCAGACAATCATTGACAAGGTTATTTTCTGAGCGAGGTTGGACCATGAGCTTATCGTCAGGAAAAAACAGGGTATGGGTGGCAGTCCTGTCTGCGGTGGTCATCGCCCTCTCTACGGGAATCACCGTCGGAGAGGCCGAGGCGGCCAAGCGTTCCTTCAGCCGCCAGGGCTGCATCGACTGTCACAAGGACTTTGACAAAGACTTTTTGTCCAAGAAGCATGTTCATCCGGTGGTCAAGCAGCAGAAATGCGAGGAATGCCACTTGCCGCACGGCATCATTCCCAAGCTGCTGCTGAAGGAATCGGGGAACAAGGTCTGCTTCCCCTGCCATAGCCAGGAAGATCTGGGTCTGGACAAGAAGGGCGTCCACAGCGCCGTGCGCAAGGGGCAATGCACGACCTGTCACAATCCTCATGCCTCGGACAACCCCTTCATGATGAACGCCAGCGGCAGCGATATCTGCTTCCAGTGCCACGATCGGAAGCCCTTCTCCCGCAAGGAGGTACACGGCGTCATCAAGGACCAGGGATGCCGCGCCTGTCACATGGCTCACGGTTCCCCCGAGCCGAACCTGCTGACGGAGAATCCCCTGAAGCTCTGTCTTTCCTGTCACGACCCGGGGGACAAAGCTTTCCGCCAGGCCCATGGCGATTATCCGGTGGAACAGCAGTCGTGCACGCTCTGCCACGATCCCCATTCAAGTGACTTGGGCAGCCTTCTCAAGGGGAGTGTCCACTCGCCGGTAGCCGAAGCCAGCTGTGACGCCTGCCACAACAGCGCCACTTCGGCGGAACCCTTCGGCCTGACCCAGACCGGCAGTGAGCTCTGCCAGAACTGCCATGACCAGGAAGAGCTCAAGGGCGGCGGCACGGTGCTGCATTCACCCTTTGAGGGGGGCGAATGTCTCTCCTGCCACGCCCCGCATACCTCGGATAACGCCGTGCTGCTTACGGCCCCGGGCAACCAGCTGTGCTTCGACTGCCATGCCGAGAAAAACGCCAAGTTCACCAGCCCACACGCCCCGGTCGATTCGGAAACAGGTTGTCTGTCCTGTCATTCACCCCATGCCGGTCTGCACGACGGTCTCCTCGCTCTGCCGGACGGCAAGCAGTGCCTTGAGTGCCACGCCGACGTCAAGACCGCGATTGCCAAGCTGGCGAAACCCCACCAGCCGGCCACCGAAGAAATGTGCAGTACCTGCCATAATCCCCACGGCTCCAACGCCCCCGACATGCTCACCCAGCGGGCGGACGCCCTGTGCTACCAGTGCCATGCCGAGCTGGAGGGATCATTCCTGCAGACGGTCATCCATCAGCCGGTCAAATCAGGGAGCTGCACCATCTGCCACAACGGCCACGGCGGCGCGGATGCACGCTTTCTGCGGGCCCAGGGTGCCGATCTCTGCGTGACATGCCACGAGACCCTGATGGACAATCCGAACAGAGAACTGGAGCACTCCCCCTTCAAGGACAGGGATTGTCTCATCTGCCACGATCCCCATGCCAGCCCCTACGGCGGCATGCTCGCCGACGCACAGAAAACAGTGTGTGCGGCCTGTCACGGTGATCTGAACGAAGCCTTGTCCTCGGCGACGAGCCAGCACGCTCCGGTTACCAACGGCGAATGCAGCCAGTGCCACAGCCCCCACCGAACGGCGCTGCCTGGGCTGCTGCTCACCACCGGCATCGACCTCTGTCTCTCCTGTCATACGACCCTGAAGGACAAGATGGCCAACGAACGGACGCATTCGCCGGTCGCCCAGGACTGTCTGCAATGCCACAAACCGCACCTGTCGAAGCAGGTTCGCCTGCTGACGGCGCCGCAGCACAGCCTGTGCGCCGAGTGCCATGAGACGGATGTCGACTCCTTCAGCAAGGCGCATGCGGGCATCGCCACCGAGGTCATGGACTGCGTCACCTGTCACAACCCGCACGCCTCCAAAGATCCGCAATACTTCAAGGATGTCATGCATGCGCCCTTTGCGGCACGATCCTGTGAACCCTGCCACCTTGTCGAGCAGTGAGGGGGACGATATGAACCTGAAAACGAACCTGATACTGATTCTTTTCGCACTCCTTGTCCTGATGGCGCAGACCGCGCTGGGTGCCAGCGACGCCCAACTCAAGCTGGCCAAGGGAGCCCGGGGCGATCTCTGCCTGAGCTGCCATGAGGCCTTCAAGGATAAACTGAAAAAACCCCATATCCACACTCCTCTGAAAAAGGGAGAGTGCACAGGCTGTCACAACCCGCATGCCGCCGATCACGGTAAACTGATGGCGGCGGCACCCAATCAAATCTGCAGCAAATGTCACGAGGGCCTGATTCCGGATGGGTCAAAGAGCATCCATCAGGTCGTGGTCGAGGGCCAGTGTGCTCTCTGCCATGATCCCCATGCGGCTGACAACCGCAACAATCTTATTCGCGGCGGCAGCGCCCTCTGTTTCGACTGCCACGCCGACCTCGGCAAAGCCATTTCCCAGAACAAGGTAAAACACGTTCCCGTGGAAAAGGACTGCCTCACCTGCCACAACCCCCATGCCTCGGGGGCTGGCCCTGCCCTGCTGAAGGAAAAAGCGCCGAAGCTCTGCCTGAAGTGCCATGACCCCAACAAGGGCACCTTCAAGAGCCAGCATCTCAACTATCCGGTGCAGGAGGCCAACTGTTCCTCCTGCCACAATCCTCACGGTTCAAACAGCCAGTCCATTCTCTACGACAACGTGCACGAGCCCCTGAAGAAGAGGATGTGCAAGCAGTGCCACGAAGATCCCTCCTCGGCGACCCCCTTCGCTACCCTGAAACCGGGATATGAGCTCTGCCAGGGCTGCCACTACGAGATGCTCAACGACACCTTCAACAAAGACCGTCTGCACTGGCCCCTGGCCGACAAAAAAGGCTGCATCAACTGTCATGCCCCCCACGCCTCTTCGGAAGCCAATCTGATGGCCGGCCCCATGCTCAACGTGTGCGGCAGCTGCCATGCAGACACTATTGCCCGCCAGGAGCGCAGCCAGACCAAGCATCAGCCCATCGCCGACGGTGAGTGCAGCTCCTGCCATTCGGTGCACAGCTCCAACAACCGCTTCATTCTCACCGAGCCCAAGACCGTCGACCTGTGCGGCCAATGCCACGACTGGCAGACCCACTCCACGCACCCCATCGGCAGCGAAGTGGTCGATCCGCGCAACCGGAACCTGACCCTGGACTGCCTGAGCTGCCACCGCACGCACGGGACCCAGTACAAGCACTTCATCTACTACGAAACCATCAACGACCTGTGCATTCAGTGTCACACCAAGTATCGGAGGTAATCATGAAACCAGCGAGGATCGTCATTCTGACTCTGATGCTGTTTCTGCTTCCCCTGGTCGCTTCGGCGGCCAGCACGGTGAAACTCAAATATATTCAGACCCTCTATACCGACGCTGAAGGCAAACCCATGAACGGTCCCTCCTCTGTAGCCGTAAAGGAGGACGCTATCGTGGTGGCGGACAGCGACAATCGGCGCCTTTTGCGTTTCACCCTCAAGGACGGGGTTGTCACCCCCGGTGCCACTATTTCGGTCGACCGTATGTATCCGGTCAAAGTGCAGATCGGCAGCAACGGTGAATTGTTCGTTCTCGACGGCAAAGACCGCCGCATCGTCCGCCTTGGTGCCGACGGCGCCTTAAAAGGGAATCTGGACATCAAGGGACTGGCTTCCGGCAAGGTGGTGCCGCGCAGCCTGCGCATCACCCAGGACGGCAGGATAGTCATCCTGGATATCTTTTCCGAGCGAGTGCTGTGGCTCGACAGTGCCGGCACGGTGCAGGAACAGATCCCCTTTCCCGAGGACTATGGCTTCATCTCCGACCTCAGCGTTGACCGGCAAGGCAATGTCTTTTTGATCGACAGCGTCACCGCCGTGGTCTACCTGGCTAAAAAGGGGGAGGACTCTTTTGTCCCCCTGACCGGCAGCCTGAAGGAACACATGAATTTCCCCAGCACCCTGGAAGCCGACAACCAGGGGCATGTTTATCTCGTTGATCAGTATGGCAGCGGCCTGGCCGTTATCGGCATGGACGGTTCCTTTCTCGGGCGCAAATTGGGGATGGGCTGGAACGACAGTCAACTCTTTTACCCCGAGGGGATCAGCATCAGCGATACGGGCGATGTCTTTATCGCCGATCGGGAAAACAACCGGGTCCAGCAGTTTCTGGTGGTGGAGTAAAAAATTCAAGGGGGACTTTATCCGCCCGCAAGCTGCCGCAGAGAGTTGCCTTTTATGAAATTGCTTTTACCAGCATTGCTGCTGCTCACCGGGATTCTCTTCGGAGCCTTTTCGGCTTCGACCTGGGTGCTGCCCGAGGAAAAAAGTGAAGACGATCAGTGCATAAGGTGCCACGTCGACACTTTCAACCAGGGGCTGACCCAAAAATTCACGCATCCGCCTTTTTTTGAAAAACAATGCCGCCGTTGCCATCTGGCCGGCGGCTCGGAGCCGCAGGACCGGGATAAAGGGGAAATGGGTACTCACCCGCGCCTGAGAGAACCACAGGAGCTCACCATTGAGCTCTGTCTGAGCTGCCACTCGAACACGAACCTTGGCACCTCGCATCCCGTGCGTCTCTATGCACGCCGGGGCAACACCATTATTCCCGATGAACTGCCGACCATCGAGGACGGCATGATGACCTGCGTGACCTGCCACAGCCCACACGGTGCTCCCGCCAGCCAGCTGGTCAGGGAAATTGTCAAAACCAAACTCTGCGTGACCTGCCATATCCGCTTCAAAAACTCATCCCCGGCGACCATGTTTTGAGGACTTGATTTGAGGAGAGCCATGAATCCCGACACTTCACTGAAAAAACGTAAGCTTCTCAACCTGAGTATCCACAGCGCTATGCAATGGCGCATGATCGCCCGCATCAGCAGCATCCTTTTCATCTGCCTGCTGCTGAGCAGCGCCGTCTATTACCATTTCGCCAATGTGGAGATCACCTCGTCGTTCAAAATGTTCCATATTAAGGCGCGCAGCTTTCTCGACCTCCTTTTGCCCTTGGTGGTCTATTCCTTCGTTTTCAGTCTTGTGGTGGGGATTATCGCCAGCCTCTTTTTTCCGAAAAACTATGCCGGCAGTGTCTACCGCATTGAACAGGATCTGAAACAGATTCGGGATGGAGATCTGCGCAAACGGATTACCTTACGCAAAGGGGATGAGGTTACGGAGTTGGCAGACCAGGTCAACGCCCTGGTTCAGCAATTTCACGACCAGGTGCTCAGCATCCGTTCGACCCTGGAACATCTGCCCCTCCAGGAGAGCGGCGGCCCGGATGATTCACTGGAAAGGCATCTGGAGCGCATGAAAAAGTGCCGCCGAGAGGTTCTGGCCGAACTGGCCATCTACCATGTTCATGAGCACCACTCCACCTGACCTTGTTTCCTCAGGTTCAAATCACGTGCCGGGATGACAATATCTGTCATCCCGGTGGAGAAATCCCCCTCCTTTGGAAAAGGATTTGCGGGCAAAACCTCCGGTATTGTCCTCTAACCCTGGGTTTTCCCGTCATTTTAAGGCGTCTCATACCTGTTGAAATAACAGGCTAAAATCCTTTTCTCCCCCTCTTTACTCCTCCCGCCAACGCTGATCCAGCCTGTTTAATTTTACCTTGGCACAGCTTATGCTCATAAGGGGTTGAACGGCCGATGCTTTTTAGCTTCTCTTCAAAAAAGCCGCGCCCGAACACCGCCAGAAAGACAAACCGGTAGATTAAAAATCTATCTCCGACAAAGGCAAACCCAGAGCAATCTGGGGACGCAAAGCCACGGGTCCTCCCGTTGAGGACAGCCGGGCTACCGAAGAGAACGTTAGCACCTTGCTCCCGACCTGCAAGCCGGGGCAAGAGTTATGCGCTCACCTTCGGAAATGAGGTGGGCGCTTTTTTTTGGACTTTCGCGTAACCGTCAAACCCGTGCCGGACAATACGGTGCACCCAAATGAAAAAGAGGCAACATGACACAGATTATCATGAAAAAAGGGGTTTTTACCCTGCTGCGCCTGGCCTTGGCTCTGGCCTGCTGGATTTTGACAGCCGTCCCGGCCTATGCAGGTCAGGTCAGCCTGGCCTGGGATGCCAGTCCCTCTCCCGAAGTGACGGGTTACCACCTGCACTATCAGCTCGGCTCCGAGGCGCTGCCCTTCACGGGAAGCGGAGCTGACCAGGGTAGCTCCCCTGTCGACGTAGGTAATAACCTGACCACCAGCCTCAGCGGCCTGGCCGATGGGCAGACCTACTCCTTTACCGTCACCGCCTATGACGCCGCCGGCAACGAAAGCCCCATCTCCAACATCATTTCCGTGCAGGTCCCTGTCCTGGTCCCCACCAACCGCGCCCCTGTACTGGAGGCCATCGGTGCCAGGTCCGTGGCGGAAAACGCCCTGCTCTCCTTCAGCCTGAGCGCTAACGACCCTGATGGTGACTCCCTGACCTACAGTGCCAGTGGCTTGCCTGCCGGTTCTACCTTCACAGCGGCCACCCGCACCTTCAGCTGGACACCGACCTTTGAGCAGTCCGGCAGCTACGCCATCACTTTCAGCGTCTCCGATGGGAAGCTCAGCGCCAGTGAAGCCGTAACCATCAGCGTAAGTGAGACCAATCAGCCTCCCAGCATCGGCGGTACGCCGGCGACCAGCGCTAAAGAAGGATCGCTCTACTCCTTTACGCCAAGCGCCGAGGACATGGACGCCGACGACAACCTGTCTTTTTCTATTGCCAATCGGCCAGCGTGGGCCACCTTTAACAACGCCACCGGCACCCTGCAGGGAATCCCCGGCAATCAGGATGTACAGACCTTCACGGCCATCACCATTTCGGTCAGCGACGGCCAGGCCAGCGATTCCCTGCCCGCCTTTAGCATTACCGTCAGTGCCGATGGCCCCAAGGACAGCGACGGCGACGGCATCCTGGATGACGAAGATGCCTTCCCCCATGACGCCGATGAATGGATGGACACAGATCAGGACGGCATCGGCAACAACGCCGACAGTGATGACGACAACGACGGCGTCACCGACAGCCAGGACGCCTTCCCCCTCGACGCCGAACGGTCTGACTGGGTACTCACCGCAGGTGCTCTGCCAGGGGGAATTATCTCCCCCGCCGGAGAGGTGGCAGTCGCCTACGGCGCTGAGCAGAAGTTCGTCATCCTCCCCCAAAAAGGCTTTAACATCGCCAATGTTCTCGTGAATGGTGAATCGAAAGGACCGCTGCGGGAGTATACCTTCCGTGATGTCCGTCAGCATCACGCCATTACCGCCGATTTCAGCGCCATCCCGGAAGGTCTCAGCCTGCCTCAGGAATCTGCCGAACAGTTCGGCGTCGAGCGCACGGACAGCGGCAGCGCCCTTGACAACCTTATCGACGGCGTTCCCACGGCCGAACTGCAGTATCGGTTCAGCGTCGTATTGCGCGATAGTCTGGGCGGCGCCGATCTCGACGTGCTTCTCGTCCTCAACGGGTACCCCTACCTCATGAGCCAGACGGAAGGCGATGTCGTCACGGGCGCCGTTTTCTCCCGCACCCTGGAACTGGGACCAGCACCCTCGCACCTTTTCCACTTTGAAGTCCGCGACAGCCGCAATGGGCTGGTCTGGGCCTACCCGGCCAACGGCCAGCTCGCCGGACCTGCCATCGAACTCCTGGACGGGGTCAACGTGGTGGGTATTCCGAAAAACATCGACGGAGCCGCCCTGACCGCCACGCAGGCCTTCTCTACCAATCAGGCCTACCGTTGGATTTCCAAAGGCATCACCAGTACGAGCAATGACGGTTCGTACAGCCCCATCAACAGCGCCAATCCGGCCCAAGTCGGCGAAGGGGTCTTCATCAAGAAGACGAGCTATTCTTCTCTCCCTGACTACAGCGCCTTCGCGGACATCGAAACGGCAAGCTTCAACCTGCCTTTGCAGGCCGGTTGGAACCTCATAGCGAACCCCTATCAGGGCAACGTGGTTCTTGAAGAAATCCTTGTCCAGGCGGGAACAGAGACTCCCATCCCCTGGCTGGACGCCGCTGATCGCCATCTGGTCGCCAACGCCCTTTATCGCTACAAAGGTGTCGATTGGGGAGATACTTACGCCTTTGCCAGTGCCGGCGCTCCGGAAAAGGCAGTCATGGTGCCCTGGATTGGCTACTGGATCTATGTCGGCGTACCCGATACCCCGATCACCCTCATCATCCCCAGGCCTGGAAGGAGTTGATGCCCATGACCAATCTCATCCTGCTGATGATCGGCATGCTTTTGGTGGCAACAGCTGTCAGCGCTCACAACGAAAAGGGCTGGGAAGCGTCTTTGAATGTGGTGGCCGGTCCGGCCCGGGTACAGCTCAGTTTCGGTCAGAAAATCGATGCCACGCCAGAGGTGGACGGCAGGTACGACGTGCCAGCCCTGCCTCACGGTATGCTGCAGGCTCACTTTCTGATCGGACCGGGGCAGTACTGGCGGGACATTCACAGGCTGACGGAAATGGAAGATGGCCAATGGCGGCTGGTTATACAGGCTGACGCCCCGACCAGCCCCATTGTGCTGACCTGGGACCACACCGCCCTTCCCTCCAACCGATCAATTGAACTGATCGATGTGGAAGGTGGCGTCGTCACCGACATGCTGGAGAGGGAAACCTATATCTACCCCGGCAGTCAAAAACGGGAATTCGTGATTCGGATAAACCCGCAAGGAGATAAACAATGAAGATGCATACTCACGGGGTGCTGCTGTTGTGCGGCGCTTTGCTGCTGGCCGGTTGCGGAGGCAGCGGCGGGGACAGCTCCGTGTCGGGCGACCCGGCTTCTCTGCCCGACCTGACTCCTGCTGGTATCCTGCTGGAAGGGCAAGTGGCCGACGGCTATCTGCGTCATGCCCTGGTCTTTCTGGACCGTAACGGCAATAAACTCCACGACGCCGATGAACCGGCGACTGAGTCCGGCGACCGGGGTTTCTACAGCCTGCCCGTCGCCAAAGGGGACGGTGACCGCTATCCCGTGGTGGTACATATCCGCGCCGGCGAAACAATCGACGAGGACAACCCTCAGGAAACGGCGGCCTTCGATGTGACCCTGGAAACCCCCGTGGGTCACTACGGCTTCATCTCGCCCCTGACGACCCTGGTCAAGCATGAACTGGACAAATATCCGCTCATGGCCGCACCGGAAGCAGAAGTGCGTGTGCGCCATGCGTTAAATCTGTCCGAGGACATCAGCCTGCTGGAGGATTATGTGGCGATGTCTCTCTCTTCCACGGACATTGACCGGAGTGCTGCCGCCACCAAAGCGCACAATACCGCCCGCGTGCTGACCCGCCTCCTGGGGGAACTGCTGGCCGAAATGGAAGTCGTTTTCGGCGGTGCCATACCGGCAGCACAATACGATGCGGCCCTGCTGGTGGCAAGCAGCGCTATTCTGGAGAAAAGGAGCCTGCTGGTCGAGGGGATTGAGGGAGCAACGCAAGGGATGAGTCAGGCCGAAACGGACGCTCTGGCCGACCTGTTGCTGTCCCATATTCCCGTGGAACAGGTCGACCTGAGCCAGGTGGCCCTCTACGATGAGCGCCTGCTGGAAAAAAACGAGGTCTGGGATGTGACGCCGCCGATCCTGTTGTCCCAGATCCCCCAAAAGGGCCAGACGGCACCTGTCGATACGCTGATCAGTCTGATCCTTGATGAGGATATCGACGAAACGACCCTGACTTCCGACAGTATCCACCTGCAGTCTGCCAGCGGCTCGGTTCCGGGAACCCTCACCTATGACGCGCTGAGCCGACGTCTGACCTTTCAGCCGAACCAGCCCCTTTTTGCCTACACTCGCTACACCGCCACCCTCAATCCCGGGCTGGCAGACCGGTATGGCAACACGTTGACGGAAACCTTTTCATGGGAGTTTGAAACCCTCTTCAACATTGCCCCGCCGGCCCCGCCCGTCTTCTAGAACCCATCGATAAAAGGTGCTTTATAAAGCAAAAAAGGTTTGCCCATCTTCCGGCAAACCTTTTTTGCTATCCAAGCAGATTGTCCTTGATCCAGCCCAGCGCCTGGCGCAAAGCCTGGCCACGATGACTGATGCGGTTTTTAACCTCAATCGCCAGTTCGGCCATGGTTTTGCCGTACTCCCGCACCAGAAAGAGCGGATCGTATCCGAACCCCCCTTCTCCCCTGGGTTCGTTGAGAAGAAGGCCTTCGATCCGCCCATGGAAGACGCGGGTCGGCTCCCCCGGCCGACTCAGGGCCATGCAACAGTTGAAGGCTCCTTTACGCTGCGGCAGGGGAACCTCCGTTAATTCCTGGATAAGCTTGGCATTGTTGTCGGCATCGCTGGCTGCCGGTCCGGCATAGCGGGCGGAATGCACACCAGGCTTGCCGCCAAGGGCCTCCACCGTCAGGCCGGAATCATCGGCGAGGGTCCATAACCCGATCGCCGCCGCGACTGTTTCGGCCTTCTTGCGGGCGTTGGCCTCAAAACTGTCGCCATCCTCCTCGACTTCGGGCGCCTCGGGGAACTCGTCCAGGCCGCGCACAACAACGCCGGTGTCCAGCAGCAGTCGACGGATTTCCTTGAGTTTGCCCTGATTGCGGGTGGCTATCACCAGATCCATGTTATCCCTCCAGAACTCTTTTCTGCAGTTCGCTCAGGTTTCGGCAGCCAACCAGAGCCAGGTCCCGGAGAGCGTCAAGTTCCTGCAGGGTAAAAGGCTCTTCTTCAGCAGTCCCCTGCACCTCGACAAAACGGCCCGACTCGGTAATGACATAGTTCATGTCGACGGATGCCTGGAAATCCTCATCATAGTTCAGATCAAGCACCGGTTGCCCCCCCACAATCCCCACGCTCACGGCGGAGACGCTTTCCTTGATGGGAGACCGGGCAATCAGGCCTTTTTCGAGAAGGGTATTGACCGCCAGGCTCATGGCGACATAGGCCCCGGTAATGGAGGCTGTACGCGTCCCCCCATCAGCCTGGATGACATCACAGTCCATCTGAATGGTGCGCTCCCCGAGGGCTTCCATGTCCATGACGGCCCGCAGGGAACGTCCGATGAGGCGCTGGATTTCATGGGTACGACCGCCGATTTTGCCCTTGGTCGACTCGCGAGGGGAGCGGCTGTGCGTAGCCCTTGGCAACATGGAGTATTCTGCGGTGACCCAGCCGCGCCCCTCGCCCCTCATGAAGGGAGGCACCTTCTCTTCCACGGTGGCGTTGCACAGAACACGGGTGTTCCCGAAAGAAACCAGAACAGAGCCTTCGGCATAGCGGGTAAAATGCAGATCAAAGGACACGCCTCGAAGGGCATCGATGGCGCGGCCGTCTTTTCTTTGGATCGGATCGGAATTCAATTCATGCTCTCCTTTTGTTTATCGGCAAAGGCTTTAAAGCCTGCATAGAGGGCTTCGGCCATACGATCGAGCCCGGCGCCCTCCACAAGCTGCCTTTTGTCTTTACTGTTGGTCAGATAGCCCATTTCCACCAGCACACTTGGCAGATCCCCTCGGCCAAGAGGCAGCAATGGTGCCTGGATGATATCGAGCACTGGCAGGCCTTGCTTTTCCAGGGATACTTTCAGTTCCTGCGCCAGTTGCAGACTGAGGTCGGGCCGGACCGCTTCGGTCTGTTCGTTCTCCAAGCCGTTCTGCGGCCTGATGAACAGCGCCAACCCCTGCGGACCTGAAGAAAAGGCCCCCTGGGCATGCAGGGTGATAAGGGCGTCCACATCGCTGCGGAGGGCTGGTTCAAAACGTTTTTGCCAGGTGAGGGCGTAATCACCGTCACGGCTGAGATAAACAGGAATCCCCATGCGCATTTTAATCAGCTTTTCAAAACGGCGGGCGGCATTTAAGGTCACATCCTTTTCTTTGACGCCATCCAGTCCGATGACCCCCTGATCCTCGCCGCCATGGCCCGGATCAATGGCCACCCCACGGATACCGGGAATGCTGACCGTTTTCTTTTTGCTCAGCAAAAAGGCAAAGAGACGGTCAAGAGTCCCTTCTTCACCCGAAGTTTCCTCGTCGACAACCGGCTGCAGGTTGCGGTAGTAGACAGGCTGACCGAGCAGGTTTCGGAGATTCCCAGTCACAAAGTTTTCCGGGACGCGCAGTTTGCCATCAATGAAGCGAGGACGATGGCTGAGAGGGATAAAATCACCATTCAAACGGATGAATTGGCTGCCAGGAGAGATGATAGCCGTGCCACGGGGCGTGTTAAAGGTATAAACGTGGTCGACAGAAATCCAGCGCCCCGAAAGCCCAACGGCACGCAGCACCTCATCCACAGAGAGAAAGGAGGTTCCTTCCCGTCGATAGACTTCTTCGATGGTCGCGGGGTTGCTGCCGCCGAGCGCGATCTCAACGGACGCTCCCGCCGGCAGGCAGGCGAGAAGCCAGAAAATTACAATGAAAAAGAGACGTACCATGGTGACCTCTATCAGATAAACGAGTGCGGTTATAGCCCGGATGGCGCCTTGAGTCAACGCTCCGGCCTTGAAAAGGACATTCAACGGGTAAGCAGGCTCAGTCCCTTGCTCTTTTTGATTCCTAAGGCTTCCAGCAGGCGCCCGGTCAGAGTGTTTTCCAGTTCGTGCTGCTTTGCGCGTGTTTCGGGGAAAGGCCGTACCTGGCCACCGGCTATCATCCCATGTCCTCCGGCCGTGCCGATGCCCTGCACCACCTGCTGGATGAGGTCCCCGGCGTTGAGGTCTTCCCGCAACGTGCGCAGGGAGAGCACTCCCATGCCATTGTAATGGCCCATCCCCATGACGACAGCCACATCATCGACACGCAGCAGAAAATCCGCCATTTCGGAGACCATGTCGGGCACCTCAATATCATACAGATTGAATACAAGAACTTCTCCGTAAGTGCGGGCGCTTTCAATAGCCTTGTTGAAGCTGCTGAAATAGCCCCGCGGCGCTTGCGGATGGGTAATCTCATAAAGAATGTGATTGTTGACCAAGGGGACCAGACTGAGATAGGCCTCGCGGTCAGCCTTGGACCACTCCCGGCCCAGATCCTGGGTTTCGGACTTGATGGCGTAAAAAAGGATTGTGGCCAATTTGGTGTTGATACTGACTTCATGCGCCCTGAGATATTCAAAGAGAATGGTCGCCGCCGCGCCATAATCCTCGCGGACATCGACCAGTCGGACCTGACCGGTATCGTCACGCAGGGGATGGTGATCGATGACCACATCAGGGCGACATTCGGCCGGGATGGAATTGTTGCCGGTTCCCGGCTGGGTATCAACAGCGCAGAAAACGCTGTATTCACCGAGATCCAGATCCTGCACCTTGACGGCGTCAATCTCCAGCAACCGCACCATGGTGCGGTTCTCCCCCCGCCCGATGATACCGCCGAAGGTGATGGTCGCTTTCTGCCCGGTCTTGACTAGAAAGAGGTGCTGCAGGGCGTAGGCGGTGGCCAGCGAATCCGGGTCGGGGTTATCGTGACAAAAGATGAGAATACGCCCTTTGCCGCGCACCCACTCGACCAGTTGGCGCGAAAATTCCAGGGATCGATTCAAATCGACAGGCATATCAGATCATTCTCCTCGTCATGAAGGAAGGTCCGTGAGGAAATCAAGGGCAAGGCGCACAGCTTCCTCTGGAGTGGACGCCCTCATAACGCCATCGATATGTTGCCAGCGACCAAGAACGATGACGGGACGACCCAGCTTGAGGCCGACAGCGATTTCGGAGAGAGTGCCGTACTCTCCTTCAACTGCGATGAGAACCCGGGCGGTATGCGCGATAATGACGTTGCGGGCGTGTCCCATGTCGGTGACGACAGGGATACTTACGTAGGGATTGGCCTCATGGCGGCTGGCGCCAGGCAGAATACCGAGGGCAATGCCCCCTTTTTCCTGGCACCCACGACAGGCGGCCTCCATGACGCCACCGCCTCCACCACATACCAGGAGCAATCCAGCCTCGGCAAGCAACTGCCCGACCCGGCGAGCTGATTCATAGCCTGCCGTCGACACCGTGCCGGCGCCTATGACCCCCACGATGGACGTCATGGGCTATTTTTGCATCCGCCGGCGGTAGCGTCGCAGCAACAAGCTGTTGGTGACCACCGACACGCTGGAGAAGGCCATGGCCAGGCCGGCAAACTCGGGTTTGAGAACCAGGCCGAAAGCAGGATAGAGAGCGCCGGCGGCGATGGGAATACCCGCTACGTTATAGAAAAAAGCCCAGAAGAGATTCTGTTTGATCTTCGACAGGGTTTTTCGCCCCAGACGAATGCCGCGCTCCACATCGCGGATATCTCCCTTGACCAGGATGAGCTCACCGGTTTCCTTGGCGACATCGGTACCGCTGCCGATGGCGATGCCAATATCGGCCTGAGCCAGAGCGGGAGCGTCGTTGATGCCATCACCCACCATGCCGACGAGGTAGCCTTCATCCTGATAGCGACGGACTACCTGCTGCTTATGTTCGGGCAGAACCTCAGCCTCCACGGCGTCGATTCCCACCTCGGCAGCGACCGCTTCGGCCACAGCCAACCGGTCGCCGGTAATCATGATCGTGCGCAGACCCAGCTCCTTCAAACGGGAGATGGTCTCTGCTGCCCCTTCTTTCGGCGTATCCGCCAGGGCCAGCAATCCGAGGGCCTTCTGGTCGGCGGCGACAAAAACGATGGATTTACCGGCCTGTGCCAGTTCATGGGCCCGCTCGGTCAGCTCACCCAAGGTGATTTTTTCCTCATCCAGCAAACGTTGGTTGCCGACGGTCACGCGTATGGCGTCAACAACACAGAGCAGCCCGTGACCGCCTCGTTCTTCCACTTCGCTGGCCTGAGACCAGTCAAGGTTTTGTGCCTTGGCCTCATGGACAACAGCCCTGGCCAGAGGATGATGACTTTCCGACTCAGCCGCAGCCGCCAAACGCAGCAGCTCCCCTTTTTCCGTACCCTCGACAGGAACAACATCCGTAACCGTGAACTCGCCACGGGTCAGCGTGCCCGTTTTGTCGAAGAGCATAATCTGCAGTTTGGAAATATTTTCGAGAACCGTCGCCCTCTTGAAGAGAATACCCTCGGAGAGGCCGACGGAGCTGCCGACCATGATGGCCGTCGGGGTGGCCAGGCCGAGGGCGCAGGGGCAGGCGATGACGAGGACGCTGATGGCCATCTTGAAGGCAAAGAGGAAATCCATCCCGAGTGCAAAGCGCCAGAGCAGGAAGGTTGCCAAGGCGATCACAACAACGGTGGGCACAAAGTAATTAGAAACCGTATCGGCCAGACGCTGGATGGGGGCCTTGTCCCCCTGAGCGTCTTCCACCATGCGAACAATCTGGGCCAGCGCCGTCTGCTCGCCGATGCGGGTGGCGCGTACCACCAGCCGACCGCTGCGGTTGATGGTGGCGCCGGTGACCTCGTCATCGACCCCCTTGTCCACGGGTACCGCCTCGCCCGTGAGCATGGATTCGTCCACGGCCGCACCGCCTTCGACAACAATACCGTCGGTGGCGATCTTTTCGCCGGCTCTCACCACAAAAACATCACCGACCTGAATGCTGTCGGCCGCCACTTCTTTTTCCTGCCCATCCACCAGTATAAGGGCACGGTCCGCCTGCAGATGGAGCAGTTTCTTGAGCGCCTGTCCCGCCTTCCCCTTGGCGCGGGCCTCCAGCCATTTGCCGAAACGGATGAAGGTGACGAGCATGGCACCGGTTTCAAAAAAAACTTCTCCAGAGATGCCGAACCAGCCGAAACCGGCCAGCACCGAATAGCCGTAGGCCGCCGTGATCCCCATGGCAACCAGCACATCCATGTTGGCCGCACCATTTTTCAGTGAAGTGTATGCCCCTTTGTAAAAGGTCAGCCCCGCCGTGAACTGCACCAGGGTGGCGAGGACGAAAATCACATAGAGGGTCGCCTCCCCGAAGGGATGCAGCCACATGAGCGGCATGATCGGGGCCGTGAAAACAGCCGAGAAGATCAGCCAGCGCAGCTGTTTTTTCCCCTCTTCCGCATCGTCCTGGTCCTGCGCGGCCACGGGGGTGTAGCCGGCACGGCGCACCGCCTCGAAAATACCCTGTTGGTCGAGAAGGGCCGGATCGAAATCGACGGTCGCCTTCTCGCGGGCGAAGTTGACTCTGGCCGAGCGGACGCCTTCGAGCTGCGCAAGTTTTTTCTCGATGGTCTGCGAACAGGCAGCACAGTGCATGCCCTGGACCGAAAAGGAAATCTTACCAGGCGAAACCTCCCCAGACTGCAGGGAGGCGCGGTAGCCGAGATCCTCAATCTTTTTCAGGATGGCCTCGATGTCGGTTTGTTCCGGCAAAAACTCGACCCGCAGTTTTTCCGCGGCAAAATTGACCACAGCGCTCTTGACGCCGGCCATGCCCCCCACCCCCTTTTCGATGGTCCGGGCACAATTGGCGCAGGTCATGCCGGTAATCTTCAAGGTAAGTCTTTCGACCTGGCCCGCTTTCTCCCGACCAGAAGAGGCAGATGAATCGGACGGTGGAGTCTCTGACGGCACCGCCTCATCGTCGCCCTCGGCCGGCACCTGGAACCCGGCCTGGCGGACAGCCTCGACCAGAGTGTCCCGCTGGATACGGCCGGACTCCACGGAAACCTTCGCCTGGAGATCCTCCAGAGAAACCTGAACCTCGGTGACGCCATCAAGGGCTAAGAGTGCTTCACGCACCCGTCCCACACACTTCTGGCACTTCATGCCATGGACGGGAAAAACAACTGTATCGGTCATGGGCAGACGGCCTTAATCCGTGGTGTTGTCTTTATAAAGACTCTTGAAGGAACGGGAATTTCGTATGCTGTCGAAATCGGGGTCATGAAGAGCATCCTCCAGAAAATGCGTTTCCTGGGCGGAGGCGCAGCTCAAGGCCTTGACCGCTTCACGGACTTTCCCGAGCCGGGCAAAAACACAGGCGCGGTTGTAGTGGGCCAGAGGATAACGAGTAGTGCGTTCGAGAATGGCATCGAAACAGGCCAGGGCTTCATCGAACTGCCCGAGATCGATCAGCACGTTCCCCTTATTGTTGAGGGTATAGATGGAGTCGGGATCCCGTCGCAGACTTTCGTCGATGGCCTGGAGGGCACCCTCGAGATCTCCGAGTTTTTCCAGAACGATACCCCGGTAAAAGGGTGGCTCGGGATGATCCGGTTCGACCTTTTCAGCCTGATTCACAATCGGAAGAACTTCAGAGAAACGCCCGTTCTCGAGAAGAAGACTGGCCTTTTCCATGAACGCCTCGAAAAATCCGGGATCGAGTCGGGTAGCACGGTCCAGACTGACCAGAGCCTCGTCGAGGCGAGCCAGCCGACCCAAAGCGAGGCCACGGTTGAAATGAAAGATGGCCACGCGGGGATGTCGCCGCAGGGCTTTGTCGCAGTAGGCCAGTGCTTCCTCCTGGTCGACCAGATGGGCGAGAGAATAGCTCAAGCTGTTAAGGGTGGCCGGATCTCCCGGGTATTCGGCCAGCACCTGTTCGAAACAGCGAAGCGCCTCCTCAAAACGGCCCAGCCGATTGAGCACGTAACCTTTATTGTACTGCGCATCCGGGGACTGGGGCAGGCGTGTCAAGGCCTCATCGTAAGCCTCCAGGGCTTCCTCCGAGCGTCCCAGGGCGTCGAGAGCGTTGCCCATATTGACATGGATTTCCGGAAAGTCGGGCTGTTGTTCCAGAGCAATGCGGATATGCTTGAGGGCCTCCTCGTAGCGTCCGAGACGCTCAAGCAGGGCGGCAAAATTATGATGAATCGTGCCGTTATGGGGTTCGAGGGTGAGAGCCTTGCGAAAGAGCAGATAGGCGTTGTCTTCATCCTCCTCCTTCGAGGCGGCGATGGCGCACAGGTTGAGGGCCTCGACGCTGAGAGGATTGTCCACCAGGTACTCTTGCGCCAATTCGAGCGCAGCCCGGCTGTCGCCTCGCTGCAGGGCATCCTGAGCCATCTCAAGATCGTCTTCCTCGAAGATGGCATCTGTATCGTCAAAAATATCTTGCATGAAAACTCCGGTCAGGGGAAATGGCAGCCGGCCAAGGTGGCCACTGCCCGCGGCATCATAACAGAAAAACACCCTTGATGCACCCAATTCAGCCTTGACTCTGTACACACCTGGAAACAGGTCGAGTCGGCATTACGCTGATGGATACGCAGCTCCACGGTGTTCTTTGGCTTGAAAGCTGGTGGCCGCTGTCGTGTTCCTGGTCGGAAAATCATTCCGCAACAGCCTCAATCCTTTTCTCTAAGTCGGCGCAGACTGTCGACCACCGACTCTTCAGCGGGGAAAACGCCTGTGACCTTCTTGGAATAGATCAGATTGCCATCGGCCTTGACCTCAAAGACGCCTCCCATGGATTTGATCAGGTCAGGGTTTTCCTGCAGCTCTCGATTGATTTTCTCCGCCAGACTGACGGCACGGGGGAAATATCCTCAACCGCCGCAGTATTCAATAGTGATTTTCATTTTTTGGTCTCCTCAAAAAGGTGTCTCACACGACAGGATTTGCAGGTATTTTCGCTCGGGACAGAAAGACCCGCATTTTTTTCTGGACGGACAGCTTCGTCCCTCTTACCATGATGTATCTTTTACATAATACCGCAACAGACAGGGAAGGATCAACCGGATGGCAAAAGCAAAAAAAGGCGACAACGTCAGCATCGATTTCATTGGCAAACTTAACGACGGCACTATTTTCGACACCACCTTCGATGACGGCCAATGCGAAGAAGATCATTGCGAATCGGGCCCCATGGAGCTGACCCTGGGTGAAGGTGAGTTTTTCCAGGAGATCGAGGAGGCACTGATTGGCATGTCTCCGGGCGACAAAAAGGTCGTGAAAATTCCAGCCGAGAGCGCTTTCGGCGAATATGATGACGACAAGGTCTTCACCGTCAGTCGGGACAAGATCCCCGGCGATTTTGTTCCCGAAGTCGGTCAGGAACTGGAAATGACCACGGAAGACGACGAAGTGGAAATTGTCACCGTGGTAGAATTCACCGAGGATTCGGTGACCTTCGACGCCAACCATCCCCTCATTGGTGAAGATTTGACCTACGAAATCGAACTGGTGGAAATTCTCTGATTTTTCTTCTTTTTGACACCGTCCCGGCGGGATTTCTCCGGGGCGTTGTCCTTCCCGCCGTAGCCACCCTGACCAGGGAGTCCCTATACCCGTGTCTCCAAACGCCAATCCCGACCAGACACCTCGACACCGCTCCTCCGACCACCAGGAACTTTTGGAATTGGCGGCCATGCGCATGCCCTTTGGCAAGTATGCCGGTTGGCGTCTGATCGACCTGCCCGAACCCTACGTGGTCTGGATGGCCGGTCAGGGTTTTCCGGCAGGTCTTCTCGGCCGCCGTTTGCGCGCCGTCTATGAGATCAAAGTCAACGGCCTCGAATCTCTTTTCGACCCTCTGCGCTGATCACCCCTCCCTCCCCTATTCCATTCTCCAAAGCCACTCCTATCTTCATCATCGCAACACCTGACAGTCCGCGCTGCTAAAAAATGACAAAAAATATCCGAATTTGACCTGGGTCATGTTTTACCCTGCGGTCCTCGCTTATAGTCGAGCCAACTTCAGCAGAAATCAGGACCGCTGTTCAGGTTCGTCGCTCATAAAATCTCTCGCAGAAAGGGTTGAACTATCATGGGAATCATGGATTTTTTAGGATTTGGCAAAAAGGAAACGCAAACCACCAGTCACTCAACAAAGGAGAATGCCATGTCAATGTTCTGTTACCAGTGTGAACAAGCCGCCAACGGAGGATGTACTGTCATCGGCGTCTGCGGCAAGAAGCCGGATGTCGCCGCTTTGCAGGATCTGCTCATCTACACCCTTAAAGGTGTGGCTTTCTGGGCCGACAAGGCTCGTGCGAAAGGCGCCAAGGACCAGAAGGTCGACCGCTTCATGATCGACGGCCTCTTCACCACCGTCACCAACGTCGACTTCGATGCCGAAGCCGTCTCCAAGCTCGTGGCCGAGGGTGTCCGCCTGCGCGACAAGGCTCGTGTGCTCGCCGGCAATGTCGAAGGCACCATTCCCGCCGCCGCTCAGGACTGGGCTCTGCCCGCTTCTATCGATGAGCAGGTCAAGCTCGGTCAGCTGCATGGCGTCAAGGATTATACCGTCAATGAAGACGTCCATTCCGTCCGCGAACTGATTGTTTACGGCATCAAGGGCTACGCAGCCTATGCCGACCATGCCCGCATCCTCGGCAAGGAGTCGGATGAGATCTACGCCTTCACCCACAAGGCCCTGGCCGCCCTGCTCGACGACAGCCTCGACCTTACCGCCAACGTCGGCCTGGCCCTGGAGACGGGTCGCATCAACTATGTCACCATGGAGCTGCTCAACCAGGCTCACGTAGAGGCTTACGGCCATCCCGTGCCGACCCCGGTTCAGCTCGGCACCAAGGCCGGCAAGGCGATCCTGGTTTCCGGCCACGACCTGAAATTTCTCGAAGAGCTGCTTAAACAGACGGAAGGGACCGGCGTCAACATCTACACCCACGGCGAGATGCTGCCTGCCCACGGCTACCCCGGCCTGAAAAAATACGCGCACCTGGTCGGCAACTTCGGCGGCGCCTGGCAGGATCAGCACAAAGAGTTTGCCCAGTTCCCCGGTGCCATTATCTTCAACACCAACTGCATCCAGAGGCCGGCTGAGAGTTACAAGGACCGTCTCTTCACCTGGGGCCTGGTCCAATGGCCCGGCGTCAAGCATGTGGACGGCTGGGACTTCTCCGCCGTCATCAAGAAGGCGCAGGAGTGCGACGGTTTCGAGGACAACCCCGGTCAGGAAATTCTCACCGGGTTCGGCCACAACGCCATCCTCGGCGTCGCCGACAAGGTTATCGAGGCCGTCAAGGGCGGTGACATCAAGCACTTCTTCCTGGTCGGCGGCTGCGACGGCGCCAAATCGGGGCGTAACTACTACACCGAGTTTGCCGAGAAGGCCCCCAAGGACACCGTCATCCTGACCCTGGCCTGCGGCAAGTACCGCTTCAACAAGCTCGACCTCGGCGACATCGGCGGCATCCCCCGTCTGCTCGACGTCGGCCAGTGCAACGACGCCTACAGCGCCATCCAGGTTGCCGTGGCCCTGGCCAACGCTTTCGAGTGCGGGGTCAACGACCTGCCCCTGTCCCTGGTGCTTTCCTGGTACGAGCAGAAGGCAGTAGCCATCCTGCTGACCCTGCTGCACCTTGGCATCAAGAACATCAAGATCGGCCCGTCCCTGCCGGCTTTCGTCACGCCGAACGTGCTGAACTTCCTGGTCGAGAACTACAACATCGGCCCCATCACTACGGCCGAGGAAGATCTCAAAGCCATTCTTGGGTAGTAATGTAAAGAAAAGGGGCTGTCACTGATGACAGCCCCTGCCGGACAAGACAAAGGGCCACACCGACATTCCCGTCGAGTGGCCCTTTGTCGTTGATGCTTAGATTGTCGTTTCTACCCCAGCGCCGCCGCGAGATCGTCCCACAGGTCCTCGACGTCTTCGAGGCCGACGGACAGCCGCAGCAGGGTTTGGCGGATACCGAGGCGCTCCTTCACCGGGGCCGGAATCGCCGCATGGGACATGCTCCAGCAGTGGGTCAGGATGGTCTCGACCCCCCCCAGGCTCGGGGCGATAATCGGCAGGCGAATGCTGTTTAGCAGCGGCTGCACTGCCTCCGCAGCCTTCAATTCGAAGGAGAGAACCGCGCCAGGGCCAGAAGCCTGGGCATTGTGCAGGGCTTTGGCGGCAAAGTCGTCCAGTCCCGGGTAGTAGACGGCGGCGACCGCAGGATGGCTGCAAAGGCGCTCGGCCAGAATGGCGGCGCTTTGCTGTCCTGCCTGCAGGCGCACGCCCAGCGTTTTTATGCCACGGGCCAGCAGGAAAGAATCGAAGGGGGAGAGGACATTGCCGCTGGCGTTCTGGTTATGCTTGAGTCGACCGGCCAGTTCGGGATTGGCGGTGGTGGCCAGCCCGGCCAGCAGATCCGAATGCCCGCCCAGAAACTTGGTGGCGCTGTGCACCGTGATGTCGATGCCGAGGGCCAGGGGCTTCTGCAGCAGGGGAGTCATGAAAGTGTTGTCGAGAATCGTCAGCAGTCCCCGAGTCCTGGCCAGTTCAGCGACCCCGCGCAGGTCGGTGATGGTGAAGAGGGGGTTGGAGGGTGTCTCCAGAAAAATGGCGCGGGTGGAGGGCCGGATAGCCGCCTCGATCTGCTCCAGACGGGTGGTGTCGACAAAATCGACGGCGATGCCCTGCTGAGGCAGCACCTGGCTCAGATAGCGGTAACTGCCACCGTAGAGGTCGAGAGGCGCCAGCAGATGATCGCCATTTTTGAGCAGCGACAGAGCGCCAGCAATCGCCGCCATGCCGGAGGCGTAGGCAAAGCCGCGGACCCCGCCCTCAAGCAGAGCGATGGCGTCCTCGACCTGCTGCCGGCTGGGGTTGCCGCTGCGGGAATAATCGTAGGTCCCCCCCTGCCCGCCCGGATGATGGTAGGTCGAGGCATTGTAGATGGGGATAGTGGCGGCGCCGGTGGCGGGATCGCGGTCATGGCCCTGGTGAACCAGCAGGGTCGCGGTACGGTAATGATGGGGCTGCGTCATGGTGTCATTCCTTTGCGGTTAATCGTCAGCAGGTGTTCATCAATCACTCAAGGCCTGTTCCAGGTCGGCCAGAATATCACAGACACTTTCAATCCCTACCGATAATCGCAGCAGGGATCCGCAGATACCCAGGCGCAGACGATCCGCTTCAGGAATATCGGCGTGGGTCTGCACCGCCGGCAGAGTCATCAGCGACTCGACGCCGCCGAGGCTTTCGGCAAAAGAGATCAATTGCAGACGCTGCAGCACCCGGGCGGCTTTATCCGGCGTTATGACGCGGAAGGAGAGCATGCCGCCGAAGCCGCGGCTTTGGCGTTTGGCCACCTCGTGCCCTGGATGATCCGCCAGGCCCGGATAGTAGACGGCGGTGACGGCCGGATGCTCCCGCAGCCAGACCGCCACTTCCTGCGCATTGGCGTTGTGACGTTCCAGCCGCAGGGCCAGGGTCTTCAGAGAACGCAGCAGCAGCCAGCAGTCCTGCGGCGGCAGCACGCCGCCGGTGGAATTCTGCAGAAAGTAGAGGCGCTCGCCCAGTTCGGCCGTGCGCGCCACCAGCAGGCCCGCACAGAGATCGTTGTGGCCACCCAGGTACTTGGTGGCCGAATAGACAGTGATATCGGCGCCGAAGTCAAAGGGACGCTGCAGTACCGGGGTCAGAAAGGTGTTGTCGACAATAAAAAGCAGGTTGCGGTCGCGACAGAGGGCGCCAAGCTCAGCCAGATCCGCCACTCCCAACAGCGGGTTGCCTGGGGTTTCGATGAGGAGCGCCTTGCTCTGCGGGCGCAGGGCTGCCTCGACGGCGCCGTTGTCGGTAGCATCGACGTAGGAGACTTCCAGTCCCAGCTTGGCAAAGATTTGATCAAGCAGCCGGTAAGTGCCGCCGTAGAGGTCGCGGGAGACGAGCAGATGATCCCCAGCGGCGAAGTGGAGAAAGAGCGTGGTCAGCGCCGCCATGCCCGAGGCAAAGGCCAGTCCGCGAGCGCCACCCTCGAGCTGAGCGACGGATTCTTCCAGCAGTTGGCGCGTGGGATTGCCGGAGCGGGTGTAGTCATAGCCGGTACTCTCGCCCAGAGCCGGATGGCGGTAGGTGGCGCTCGGGTAGATGGGAAAGCTGAGGCCGCCGGTCGCCTCGTCGCGGCCGACGCCGACCTGCACCAGGGCGCTTTCAACGGTCCAGTTGGATTTCGCACTATTCATGTCATCCCTCGTCAAGGTTGCGAGCCTGCAAAGAAAAAGCCCCTTCTCTTGGGGATGAGAAGGGGCTTCGCCGGTACAGTCAAAGGGACGGTTATCCGGGAAGCACCGTCCTCATCTTTCCGGCCGCATCCTGTGTGGAATACGGCAGGCAGGATTTAGCACCTGTCATCCGCACCTGCGGACCGGTTGCTGTGGCTTCGTCGGGCCTGTCCCTCCACCACTCGTGATAAAGACGCTGCTGCGTTAGGGTGAAACTTTAAAGGGCTGCGATTCGTTTGTCAACTGTTTTTATCAAGAAACAATTGGTATCGCTTAAACTATTCCCTCAAAAAGTACGCTGGAAAGATAGCGCTCGCCCGAATCGGGCAGAATGACCACGATGGTTTTGCCATGATGCTCGGGGCGAGCGGCCAGGCGCACGGCAGCCGCTACGGCGGCTCCGCAGGAGATGCCCGAGAGGATCCCCTCCTCCAGAGCAAGGCGGCGGGCAAAGGCGATCGCTTCGTCGCTGCTGACCTGCTCCACCAGATCGACCATGCCCAGGTCCAGGGTATCCGGGATGAAACCGGCCCCAATGCCCTGGATTTTATGCGGTCCGGGCTGCAGCACTTCTCCCGCCAGCTTCTGGCTGATCACCGGCGACTCCACCGGTTCGACGGCAACAGACAGGATCGGCTTGCCTGCCGTCTTCTTGATGTAGCGCGTGACGCCAGTGATGGTGCCGCCGGTCCCGACACCGGAAACCAGGATATCGATGGAACCGTTACTGTCCTGCCAGATTTCCGGCCCGGTGGTTTGCTCGTGGATGGCCGGGTTGGCTGGATTTTTAAACTGATGCAACAGCACGTAGCGATTGGGATCGGAAGCCGCCAGTTCCTCGGCGGCGGCGATGGCCCCACCCATCCCCTTGGCACCGGGAGTGAGAACCAGATTGGCACCAAAGGCCTTGAGCACCTTGCGCCGTTCCAGGCTCATGGTCTCCGGCATGGTCAGCGTAATGGGAATGCCCCGCGCCGCTGCCACAAAAGCCAGGGCGATGCCGGTGTTGCCGCTGGTCGGCTCGACGATTTCCTTGCCAGGCCCGAGCAGCCCCTTCTTTTCCGCATCCCAGATCATGGCGGCACCGATGCGGCATTTGACCGAATAAGCCGGGTTGCGCCCCTCAATTTTGGCGAGAATCGTCACGCCCTCGGGGGCCAGGCGCTGCAGACGCACCAGAGGCGTCCGGCCGATGGACAGGCTGTTGTCGGAATAAATGCGGGACATGGGCTGCTCCTTTCTGCGATGAAGAACTTATTCCAAAGACTATCAAATAAAAATCATTTGCTCCGTTTTGGTCACTTTATTTTTGTTTATATTTTTTGTCAACTTTTTATTTACATATTTAACATTATTCTGGTGTATTTTATCTTTTTATTTCTACATTCTTTATGTGTGTTTTAATTTTTAATATTTTTTGACTACTTATCAGCATCTTCTAAAAAGTCTCAGAACAATAAAGATGTGCAGCCAGGAATGTTTTCCTATTCTGTCAAAGAGGGTCTGCACCTGGAGGATGATGAAAAAAGCCAAAAAAACAGGGGGATTTACGGAGGGAAACGGAGGTCGGATTATCCGGCGGTAGAACCTGAAGACGTCTCATCTCCTAAGGGGAGCTGTACTTCAAAGGTTGTCCCCTGCCCAACCCGGCTTGCCACATTGATACGGCCACCATGGACCTGGATGATACGCTGGGAAATGGCCAGGCCGAGGCCGGTGCCGGTCGGCTTGGTAGTGAAGAAGGGATTGAAGATTTTGGGCAGCAGATCCTGAGCGATGCCGGGGCCATTGTCGATAAAACGCACAACGAGGCTGTCATCGAGCCGATGCGTGGCAATCCGCAAGGCACCGCCACCGGCCATGGCCTGGACCGCGTTGAGCAGAATATTCAGAAAAACCTGGCGAATCTGATCGGAGTCGACCGGCACAGAGGGGATGTCGCCCGGGTCAAACCGGACGGATATCTTCGCACGGTGACATTCCTCGGCGGTAAAAAGCACAAGTTCCCACAGAAGGGCATTGAGGTCGCACGATTTTTTACCGAGATCGACCGGCCTGGCGAACTGGAGAAAATCGGTGACAACCTGGTTCATGCGGTCCACCTCACGCAGCAGAATGTCGGCGAATTCGCCGCGCTGCGCAGAGCTGATTGTCTCATCCTTGAGAATTTCCGCGGTACCGCGAATCGACCCGAGAGGATTGCGGATCTCATGCGCCAGCCCGGCCGCCAGTTCTACCAGGGCGGTGGAGCGGGAGGCGCGCACGAGCTGCTCTTCGAAGGTGAGAATCTGGCTGGCCTGGTCCACGAGTTTCTGATAGCTCTCGTTAAGCCGCTGGGCCGTTTTTTCCAGTTTGAATCGCTGCGACCGCTCTTTGAGGGACAGCAGGCCGGTCACGCCCCCGATGACATGATAGAGCAGAATTTCCAGGTACTGCTCCCATTGCGCTTCGGGGTGGGCCCCCCACTGGAAGACCACATGAGGAGCGTAGACCACGGAAACCAGAATGGCAACCGCCAGTCCGCCCCGCAACTGGAACCACAGACCCGCCAGGATGATGGGCAGGTAGTAGCTGCGGCGGAAAATGTCATGATAATGGTGCTGGTCGACATTCACCAGATAGTGGCCGAGCGAGATGGCAGCCACCAGCCCCAGAAGCACAGCCCAGCGCCAACGTCCTTCTCTCAGCAAGCTCCCTAACCCGTCCGTCATACCCGCGCTCTCCCGTAACACCCCGGTCACAGACCTCTCTGGCATCCTGCTTTATTCCCGCAGGCAGGGCAATAATGCGAGCCCGGCAGCAGGCACTCACCACAGGAGCACCGCCTTTTACGCGTCTGCAGGGTCGACAGCAGCTTCAGGATCACCAGGGACGCCAGCAGGGCGGCGTTTATCTGGAGCAGCAGATAGCCCGGCGTACCCAGAGTCATCATGGAGCGGAAGGTACAGTGACCGCAGCTGTAGGACCAGATATTGTAGATCAGCACCACAGCGACGGCGGCAGCCGCCAGCAGCAGCACCCCCTTAACTTTTTTGGTCATGCTGCCCTCCCCCGAAGTCTTTGGCCCGCGGCGTCCCGCAATCGGAACAGAAGCGGTGGTAGACCGGCAGGCTTCTGCCGCACCCCGGGCAGACGTTCTGCAGAAGTTCCTTGCAGCGCGGACAGATCATCCAGTCCACCTCCACGTTGTTCCCACAGCCGGGGCAGTGGCCGACCTGCGGCTCAGGCTCCGTATCGAGGCGCTCCACCTGTCGGACAACCGCCAGGGCGAGAAAGGCGAAAAGCAGCAAGAAGAGAAGCATCATGGCGTCTTCAGACCGCCTTTTTCTGCCCGTTGAATCGCCGGGGACGATCCTCGACAATCCGGCCGTCGCGCAAATGAATGGTGCGGTCGAAGTAATCCAGGTTTTCGAGGTTGTGTGTCACCATGACGATCGTCTGGCCCGCATCATTGAGGTCGGCAAAGAGCTGCATAATGTCGCGGGCGGTCTCCGAGTCAAGGCTGCCCGTCGGTTCGTCTGCCAGGATCAACGGCGGCTCATTGACGAGCGCGCGGGCAATAGCCACCCTCTCCTGCTCGCCACCGGACAGTTGGTTGGGCAGGTGCCGCTGACGATGAGAGAGGCCGACCTGGGCCAGCGCCTTCTCGACCATGGTCACCTTCTTGGCCTTGGACAGTGGTTTTACCGCCAGCGGCAGCATGACGTTTTCCATGGCGGTGAGGTAGGGAACCAGGTTGAAGGATTGGAAGACAAACCCGAGGTATTCCCGGCGAAAATCGGCCAACCGTTCCACCGACAGATTGTAGATGTCAATGCCATCGATGTGGATCGCCCCAGCGCTCGGCTTGCTAAGGCCACCCAGCAGGCTCAAAAAGGTGCTTTTGCCTGAGCCGGAAGCCCCCATGACGCCAAGGAAGCTTCCTTTTTCGATGGTCAGATCGACATTTTTCAGCGCCTCGACGCAGTCGCCCTCGCTCTCGTAACGTTTCCCCAAATCCTGTATCTGGATAAGAGCCATAATTTCTCCTTGATTGCTGCGCTAAAGAGCCCGGAGGGCTTCGTTGGGATCCATGCGGCTGGCATGCAGGGCCGGATAAAAAGAGGCGACACAGCCGACGACTACCGCCAGCACAACGGCTCCGACAGCCAGTTCCGGATTCCACAGGATCATGGCCATGTGTTCACCGTGGGCTCCTTGAGCACCATGGCCGTCGCGGAAGAAGGGAAGCACCGCCCGCGCAGCGGCCGTGCCGACCAGATACCCCAGGATGCCAGCTACCAGGCTGACACTGGCAGACTCCACCAGAATCAGACGCATCACATGGCTGCGACGGAAACCGAGAGCGCGGAAAATTCCGATTTCCCGTGTGCGCTCGTTGACCGCCCCCATCATGGTGACAAAGACCACCAAGGCGCCCACCAGCAGAACGACGGCCGCCACCAACCAGGAAAAGAGCTCAAACTGTTCCAGCGCGTGCATGCGCGTCTTCACAATCTGCTGCAACGCATTGACCTCGACATCCGGCATTACTGTACTGATCTGCCGCACCATATCCTCGACGGGACAATCACCGCACAGAGCGGCGACTTCGACCAGAGAAACCATCCCCGGTTTCTGCAACAGGTGCTGGACGACGCTCAGCGAGGCCAATAGCAGATGGTCGTCCTGTCCGCCGGTCTGCTCGAGAATGCCGCTGACGGTAAACTGTCGGCCGAATAGTTCGATGCTGTCCCCCGGCTGCAGATCAAGGCGCCGGGCCACGTTGCTGCCCGCCACCACCTCATCGTCATTTTCAAGGGGAGCGCCCTGTACGGACCACCAGCGTTTGAGGGCAAACTCCAGTTCCGGGTCAACCCCCATGAGCAGGACTCGCTCCGAGCCCACCCGGGCCGCCCCCAGCAACTTAGGCGCGATAGCGGCGATATTGCGGGCGTTGGGGATGGTCTTGAGAAGAGCGAGATCCTCCTGGCGTATCTCTTCCGCTTCCACGGTCACCCCGCCCAGGCTGACGCCGCCATAGGAGAGGGAAAGATGGTCGCTGCGCGGCGTGATGAGGATGTTGGCGCCAAAGTTTTCCAGCTTGTGCTGGGCTTCGGCTGTCAACGACTGCGAAAGAGAGACCAGCGTTACCACCGTACCGATGCCGAGTAGCAGACCGGCCAGCAGAAAGGCCATTCGCCCCTTGCGGCGACGGATATTGTTGAAGGCAATGGTTTCGAGCTTCATTACATAGACCCTTTTTGCGGCTGACCCGCAAAGTACCAGCTTCCCTGCTCCAGGTCCGCCAGCGAAATGATCACTTTGCCGTCACGTAGCTCTTTGGCGAGGGGCGCCGGGTTGCAGCCGCCCTTGATCACGCCGACCAGCTCGGTCTTGAAGGCCTGATCGCAATTATTGCAGATCATGGAATCCCCCTCCTGCCGGTAGCCTTTTTTGGCGCGGAAACAGACGTCACAGGTATCGAAAGCCGCGCGAATTTCACCATCTTTGCTCTGGACCAGAAAGAAGCTGATCTCGTTATTGGCTCCCTGCACCCGATAGAATCTGGCTTTGCCATCAGCAAGTTCGGCCTGGGCAATCTGCACGACTCCCCCATCGGCTTTCAGTATTTTACTGCCGGCAGCACCATTGGGGATCACCGTCCAGGCGCCGATCCCCAATGCGACCAGGATTGTCAGGATGATGACAAGGCGGGGAAGATTATTTTTGGTCGTTTCTTCAAATTGCTGTTTTTTATCCTGCTCGGTCATGGTGGATTTCTCCTTGATGAATGGGATGAAATGCTGCGGATTCTATCCTGTCTATCTACACAGGGCATGCCAATCGAAGCGGCAGACGTAACCTGTCGGTATTTCATGTTTTAAGGGATATCGGGGCCGGTCGACGCCAGCCGTGCATAGAGACGGGACGCAGAATAGTGCGCAGCCTATGATGAATATTCCACACCGATCGATACAAGGAAAACGGGAAGGAAATCAGGAATGCAGGGAGAAAACAGCCGCTGGAGGGAAAGGAGACCGGATGGACTAGAGGCAGGAAAAGCTGGCCATTTGGGTGGAGCTGCCGTAAAAGGGATCAACTGGACCGACGGTATCGAAAGCAACTTGGTACTCGTTGCGGCCGGCGACTCCCGTTGCCCACTGGCGGAACTTGGCCCGGTCCCATTCGAAGCGATGGTCGCGATGCCGCAAGGCACCCGGCGGCAGGCCATGCAGGACATTGTATTCACGGTTGGGTGTGGTCACAATGACCAGGGAGGGACGAAATCCGGAAAAGACAGCCTTTTCCAGGGAGGACAGACGCTGGGGATCGATATGCTCAAGGGTTTCAAGCATCACACCCGCATCGAAACCACTGAATTCATCCGAAGCGTCGGTAAAGGACGCATGGCAAAGGCTCAGACGTCTGCCATCCGCCGACTGCCCCAGTCGCTGGAGCAAATCCCGCGCTGTGCTGAGAGCTTCCAGAGAGATGTCGAGCCCAACAATTTTGCGAAAAGAAGGCTCCAGAGCCAGACGGGCGAGCAACTCACCCGAACCGCAGCCCAAATCCAGCACCGTTTCAGCCCGGTGCTGTCGCAGGACCTGCACGATCTTCTCCAGCCGTTCATCATGCAGAGACGTCACCTCGTCGTCACGTCCGGGCGCATACCTTCTCATGGTTTGGCCGCCTGCCCTTCCAATCGGTCGATGGTTTTTTCCAGGATGACGTTGTTGACCCCCATGCCCAGATAGCCGGTCTGCCCGTAGGTATCGTAATCAGCCAACTGGTGGATAAGCCGCTCTACTTCGGCCTGCAGTTCCTGATATCGGTCTTGCTGCTCAGCGATACGCAGAATTCTTGCAGCCAGATAATCGGGCAGCTCGTTTTCGTTCTGGGCGCGCTTTACAGCCTGCTGCAAATGGTTGAAAATATCCAGCATCCTTCCTCTCTTGGTGACCAGAAACATGACTTTGTTATCGGTGGGAAAGTAAAGATAGCACTTGTCCCCAGCAGAGGCCAATTGTTCCTCCTGACGACGACCTTGTAATACAGAGAAAACCTAAAATCGCCCCACCAAACACCAGCTCATGACTCAAGAATTCTCTTGCTATGCTGTCAATCCATAGCTAAATTGCACTATGTTGAACCAATGATGGCGTCAGTAGGCTTTCACGCAAGAGTTCATAATTTTTTTCCGTACAGGAGCACACGAGAATGTCGGACCGCAACCGCATCGTTAAGCTTCTGGGGCCACTTCTGCCGATCCTCGTTTTTTTTATCATCGCCCTTTTTATAATGAGTCTGTCGCGCCTCGGCTTCATGGCCTGGAAATGGGACCGCGTCACTGCCGTGAACGGGCTCTGGGCCGTTTTAGGCTATGGTCTGCGCATGGACGTCGTCCTGCTAAGCTACGCCGTATCCCTGCCGACCCTCGTTGCCCTTCTTTTGCCTGATCGCCCTAAAGTGAGGCGGATATGGAAAAGAGCCCTGCCGGCCTGGCTGACCCTGCTCACGGCCGCCATCGTTTTCATGGAAGCGGCGACCCCCTCCTTTGTAGACCAATACGACAGCCGCCCCAACCGGCTCTTTTTCGAGTATCTCGATCATCCCCGCGAAGTGTTCTCTACCCTCTGGGCCGCCTATAAACTTCCTTTACTGATATCGACCTTGGTGGTCGTTTGCCTGACTGTGGTTATGTGGGTGCTCAGTCGCAAACTGACGGAAAGAGCACAAACCTGGAGATTTGGGCGAAAACTCGCTATCATGCCGCTTATTTTTCTCCTGCTGCTGGGCGGCGCCCGTTCCAGCTTGAGCCATCGTCCGGCCAATATGAGCACGGTAGCATTTTCCAACGATCCTCTGGTCAATCAGCTTGGAGTCAGCTCAGCCTATTCCCTCGGCTATGCCATCTCCCGCCTGAAAGATGAGTCCAACTCGGTGCGATTTTATGGAAAGATGGAGCAGGCAGAGGTCTTCCAGCGTTTGCACGAGGACATGAGGCTGCCCGCAGCGACCTTCAGCAGCCAGGAGATCCCTACCCTCCATCATCAGGTTCCTGCCGAGAATCGACAGAAACCGCTCAATCTGGTCATCATCCTCGAAGAAAGTCTGGGGGCCAGTTATGTCCAATCCCTTGGCGGTCTCCCGCTGACTCCCGAACTGGAAAAACTGTCTACCCAAGGGATGTGGTTCAGTCAACTCTATGCCACCGGGACCCGTTCGATTCGTGGGATCGAGGCGGTGGTCACCGGATTTCCGCCCACGCCGGCTCGCAGCGTGGTCAAACTGGGGTTGGCCCAACAGAATTTCTTCACCCTCGCCAGACTGTTGAAATCACAAGGTTATTCTTCTGAATTCATTTACGGCGGCGACAGCCAGTTTGACAATATGCGCAGCTTCTTCCTCGCCAACGGTTTCGACCGGGTCATCGACGAGAAACACTTCACTGACTGGACTTTCCGGGGCTCCTGGGGCGTCTGCGATGAAGATATTTTCCAGCGCACTCACGAGGAACTGCTGTCCCACGGGGACAAGCCCTTTTTCACTTTCGTCTTCAGCGTCTCCAACCACTCGCCCTTCGAATTCCCCGATGGCCGCATCGATTTATACGAGCAACCAAAAGAATCTCGCACCAATGCCGTCAAATATGCGGATTACGCCTTGGGCAGGTTTTTTGAGAAGGCCCAGAAAGCTTCCTACTGGGAAAACACCCTTTTCCTGGTGGTGGCTGACCATGAGGACCGGGTTTTCGGGGACGAGCTCGTTCCCATCAAATATTTCCATATACCAGCCTTGATCCTCGGCGCCGACGTGAAACCCGCCCGCTACGACAAGGTCGCCAGCCAGCTCGATCTGCCACCCACGCTACTTTCTTTCATGGGGATTGAATCGAGTCATCCCATGCCCGGACACGACCTGCTGCAACTACCCGCCGACGAGTCCGGCAGAGCCGTCATGCAATTCGGCAACAACCAGGCCTACATGGTAGGCGACCAGGTCGTCATTCACACGCCGAACAAGCCGGCCACCCAGTATGTCTACAGCAATGGGCACCTTGAAGAGGCAGAGGAGGAGACCGAGCTCATTCGTGATGCCCTCGCCCAGGCCATCTGGCCCACCATCGCTTACCGGGAAAAACGCTATAGGATGGATGACACCAAACAACCGACAAGCCCTCACATCAGGGGCGGAACCTAAAGTGCCCTGCCGAAACATCGACCAGGCGGATGGTTTGACAAAATATGGGGTTCTGTTTGTGGCGATGAGGCACCGTCAAACCCGGTGCGGCTGGTTAGGATAAAAACCTAAAACCAGAGCTTCACTCCCACCACAGCACCAAGGGTATCAATATCGTCTCCTACCTTTTTGAGATTATGTCCCGTTTCACCAATTTTTCGGTGCCAGGTCAGGCCGACATAGGGGGCCAGCTTGCGGCTGATCTGATACCTGAGACGTGCACCGAGGGTCAGATCGGTTATCCCCTGCCACTGCTCGTACTCGGGGACGTCCTGCAACGACAGGCCCATCTCCAGTCGAGGGATGACATGTAGTCGCTGGGTCAGCATGATCTCGTATTCTGCTTCCACGGCAGCTGACAGATCTCCGTCCTCGCTCAGGTAGGCGGTGGCGTCCACTTCGAACCAGTAAGGGGCCAGTCCCTGGATTCCCAAGGCGGCGAAGGTTCGTTGCGGCCGCGGCCGGAAGTCCTGCCGGAAGCCGAACTGCACATCCCAGAATTTTGAAAGGGCGCGACTGTATAGCAGTTCCAGGTCAGCCTCCTCCACGGGATGGCTGTCTTCAAGCAGGACCTCACCCTCACTTTTCAGGTAAAGCTTGTTGTAGTCCTCCCCAATCCAACCCTGCACGTCCCATAAAAAAACCTCGACACCGTGCTCTTTCCACTGATGTTCGAAACGGTCCGTCTTAAAGGTGGCAAAGAGCTGGTTGTCGTGCACCGGATGTCGGCCGAAATTCCCCTTCGAGTCGCCGTCTTCCGCATATTTGACAATCCCTTGCCCTTCCGGCCGCACCGAAGGTGCCTCCGGATAGTCGGCTGGAAAATAATCAGTTACGGGCTCTCCTGATTTTTCATCGGCGGCCAGGCTCAAGACGGGCAAAAAGGCAAACACGAGCAATAAAACGAATCTCTTCATGGTACCCCCTCTCCTGTCTTGCCTCAGACAACCCGCACGACCTGAAACATACCCGCCTCCATGTGTAAAAGCAGGTGACAGTGAAACGCCCAGTCCCCTTTTTCAATCGGCGTGATCAAGGCGGAGACCACCTCACCGGGCTTGACCAGAATGGTGTGCTTGTAAGGCAGTCTGTCGGCCCCGTTTTCCAGCTGCATCCACATGCCGTGCAGGTGAATCGGATGATCCATCATGGTGTGATTCACCAGGAACAGGCGCAGACGTTCGTTGTGGCGGAACAGATAGGGACCGGGATGTTCGGTGTATTTCATCCCATCGAAGGAGAACATGTAGCGTTCCATGTTGGCCGTGATATGGATGGTCATCTCCCGCTCAGGGGTGTCGGCATATTCCGGCGGCTCTTCAGAGGTCAGGTCTTTATAGGTGAGAACCTTCCAGCCATCATGGCCGAGACCGAGCCCAGGTTCGTCAAGGCGGTAGCGGGGGTTGGGAATAGTCATGGCCACATTGACGGAGGTCTTTCGGTCGGGCATAAAAGGCTCCGGCCCGTTCGGTCCGGGGATGCGTGGATCATCTTTTGTGCCCATTTCTCCATGCCCGCCATGGCCTCCATGCCCTCCACCCATCTCACCTTCATTCATCTCGCCGACCATCATGCCCATGCCGATATCCTGCAGTCCGCGCACGGGTCGCTTTCGCAGCAGTGGCACCGGCGCCGTAAGACCAGGCTCCGGTGAAAGCGTGCCGCGGGCATAACCGCTGCGATCGATGGATTCGGCGAAGAGAGTGAAGGGACGATCTTCCCGGGGACGGACCAGCACATCGTAGGTTTCCGCCACACCAATGCGGAATTCCTGCACAGTCACAGGTCTGACCGCCTTGCCGTCGGCCATGACCACGTCCATGTCCAGACCGGGGATACGCACGTCGAAATTGCTCATGGCCGAGGCGTTTATGAAGCGCAGACGCACGGTTTCACCGGGGGCAAAGAGGGCCGTCCAGTTCATATCCGGGCTGTTGCCGTTCATCAGGTAGGTGTACGCCGCTCCCGTCACATCGGCCAGATCCACGGGGCTCATGCGCATCTTCCCCCAGGCCAGGCGTTCGTCCATGGTCTCCTTGAAACCATCCTGGCGAATATCCCGGATAAAATCCCCCAGGGTGCGTTGCTGATAATTGTAATAGTGGCCCAGAAGATTGAGATTCCGAAAAAGCGTCTCCGGCTTTTCAAAGGACCAGTCGGAAAGCACCACCACGTAGTCGCGATCATAGGGCCAGGGTTCGCCGTCCTTGGGATCGATAATGAGGGGGCCGTAGGTGCCAGACTGTTCCTGCAGGAAGGAGTGGCTGTGATACCAATAGGTTCCCGACTGGACGAGCTTGTAACGATAGGAATAGGTCTCCCCAGGTGGAATTCCGGCGAAATTGACGCCCGGCACGCCATCCATGGGGAAAGGCACTAAAATCCCGTGCCAATGGATGGAGGAGTGTTCGGTGTCCATCAGGGCATTGGTGACATTCAGGGTGACCTCATCCCCTTCACGCAGACGCACTAAAGGGCCAGGTACCGTGCCATTGATGCCGGTTGCCGTCCCTTCGCGGCCGTCGATGACAATCGGGGAATAGCCAATGGTCAGATCGTAGCGGTCCCGCGCCGACGGCAGGCCGTCAAGGCCCCAGTGGTTTGCCCGGGCCCAGAGGGGAAGCGGCAAGGCGGCCTGCAGCCCGGCAAGGAAAAAGGCGGACCCGACCCCCTGAATGAAACGGCGGCGAGATACATAGTTTCCCTGGCTCATGACATCTCCTTTGGAACTAAAATTCCGATTTGGATTTTTTTGTCTTCTGAGGAACAAGGAGGGTACTGCCCTTTTTCCAAGGCTAACAAGTCACTCTCGAAATGCAAATTTGGGTACAACCTTCCTTATCCTTCGCGAAAATTCATCTTTTTTTTGATAATGGCTTTCATTTTCTTCTTGACAGAAAACCTCAGGTTCCCTATTTTCTGAAAACGATTTTCATTTCCGTGCAGGAATGCCGAGGATCCCGGCTCTTTTTAAAACAACCCCTAACCCTGAGGAGTATGACCTGTGATGAAACCTTTAATCCGCCTGTCCGTTATTTTCGCCCTTCTTCTGGCCTTCGTTCCGGTCAGCGGTTTTGCAGCCAGCAACGAAGAGCTGGAGCGCCGCCTTGACCTGATCACCGAAGAACTGCAGAAACTCAAAAACGAATCGGCCGTGGAAGACGCCGAGTACAGCTCTACCTTCGGCTATGGGCCGGCAGCCTCCAAAGTGTACAAGCTCAACCAGGGCCTTTCCATCGGCGGCTATGGCGAAGGCCAGTTCAAAAATTACACCAGCGACAAGGGAGACAAAATCGATCAGGCGGATATGCTGCGCGCCATTCTTTATTTCGGCTACAAATTCACCGACAACATCATCCTGAACACGGAAATCGAAATTGAACACGCCGATGAGATCTATGTCGAAATGGCCAGCCTCGATTTTCTGCTGCATGACAAGATCAACCTGCGGGGCGGACTTTTACTCGCGCCGGTGGGCCTCACCAACGAACTGCACGAACCCACCCTTTTTCACGGCGTGGACCGCCCCCTGGTCGAGCGCCAGGTTATTCCTTCCACCTGGAGGGAGATGGGCGTCGGCGCCTTCGGTAGCCTGACGGACAACATTGACTACAAACTCTATGTCATGAACGGTTTTGACGGGGCTGACTTTACCTCACAGGGATTGCGCGGCGGACGCCAGAAAGCCTCCCAGACCAAGGCAGAAGACTGGGCCCTGGTGGGTCGCCTCGATTACGAACCGATCCTCGGTCTCACTATCGGTGGCAGCTTCTATCTGGGCGATTCGGGTCAGGGACAGGTTGTCGACACCAGTAACCGTGAAGCCGATGTCTTCACAGAGATCTACGAAATTCACTCGCAGTACAAGGTCCGCGGCCTCGAACTCAAGGCTCTCGCCTCTCAGGTTAAAATCGATGATGCCGAGGCCATCGGCGCCGATGTTCCCGATGAGATCTTCGCCTACTACGGGGAGGCCGCCTACAATGTTCTGCCCCACCTCTTCCGGGGCACCAGCCATTACCTCGCTCCTTTCGTGCGTTATGAGAATCTCGATTACGACGGCAACAACGAGGATGTAGAGCTGCTGGTGACGGGCCTCAGCTACAAGCCGATCCCCAACGTCGTTATCAAGGCCGATTACAGCAACTTCGACAAGAAAGACGGTGTCCGCGCCGACGAGCTCAACATCGGTTTCGGTTACATTTTCTAACCAACAGTTGTCATGTGGCCGGAGAGGGACAGCCTCCACCTCTCCGGCCTTTTTAGAGGATGCACCCTATGAAAAAACGTATCGCTCCGCTATGGCTGGTTCTTCTTCTACTGGCACCCGATCTGTCTTTGGGCAAGGCTCTCATGTCCAAGTCCGAAGCTCTCAAGCTGGCCTTTCCCGAAGCCGAGCGGGTCGAGACAATCCATCTCTTTCTGTCGCCGGCAGAAATGGAACAGGTCAAAAAACTCTCCGGCGTTCTGCCTGATTCCCCCATCTTCACCTTCTATGTGGGAAAGAAGGCTGAACAGACGACCGGCTATGCGGCCATCGAAGCCGGTGTCGTTCGCACCCTGCCGGAAACGGTGATGGTTGTTCTCAACACGGATGGAACCGTTCGTTTTACGGAAATTCTGGCCTTTTTCGAACCACCGGAATACATGCCGGCCAAGCGCTGGCTTGACCAGTTCCGGAATATCCAGCTGTCTCCCGAACTGCGCGTGGGGGGTGGAATTCACGGTATCTCCGGGGCCACCCTGTCCGCCGAAGCGATCACCAGGCAGGTCAGGAAAATCACGGCTATGGGCTCCATCCTCTTGTCGGAGAAATAACCATGCGCGTAATGATGACCGGCCCCGGCCAGAGCCCCTTATCTAAAGTCATCCTGGCTTTTTTCTATATCTACTTTTTGCTGCACTGGGTCACCGGCATTCTGATGTTTCGGACCAAGCTTGGTTTCAACTATCAGAGTGTGGTGCGTTATTTTCTAGGCGATCCTGAACAGTTCATGAACCCGCGCAGCTTTATTGGCCTGCTGGAAGTGACCCACTTTCACCTCTTCGCCATGGGCCTCTTTTTCGTGGTCTTCAGCCACCTGCTGCTCTTTAGTCCCCTTGGGGAGCCTATCAAAACTATACTGATCTGGCTGCTGGGGCTGAGCCTGCTGCTGGACATCGTCACCCCCTGGCTGATTCGTTATGTCGCCGCCCCCTTTGCCTGGCTGAAACTCGGGTCCTTCTGGCTGCTGCAGGGGGTCTCGCTGGTGTTGCTCATCGGTCTGCTGGCGGCCCTGTTCCGAAAGCGGACGCCTCCCATTGGTTGACGCTTCCGGTGCGGCATGTTAATCCTTTGGACACGTCGAAACGAGTCTCTCGTCGACAGTCTGCCGAACCCATCACGCTGAATGAGGATGGAGATGAACCGACACGAACAGACCGCCGAGCGCCTGGCGCACTCCCACGAATTCACCAACATCAATCCGGGCAATGAGCGGCGCACCCTCTGGGTCATTCTGCTGACCCTGGCCACCATGGCGGTCGAGATTGTGGCCGGCCATCTGACGGGGTCGATGGCCCTGCTGGCCGATGGCTGGCACATGGGCACCCACGCCTTCGCTCTGGGGATCACCTACGCCGCCTATCGATTGGCCCGACAGCACCGCGACTCCGATTATTTCTCCTTCGGCACCGGCAAGTTCGGCGTGCTGGCGGGCTACACCAGCGCTCTGTTTCTGGGACTGGCCGGCCTCTGGATGATCGTCGAATCTGTCCAGCGCCTGCTGAACCCCGTGACCATCGCCTTCAATGAAGCGATCGGGGTCACGCTGCTCGGTCTGATCGTCAACCTCGCCAGCGTCATGATTCTGCATACGGCCGAAGAGGGCCATCCCCACGACCATCACGATCATCCTCATGACGGCCAGCACGACCATAGCTATCGGGCCGCCTACCTGCACGTCATCGCCGATGCCCTCACCTCCATCTTCGCCCTGGTGGCTCTGCTGACCGGGCGCTTTCTGGGCTGGACGGTTCTCGATCCCGTTATGGGCATCGTCGGTGGCCTGCTCATCAGCCGCTGGGCCTACCAGCTTATCAAGACAACCGCCGTGATTCTCCTCGATGGGGGCGTCACGGCAACCTTAACAACCCGAGCCAGGGAACTGATTGAAGCAGACCAGGAAAGCCGCGTCATCGACCTGCACCTCTGGCCCATCGGCTCCCGGGACATCGCCTTGGTCGCCTCCGTCGTCACCGGCTGCGGTCACACCTCTGAGGACTATCAGAATCGCTTGAAAGCCCTGCCCCATGTCACTCACGTGAGTGTCGAGGTGCATCCATGCGATGACCCGGACTGCTCCTGCTCACCCCCTGCGTAAACACAAGAAAGGGCCGCCTCTCAAAAAGAAGCGGCCCTTTCTTGTCGACATGGCGTCCTGCTGACGACTCTGTCAGATCAGCATTATCGCCAGACCGTAGCCGACAATACAGGCCGTCACCACCGCGAAAAACCCTGGCATCATAAAACTGTGGTTGAAGTAGAATTTGCCGATCTTCGTCGTCCCCGAAATATCGAAGTTGATGGTGGCAATATCCGAGGGATAGTTGGGGATGAAAAAGTAGCCGTAGCTCGAAGGCATGATGGCGATGAGCAGGGCCGGCGACAGCCCCAGCGCCAGCCCTACCGGCAGCATCATGATGCAGGTCGCGGCCTGGCTGTTGATGACGACGGAGACGGCAAACATGGCCAGGGCAAAGGTCCAGGGGAAGTTGTTGACCATTTCGGTGATGCCTGCCTTGAAGCTGGGCATGGCGAACTGGAAATAGGTGTCGCTCATCCAGGCGATACCGAAGATGGCAATCGCCGCCACCATCCCCTGCTTGAAAACAACGCCGTCGGAAACCTTGGCGGCCTTGATCCGGGTCACCAGCAGTATGATGCCACCAAAGGCGAGCATCATCATCTGGATAATGACATCCATTTTGATCGGTTTGCCGCCAGGCTGCAGGGTGCGGATTTCCGGCACCATGGCAATGATAACGATAGAGACCAGGGCCAACAGGAAGAGCAGCACCGAATTACGGGCGGCGGCAGGGAGCTTTTCCCCGAGGGTCGTGGCGGCGCTCGCCTTGATTTCAGCCCCCCAATGGGGATCCTGGAGGCGGCGCTGGTACTCGGGATCCTTGTCCAACTCGACCCCGCGACGCATGCTGTAGGCCACCATGGCGAGCAAACCGATGAAGGTCGCCGGAATGGTCACCCCGAGGATGGAGAGCAGCGTGAGGTCGGGAGCCAGACCGGAGAGTTGGGTCAGGTAAAAGACGACCGCGGCCGAAATGGGACTGGCGGTGATGCCGAGCTGCGAGGCGACGGAGGCGGCCGCCATGGGGCGTTCCGGCCGAATGCCGTTTTTCAGGGCGACATCGCCGATGATCGGCATGATGGAATAAACAGCGTGGCCGGTGCCGAGCATGACCGTCATGGTGTAGGTGACCAGGGGGCCAAGCAGGGTGATGAGTTTGGGCCGCGAACGCAGCAGTCGCTCGGCAATCTGCAGCATGTAGCGCAGCCCACCGGCGGCTTCCAGCACCGAGGCGCAGGTGACGACGGCCAGAATGATAAGCATGACGGTGATAGGCGGGCTGGTCGGCGGCATCTTGAAGACGAAGACTTCGATGGCCAGGCCGATGCCGGAAACCACCCCCAGCCCCATGCCGCCGAAACGGCTGCCGATGTAGAGCATCATCAGCAGAAAGAGAAATTGAATGTAGAGCATGGACCTTCTCCTTGGCTTGGGAGGGTGCCGGGAAGTTCGCGCCAATCCGCGTTCTCCCCGTTTTTCACCCTCGATACTGCTCAAGGATAGATCCAGGACAAATTCGTGTAAATATTTGGATTTTAAAAAGAATTTATTTCTTTACGAGCATTTTGTGCATTGTGTTCAACGCGCTGTCCGTTCGGGTCTTCAGCGGCTGCGCACATAGCGGCGTTCGGGCCGGCCCACCACACCGTAGATGAGATCGGCTTTGAGATAACCTTCCGTGATAAGAAACTCCAGATAGCGGCGGGCGGTGGAACGGCTGGCGCCGATGCGCTGACCGACCTCGTCGGCGCTGAGGTCAGCGACCGCAGGATCGTCGAAGACCTGCCGCACCTTTTTCAAGGTCAGCGGATCGATGCCCTTGGGGGTCATATCGACATCGGGCTCGGTCGTTTTGAGGGCCGACGAATGCAACAACCGGTCGATTTCCTGCTGTTCCAGATCGTCATCCGAATCGAGGCGCAGCCGGTAACGGCGAAATTTTTCGAGTGCCTCCTGAAAACGAGGGAAATACACAGGCTTGACGATATAATCGAAAATGCCGCCGCGCAGGGCCTCCTGCAGAGAGGCCATCTCGCGGGCGGCCGTAATGAGGATGACATCGCTGGGGGCCTCGACCTTCCGCATACGGCGCAGCAGATCCAGCCCATGGCCTTCCGGAAAGAACAGATCGAGCAGAACCAGATCCGGTCCGAGCACCTCCACCATCTCCTCGCCGTCGGCCAGCGTGTTGGCCACCGCCACCACCTCGAAGCCGGGGACTTTTTCCACGAAGCGCCGGTGCAGTTCGGAAATACGCGGATCATCCTCGACGATGAGCACCCTGAGCGTTGTACCGGTCATCCTACTTCCTCCTTGCCAGCCTTGGGTATGCTGACTGTAAAGAGCGCGCCGCCCAGTTCTCCCTGCCCGTAGGTGATGCTGCCTCCCAACGCCGTCACCGCCTGGCGCAGCAGGTACAGGCCGAACCCGCGCCCGGCCTGACCCTTGGTCGTCACCCCCTTGTCAAAGAGGGTTTCGGCCACCTCCGGGAACACCCCCGGCCCCGAATCCTCAACTTCGAGAATAAGGTCATCCCCCAGATCAGTCAGAATCAGGCGTACCTCCCAGGGCCGGTCGCCGATGCGAACCGCCTCAAAGGCATTGTCCAGCAGGTTGCCGAGAATGGTGACCAGGTGCTGACGGTCGATAGGAGCAGGCACATCGGCCAGCGAGCTGTCGGGATCCAGGGAGAGATGGACTTTGAGCTCCCGGGCCCGGTTGAACTTGCCGAGAATGAGTCCCGCCACCACCGGGTCCGGTACCGCCTTGGTCAGGGTGCGGATCAACTCCTCGTAGCCGCTGGCCTCCGTCATGATGAGATCCAGCGCCTCCTGCTGGGCACCAATCTGCAGCAGACCCGCGATGGTGTGCAGCTTGTTGGAGTATTCGTGGCTCTGGGAGCGCAGCAGCTCGGAGTATTCCTGCATCTGCGACAGCTCACGCCCGAGACGGTCGAGTTCATCCTTGGGCCGGAAACTCGCCACCGCCCCCCGGGGCGGGCCACTGAAGGGCGCCACGTTGACAATCATGGTCCGCCCCTTGAGCAGCATCTCCCGGTCAAGCACGCTCTGGCCCCCGGTCAGCATCTTTTCCAGTTCGGGATTGGTGCATGCCTCAGCCAGCCGGCGGCCGCGCAGGTTGTCAGCCCCTTCCTGGCCGAGGTAGCGGCGCGCCGCCTGGTTGACCAAGGTCAGCTGCCCTTCTCCGTCCACGGCCACCACCCCTTCGCGGATGGTGCCGATAATGGCGTTGCGCTCCTGGTACAGGGCAGCGATTTCGTGGGGTTCAAGGCCAAAAATAGCACTCTTGAGCCCACGGGCGATAAGAGCGGCGCCAAAGACGCCGAACAGCAGAACGATGGCAATGTAGCCGTAAATCTGCCGCTGCTGAGCCCTGACCGTGACGTCGATGTCACGCAACAGATAGCCGACGGCCACAAAGCCGATGACGTCCTGATTGTCGCCGCGTAAGGGCACAATGCCGCGCAGCGATTCGCCCAGCGTGCCGACAGCCCGGGAGACATAGGCACGCCCTTCCTGCAGGGCCGGCCCCAGATCCCCACCGACAAAAGGATGACCGATCCGCGAGGGGTCCGGATGGGAATAGCGGATGCCGCGGCTGTCGCCGATCACCACGTATTGCGACCCCGTCGCCTGCCGGATCTTTTCGGCCACGGCCTGCGTCCGAGCAGAATCCCGGGCGAGAAGGCCTTCCAGAACTTCCGGATCGTAGGAAACGGCATGGGCGACATCGAGGGCTTTGGCGCCGATCTCATCCAACAGGCTGTGGCGAAGAAAGTCGGAAAAGAGCGCCCCGACCAGGCTGACCAGAATAACCAGCAGGCCGGTGACCAGCAGGCTGAGCTTCAGCTGCAGGCTCCTGGGGAGAAGGCGGTCGATCCGTTCCAGCAAGGAGGTTTGGTTCGGGTCAATATCCATGGTGGTCCCTCTTCGTTTTCTGGACACCTTCGGGTCAGCGATGGTCTGACGGTTCTTATTTTTGTACGACAGGCCTGAAACGGTTGGCCAGTGCCTTAACAAGCTGAACCGCCCCCAGCACCAGTCCGCCCGCGACAATGCCGCCCAAACCGTCAACCAGCACAGGAGTTACGATGGCGAGAATCTCGCCAATCGAGCCGAAGCCATGAACAAATTCAACCACGGCGTGGGCCACAGCGTGGCCGCCAGGCAGGCCATGCATGAGGATGCCGCCGCCGACCAGGAACATGGCCGCGGTGCCGACGACGGACAAAAACTTCATCAGCAGGGGCGCCAGCCGTAACAGGGCTGCGCCGACCATTCGACGGAAACGGTCCGAAAAAGCGGTGCCTTGCCGCCGAAGCAGGTGAAGACCGGCGTCATCCATTTTAACGATGCCGCCGACCAGCGCATAGACCCCGACGGTGACCAGCAGGGCAATCGTCGAAACCACCGCCACCTGCAGACCGAGGGCCTTGCCTTGCACGGTGCCAAGGGCAATCACGATGATTTCGGCGGAAAGGATGAAGTCGGTGCGCACAGCCCCCTTAATCTTGTCTTTTTCCAGGGCCACCATATCCACTTCGGGATGGCTCAGGGCACGGATCTTTTCGGCGTGATTGGCCTCATTGGCCTCTTCATGGCGCCCAAACTTGTGAACCAGCTTCTCGAAACCTTCATAACAGAGGTAAGCGCCGCCGACCATCAGCAATGGGGTAATGGCCCAGGCCGCCAAGGCACTGATCAGCAGAGCTGAGGGCACCAGAATGAGCTTGTTTTTAAAGGACCCTTTAGCCACCGCCCAGACCACCGGCAGCTCCCGGTCGGCGCGAATGCCCGTGACCTGCTCCGCGTTGAGGGCCAGATCGTCCCCCAGAACCCCGGCCGTCTTTTTGGCGGCGACCTTGGTCATCACCGAGATATCGTCCAGCAGGGTGGCGATATCATCGAGAAGGGTCAGCAAACTGCTACCAGCCATGTTCTATCCTCCACTCTCCTGTTGAGATGTCTCGGCCAGCAAATCCTGCGGCCGCTGAGCAAAGGTCGCCACTCCCCAGGTGTTGTAGGACGCGAGTCCCCAACCAGAGACATAAGCGGCCTGCATCTCGCGAACAACAAAACCGCCCTCTTCTATAAGCGCGGGGATATCGCGGTTCAGATGACAACCGCCCCCGAGGCATCGCCAGGCCGGTGCCAGACGGTTCTGCCAGCGGCGGATGCGTGCATCAGGAGCCAGGCCATGTTCGCAGAAAACAAGTTCGCCATCCGGTTTGAGCACGCGCCCTATCTCCCGCAAGGCCTGCTGCACGTCGACGATGGTGCACAGGGTATAGGTCACCAGCACCGTATCGACACTTGCCGATTCCAGTGGAATATCTTCGCAGGGCAGCTCGATGAACTCCACTGGAAAATTCACCGCCCGCGCCTTCAGTTCCGCTTTCTTCACCATCTCGGGTGAAGGATCGAGCGCCCAGAGCTTGCTCACCTGGGCGGCATCGTAATAAGGAAGATTCAGGCCCGTCCCGATGCCCACTTCCAGAACCTCTCCCCGGGCCAGCGGCACCACTTTCTCGCGCAGCAGCATGGCAGGCTTCAGGCTGCAGGCAAAGTGAACGAGATTCGGCAGAATGTGTTTGTTGTAGAGCTTCATCGAGGAGCCTTGGCTTGGATAAGTTAATGGATCGAGCCCGCCTGACCGGACGCCGACCTTCGGCAACAGCGATTGGTTTTTTTAGCGGACTAGTATGATTTAGCATAGGGAGCCGGGCCAGGTATACCCGCAAAAAACGGATGGACTCATTCCAGAACTTATCAGCCCCTTTAATCAGCGCATCGACAGTGTGACAACAATTTACCAACCAACAAAAAGCTGCTATTTCGCTGATATTGCAGCCGAGGCAGTTTGCCTGCCTCACCTTGACAAGCACCCGACAGACGATAAGTTGAAGGCAGAGAAAATTCTCGAAAGATACCATTGAGACAGCTATGAAGGGTTCATCCGGAAAAAAATATGGCGTTGTCTCCTCGGTCATCGGAGGAGTGGTCGAGGCCCGATTCCATGAGGGGCTGCCCCCTCTCAACAATCTCCTCGTCACCGGAGATAATGAGGGGATTCGGGTCGAGGTCTCGCTGCATCTGGACAGCGAAACCGTGCGTTGTAATGCGCTGACCCCTACCGGCGGACTCAGCCTTGGCACTCCTGTCCGTGACACGGGTCAATCCCTGCAGGCCCCCGTTGACAGGAAAATCCTCGGCCGGGTGTTCAATGTCTTCGGAGAAACCATCGACCGCAAGGATCCCCTTGAAGATGTGCAGCGGCGCTCCATTCACCGTCAGTCTCTGAACCTGACGGAACTGGCGACCCAATCGGAAATATTCACCACCGGCATCAAGGTCATCGATATCCTGGCACCGCTGGAACGCGGCGGCAAGGCAGGTTTATTCGGTGGAGCCGGCGTCGGCAAGACCGTGCTCATCACCGAACTGATCCACAACATGGTGGGAGAGCATGAGGGGGTCTCCATCTTTTGTGGCATCGGCGAGCGCTGTCGTGAGGGGGAGGAACTCTATCGCGAAATGCAGGAAGCCGGAGTCCTCGACAACACCGTGATGGTCTTCGGCCAGATGGACGAACCACCAGGATGTCGTTTCCGGGTCGGGCTCACCGCCCTGACCATGGCGGAGTATTTTCGTGACGACCGCCGCCAGGATGTATTGCTGCTGATCGACAACATCTTCCGCTTTATCCAGGCTGGCATGGAACTCTCAGGGCTTCTCGGACTCCTCCCATCGCGGCTCGGCTATCAGTCGACCATGGCATCCGAGCTCTCCCAACTGGAAGAGCGCATCACCAACACGCCGCATGCGGCCATTACTTCCATCCAGGCGGTCTACGTTCCCGCCGACGACCTGACCGATCCCGCCGCAGTACACACCTTTTCTCATCTGTCAGCCTCCATCGTCCTGTCGCGCAAGCGGGCCAGTCAGGGATTGTACCCAGCCGTAGACCCCCTTGAATCCTATTCCAAGATGCTGACTCCCACCATCGTCGGGGACCGCCATTACCGGATTGCCCAGGAGATCCGCCGCACCCTGGCCTCTTACGAGGATCTGAAGGACATCATCGCCATGCTTGGCATGGAAGAGCTATCCCGCGACGATCGGCAAACGGTGCTGCGTGCCAGACGATTGGAGCGTTTTCTGACCCAACCGTTCTTCACCACCGAGCAGTTCACCGGGATGCCAGGCAAGACCGTTTCCCTTGAAGAAGCTCTCGACGGTTGTGAACGCATTCTTAATGACGAATTCAGCGAAGCTCCGGAAAAGAGCCTTTATATGATCGGCGGTATTGACGAGGCCAGAGGCAAGACTCGTCAGAAGCCATCCGGTGACGAAGCTGACAATCGAACAGATCTTTCAGGCAACCGGGAAGCGACATGAAACTCAAGATATTTTTACCCAGCCGTATCCTTCTGGAGACGGAGGTCGCCACCGTCACGGCCACCGGCCTGAACGGCAGCTTCGGTCTGCGGCCCCATCACATCGATTTCGTCTCTGTCCTGGAACCTGGCCTGCTCGCCTATCGTTCCACAGAGGGGGGCGAGGAACACTTCATCGCCATCGATTCGGGAGTGCTGGTCAAACAGGGAGACCAGGTACGGGTGTCGGTGCGCAATGCTGTCAGCGACGCTTCCCTGGAAGAGTTGTCAGCGGTGGTGGAGGACCGGTTCAGGGAACTTGATGAGCACGAGCGCAAGGTGCAGACAGCCGTCGCTCGACTGGAAGCCAACTTTATGCGCAGCTTCATGGATCTCTAAGGCGGATTCCTTCAAAGGAAGGGCAAGTCGTGGCAGATGAATCGGACAAATCAAAACTCAATCAGCAGTTCCGGCGCAAGGTCGAAGAGAGCCAGAAGCGCAAAATACGGGCCCGCCGGCAGGGAGACCAGGGCGTCTGGTTTGGACTCGGTATGTTCGGCCTGGTGGGATGGTCCGTCGCGATCCCTGTTCTGGCCGCGATCGCCCTCGGGATATGGATCGATTCCCGGATTCAAAGCCGTTACTCCTGGACCCTGATGCTGCTGCTGACAGGTATCATCGTCGGCTGCCTGAACGCCTGGTTCTGGATTTCAAGAGAGCGCAAGAACATCGAAGAGGCGTATCACCGGGAACGCCGGGACGAGGATGACTCATGATGGAACAGATACAGATCGAATGGTGGCAACTGACCTGTGCCCTGGCTGCCGGGGCCTTCATGGGGTTTTTCTATTTCGGCGGACTGTGGCTGACCCTGGTGCGCATTCCCGCAAGCAGCAGGCCGCGGCTGCTGCTTGGAGGTAGTTTCCTGCTGCGACTCACCCTGACGCTCACAGGCTTCTACCTTCTCCTCCCCTGGGGAGGGCTGTCGCTGCTTCTGGCCATGGGCGGGCTGATTATGACGCGACAGGTTTTACTCAAGATCAAGGGGATTGGGGTCGCCAGCAGGGTCAGCACCCCTTGAACGGTGGCCGAACAATATCTGACGGGAGATGACATGGAAATCACGCCTGATGCCTCCATCTACTGGCAGTACGGTTTTGCCAAACTCAATGCGACCATCCTCGTGACCTGGCTGAATATGCTCCTGCTGGCCGGTGGCGCGACCCTGATCACCATGAAGCTGACCTCCGGTGAAAATATCGGTTGGGGCCAGAACCTCCTTGAGGTCATTGTCGACAATATCCGCAAACAGATAGAAGCCATGGGGCTACGCCCGGCCGACGAATTTCTCCCTTTTATCGGCACGCTGTTCCTGTTCATTCTGTTCCCCAACATCCTTGCCGTCGTCCCGGGCTACCGGGCTCCGACCGGCTCTCTGTCGACCACGGCCGCCCTGTCCATCTGTGTATTCATAGCCGTGCCTGTCTGGGGCATTCGCCGTCAGGGTCTTCTCGGTTATCTGAAAAACTACATTCAGCCGACCCCCCTCATGCTCCCCTTCAACGTCCTTGGCGAGCTCTCGCGAACATTGGCTCTGGCCGTGCGCCTTTTTGGCAACATTATGAGTGGCGCGATGATTGCCGGCATCCTGCTGTCACTTGCGCCCCTGCTCTTTCCGGTGCTGATGAACATTCTGGGGCTGATAACAGGCGTCATTCAGGCCTATATTTTTGCCGTACTTGCGACAGTCTATCTGGCGGCGGCTGTCAGGGTCCAGTATGACACCGAAGAGAAACATCATAAACACAAACAATAACCGACCACCTGAAGGAGGGCCTACTCATGGATAATCTTGGTTGGATCGCAGTCGCATCGATCTTCAGCAGCAGTCTCTGCATTGGCATCGGCGCCATCGGACCCGCCCTCGGTGAGGGCCGTGCCCTCGCGCAGGCGCTGGCTGCCATCGCACAGCAGCCCGATGAAGCCAACACCCTCACCCGCACCCTCTTCGTCGGTCTGGCCATGGTCGAATCGACAGCTATCTACGCTTTCGTCGTCTCGATGATTCTGATCTTCGCCAATCCTTTCTGGAATTACTTCCTCGACCAGGCCGGTAGCGGAGGGTGAAATGCTCATTGACTGGTTCACTATCGTCGCGCAGCTGATAAATTTTCTCATCCTGGTTTACCTGCTGAAGAGGGTTCTCTATAAGCCGATCGTCCGCCATATGAACGAGCGTGTAGCAAATATCAACAACCGCCTGCAGGAAGCGTCCGACAAGGTGGCGCAGGCAGAGGAAAAGGAAGAGCTCTTCCACCAGAAAGAGCTGGAGTTTGAGGAGCAAAAAGAACACCTGCTGAATCAGGCTCAGGACGAAGCACAGCAGCGGAAACAGGAACTTATCGAAAAAGCCCGTGAGGAGGTGAACGAGAAACGTCAAACCTGGGTCGAGACCCTGGAGAGCGACCGTCAGGCCTTCGACAGGAACATGAAAAACGCGGCCAGCCGGCAAGTCCTGCAGATAGTGCAACGCTCACTGCAGGACCTGGCAGACGAATCCCTGATCAACCGCCTGGCCGAAAAGATGGTCTCCCGCCTCCAAAATCTCGACCAGGACGCTCGGGAAAAACTTGAGCGCGCCACCAAATCTGGACATATCATCGTACGCTCTACCTGTGAACTCGAAGAATCCGGCAAGGGCAAAATCACCGAAGCTCTGCGCCAAATGGGCATCGAGAAAGTTGAAATCACTTACCAGGTGGACTCCCAGTTCCCCCTTGGTGTCGAAGCCAGCTCTGGAAATCTAAGATTTTCCTGGGGAATAGACAGTTACCTGGAGGGACTGCGATCCCGTGTGATCGATTTGATCGAGGGACAGGTGCAGCATAACAACACCAGACCTTCCCCTGAGGCGGAGGAAACCAAACATGCCTGAAACAACCTCCTCCAGTCTTGACACGGTGATCCGTGAAGCGTTGCAGGCTCTTGACCAGGGCCTGGACGGCTATACTCCTGCCTTGACGCCGCAGGTTGTCGGTCGGGTGAACTCCATCGGCAAAGGCATCGCGAGGGTGAGCGGACTGACCGAAGTCCGGGCGGATGAGCTTCTGGCCTTCCCGGGCAATGGCCTCGGCCTCGCCTTCAACATCAACAGCAGGGAAATTGGGGTGGTCATGCTGGGTGAATACCAGCATCTGCGCTCAGGTGACGAGGTTTACGGCACCGGCCGAGTGCTCGACGTGCCGGTGGGCGAAAACCTGATCGGCCGCGTTGTCGATCCGAACGGGAAGGTGCGCGACGACAAAGGCGGACTCCGTTATGACGAACGACGTCCCCTTGAGCGACCGGCACCCGCCATCATGGATCGCGCCCCGGTCACCACCCCCCTGATGACCGGATTGAAAGCCATCGATGCCCTCATCCCCATCGGCCGCGGGCAACGTGAACTGATTCTCGGCGACCGCCAGACCGGCAAGACAGCGATTACGATTGATACCATCATCAATCAGAAAGACACGGGGGTGCTCTGCTTCTACTGCGCCATCGGACAGCGCGCCTCGACCGTCGCCCGGGTCATCGCGGACCTCGAGAAACACGGGGCCATGGAATACACGACGGTGGTCACCGTCAAAGGGGACGACCCACCGGGGCTTAAATTCATCGCCCCCTATGCCGCCACGACCATGGCCGAATACTTCATGGAAAAGGGTAAAGACGTGCTGGTGATCTACGACGATCTCACCCAGCACGCCCGTGCCTACCGTGAACTCTCGCTGCTGCTGCGGCGACCACCGGGCCGTGAGGCCTTCCCCGGAGATATTTTTTACATCCATTCCCGTCTGCTCGAACGATCCACTCACCTGAAAGAAGAGCTCGGGGGGGGATCGTTAACCGCCCTTCCTATTATCGAAACCGAAGCGCAGAACATCTCTGCCTACATACCGACCAACCTGATTTCTATCACCGACGGCCAGATCTATCTGTCGCCAGGGTTATTCAGCAAGGGAATCCTGCCGGCCATCGACATCGGGAAGTCCGTGTCTCGGGTCGGTGGCAAGACCCAACTCCAGGCCTACCGGGCGGTTGCCGGAGATCTGCGCCTGAGCTATTCCCAATTTGAGGAACTTGAAGCTTTCTCACGCTTTGGTACCCGTCTTGACGAGGAGACCCGTAAAACCCTGGATCGCGGTCGCCGTGTGCGCGCGGTGCTGAAGCAGTCGCAATACTCTCCGCGAACCGCAGCCGAACAGATCATCGTGCTTTTTGCTGTCAACGAGGGTCTTTTCGACGCTATTCCTGAAGAACAGATCATGGCGGGAGAGGAACGCCTGCATACTGCCGTACACCAGATCACCGATATCGCCGAAAAAATCAACGCCGGCAAGATGCTTTCCGAAGAGGATTTCAAGGTGATGCGGCAAACCGCCAAAGAGGCTTTGGCTGCACTGGAAAAGGAATAACCGTCAGCTGCAGTCCCCGGCAAGAGAGAGGTAAGGCATGCAGACTCTGCAGGAGATGGAACGCAAACTCAAAAACACGGGCGACCTCCATACCGTCGTGCGAACAATGAAATCTCTGGCAGCCGTAAACATACGACAGTATGAAGAAGCGAACCGATCTCTTAAAGAATATTTCAGGACTGTCGAGTTGGGCCTGCGGGCGGTCCTCCCTTCCCATCCCTTGATGAATTCCCGACAGAAACCACTAAAAACCCTGTTTCTCGTCTTTGGCTCCGACCAGGGAATGGCTGGCCGCTTCAATGAAGCGATTATCGAATATGTCCACAACGTCCTCAGGGACCAGGACCTGAAGGGGAGCCAACGACAGTTCTGGGTCTTCGGCAGCAAGGCCCAGAGTTTGATGGAAGAGTCCTTCGGCAGACTGGATCAGACCCTGGGGCTGCCCACATCGGTCGAAAGCATTGTCTCACGAGTACAGCAGGTCCTGCTTTTGCTGGCCGGTCATCTGGAAAAACAGGCAGGTTTTCGTTTGATTCTGTTCCACAACAGCCCTTCCGGCGGAGCCTCCTATCAGCAGACTCGAATCAACCTGCTGCCGCCAGACAACCTCTGGCTCCAGGATCTCGGCGGCCGTGATTGGCCCGGGCGACAACTCCCTTTCTACACGCTGCCACGGGAAAAGCTGTTCAGGGCCCTTATCGGCGAGTACCTCTTCGTCGCCCTCTTTCGCGGTTTTGCGGCCAGCCTGGCCGCAGAGAATGCCGCCCGACTCGCCTCGATGCAGCGGGCCGAGAAGAATATCGAGGAAGCGTTGGGTGAGTTAACGAAAAAGTTTCACTCGATGCGCCAGAATGTCATATCCGAAGAGCTGTTCGACGTGATTTCGGGATTTGAAGCCCTGTCCTGAAGAGAGGATGCAAAGGACTCTCCCTGAGTCAGTGACATGGCAATGCCAGACAAAAACAAGATGTCCCCTCGATGAACAGTGACGCTACACCCCAGTTGTCACCATGGAATCTACCCGGTGACGGATCAACGGAAAGAGAGCCATGTCCAGACAGCGATTGACCATCGACCCAGAACAGTTTGACGCCGTGATCTTCGACATGGATGGCGTCGTCACCCAAACCGCCCACCTGCATGCCGGCGCCTGGAAGAAGATGTTCGATGCCTACCTCCAAAAGCGCTCCGAGGGTAGAGGAGAAAATTGTGAACCCTTCAGTATCGAACAGGACTACAGCCGCTATGTGGACGGCAAGGCGCGCTATGATGGCGTCCGCGACTTTTTGGCATCACGCGGAATCAGTCTGCCCGAAGGCCATTCAGATGACGATCCCGAAGAAGAAACCATTCGCGGTCTAGGCAACCGCAAGAACGCCTATTTTCAGCACATTCTCGAAGAACAGGGCGTCGAGCGCTATGAGAGTACCCTCACCTTGATCGACCGACTCCGCGAAGCCGGCATCAAGGTCGCGATCATTTCCGCGAGCAAGAACGCCCGCTCTGTCCTTGCTGCTGCAGGGGTTGATGATCTGTTTGATACCCGGGTCGACGGGATCATTGCCGAGAAAGAAGACATCCCTGGAAAACCGGCCCCCGATCTGTTCCTTGTCGCCGCCAAACGACTCGGGGCAGCCCCCCCTCGTGTCGTGGTGGTCGAAGATGCGCCATCCGGGGTCCAAGCCGGAAAGGCCGGCGGCTTCGGCCTGGTGATAGGCGTTCATCGGACAGGGCAGCGGCAGGAACTGGAGAAATTTGCCGATAGAGTAGTCGCGGACCTGGACGAAGTCGATGTGGCCATGAGGGACCCGGCATCGACAACAGATGAGCGGCCCTCGGCTCTCGGCAGCTTCGCCGAACTGGTGAATAGACTCGGCGCAAAGCAGCCGGTCGTGTTCCTGGACTACGATGGGACTCTGACTCCCATCGTCGATCGTCCTGAGGAGGCTAAAATTACCGAGGAGATGAGGCAGACTGTCCGTGAACTCGCCCGTCTCTGCCCGGTGGCCATCGTCAGCGGCCGAGACCTCAAGGACGTCAGAAACCTTGTTGGCGTGCAGGAAGTCATCTATGCCGGCAGTCACGGCTTTGACATTGCGGGTCCGAAGGGAAATGAGATGCAGTTCCAGCGAGGAACCGAGTACCTCCCGGCCCTCGACCAAGCTGAACAGGCTCTACAGGAGAACCTCCAGCCGATCGAAGGCGCCCAGATCGAACGCAAGAAGTTCGCCATCGCCGTGCATTATCGACGTGTCCCCGATGACCTTCATGGGAAGGTCGAAGAGGCGGTTGATGCGGTCCTGGCCGAAAGAGAGGAACTGCGCAAGACCAGCGGCAAGAAAATTTTTGAACTGCGCCCCGACCTCGACTGGGATAAGGGTAAGGCTCTCCTTTGGCTGCTAGAGCAGCCAGGGCTCGACGGCGAGGACCTGTTGCCGATCTATGTCGGCGACGACCTGACCGATGAAGATGCCTTGCGTGAGACTAAAAAACAGGGCATAGGCATTCTGGTGCGGGATGAAAACCGTCCGACCCATGCCCATTATGTCCTGGACAACACGAAAGAGGTCCGCGAATTTTTGCGAGCCCTGTGCGACCACCTCAAAAAACGGACCGACTCATGAACAGCTGGATCCTGAAATACGATCGTTTTGAACCGAAGCAGGAGAAACTGCGTGAAGCCTTGACCACCGTAGGCAACGGTTATTTCTGCACCCGGGGGGCGGCACCGGAAGCGTTGGCCGACAGCGTCCATTATCCCGGCACCTATCTCGCCGGAGGGTATAACCGACTCGAGACAAAAATCGCCGGCCGCACGATTGAGAACGAGGATCTGGTCAATTTTCCCAACTGGCTCCCGCTGTGGTTCCGGATCGAAGAGGGTGAATGGTTCAACCTGCAGGCGGTTGAGATTCTCCTCTTCCAGCAGGAACTGGACCTGAAAAACGGCCTGCTGCGGCGCACGGTCCGCTTCCAGGATGATCAGGGGCGCATTACCCGACTGGAGCAGAGTCGCCTGGTCCACATGCGCCACCGGCACCTCGCGGTGCTTGATACCCGGCTGATCGCTGAGAATTGGTCCGGTCAGGTCACCTTCCGCAGCGCCATCGACGGTCGCATCGAAAACGACAACGTCGCCCGCTATCGGGATCTGGCCAACCACCACCTGGAACCGCTGGCAGCGCGGCAACTGGACCGGGAGACCATCTTTCTCAAGGTCCGCACTTGCCAGTCCCGCGTCGAGATGGCCCAGGCTGTCCGTACCCGGGTCTTTTTAGAAGACAGCCAGCAGTCTCCCGATCGTCGCCTCGAACAGGACCAGGCCTATATCGCGCAGACTTTTGCCCTGCACCTGGACGCTGGTGAAACCGTGCACATCGAGAAAACAGTCGCCCTCTTCACCAGTCGTGACGAGGCCAGCACCGAATGCGGACTCGAAGCGTATACTGCCCTTCAGCGTGCGCCCAGCTTGAAGACGTTATTGACAGAACAAGGCCAGACCTGGGCTCATCTCTGGCATCATTTCGGTTTCGAACTCGAAGGTTCGAACAGTGCCGAAGACGTGCCTTTGATCCTGCGCCTGCATATTTTCCATCTCCTGCAGACCGTTTCCCTCCATACCATTGAACTGGATGTCGGCGTCCCCTCCCGGGGCTGGCATGGTGAAGCCTACCGTGGTCATGTTTTCTGGGATGAACTATTCATCTTCCCCCTGCTCAACCTCCGCTGTCCCGAGATCACCCGCACCCTGCTTAAATATCGTTACCGGCGCCTGCATGAGGCCAGGGCAGCGGCCAGGGAGGCCGGCTATCGCGGTGCCATGTTTCCCTGGCAGAGTGGCAGCAACGGCCGTGAAGAGAGCCAGAAAGTTCATCTCAATCCGAAATCGGGCAACTGGATCCCCGACAACTCCCAGCTGCAGTACCATGTCAACGCGGCTATTGCCTGGAACGTCTGGCAATACTACCAGGTCACCTACGACATGGAGTTTCTCTCTTTCTACGGCGCGGAGATGATCCTGGAAATTGCCCGGTTTTGGGCAAGCCTGGCGTCCTGGAACCCAGATCTGGAACGCTTTGAGATTCTCTGGGTGATGGGGCCGGACGAATACCACGACAGCTACCCTGACAGCGATGCACCCGGCCTGAACAACAACGCCTATACCAACATCATGGCGGTCTGGACCCTGCTCTGTGCCATGGAGTTGCTTGAGCTTTTACCCCCGGAAAGCCATAAGGAACTCTGTGAACGCCTCAACCTCAGGGAGGATGAGATCAAGCTCTGGAACGATATCAGCCGTAAAATGCGTCTCGTCTTCCACGACGACGGCATCATCAGCCAGTTTGAGGGCTATGCCGACCTCGCGGAATTTGAATGGGAGCGCTATCGGGAAAAATACGGAAAGATCATGCGCCTCGATCGAATCCTCGAATCCGAGGATGACACGCCGAACCGCTACAAGTGTTCCAAGCAGGCTGACGTCCTGATGCTCTTCTATCTCTTCTCATCCGAGGAGTTGGAGAATATCTTCCAACGACTCGGCTATCCTTTTGCCTACGAGACCATACCTGACAACATCCAGTACTACCTGCAGCGCACCTCTCACGGCTCGACCCTGAGCCAGATGGTGCATTCCTGGGTGCTGTCCCGTTCAGATCGGGAAGGGTCATGGCAGCTGTTCAAGGAGGCCTTGCAGGCCGATATAGATGACAGCCAGGGCGGGACGACCCCCGAAGGGATTCACCTCGGCGCCATGGCGGGAACGGTCGACCTGCTGCAGCGAGGTTATACCGGCATTGAGACCCGCGGGGACATGCTGCACCTGAATCCCTGCCTGCCCCGTGAACTCGATCGCCTTAAAATGCGTCTGCGCTACCGTGGCCAGGCCCTTGAACTGGAAATCACCGGCTCCCGTCTGACGGTGACCTGTCTGCAGTGCGGACTCCCGCCGGTGACCCTCGCTGTTCGCGGCAAGGAAGTGAGCATCGAAGGGGGTCAGACCCGACAGTGGGATCTTGAAACATCATGAGTTGAAAAAACAGGAATTTTCGTACCGTGGAAGGACGGTGGGTGTGATGTCCATTGACCAGAATATGGATCACCTGCGCAGCGGCGCCTACTATCAGGGCAATGGGTGGTGCGAGGTCGTCGCCTGGGCTCCGCTGGTAAAAAAGCTGGCCGTAAAACTGGCCGCTCCCGGAAAACCCATCCTGCCCATGGAACGCCTGGAGCATGGCTACTGGCGCCTGGTGACAGAAGAACTCCCTCCGGGAACGGATTACACCTTTCGCCTCAATGACGAGATGGACCGCCCTGACCCGGCTTCTTTTTCCCAACCACAGGGCGTACATGGTCCTTCACGGATTGTCGATCACGAGGCCTTCAGCTGGACGGACAGAAACTGGGGCGGCCTACCCCTTGAGGACCTGGTCATCTATGAGCTCCATGTCGGCACTTTCACTTCCGAAGGGACCTTCAGCGCCATCATCCCCCGCCTGCCAGCCCTTCGCGAACTTGGCGTTACCGCGCTCGAACTGATGCCCGTCGCCCAGTTTCCCGGTCGGCGAAACTGGGGCTACGACGGGGTCTGTCCCTACGCGGTGCAGGACAGTTATGGCGGCCCGGAGGGCCTGAAAGCTCTGGTAGATGCCTGCCACAGACAGGGCCTGGCCGTGATCCTGGACGTCGTCTACAACCATCTCGGCCCTGAAGGGAACTATCTGCGCGACTTCGGACCGTTCTTCACCCGTCGTTACCGCACACCGTGGGGAGAAGCGGTCAACTTTGATGGTCCCGGCAGCGATGGGGTGCGTTCCTATTTTATCGAAAACGCCCTGTACTGGCTGCGGCACTACCACGTGGACGCCCTTCGCCTCGATGCGATCCATGCCATCTATGACTTTTCCGCCAAACCATTCTTAGAGGAACTCGCCGAGAAAGGGGACGCCTTCGCTGCACAAAGCCAGCGGCACTGCCTGCTGATCGCCGAAAGCGACCTCAATGACACCCGAACCGTGCAGCCTCGCGTACGCGGCGGCCATGGCCTTCACGCCCAGTGGAACGATGATTTTCATCATGCCCTGCATGCCTTGATCACCGGGGAGAGACAGGGTTACTACCGGGATTTCGGCTCACCCGACGACCTGGCCAAGGCCTTTCGGGAAGGTTTCGTCTACGACTGGCGTCATTCCAGCTACCGACATCGCCGGCATGGTAGTTCTTCGGCCGCCCTGCCCGGCCGTCAGCTGGTGGTCTGCAGCCAGAACCATGATCAGATCGGCAACCGCCCGGGAGGGGAAAGGCTGATTACCCTGGCCGGTTTTGAAGCGGCCAAGATGGCCGCGGCCGCCGTCTGTTTTGCCCCCTGCGTGCCCCTGTTGTTCATGGGGGAAGAATACGGCGAAACCGCTCCTTTCTTATACTTTGTGGATTTTTCCGACAAAGAGCTGCAGGAGGCTGTCCGCCGTGGGCGCCGTGAAGAATTTCGTGACTTCACCTGGACGACCGCCCCCCCTGATCCCCAATCCTTGGAGACTTTTCGCCATTCTCTGTTGACCTGGGACAACCGCCACTTAGGCAAAGGCCGCACCCTGAGCGCATTTTACCGCGAGCTGCTGCGCTTGCGCAGGGAATTGCCGGCGTTGGCCGTTCTCGATAAGCAGGCCTTGGAGGTGCGTACCTTGCCGGAGCAGCCGGTGATCCTGCTCGTGCGCTGGCAGGATGGGTGCCGCGTCCTCGGTCTGCTCCACACCGGCCAGCACACCTGTGTATTCCCCTTCCCGGAGAATGGCGGCTGCTGGCGAAAACTGCTCGATTCAGCCGAGGGACACTGGGACGGACCGGGCAGCCTCCTGCCTGAACAGGTCAATCATGGCCATGTCGTCACCATGGCGCCCAGAAGCGCTGCCCTTTATGTCTGGACGCCCAGTGCAGAGAGGCCTTCCTGATGCGCATCCCCCGCTCGACCTATCGCCTGCAGTTCACCCCCGATTTCGGCTTTAAGCAGACCGCCGAAGTCATCGCCTACCTCGGCGATCTCGGCATCTCCGACCTGTATGCGTCCCCTGTCTTTCGCGCCCGCCCGGGGAGCACCAGCGGCTACGACCTGGTCGATCCTGAGGCTCTCCATGAAGAACTGGGAACTCCCGATGAGTTCAACATTCTCAGCACCATGCTCAGGGATCACCACATGGGCTGGCTGCAGGACATCGTTCCGAACCACATGGCCTACCATGCGAGCAATCCTTACCTGACCGACATCCTGGAAAATGGGCCCGACTCCCCCTTCTACCACTACTTCGACATCGACTGGAAGCATCATTCCGACAGGATTCATGGCAAGGTCCTGGCCCCTTTTCTGGGGAGTCATTATGGCGAGGTTCTGGAGAAAGGGGAGCTCCAGCTGAGCTACGGTGAATCCGGATTTTTCGTAGCTTACCACTCTCTCCACTTTCCGCTCCGGATCGAAACCTACCACGACCTGTTGAGCGAGGCCCTGACGCCCATGCAGCGGGAGGTTGGCAAAGAGCACCCGCACTGCACCCAGTTGGCCGGTCTCCTCTCCATTCTCAAGAGTTTGCGCCAGACTCACGACAGCGGCGAACGATATCACCAGATCCGGTTTATCAAACAAAACATCGGGGATATCTACCGGAACAATAGATCCTTCCGCAAGGTGTTGGATGAGGTGCTGGTCGTGTGGAACGGGGAACCAGGCAAGCCGGCGAGCTTCAACCGGTTGGAAGCCCTGCTGGCCGACCAATGGTTCCGCCTCGCCCACTGGAAGGTCGCCTCTGAGGAGATCAATTATCGCCGCTTCTTCGGTCTCAACGATCTGATCTGTCTGCGAATGGAACACCAGGGTGTCTTCGAGCAGACCCATGCCTTTATTCTACGTCTTGCGGAAGAAGGGGTATTCAGCGGCCTGCGAATTGACCATATCGACGGCCTTTATGATCCGGCTACCTACCTGCAGCAACTCCGTAGCAGACTCCCTGACACCTTCCTGGTTGTGGAAAAGATCTTGGCGAGGGATGAAAGCCTGCCGGCCTGGCCGATCCAGGGGACGACCGGCTACGATTTCCTCAACGACCTCAACAGCCTTTTCTGCGGGCAGGTTTCGGAAAAGGGCTTCAATGATCTCTATCGCGAATTCAGCGGCCAGCGGCAATCGTGCGAGGAACTGAACTATGCCAGTCGCAAAAGGATTATCGAACGAAACCTGTTCGGCGACATCATCAACCTGGCTCACCTGCTGAAGCGCATCGCCAACCGGCACCGCCACGGCCTCGACATTCCGCAAGGCAGCCTGCAGCGAGCGCTGATCGAGATTCTGGCGCACTTCCCGGTGTACCGCACGTACCTGGATGGGGCTACAAGGTGCGAGACCGAGCTACAGGCCATCGAGAAGGCGTTGAGTCAGGCCAAGAAACGCAATCCAGACCATCAGAATGAAATTGACTACGTCGGCCGGATTCTGAGTGGCGAGATCGAATCATTCCGACCCCATCAGGAGCGTAGGCAGTGGCTGCATTTCACGATGCGCTTTCAGCAGCTCAGTGGACCGGTGATGGCCAAAGGCTTCGAAGACACGCTACTGTACGTCTACAACCGCCTGTTATCCCTCAACGAGGTCGGCGGTGACCCGTCCCGATTCGGGCTATCGGCGGCTGAGTTCCATGATTCCTGCCGCAGGCGGCACCACAGTTGGCCGCACACCCTCAACGCCACCTCCACCCACGACACCAAGCGCGGCGAGGATATCCGGGCGCGCCTGAACGTGCTGTCCGAACTTCCTCAGGAATGGAGGCGGCTGCTCCAGCGTTGGAGCCGACGGCATCGCTCTTTCAAACCGACGGTCAGACACCACAGAGTACCGGACAAAAACGACGAATACTTCCTCTACCAGACGCTGGTCGGCGCCTGGCCCTTCGCCAACGAGGAGGTGGCGGACTTCAGACACCGCCTCAAAAAATACGTGACGAAATCGGTACGCGAGGCCAAGACGCACACAGCCTGGATCGAACCGGACAAGGCCTACGAAGAGGCGTTTCTTCAGTTCGTCGAAAGGATTCTGGACCTGCAGGACAATCCTGTTTTTTACGAGGAGTTCCTCCCCTTTCTGCAGAGAGTGGCCCATTTCGGCATGCTCAACACCTTGTCGCAGACCCTGATCAAGATCACGGCTCCCGGCATACCCGACTTTTACCAGGGGACCGAGTTCTGGGATCTGAACCTCGTTGACCCGGATAACCGCCGGCCGGTCGATTTCGCACGGCGGCGCGCGGCCATGCAGGAAATCAGCCGGCGGGAATCGATCGGCCTGCCGGGGCTGCTCCACGACCTGCTGGCCCATATGGACAATGGCTGGATTAAGCTGTTTCTGATCCGGCGCGGGCTCAGGGAGCGCCATCGATATCCCGAGCTCTTTCAGCAGGGGGATTACCTGCCCCTTGAAATCACCGGTCCGGGCCGAGAACACGTCATCGCCTTCGCCCGCCGGCAGCCTGAGGTCATGTCCGTCACGATTGCCCCACGTCTGCTGGCTGGCTGGCTGGAGGAAGGGTCCCTGCCTTTGGGGAGGGAACTCTGGGGAAATACGGCACTGGTGCTGCCAGGGGGATCCCCATTCTCCTGGCGGGAATCCTTTACAGAGGCCCACATTTCAGGGGAACACGGAATCCTGATTGGAGAAGTTCTGCAGAGTTTTCCGGTCGGGCTGCTCATCGGACAGACAGCCGTGCCCTGAAGCCTTAGGCTGAAGGCTGAGTAAAACCCGGGCTCACCCTCTGCGGAGGACGGTTTCAGGCTACGGCTTCAGCAGGACAGGAGATGAATCATGCCGATCCACAACGCCGACATCGCCCGCCTTTTCCACCGAGTCGCCGACCTGCTCGAAATCAGCACTGCCAATCCTTTTCGGGTGCGGGCCTACCGTAATGCCGCCCGCACCCTGACCGACCAGACGCAGAGTGCGGCACAATTGCTTGAGGATGGTGCTGACCTCTCCGACCTGCCGGACATCGGGCAGGATCTGGCCGGGAAGATCGTCGAAATTCTCGAAACGGGTCAGCTCGGATTGCTTAAGGATCTGGAGAAAAAGATTCCGGGAGACCTGGTCGACCTGCTCGACATCGCCCAGCTTGGCCCGAAACGGGTCGCTGCCCTCTACCATGAACTCGACATCCACAATCTCGATGACTTGGCAAAAGCGGCCCGCGCTCAGAAGATCCGCGATCTGGAAGGGTTTGGTGAAAAGCTGGAAAAAAAGATCCTCAAGGAAATCGAACGCCAGACAGGCTCGGAAGGTCGTACCAAGCGCGCTGCGGCTGAGGAAGTGGTTGGCCCTCTGCTGGCGTATCTGGAAAAGATAGACGGTGTCAAGCGGGTGATCGTCGCCGGCAGTTACCGCCGCCGCCAGGAGACCGTGGGGGATCTGGATATCCTGGTCACCTGCAGCCAGGACAGCGCGGTGATGGAACGCTTCGTCTCCTTCGAAGATGTCGACGAAGTTCTGGCCAATGGGACAACCAGGTCATCGGTGCGACTGCGGGGTGGTCTTCAGGTCGACTTGAGGGTCGTCGCCGAGGTCAGCTACGGAGCCGCACTCTATTACTTCACCGGCTCCAAAGAACACAACATCGCTCTCCGCAAAATAGCCGTGGACAAGGGTCTCAAAATCAACGAATACGGTGTCTTCCAAGGGAAAGGCGATGACGAGGAGCGGATCGCCGGAGCCACCGAGGAGGAGGTTCTGGCAGCGGTTGACCTGCCCTACATCCCGCCGGAACTGCGGGAGAATCGCGGTGAGATCGAGGCCGCCCAGAAAAGCAAGCTGCCCGCGCTCATCGAAGGCGACGACATCTGCGGCGACCTGCACGCCCACACCAGGGGCACAGATGGTCGCGGGACATTGAAGGAGATGGTAGAGGCCGCCAGAGAACTCGGCTACAGCTATCTGGCGATCACCGAGCACAGTCAGGCGGTCAAGGTCGCAAAAGGCTTTGATCGCCGGCGACTGCAGGAACAGATTGAAAAGATCGATGAACTCACGGACAACTACGCCGGATTTCGTATTCTCAAAGGAATCGAGGTGGACATTCTAGAGGATGGCAGTCTCGATCTTCCCGACGATGTGCTCGACCAACTCGACCTGACCATCTGCTCCATCCACTCCCATTTCAATCTCTCCAGTGAAAAGCAGACCGAGCGCATTATCCGGGCCATGGACAATCCCCACTTCAACATACTCGGCCACCCGAGCGGCCGGCTGATCAACGAACGTGCACCTTATCCGCTGAATATGGAAAAGATCATGCACGCAGCGCTGGAAAGAGGCTGCTATCTTGAGCTCAACGCTCACCCGGACCGCCTGGACCTGAATGATCATCATTGTCGCATGGCCAAAGACCTTGGCCTGAAGCTGGCCATCGCCACCGATGCCCACAGCGTTCAGGGCCTGCAGAACATGAAGTACGGCATCGACCAGGCGCGCCGCGGCTGGCTGGGCAAGGAGGACGTCATTAACACACGCAGGACGGCGGAGCTTTTGCGACTCCTGAAACGATGAGATCACAGAGCAGGCGGTGCAGGTGGGAGAATTGATCGATGTCCTTTTTATTACTATTCAAATACTTAACGGGCCATATAAAAAATACCGGACTTGCATTCATGTTTCATATTGTTAGGCTTTGAAACGTAGACGACTGACCTTATCAAAACGGACAGGAATCATTCAAAATCATGAATGATTAAGGTGATTTTCATGCCGCTATATCTATTAATTCTTGTTTTCATAGTTTTTGCTGGCATTGCTCTGAATGCGTTTATTTTTAAAGTATTTGGCAAGAAAATTTCGTCCATTGAAGAGAAATTTGATATTCCCTTAAAAAAGAGATTTTACCCGATATCAAGAATCCTGATTCCTCTCTTCTTGCTGATCCTCCTTATGCAAGGGATGCCAATCCCTGAAGAGGTCCAACCGACTTTTCGTAAGGTCTTCAGCATCTTATTAATCGTTTCATTTGGGTGGCTGTCCATAGAAGCGGTTTTATTCGGGCGGGATTTCCTGCTCACGCGCTATGACATCAAGGTAAAGGACAATCTCAAGGCGAGAGCGATTCATACCCAGATGAACATGCTGGTCAAGATAGCCGTCATTGCCATAGTGCTTCTGGTGACGGCTTCTTCCCTGATGGTCTTTGAAAACGTCAGACAGCTGGGTACCAGCCTCCTCGCCTCCGCCGGTGTCGTCGGTGTCATCATCGGCTTTGCCGCCCAGCGCAGTATTGCCACCCTGTTGGCAGGTCTGCAGTTGGCGATAACACAACCGATTCGTATTGATGATGTCGTGATCGTCGACAATGAATGGGGACAAATTGAAGAAATCACCCTGACATATGTCGTCGTACGGATCTGGGATTTGCGTCGTCTTGTCGTTCCAACGGACTATTTCCTGGAAAAAACATTCCAGAACTGGACCAAAAACTCCTCTGATCTCCTCGGAACTGTCTTTATTTACGTCGACTACAGCCTGCCCATAGAGGTGTTGCGAAATCAACTATACGAAATATTGAAAGATCAGGAGTTGTGGGACGGAAAAGTCTGGCGACTCCATGTAACGAATGCTACAGATAAGACGGTTGAACTTCGCGCCCTGATGAGCGCCGCCAACGCCTCGGAGGCCTGGGAGCTTCGGTGTCATGTGCGGGAGAAGCTGCTGAGTTTTCTCCAGGAGCATTACCCCGATTGCCTGCCCAAGATTCGCGCTACGGTACTGGAGAGCCCTGAAGGCTGAATCCGTCGACTCTGACCAGGACAGCATCAAAGAAAGACGTATGACGAAAATAGTTAAAGAGGCCAAAAAGAAGCAAAACACCACCACTGGCTTGAAAATGGTCACGCCTCAGGCCCACGTCTGTGAACCGCCAGAAAGCAACAGCCCCGACCAACCGCCCTGCTGAGGTCCACGCAATCCCGCCGTGGGTGGGATTATTACGGAAGAGGTGCCGGGCTTTATCGACTGGCTTCAAACCCCTGGTGGCCAAGTACCCCGCATAGCAAGCAGGCTGACCTGGGCAGACCGTTGGGGCGCCTGCAAAATTCGCTGGGGCATCGGCCGCATGCGCTACATCATCCCACCGGGTCTCTACGCCATAGGGTCCCCTACTTCCGAGTCCCCCGTTGTCGTCACCGCCAACTACAAGATGACCTACGACCTCGTGCGCCAATCCCTGGCCGGCCACCATGCCTGGCTGCTGGTCCTGGAGACCCACGGCATCAACGTCTGGTGCGCCGCTGGCAAAAAAACCTTCGGCACCGAGGAGCTGGTGCATCGCGTCGTCTCTTCGCAACTCGCCCAGGTGGTCAGCCACCGCCACCTGCTCCTGCCCATTCTCGGGGCCCCCGGTATCGCCGCCCACCAGGTCTTTCAGCAGTGCGGCTTCACCGTCATCTACGCCGCCATCTATGCCCGTGATCTGCCGCAGTTCCTTCAAAACGGCCTGGTCACCTCCCCCGCCATGCGGGAGTTGAAGTTTTCGCTCACTGATCGGCTGGTGCTGATCCCCGTCGAGATCGTGCTTGAACTCAAAACCTTGGCGATTATCGCGGCTGGCGTCTTTCTGACAGGCCTCGTCTTCGGTGGTCTCACGACCGCCCTGATCGCTCTCGGCGCCTACCTGGGCGCAGCGCTCTGCGGCCTGGCTCTGGTGCCGCTGCTCCTGCCCTGGCTGCCCACCCGAAGTTTCGCCATTAAAGGGGCCACAGTCGGTCTGCTCTGGGCACTCGGCTATCCCTTCCTGATCGGGGTCAACGGCTCGTTGCTGCCAACGGCGGCAGCCCTGCTCATTCTGCCGGCCGTAAGTGCCTATCACGGCCTCAACTTCACCGGATGCACGACCTACACCTCTCGCTCAGGGGTCAAAAAAGAGATGCGCCTGGGCATCCCGCTTATGGGGGCTTCACTTACGCTCGGATTTCTCCTGCTCGGCATCAGTCGCTTCGTGGGCTAAGGGGACACAATGAAGGGATTTCGCTATCTGAAGGATGTGGTCACCCTGGACCTTGACCGCTCGGCCTGCATCGGTTGTGGCCGTTGCGGAGAAGTTTGCCCCCACCATGTTTTCAGGATCGCCGACCGAAAGGCCAGCATCGTTGACCGCGACGCCTGCATGGAATGCGGTGCCTGCGCCAGCAATTGCCCGGTGGTCGCCATCAGCGTCGAGGCCGGTGTTGGCTGCGCCATCGGCCTGTTCAACGAGTGGCTGCGGGAGCGCAAACTGTACAAACCCAAAGAGTGCTGAAATCTGTCAAGATTTCTGGTATTCTCCCACCGCCTATAAACCAAATCCAGGAGAACCCCGTGACCATCGAAGAACATGTTGCTCTCGAATGCCCTTACTGCCGTGACACCATCCACCGTCCGTTGAGTTGGTTCAAGCAGCCTTACTTCACCTGCCCGGCCTGCGGCGGCGGCCTCACAGAAAATCAGTTCGCCCCCATTGTCCAGGACCTGGAACAAGCCTTTGAACAGACCATTGATGAGATGGTGCAATCCAAACCTGCCTGCGGCTGCTGCAAAAAAAACGCCGAATGATTTTGGTGGCCCTTTCCTGATCGCCAGCCCGCACCCTACGCCAAAGACACAGATTTCATGAACAAGCACCAGCTTTTAAAGCATATTATCGCTGCCCTGCAGGCGGATCTCGCCGTGTTTTCCCATGCCGCCCGCGCGGCCCATGCGGCGGCGACCCATGCAGAATGTCAGCCGGACAACAAATATGACACCACCGCCCTGGAAGCTTCGTACATCGCCCAGGGACAGGCGAACCGTGCCCAGGACATCCGCGCAGCCCTCGCCATTTACAGCAAGCTGGAGCCGAGAACGTTTGACGACAACACGCCGATCCGCCTGACGGCCCTGGTCACTCTTGAGGACGAGGACGGCGCCCGCCGGCAGGTCTTCATCGGCCCCGAAGCCGGTGGCCTCAGGATTACCTGTGCTTCCGGTGAAATCGTCGTGATCACCCCCGCCTCCCCCTTGGGGCGAAGCCTCATCGGCAAATGTGTGGGGGATGAGATCCAAACGGGGTCAGCCGGGGCGCGGAAAAACCTGAGTATTGAAGATGTTCGTTAAGAACTAACCAAAACCAGAGAAAACCAGGGACACTCCCCATATTATCGGGGCACAACTCAGGCGTAACCAGTTGCCTCTGGTGCGCCAGCGGAAAAAGCAAGCCGCGTTGACGCATTGGTTAGGCGTGAACAGCCTGCGCCACAACAATGCTCTCACAGGAGCAGAGCGCGTACACAGAATTTGTGAGTTTGGAAGATGATGAGCCCGACAAAACCATCCGCAGAGCCACCAACTCCGGAAGGCCATTTGGGTCGGAATCGTTCATTGATATGTTGGAATTTCAGCTGAATCAGCCATTGAAGTCTAGGAAGCTGGGGCCTCCGAAGGAAAAACCGGGGAGTGTCCCTTATTTTCCGGGGCTGGTTTCAATCCACGCCCCCACGCGGGGGGCGACGGTCGGCCTAACCTGCGGTTGTATGAAGGCCATAGTTTCAATCCACGCCCCCACGCGGGGGGCGACTAAGGTCGCTTTTTTAAAAGCTCAAAAATAAGGAGTTTCAATCCACGCCCCCACGCGGGGGGCGACCTGCTGTCGAAGAGGTTGACAGTTTACTGACTGAGTTTCAATCCACGCCCCCACGCGGGGGGCGACAAACATTTAATCAAGGGGGGTTAAAATGATGACTGTTTCAATCCACGCCCCCACGCGGGGGGCGACCATGTCCCTCCGATGTTAAAGTCAAGGCCAACATAGTTTCAATCCACGCCCCCACGCGGGGGGCGACATGTAGGATGCGAAGGAATCTCGCAAAAGATAGAGTTTCAATCCACGCCCCCACGCGGGGGGCGACATAACAGACAAAACCTTGAGCGTTGACCCCTGGGTTTCAATCCACGCCCCCACGCGGGGGGCGACTTTATCAGGCGCATATCGCGGAGCCTCTTGAATTGTTTCAATCCACGCCCCCACGCGGGGGGCGACGTTATTCCATTTAGCGTGGGGATATTGCCGTTTTATGTTTCAATCCACGCCCCCACGCGGGGGGCGACTAAACGCATTGCTTGCCCATGACAGGCTAAAGATGTTTCAATCCACGCCCCCACGCGGGGGGCGACGAGGTGAGGGCTTTTTTGTTGTCTGCTGATATGTGTTTCAATCCACGCCCCCACGCGGGGGGCGACGTCCCCAATGGGTATAGTATAGTTTAAACAAGATGTTTCAATCCACGCCCCCACGCGGGGGGCGACCCGGCAAAGCTGATGATGGTGACGGATGAGGGCAGGTTTCAATCCACGCCCCCACGCGGGGGGCGACGTGTCACCGGTGTACTGTTTATCGTTTTGTCGAGTTTCAATCCACGCCCCCACGCGGGGGGCGACCTTCGGGGATATACCGATAGTCTGCGTTTTGGTGTTTCAATCCACGCCCCCACGCGGGGGGCGACCGGATACCTTAAAGGGTGAGGCGTATGCCGAACGTTTCAATCCACGCCCCCACGCGGGGGGCGACTCGATATTGCTAATGATAAGAACGTTCTTCTCAAGTTTCAATCCACGCCCCCACGCGGGGGGCGACGTCGCTAAAAGACGGAATTCAAGTTGCTTAGATCGTTTCAATCCACGCCCCCACGCGGGGGGCGACTGAGTCTATGTCTAGGATGTTCAATCCGTTGCTTGTTTCAATCCACGCCCCCACGCGGGGGGCGACCATGAGGGGTCAAATGTTCCGGTTGCTGTGTAGCCTGTTTCAATCCACGCCCCCACGCGGGGGGCGACGATTTCCTCTGAAGCAAGTCCCGAAGATATCACAGTTTCAATCCACGCCCCCACGCGGGGGGCGACTTGCCGAATAAAGGCAGAAACAGTAAGCCCACGAGTTTCAATCCACGCCCCCACGCGGGGGGCGACCTCTTCGGGGATATACCGATAGTCTGCGTTTTGGTGTTTCAATCCACGCCCCCACGCGGGGGGCGACGTGTCACCGTTGTACCGTCTATCGTTTTATCGATGTTTCAATCCACGCCCCCACGCGGGGGGCGACACATTGCGGCGAGTACTACACTTTTGACTTTTTGTTTCAATCCACGCCCCCACGCGGGGGGCGACTACCTGGGTTCGCATCGCTTGTTCACACGACAGGGTTTCAATCCACGCCCCCACGCGGGGGGCGACGCTCTCGAGGTTTGACGCCTAAGCCGATCTGGATTGTTTCAATCCACGCCCCCACGCGGGGGGCGACTTATAACGGGTTGGTAGCTCCAAACTCAATCGGCGTTTCAATCCACGCCCCCACGCGGGGGGCGACCTGCGGCACATGGGTGGAAGGACTGTAGTCCAGAAGTTTCAATCCACGCCCCCACGCGGGGGGCGACCTGCGTCATCCTGCAGCTGATACCAGCGGGCCATGTTTCAATCCACGCCCCCACGCGGGGGGCGACGCCATCTCAGATCCTTTCACGCCTAACCATCCAATGTTTCAATCCACGCCCCCACGCGGGGGGCGACGGTTAAATTCACTGAATACGATGATCTTTACGGAGTTTCAATCCACGCCCCCACGCGGGGGGCGACGGCCAACGACTTAAAAAAGCCGCTTGACCATCTTGTTTCAATCCACGCCCCCACGCGGGGGGCGACTCTGGTGATAAACAATACCTTGCACAAGGTGCTTGTTTCAATCCACGCCCCCACGCGGGGGGCGACCTCATCAGGAGTGATAATACCTAGGCACAGATCAGTTTCAATCCACGCCCCCACGCGGGGGGCGACGGTAATTTCTGCGCCCGACTGCTCGACGTTCCAGGTTTCAATCCACGCCCCCACGCGGGGGGCGACTAAGTTTGAAGTACAAAATCGAGCCTACCCACCAGTTTCAATCCACGCCCCCACGCGGGGGGCGACGCAAGCTCAATCAAGCGACGAATGAGAACATACAGTTTCAATCCACGCCCCCACGCGGGGGGCGACTTTTCGCCGGAGGTGGAAATGGCAAGATACTTCCGTTTCAATCCACGCCCCCACGCGGGGGGCGACTGCATGCTGCTAACAGCATGTTTACACTATGTTTCTTTCCTGTTTTTTGCGAACCCCTTCCTAATGTCACAAAAAAATATCCACCTCTAGGCAACCATTCAGATTTATCTTCTATTTTCAAAGATCTATGGCTACGCGAACCCCTGAGGAAAAGCTCAACTGCTTTAGGTTCGCTATATAATCAGCGGCCCTTCCTGATCCAATGCTTGCTTGGCACCAATATGCTCGACCCGCTTCTGCCAGTTAGCCCCGAGAAAGTAAAACCTTAGACTGTCCTGACCCTCATCTATCACTTCTACCAGCTGCTGCCGCAAAAAAGTCCATTGAGCCGGGTCGACAAGGCATTCGAACACGGAATACTGCACTCGTTGACCATGGTTCTGGCAAATTTTTGCAATCCGCCGCAACCTCCTCGCTCCTTTGCGATCGATGGTTGAAACATCGTAACTGACCAGCACCATCATGACTCATCTCCACAAAAAGGGCGGATAATCATCCATGTCCCCTCGCAGATAACGGGCCAGAAGTTGCGCCTGGGCGAGTAACAGCATCCCGACCGGGATTTTTTCTTGCAAAAAAGGATGGTCAATTTCTTCCTGTTTACGTCTCTGATACGCAACCAATACAGCTTTGCGGGTGTCGTCATCCATCAAGACTGCACCCGATTCGGTAGTTGTGAAGCCTTTCTTTTTAACTTGGCCCAAATTAATCAATGACAGAACCATCCTATCGGCAAGCATGGGACGGAACTCCTCCATCAAGTCGAGAGCCAACCCAAGTCGACCCGGCCTGTCCCGGTGCAGATAACCAACCGCTGGATCAAGCCCGACAGTTTCCAGCGCAGAACGGGCATCGTGATATAGAAGACTGTATATAAATGAGAGCAGGCAATTAACCCGGTCGAGGGGCGGACGTCGATTACGTCCGATAAAAACAAAATCTTCTTTTTGGGCAACAATCAGGTGGTCGAACTGGTCAAAGTAATCCCTTGCAGTGCGGCCCTCGATGCCACGGACGCTGTCCAAAATCTCTTCCTGAAGCAATCGTTTGGTGTAATGCGCCAAAGTCTTACATGCCTGTTCCATGCCAGCTGCTGCAACTTTGTCCGAATGGTCACGCAGGGCTCGATGGATGTTACGCCGGGCATTGGCAACCTTACCGAGAACAAACATCCGTGCCAGTCGAGCCGAGGACTGATCGCAATCCGCCCGGCGATACTGCTCGCGTCGCAGCAACACATTGCCCGACACCGGCCCCTGCACTCTCGCAAGGAACTTGCCATATTCGGTCATGAAGCTGACAGAGACATCCTTCTCTGCGCAGTGGCCAAGCAAGTATGGGCTGCAACTTACCTGACCAAAACAGACGATGGAGCTTAGGGTGTGGATCGGCAGGCGCAGGCGGTTTTCTCGCTCGACTTTGACGACTACGGTTTCACCTTCCTTATGCAGGTAAGCACCCTGGGTCGTCACATATAGGGTGTTCAGCATTTTCCTCATCAATCCCCCTCACCATGCCGGACAGGTAGCGGCGCACCGATCGCGCCCTTCCACAGGTTTTTGGCAAACAGACGCTCAATAGCGAACAGGAGTCACATTTCTTATCGTACTGTGCGGTGGGCGTTCGCCCCGAGTCGATCATTTGTCGGGTTTTCTGGATAATGTCACCTGTCAGGTGACGCAAATTTTGATCAAAAGCGATCTGCCTACGACGGCGTTTCTGCCCATAAAATAGGGCACCGCTCGCAATGGTGACATTCAGCATCTCTTCCAAACACAGTGCCTGAGCACAAAGTTGCACCTCGTCGCACCGGTCGATTTTGGGCCGTCCACGTTTGTATTCCACAGGAAGTACACTACCATCCGGATGAAACTCCACCACATCCGCCTTACCAATCAATCCATTTTGATGCGAGCAAATTGGCAGGGAACGCACGACTCGCACGTCTCCCTGCCATTCGCTTTTTTTACTATCAGCCCTTTCGTGTAACACCTTGCCTTCCGCAGTAAAACGGTTTTCTGCCCATTGTTGTTCTATATGGATCAGTGCACACTGGCGCGGACAGAATTGGTAATGCTGCAGGGCCGAGAGCATGATGTAGTCGGATTCGGGGATCATGTTCCTCAAGTTCCAGCAACCTGTGATAAATTGCCACGATCTGAATTCATGGGCAGAGCCATTTTGTCCCCTCCCCGCCAAGGCGCGACAACTTCATGATGATCGCCCCCCGGCAGGAGCCTGTCCAACCGTCACGTCCTAATCCTTGAACGCGTGCACAGGGTCTTTGGTGCGGAAGTTGCGCCGGATGTCGATCAGCTCGAAGAGTTTGTGATCAAGGCGTTGCCGAAGCATAAGTCAGAACCCCGCAATCACCTCAGGCACCAATCCGTCGAGATTCTCAAGAACGTATGATCCATCAGGCGCCACCGTCTTCAAGGTTTTGTGAACCTTGGCCGAAGAATACTGGCCGGCCTTGCAGTTATGCTGCCACCAGATGACCTTTTCGACCGCCATGCTCCCCTCGGGGCGAGCGGAAGAAGCATCTCCCTCGAACAGTCTTGGAAGCACGCTCTTGATTATTTCAGCATCCGTGTTGCTGAAGCCCGTTCGTTCGGCCAGTTGGGAGTTCATGCTGCCGAAAGTTACATAGATGGCTTTATCGACACGGTGTTTCATCCCCATCGTATCTGAACTTTTTTTCGTGCCGTCGCCTTCGCCACTGACACTTTTGGTGATCTGGGTGCTGGTGATGCTGACCGGCTCAACACTGAAAGCCGACTGAATAGACACTGGTCCGCGAATGGGGATTGACACTCCGTCTTTTTCTTCGCCTTTGAACGCGAACAGTTGCCCGAAACTCCTGACATCGAGCCATTTTTCGCAGGCCATTTTCCCGGCCTTTTCCGGCGGGGTTTTCTTATTGTTGAAGGCATCCCTGCCAAGTCCGTGCGTTGCATCCTCGGCCCGAGCTTTCAGGCTGGGCATGCCGTCAGTCTTCTTCTCGTCCGACTGGACAAAGACCGCATGACCGGCATCCTGCATACGGTCGCGAATCTTGCGCTTCAGACAAACGTCTGACACCTCACCAAAACCGTCGTAGTCGGTACGAGGGCGGTTGCCGTTGAGCGGGTCACCGTTGGGGTTGGCGTTTTTCACGCTGAAAATGATTGCAAAGTCGATCTTGTTTTCGAGGCTCATGGTTTACTCTCCCTTATCGGTGGCAATGGTTTCGTCATGACTCTGTTGGCGATAGCACATTCTCTGGCAATGGTAGCCGAGCAGAAATTCGCCGGATAATGCTTTATCTTGCTCAAACTCACCGGTTTTAAACAACCCTGTGACGGTATCGAATTCTTTTTTCATATTTGTGAGAAAGCCGGCGCGGTTGCTCTGGAGCCTCTGCATGTATGGTTGCAGCGCCAGTTCGATATTTCGCCAGGTAGAAAACGGCCGATCAGCGAAGCGTTGCATCAGTCTCGCTGCCGTCGTCGGCCGACTTTCACCGGCCACGGACAAGGCCACGCTTTCTATCCGCTCAGCAATCGCCAGCAGACGCCCATAAAGGTAGTCTCTTGTTGTTCTGTCCTCTTCCAGTGACATGGAATACACCCTCCTTTGCTGTACGGGTTGTCGTTGATAGAACCCTCGATAAAGAGCGCAGGCAACACCCAGATTTCGCTCCCACTCCCAAGGTTCGCAATTATTTCGGTTGCTCGCTCTGCGCCTTGCCGATTCCATGATGTCTCGTGGAAAGGGCTGGCCGTCGACAATAGTCGGCATGAGACGACCGAGCAGGTGTTTTTTCAGGGTACCGTTGCTTTTCAAGACATCGCCATAAGCGGCTTCGGCGATAACACGTGGAACAGGCGAACTGACCGGCCAAGTGGTTTTTTTCTGAGCCTTTTTGCCTTTTCCGCTGGCCTCGACTTCGATGGAATGTCGTTGTGGCCAGGCAAATTGCAGATGCCAGCTTTTCAGACGCTCGAAAAATTCACTGACAAGGAGTTCGCGATAGTAGATGACACTCATCCGCCCCGGCGTCGCAGAATCGATTCCCATGACAATGATCTGCTCATTCGGGTCCAGTTTGCTACGATAGCCTCTGAGATAATTATTGAATTTCACCGCGAAGGATGCGCCAAGGTCGACAGCATGGTCGATTTTTCCTACGGGCTCATCGTCAACGATCTCCTCAAAGACCAGTGGTTCTTCCAGCAGGTCAAATGAGCTCTTCAGCGGGTCTGGAATTGGCTTTCCCGAAACGGCCCAGGCAACATAGACCTGATCATCGTTGCGGAACCCCTGTCTGTTGATCAACCAGCGCAAAGCATTGTGGGCCTTTTGGGTTACCTCATAGCTCACGCCAGCAGCCTGACAGCCGTCAGCTTCGGTAAATCTCCCCCTGAAGGTGAATCCGGATGAATCATTAGCAGAGAGAAGCTTTGCTTTATCTCCTGTATGGCGCAGTTTTGCAGGGTGGTTGGTCGCCAGCACATGCTCTTTACCTGCAACAAAACAAAGACCCGTCTTACCCTCCCCTGAACTTTCGAATTGAATCCAGCTTTCGTGCAACGAGGTATCCAGCCAAGTTTCGGCTCGTAATTCGCCTGCCTGCTCTACCTGCCAACAGACCAGAGCATCGCCCTGCTCAACTTCTGGCCTATCCTTTTCAACACGCTTTTCTTTGGGCAGAGTTGGTAGAACTTTGAAAATAAACGGCGCGGGGCCTTCCGAGCCTGACCAGCAAGCCATGAGTTTTCCATCATTTCCAACGTGCAGGATATGCTGTTGGATCAGGTCGGCGACCACTCGCCCTTTTTGAATGTATCGATAAACCGCAACGGCCTTTGCATGAGCGTAAGGGGACTCACACCATTGCCGCAGTTGTTTTTCATAGGAAGCGAAATATGGTTTTTTCCGGCCGCCGTAATCTGGATAATCCTTGGCTACATATTGCAGTTTGTCCGCCAGGGGGTGTGGTGCTTCACCGCTACTACGACCAGCCGACTTTTCCGTGGCCGGCAGTACCACCTGAATCTTTTCCAGAACCTCTGCTCGAAGAAATTTTCCGTCACCGTCGATGACAATTTTGATGTGTGCATTCTGAAGGGTATGACTGACCGGCATCAGCTTTTGCTCGGTGGGAAGATCAAGCGCAACCCCGACCTCATAGGTTTCGTACAACTTCGCCAGCCAGCTCATAGCAACGCCTCCTCCTGCTCCACGGCCAGAACATTTTCACCCAGTCCAAATTGCTTCGGGAGCATCTTGCGGATGAACCGATTGGCATCGCATTTTTCCGGGCGCGGAAATTCGAGAACCCCCTTGCGCATCGTCGCCCGCCAGAGACGGCTGCGGAGTTCATTTTCCCCGGTCTCGTCGGGGTAGTCGAAACCATGGAACATCAGTCCGAAACTGAGTTCGTCAATATTTTCATAAGAGCTCTCACCTTCACCGAACTCGCAGGGTTCGACATATCCTTGGCAATCACGCGTTCCCAGGAATATGTCCTGCCGCCCCCCTTTCTCCAGCACACGCTTGGCGATATTGAAATGTTTTCCTTCGATACGATCTTTCTCCAAATCCTTCTGGTGCTCGTTCCACTCGAAATGCGCCAATACCTGATATTCGACATCGTGCAGAAAGGTGTAAATCGCCAGGCTGTTCCCCCCACCCCAGACCAGCGGCTTGGTCCCCTTGGTTTGGGTCCGAATCGGCTTCATCACCCGCACCTTGTCGACATGCCAAATCAGCGTCGGCTTCCAGTAGATCGATTTGAGCACCCCCTTGATCGCTTCGTAGGTCGGGACGTGATAGGAACACTTCTCTCCGCCGACCCTGGTCACCGGATCGGTAAATAGCGCATACCGCCCCCACACTTTGAAACTGATGCTGTTCTTCATGAAACCCCCTTTCTAGCAAATCTGTGGCTTAAGCCCTGTGACGGGCTCCGTCGACAACCCAAATTCCTTGCTGTAATAACACTCATTGACATAGTGGAAATCCCCGCCGTGTATCGGTACAACGGCGCCTTTTGCCATCAACTTTCTCCAGACGTTCGGAAAGACGTTGACGCTATACTGCTGCGCCTCATGCAGCAGTTCGCGCACCTTACCCTGATCGCTTTCGGCACACAAATTGGCGACAAGATCCTCCCCTTTGCCGTAGGGAACAATGACGGCCTCCGTCGGCGCATCGATGGCCTTGAAAATCTTTCCGGCAGTCTTGAACGATTGCCGCAGCGCCAGCCCCTGAGTCACGCCAACATTATTGTGATTGTCACTGAGCAGATTCAATAAACTGTCGGCGCGACCGGCCTCCCGCGCACTCACCTTATAGACCATCTCTTCCGCGCGGCGATAAAAGTAATAGGAGAAATAAAGACTCATCGCTTCCGGCGAAAGCATATTGCCATCTGCCTGTTCATGGAGAACACGCTGAGCGATATCGCGTCCTTCGCGGATATCGACCAACTGCTCGATTTTCTCCTCAGCGGGGTTGACGACATGAACCTCGGCGGTTTCCGCCTCACCGTTGCGGTTGCAGCGACCTGCAGCCTGGGCGATGGAATCGAGGCCGGCAAGAAAGCGGATAACAGATGCAAAGTCGACATCAACACCCGCTTCGATCAATTGGGTGCTGAGGCAGAGGACCGGCAGTTTCTTCTTAAGCCGGTCTTTAATCACTGCAAGTTTTTCTTTTCGATGGGCCGGACACATGCCGGTACTGAGATGAAAAATGCTTTCGGAATCCAGGTGCCGAGAACAATATGTATAAAGACGACGTGCCCAGTCCTTCGTGTTGACGACTACCAGGCAACTGCCCTTGCCCCGATATTCATTCAATGCCAGCTCGGCAAGCTCCTCTTCAGACCAGCCGCCCGGCTTGATCCGGTTACGAATATCGACCCGCTTTAACTTTTCAAACAGGTTGCCGACATCTTCGACCAGTTCATTTTCCGGCGGAAGCGTTAGTTGCCCCTTTTCCGAATTCTTGAGCTGATGCAAAAGAGGTTGAGTGGCGGTACAAAGAAGAGCAGTGGTTCCTGCATACTCGGTTAGAAAGTTGAGCGAATTGCAGAACAGATGGACGCAGTTGATCGGGAGGGTCTGAATTTCATCAAAAACCAGCACCGTCTTTGCCAACTGGTGCATGCGTCGGGGTCCACGGGTGCCGCCGCCAAAGAGGGTTTCGAGGAATTGCACCATCGTGGTGAAGACAATCGGGGCATCCCAGTTTTCGCTGACCAGCTTGCTCTGCCAGGTCTGCACCTCCGGTTCCAGGTTCGAGTGGTGCTCCAGCACCCACGGCCGTTCATCTCCCCCTCGTTCGATCAGTTTGCGGATTTCTTCGGCGTTCTGCTCGATGATAGAAGTGTAGGGAATGATGCAGATGATGCGTTCCAACTTGTGACGATGGGCATGATGGAGGGCGAAGCGTATGCCGGCGAAGGTCTTGCCGCCGCCAGTCGGCACGGTCAACGAGTAGATACCTTGATCGCCTCCCGCCCGTTCTCTACATCGCTCGGAAATATGACGTCGCAGATGGTCAATGTCATGTTTGATCGGGATGTCGGCCAGTTTTTCTTCCATCCGCGCGATCGCGGCCTGCCACTCGATCGGCTTACTTTGCCTGACTGATTTGTATTCGGGCTTTTCATGATCGGCACTGTCGATGCGGTCGGCGTCAATCAGGCAACTAAAAAGAAAGCGCGTCCAAAGACCGACCATGAACCACCCGACAAGTTTTGACTCGGAATCGGATAGCAGCGCCGAAACCTGCTTCAGACAAGCTTGCAATAAACCCGGGGAAGCCAGTTCGGTCAATCTACCCAGAAGCTGAGAATCGGCACTTAGAATACATTCATTGAGGTTGGTTTTATCCTCGGCCTTCTCCATTCTGGCAAGAAAAACATTTTCTCCGTCCGGATTCAGACAATCAATCAAGCCACCATGGTGCGAAGCTAAGCAGACCGCGAGAATTTGGCCAATGAGTTTTCCTCTGGCGCCGTAATTGCGGCAATATCGCCAAATCCACTGAGCACCGGCGGTTGAATGGTCGATTGTTCCTTTCAAGCCCTTGGCGTCGACATATTCCTTGTCGATATCGGGATTAAAAATTCCTGTGGCAGATTTTATGTAAGACTGAAAATCACCACCATATTTACCAAAATCGTGAAGAAGACCGAGTAGCTCCCCAGTTTCGTACTCACCAATTTTCTCAGTCAATGAACCACAAATTTTTGAAACGGATTCAAGATGATTTGCAACAGTTTGGCCATTGCGTGCATAAAATTCAATCATATACCTAATACTTTTAGTGTCATGACTAGAAACAGGACTATAGAAAGTGTCCTATGAACTTGTCATGCCCCTAAACCTTTTGTGTGTTATATAACGTTAGATGATTCATATTTTTTCTTTATCGCAAAAATTATCTAACAATAAATCAAAATTGTTAACGAGTTATTGGGCTAGCCAGCCACAGAAGCGCAATAATTCGGGGGCAATCAAAACACCCAATGTGGCTTGCAGTGCATATTACCCCACCACCTGCGACATCTACTGTCATAGGCGCGATTTATTTTTCGCATTTTTTGTACAAATCGTACATCCGCCCGATTTCCGTTAAAATTTCAGCCCGCAGTTCGGCCGGTTCGAGCACTTCGACATCGGCGCCGTATTGCATGATCCGCAACTTGATTTCGCGGAAATCGGCGACGGCCAGGCGCATATAGAGCGTTCCATCCGGCTCCGCCCAGGTTTCCTGTTGTGAATGCCAAAGCTCCCGGCTTAGCCAGCGCGCACGGAAGGGGGAGAATCGCAGGAGCACCGCCTTTACTTCACCGTCTTGAAAAATGCCGTAGGTTCCTTGTACCTGAGACCACCACTGGTCTTTCGGCAAAGGGATGAAAGTCTGCCCGGTCGATTTCACCATTTCGACCCGTGACAAGCTGAATTTTCGCCAACACTGGCGCAGATGACACCAGGCCAGCAGTATCCAGCTGCCATTGTAATGTTGCAAATGATAGGGATCGGCAGTCCGTTCGTTCCATTGGTCGCGGGCGGGGGAATAGTAACGAAAAGCGAGGGTGTGTGGTTGAAGCAGGGCTGTGGCGATGGTTTGAAAAACCTGGCCGTCTGCCGGTGAATAGCCGTTCCAGATGGCCGAAAAGGCTTCACCCAATCGCTTTTCGCCGAGCCCGAATTCGCCGGTTTGGCCCAGCAGTTTTTTACCGAAAGAAGCTATTGACTCACTGATAATGCCGCCGGCGCTTTGGGAAAGGAGATTCCGGGCCAGAAGAATCGCCAGTAATTCATTCTGTGAAACGAGCAATTGCGGCAGGGAAAAACTGCTTTCGGGGTAGAAATAGCCCTTGCGCGCGGCATCGTATTCGAGCGGGGCCCCCAGTCTGTCTCGCATCTTCTCGATGGTGCGCTGGGCGGTGCGTTGACAGATCTCGAATTGTCGGGCGAGGCTGCTAGCGTTGGGGTACTTGTCGTTGCGAATCTGGGCATCGAACCAGCGATATCGTTCGAACACAAGATGATCAACCATGGATTGACCTCCAGGTTTCTTTTGGCGAGCAGACAGGTGGAACTGAGCGGCAGGGTATGGGTTAAAACCACCCCATCTTAACAGGCTGAATTTTTATGTATAGTCAGGAAATCCCTGATATTTGATGTCGAAATGCCGGATGACCTCATGAAGCGACCTTCTCACCGCCCCCTGCCTTGCAGTGACCACCAACCGGAAAAAACCAAAAAAAATGCTCCTTCCGAAGAAGGAGCAAAGGGGCATGGGCTGGTGGGGCACCCTCATTGGGTGGGCGCTTCATCAGGCCATCGCGTCAACTTATTTTTTGGCTTTGGGGATGAAAATCTCGTCCGGGTCGAGCACGTCGTGGATGAGGCGCAACTCTTCCCGTGTCGGCACCGCCGTTTCGCCCTTGACCCGCGAGATATCAAGGTCGAACTGACACTGCTCCTGAATCTGGGCCGGCGTGCTGCCGGGGTGACAGGTGTCGAGATACATGTGCCCGTCCTCCTCGTCAAAGCGGAACACGCCCAGGGTGCTGATAATGGCCGAAGGGCCACCACGATAGGCGGCGCCATACAATTCGCGCCGGTGCACGAACTCGCCGCCAGGCCATTTCTTCACGCGCCAGCCGGGGCTGGTGATGTAGCTTACCTTTTCGACAAAGCGGCGTTTTTCGTGAACCATGATGAAGACGGTGCGGCTGGCGAAGGAGTTGATGTCGGGGTTGCCGCCACTGCCGGTCAGACGTAGTTCGGGGTCGAGATAATCGCCGATGCAGGTCGTGTTGACGTTGCCGTACTGGTCGACTTCGGCGCCGCCGAGAAAGCCGAGGTCGACGTAGCCTCGCTGGGCGATGCTGAAGGCGTCGTAGAGACCGGAGGCACGGGAAGCGCCCATTTCGCAGCGGGCGTCGCCGACGGAGGTGGGTATTTCCGGCGGGCGGCCGTCGAGGGTGCCAGCCTCGAAAATCAGCTTTAGGTTGGGGGCATGGGTCTGCTGGGCCAGCATGATGGCGACCATGGGCAGGCCGGTGCCGGCAAAGACGATTTCGTTATCCTGCACCTCATGGGCGGCGGCACAGCACAGCAGGTCGGCCAGCCCGTATTCGTCGGGGGATGCAAAGTCGCTCATATCAGTTTCCTCCCTTCTTCTCGCGCGGGCTGTAATTCATGGCGGTGTTGGCGCGCAGTTTGAGCATGCGCGCCCACCCGAGCTTCTCCAGGTAACCTGTGTGATCAAGGCCATGGATCCATTCCTTGGCAAAGGCGTCGAAGCCCTCCTGGGTGCGGGTACCGCTGTAGAAATTCTTCAGGAAAGCCCCGTCCACGTCGTACTTGCCGAACATACCGGTGGGATGGGCACCAAAGGGGCACTCGACAATGTAGTCGACCTCGAAACTGGGGATGGTGTTCTGGTCGGCGTGGCGGCGCAGGTATTCCTCCGGCACGATCTCTTCGGCCACGGCGATGGTGATGTCGGCGGCGCGGGCGGCCTCGGGGTCTGAATAGTACTGGCCGCTGACCCGCACGGTCCCCTCCTCCCCCACCTGCTGCACACAGAGCAGGGCCACGTCGACTTTAACCGCCGGTACCTGGACCAGCTGACCGCCGTCGAAGAAGGGATCCTCGGTGAAGAGGTATTTGTGTTTGGCGATGCGCTTGCCGTCGCGCCGGCCCGCCTGGCCGAGAGTGTCGTAGGCCGGATTGTGAATATCCGTGCCCAGGGAAGTCTGCGTCACCGCATAGGGTGCTCCGGCCGCGGCGGCGGCAAAACGGAACATCATTTCGGCGTGGCTGTAGTCCTCGACGAGGATCTGCTTCTCGGCCACCTTGCGCGACAGGTTGGCGCCGTATTTGCCGTAGAGTTCGTGCCCTACCCAGCAGGATTCCCAGATATCCACGCAACCCGCCCCCACCAGAAATTCCGTCTGCGGCCCGCCGTTGACCTCAATGAGATGCAGGTTTTTGCGCTGCTGCCGAATGAGCTCAAAGACGACAGCGAAGGGTCGGCGCCAGATGGTGAAACCGGAGAAGGTCAGACTGGAGCCGTCTTTGATGATTTCGGCGGCCTGCTGTACCGTGATGCGCTTGCTTTTACTCATAGTTCCCCTCCGTTAATTAATTTAGGCGGCCAGGTTTCGCAGAATTTCACGGGAAATAATCAGCCGCTGGATTTCGCTGGTACCCTCGTAGATCGTCGTGATGCGGGCGTCGCGGGCGTAGCGTTCGATGGGATAGTCCTTCGTGTAGCCGTAGCCCCCCAGCATCTGCATGGCCTGATAGCAGGCCCGGTTGGCCGCTTCGGTGGCAAAGAGTTTGGCCATGGAGGCTTCCTTGGCGAAGGACCGGCCCTGCTCCTTGCGGCAGGCCGCGTTCATCAGCAGCAGACGGGCCGCCTCCAGCTCGGTGTAGGCATCGGCGATCATCCACTGAATCGCCTGGAAGTGGCTGATTTTCTGGCCGAACTGCACCCTCTCCGTCGCATAGCGCGAGGCATGGTCCATGGCCGCCAGACCGACGCCGAGGCCGAGGGAGCCAATGCCGATGCGGCCGCCGGCCAACTCGGCCACGGCGATGCGGAAGCCGTCGTTCTCCTTGCCCATCAGGGCCGAGGCGGGTATCCGGCAATCCTGGAAGATCAGTTCATTGGTCGCCGAGGCGTGCTGCCCCATCTTCTCCTCTTCCTTGCCGATGAGCAGGCCCGGCGTGCCGGCCTCCACCAGGAAGCAGCTGATGCCCTTGCCCTTGGGCGCCTCTTTGTCGGTGACCGCCCAGACCACGAAGACCCCTGCATAGGGCGCGCTGGTGATGAAGATCTTGGAGCCATTGAGTATGTAGTGGTCACCGTCCCGCACGGCCTGGGTCGTCATGCCGGACGGATCGGAACCGGCACAGGTCTCGGTCAGGCCGAAGCTGCCGGCGGCGTATTCACCGCTGCAGATTTTAGGAATGTAGTTCTGCTTCTGCTCTTCGGAACCGATGGCCTGGATGACCTCGCAGACCATGTTGTTCACCGACACCGTCACCGCCGTCGAGGAGCAGGCCCGGGCGATCTCTGTCATGGCCACGCTGAAGGCAACCACGCCGGCCTCCGAGCCGCCGTATTCCTCTTTGATATTCAGGCCCATAAAGCCGAGTTCGGCCAGCTGTTTGAGGTTGCCCAGCAAGGTGTCGCGGTCCTTGTCCTGGTCGAGCCTGGCAGCCACGGGCTCCAATTGGTTGCGGGCAAAATCCCGGGCCGTATCCTGGATCAGCTTCTGCTCTTCGGTCAGTTCAATGTTCATGTGCCCTCCCCCCTCACTGCGGTTGACTCAAATGAAAATTCACTTTAACTTTTGCGGCTATCTGTCTGCCTCAACATGTTTTTTTGATGTTCTCTCAAGCGCATTATAGTTATCTGTGGACTAGCCGGCCGGATTCTGCGCCTCGCTCTGTGATCGCCTCCCCTTCAGCTTTCGTCCCCAGGGACAGACCTTGATGCAGAGGCCGCAGATCGGCTTGCCGATGTTCTCCATCTGACTGAACTCCTTGACCAGCTTGTCGGCGCACTTCTGAAAATCGAGGGCCTCCTCGCGGCTGGCATAGTGGAAATCCGTGGAAACATTGCGGATGGCCCCGGCCACACAGGCCTCCGTGCAGCAGGTACAAGCTCCGCAGCGATTTTTCAGTGGCTTATCGGCGGTCAAGGGCATATCCGTCAGGACGGTCACCAGGCGCACACGCGGTCCGTATTCTGGCGTAACGATGAGCAGGCTCTTGCCCTGCCAGCCCAGACCGGCGGCGTTGGCCACGGCCTTGGCGGAGAGGTGTGAGCGAAATACGGTCATATCAAGAGGCTGCGAGGCCGGTATGGGCAGAGCGGCATACTTCTGTCTCTCGATATGGGCGCACAGGCGCAGGGCAATCTGATCGAGCAAGGCGTTGGCGTTGAGATAAACCTGGGCGTAGAGCGGTGTTGGCCGGTCAGTGAGCTGTTCAAAAACGGCATGGGGCAGTTTGACGGCAATGGAAATGGCGTAGCGGTAGGGGGCGAGCAGGTCGGCAGGCTCGGTAGCGATGCCTTGGAGCAGGGCCAGATCGGCGACCCCGACCAGGTCTGACCCCAGACTTTTGGCGTGTTTTTTAAGATCCCCAGTCAAATCCACCTTGCATTCCCCCTTTCCCGTCGGAGTTGGCGCTATTTTTCAATGCCGACGCGGGCCGGCACCCCTTGCTGGTAGTAGTGCTTAACCTCGGTCATTTCGGTGACCAGATCCGCCGCCTCGATGACGCGCGGGTCGGCGCTGCGGCCCGTCAGCAGCAGTTCAACGGTAGCGGGTCGCGCCGCCATCAGGTCGAGAATGTCCTCCACCGACAGCAGACCGAACCAGACGGCGCCGTTGATCTCGTCGAGGATGACCAGGTCATAGTCGCCACTCGTGAGGGCCTGCCGCGCCAGCGCCAGCGCCTCCTGCGCAATGCGGATATCCTCGGGGTCGAGCTTGTCCTTGAAGATCCAGTTATCGCGCCCCGTCTGGTGGATGGTCAGCAGGGGAGCCAGGCGGCGAGCGGCCTCATGTTCGCCGTATTCGCCGCCCCCCTTGATGAACTGCACCATGCAGACCTTGAAGCCGCGCCCGACGGCCCGCAGGGCCAGCCCCAGCGCCGCCGTGGTCTTGCCCTTGCCGTTACCCGTATAAACCTGCACCAGGCCCTGTTCCATGGCCGCCGCCTATTTCTGCAACGCCGCCGTGAGCACCGGCGCGAACTGCAGGACATCGGCCACCACCAGGACGTCGGCCACCTCGCCGATGGGGGCGTCCTTGTCCTTGTTGATGGCGACAACGAAGTCCGACTTCTTCATGCCGGCCAGATGCTGGATGGCGCCCGAGATGCCGCAGGCCACGTAGAGCTTGGGCGAGACGGTCTGCCCCGTGGTGCCGACCTGGCGACTGTGGTCGACCCAGCCGGCGTCCACCACCGGACGGCTGGCGCCCAGCTCGCCGCCAAACGCCTTGGCCAGCGCTTCAATGACGGCGACGTTGTCCTTCTTGCCGATGCCGCGCCCGGCGCTGACGATGATTTCGGCCCGGGCCAGATCGACGGCTTTGGCCTCGGCGGGTTCATAGCCTTTAAAGGTCAGGCCCTGTCCGTCAGCCGACACCTCAAGCTGCTCGATACGCGGCGCTCCCTGCGGCGGCGCCGCGGCAAAAGCACCCGCCTGCACCGTCAGCACCGCCCTTGCCCCGGCAGGTTTGACCTGGCGACGCATCTTGGCGTTGCAGCAACCCACCTCGAAACCGCCGTCGGCGATAGCGACAATCTCCGTCACCTGCCCGACCTTGAGAGCGGCGGCCACACGCGGCGCCAGATCCCAGCCGTAGGACGAATGACAGAGGACGACGTAATCCGGCTCTTCCTTTGCCACCGCCGCCAGCACCGCCGCCTTGTGGGCGGCCGGGTTGTACTCACCCAGCGTCGCCGCATCGACCAGATAGACACGGCCGTCGAATTGGGGCGCGGTGCCCTCGCTGCCGACCAGCACGGCGACCTTCTCAGCCCCGAGCCTGTCGGCAAAGGTCATCAGCTCATAACTCGAATCGAGGAGTTTGCCCTCGCGAACTTCACAGACCAGTAGTGCTTTCATAGAATCCCCCTCTTGGTTCCGGCTGCTAGCGCAGCACCGCAGTCTTCTCTTTGAGGATGTTCACCAGCTTCAGCGCCGTCTCGCTCGGCTCGCCCTCCAGCACAAGGCCGCCGCCCTTACGGGCCGGCGCATAAAACGAGGTCGTCGGCGCCAGGGGCTCTTCCCTCAACAGTTCAGCGACGGGAATGGGCCGGATCTCCTTCTTCTTGGCCTTCATGATGTTGGGCAGGGTCGGATAGCGGGGAGTGTTCAGGCCGAGCTGGCAGGTAACCAAAGCCGGCAGGCGCAGATTAACCAGCCCCTTCATCCCTCCTTCGAGCTCACGCTTGGCCTGGACGACGCCGTCAGCGTAACTGAAGCCCACCAGGGTGGTGGCGCTGGCAAGGCCGAGCAGCTCCGCCACCAGCACCCCGACCTGGGCCGAGCCCCGGTCCTGCGACTGCATGCCGGTAAAAATGAGGTCGAACCCCTGCTCGCCGGCATAGGCGGCGATAGTGGAGGCGATCTGCCAGGGATCCTTCTGATGCGCGGCGATGTCCTGCACATGCACCGCCTTGTCGGCCCCCATGGCCAGGGCCTTCTTGATCGCTTCCACCACCCGGTCGGGGCCGATGGAGAGGACGGTCAGCTCCGCTTCGCCCCCCAGCTGTTCCTTGAGCTGCACCGCCTGTTCGACGGCGTATTCGTCGTATTCGTTCAGGCGCCAGGCCAGGTCGTTTTCGTCAAACCAGAGACCGTCGGCGGCCGGCTTGAAGCGGGACTCCAGGTCGGGAACCTGCTTGATGCATACCAGTAATTTCATGGCTATCCTCCTATCCTTTCCACAACAATTTCGGCTAAGTCGCGCACTTTAAGCCGGTCTTCGCAATCTGAGGTCTTGATGCCGTCTTCGAACATGGTCAGACAGAAGGGGCAGTTGCTGACCAGAATCGGCGCCTCCGTGGCCGCCGCCTGCCGCACCCGCGTCACATTGATGCGCGACCCCAGTTTCTCTTCGGCCAGAATGCGGCCGCCGCCGGCGCTGCAGCAGAAACTGTCGAGCCCGGCCTGGTCCATCTCCGTCACCTGCCAGCCTGCCGCCTTCAGCACCTCCCGTGGCTCGCTGACGATATCCTTGTAGCGCCCCAGGTAGCAGGAGTCGTGATAGGTACAGGCCTGTTCAGCCCCCGGCGTCAGCAAAAGATGACCTTCTAGCAGAAGACGGTGGATATAGGTCGTGTAGTGTTCGACCTCCACCTCCAGCCCCAGATCGCGGTAATCGCGGCTCAAGGTGTTGAAGCAATGCGGACAGGTGGTAACGATGCGGGCAACGCCGCTGGCCTGAAGGGTCTCGACATTCTCCTGGGCCAGCATCTGGTAGAGATATTCGTTGCCCAGCTTGCGGGCTGGTTCGCCGCAGCACTTCTCGTCCTTGCCGAGGATACCGACGCGGACGCCGGCGGCCTGGCAGATGCGCACGAAGTTGCGGGCGACCTCGCGGTTGCGCTGGTCAAAGGAGGCGTAGCAGCCGGCGAAGTAGAGAATGTCGGCTGACTCCCCCGCCCCCACCCGGGCCACATCGAGCCCCTCGGCCCAGTCGCCGCGTCCGGCAAAGGCCATCCCGAAAGGATTGCCGTTCACCTCCAGGTTGCTGATGGCCGTGCGCACCTCGTCGCCGGGGAAAGCGCCTTCCATCAGGGTCAGATTGCGGCGCAGCTCGATAATCTTGTTGACGTGTTCGTTGTTGGCGGGGCAGATGTCCTGGCAGGCGCGGCAGGTGGTACAGGACCAGATGGCCTCCTCCCCCACCGCCTCGACCAGCGGCGCATCCTTGCCGGTAATCGCCGTCTCGCCCAGTTGCTCGATGAGTTTCATGGGGGAGAGCGGCTTGTCGGTAATATAGGCCGGGCAGCGATCCTGGCAGCGTTTGCAGCTGGTGCAGGCGTCCGCGTCAAAGAGGTCCTTCCAGGTCAGATCGGCTACGGTAGCGGCGCCGAACTGCTCGGCTTCTTCGTCTTCGAGGTTGAGGGTGGCAATGGCGCCCTTGGCCTCCAGGGGGGCGAAAAAGGCGTTGGCGCTGGTGTAGAGGATGTGCTTGAGCTTGGTGAAGGGCAGCGCCGCAATGAAACCGAGAGCCAGCAGCAGATGCAGCCACCAGAGGAAGACGTGCAGGGTGCCGAGGCCCTGTGGTGACAGCCCCGACATCCCCTTGGCCACGAGCAGACCGACGGGAGAAAAGCGGGCCAGCTCCGGATTCCAGACCAGTTCGGTGGCGGCCATACGGGCCCCCTCAATGAAGAAGCCGGTGATGAGGATGGCGAAGAGCAGGCCGTGAAGCCAGAGATCTTCGGTCTTCGTCTCCAGGCCGGCCGGCTTGACCAGGTAACGCCGCACGAAGAGGCCAGCCAGCATGAGGATGGCCACGGCGCCGGCGATATCAAGCGCCAGTGAGAAAATCAGGTAAAAGCTGCCCTGCAGCAGATTGAACTCGAACACCGGTGTCAGCAGGTCGGCCTGCAGCATGACCAGCAGGGTGCCGACAAAGAGGGTCACAAATCCCCAGAAGAACAGGGCATGAAAGACACCGCCCTCGCGGACGCGCGCGACCTTGCTTTGTGCCAGCACCTCGCCGACCATTCGCCGCAACCTCTCCTGCGGGCGATCGAACCGGTTGAGCGGCTTTCCCTGCCGCCAGTGGGCCAGACGTTGCCTGACCCCCCAAGCCATCAGGCCGAAGGCAGCCATCGCCAGAAGATACATGGGCAGCACCACGCCATGGCCGACATTCCAGTAGATTTCACGGGTGGCTTCCATCAGCTCTCCTTCTTTCTTTCCAGCCTTGCAGCTGGCGCCAGTGAAGTTTTCCCGACCTTAGCCCAGGAGCAGTTTGGAGATGACCACACGCTGCACCTCGTTGGTCCCCTCGTAGATTTCGGTGATCTTGGCGTCGCGGTACATGCGCTCGACCTCGTAGTCGCAGATGTAGCCGTAGCCGCCGTGGATTTGAATGGCTTCCTTGGTCACATAGGTCGCCGTCTCGGAAGCATGCATCTTGCACATGGCCGATTCCATGGTGTAGTTCCTGCCGGCATCTTTGAGACAGGCCGCCTTGTAGGTCAGCAGCTTGCTCGTTTCGATGCGCGTCTTCATGTCGGCCAGCTTGAACTGGATCGCCTGAAACTCGCAGATAGCCTGGCCGAACTGCTTGCGCTCCTTGGAATAGGCCAGGGCCCGCTCAAAGGCGCCTTCGGCAATTCCCAGGGCCTGGGAAGCGATGCCGATGCGGCCGCCATTGAGGGTGTCCATGGCGACGTTGAAACCCTTCCCTTCCTGGCCCAGCAGGTTTTCTACCGGGATGCGGACGTTGTCGAGGGCAAAAGCGGTGGTGTAGCTGCCCCGGATGCCCATCTTGTTCTCGTTTTTGAGAATGGAAACCCCCGGCGTTTCGAGATCGATGATAAAGGCGCTGATCCCCTTGTGTTTGAGGCTGCGGTCATAGGAAGCCAGCAGCACGCCGGTGCCCAGATAACCGCCGTTGGTGATAAAGGTCTTGCTGCCGTTGATGACGAATTCATCTCCCTCGCGACGATACGTGGTGGCGGTGCCGCCGGCGTCACTGCCGGCATCGGGCTCGGTCAGCAGGAAGCAGCCTATTTTTTCACCTGTATTGAGGGCCGGCAGCCACTTCTGTTTCTGCTCCTCGGTGCCGAAGGTATAGATCGGCCCGGAGCAGAGGGAGGTGTGGGCAGAGATGAGGACGCCGCTGGAAGCGCAGGCCTTGGAGACCTCTTCCACCACGATAGCGTAGGAAAGCATGTCCATGCCGGCACCGCCGTACTCTTCCGGCAGGTAGCTGCCGAGCAGGCCCATCTCGCCTATCTGTTTCACCAGGGCGTCGGGAATGGCGTGATCCTCGTCTATTTTCATGGCCAGCGGCTTGATCTCCTTGTTGACGAAATCCCGCACGCTGTCCTGCAGCACCCTGTGATCCTGTGAAAGTTCAAAATTCATGACGTCCCTCCCTCACCTCAATAAAATGGATTACTTCCCCTTGAAGGCCGCTTTGCGCTTTTCCACGAAAGCCCCCATCCCCTCTTTCTGATCCTCCGTGGCGAAAAGCACGCCGAAGAGGGAAGCCTCGTAGCGGAAGCCGTCCTCCTTGCCCATGTTAAGCCCGTTGACGATGGCGTTCTTGGCGTAGGCGACACCGAGGGAGCCGACGGAGGCGATGGCTGATGCCGTCTCCATCGCCTTGGCAAGCAGCTCTTCCGGCGCGAAGACCTCGTTGACGATCCCCCAGGTACAGGCTTTTGACGCCTCGATCATACGGCCGCTGAAAATGAGCTCGCTGGCCCGGGCCGAGCCAAGGCGGCGGGCCAGGTTCTGGGTGCCGCCGAAACCGGGGATGATGCCGAGGGTCACTTCGGGGAAGCCAAGTCGGGCTTTTTCCGAGGCATAGATGAAGTCGCAGGCCAGGGCCAGTTCGAGGCCGCCACCGAGGGCATAGCCGTTGACGGCGGCGATCACCGGTTTGCGCATCTTTTCCATCATCAGCATGACCCGCTGCCCCTTGAGGCCGAACTGCTGCCCCTCGAAAGCATTCATCCCGGCCATTTCCTTGATATCGGCGCCGGCCACGAAGGCCTTGTCGCCAGCACCGGTGAGCACCACCACTTTTACCGCATCGTTGCGGTCCAGCTCATAGAGAGCGCACTCCAGCTCGCTCAAGACCGTGCTGTTGAGAGCGTTGAGGGTCTTGGGGCTGTTGATGGTCAGCAGGGCGATCCCGTCGTTTATATCGATCAGCAGCAGACTGTTGTCCATGAGCGTCTCCCTTTACTTAGTAGGTGTAGAATCCGCGGCCAGATTTGCGCCCCATATAGCCGGCGTTGACCATCTTCACCAGCAGCGGGCAGGGCCGGTACTTGGGGTCCTTAAAGCCGTCGTAGAGAACATTGGCGATGGCCAGCACCGTGTCGAGGCCGATGAAGTCGGCCAGGGTAAGCGGCCCCATGGGCTGGTTGGTGCCCAGCTTCATGCCCTTGTCGATATCCTCCGCCGTGGCGATCCCCTCATAAAGGGCGAAAACGGCTTCATTGATCATGGGGATGAGCACGCGGTTGACGATGAAGCCGGGGTAGTCCTGGGAGACAGCCATCTCCTTTTCCAGCTTCTTGACCAGCGCCGACGTGACCTCAAAGGTCTCGTCGCTGGTGGCGTGGCCGCGGATGACCTCGACGAGCTTCATCACCGGCACCGGATTCATGAAGTGCATGCCGATGACCTTCTCGGGCCGTCCGGTTACGGCGGCGATCTTGGTGATGGGAATGGAGGAGGTGTTGGAGGCGAGAAAGGCTTCAGGCTTGACGATGCCGTCGAGCTGACGAAAGATTTCCAGCTTGAGGGTTTCGTTCTCGGTGACAGCCTCGATGGCGAAATCGACTGCCGCCAGTTCTTCCATGGCCTTGGTGGTCTTGATCCGGCCGAGAGATTCGGTCACCAGGCTGTCGGCGATGGCGCCTTTCTTCGCCTGGCGCTCCAGGTTCTGCCGTATGGTGGCCACCGCCCTGTCGAGCTGGTGCTGGGCGATGTCGTACAACACGACTTCATATCCGAACTGGGCAAAGACGTGGGCGATGCCGTTGCCCATCTGTCCTGCCCCCAATACGCCAATCGTGGTAATCATAGGTGTGCTCCTTTTCAGGCGATACGTTCAAAAATGACGGCCACGGCTTCGCCGCCGCCGATGCACAGAGTGGCCAGACCATAGCGCAGCTGACGCTTCTCCAGTTCCCGGATGAGGGTGGTCGCCAGACGGGCCCCGCTGGCACCGATGGGATGACCGATGGCGCAGGCGCCGCCATGGACGTTGACCTTATCCAGTGGAATGTTATGGGCCTTGATGGCCAGCAGGGCCACGGAAGCAAAGGCCTCGTTGATTTCAAAGAGATCGATATCGGCCACCGACAGTCCGGCCTTGGCACAGACCTTGGCGATGGCGCCGATGGGGGCCTCGGGGAACTCGTCGGGATGGCGGCTTTCGGTAGCCTGGGCCACTATCCGGGCCCGCGGCTTCAACTGGTGCCGCCTGAGCGCCTCTTCACCGGCCAGCAGCAGCATGGCGGCGCCATCGTTGATGGTGGAGGCGTTGCCGGCGGTGATGGTGCCGTCCTTTTTGAAGACGGCCCGCAACCCGGTCAGGCGGTCGAAATCGACCTTGAAGGGTTCCTCGTCCTTCTCGATGACCGTTTCTCCCCCCCTGCCCTTTTTGACCACGGGGACGATCTCTTCAGCGAAGACCCCGCTCTCAACGGCGGCCTGGGCCAGGCGGTAGGAGCGCAGCGCCAGTTTGTCCTGCTCCTGACGGCTTAGACCGTGGCGCTCGACGCTCGCTTCGCCGATCTCCCCCATGTGGCGTCCGGTATAGGGGTCGGTAAGACCGTCGAAGACCATCAGATCGACAAGTTCACCGTTCCCCATGCGATAACCCGTGCGAGCCTTGCTGAGAACATAAGGGGCCAGGGACATGCTTTCCATGCCGCCGGCGACGACCAGCTGCGACTCGCCGAGCCGGATTGAATCAGCGCCCAGCATGACAGCCTTCAAGCCGCTGCCGCAGACCTTGTTGATCGTCAGGGCGGCCGCTGAATCGGGGATACCGGCCCCACGCATGGCTTGCCGGGCCGGGGCCTGACCGCAACCGCCGGCCAGGACCTGACCGACAATGACTTCGTCTACCGCCTCAGGCGACAGGGACGCTGCCTGCAGCACCCCCTGGATGGCCGTCGTGCCCAGAACAGCGGCAGGAACATCGGCCAGGACGCCTCCAAAGGAGCCGAAAGGCGTTCTCTTGGCCTCCACCACATAAACATCAGCACTCATCTATTCCACCTCCTGAAAAAGTTAACCCGATAATAAATTTCGTTTACGTACATGTCAATCAAAAATAAAACTTTATTTTAATTTTACGAAGTGAACACAGATTATCGTGGCGAATTTACGCTTAAAAAAGAAACCGTTCGCACACAAAAAGACTTGTAGTGCGAACGGCAAAGACTCTACAGGTAGGTAATTACATCTGGGATATCGGTGAGTTTGACACCACCTATGGCTGTGGTGACGAAGGTGTTTTCAATGCCGACCACCCCTTTGCCGGGAAGAACAAACTTCGGTTCTATTGCGATGACATGCCCTTCTTTGAGGGGGACTTTAAAACCCTGGGCAATGACTGGAAACTCATCGAGCTCCAGGCCGACCCCGTGGCCGACGAAACGAGCCTGCTCCCCGGGCATACCCATGAAGGAACCACCGAGACCGGCTTCTGCCGCCATCTCGACGGACCGCAGGAAGAGTTCCTCGCAAATGGCCCCCGGTTTCAGGGCAGCCTGCAGATAAGCCTGAATGGCCACGGAGACATCAAAGGCGTGCTTGAGTTCGTCATCGAGGTCGCCAACGACGAAAATTCGGGTCATATCGGTAATATAGCCTTCAAAGACGCCGGTATAGTCGAGGAGGATGGGGACGTTTCTCTCGATGACGTCGAGGGAGGCGCCGTGGGGCGAAGCGTTGGACAGCCCCCTGCCGGTGACGGCGCCGTCAAAAAAGCCGTAGCTGGCACCGCCGGCCGACACCGCCAGCCCCTGAAAGAGCTCCTGATTGAAGGCGCGCATGCGCACATAGCCTTCGTTGCCCGCCTTGCGCAGGCGGCATTCGAATTCGGCCGACAGATCGAGCTCGCGCATCCCCGCCCGCAGGAATTCCGGCACCTGGGTGAAGACGGAACTGAGGCTGGCGCCGCTGCGCCGCAGCAGCTCGACCTCGAAGGGGGACTTCACCGAGCGTACCTCGCGATTGAGGGGGGAGATGTCGACGAACTCCCGCCCTGCCAGCAGTTTGGTGTAGAAGTTGAGCTGCTGCACGGGCAGCACATCGAAGGTCAGTCCGAGCTTGACGGCTTCGGCTGGAATGACGGACGCAAAATCCCGACTGGAGGGAAAGGGCCGGATATCGGCCAGGGGGCTTTCCTGCCGGGCCCGCTCGAGGCTCTTGCGTACCATGAGAAGCGGCGTCCCCTCCGACGGCATCCACAAGGTGGCATTCTGGCGGGTACCGCTGAAGTAGTAGACGTCGATGGGGTAGATAAACAGGGCGCCGTCCAGCCCTTTCGCTTTCAGCAGATCCTGCATGGCGGCTATGCGCTGCTGCAATTCGGTCAGGTCGATCATGGTGGTATTCTCCTATTCGTTGGCAGGCCAGGTGTCGAAGTAGGCGATATCCGTCAGCGCCTTACGCGGGCGCGGCTTCGGCTCCTGATCTGGAATGCCCAGAGGAGTAAAGCCGACCACGCGCATGGGCTCGGGGATGGCCAGCGCCGCCTTGATTTTGGCCTCGTCGTACCATCCCATCCAGCAGGTGCCGAGGCCTAAGGCGTGGGCTGCCAGACAGAGATGCTCAAAAGCGATGGCGGCGTCGGCTACGTAGTAGGGGATGCCGTTCTCGACGTCGGACTCGCGCGGATCGGCGCAGAGCAGAATGATCACCGGCGCGGCGGCCACCGCCTTCTTGCCGGGATTGTCGTCCGGAATGGCCTCCAGCAGAGCCGCCCGCCGGGCCGGATCCCGCAGGACAAGAAAGCGCCAGCACTGCATGTTCTTCCAGGAAGGCGCCAGCCGGGCCGCGTCGAGAATCTGCTCGATCTTTTCGGGCTCGACGGGGCTGTCCTTGTACTTGCGGATACTGCGTCGGTCGCGAATGACTTCAAAAATGTCCACACTGTTCTCCTTTTGGCAAAAGGGTACTTTTTGGGGGGCCGCAGCCCCCCAAAGTAGTCCTACATGTTGCGCCGGTAGCGCCCGCCGACCTCGAAAAGGGCCTGGGTGATCTGACCGAGAGAAGCGACTTTGACCGTTTCCATCATTTCGGCAAAGATATTGCCGCCGGTAACGGCCACCTCTTTCAGGCGCTCGAGGGCCTGTGGCGCCTGGTCTTTGTTCTTCTCCTGAAAGGCGCGCAGATTGGCAATCTGCCTCTCCTTTTCCTCCGGGGTAGCCCGCGCCAGTTCACCGGGAATATCGTAGCCTGCCTCATCGGCCCGGGGGCTGAGGAAGGTGTTGACACCGACGATAGGCAGGTCGCCATTGTGTTTTTTGTGCTCATAGAGCATTGATTCATCCTGAATTTTGCTGCGCTGATACTGGGTCTCCATGGCCCCGAGCACGCCACCGCGATGGTCGAGGCGCTCGAACTCCTGCAGGACCGCCTCCTCCACCAGGTCGGTCAGCTCCTCAATGATGAAAGATCCCTGCACGGGGTTTTCATTCCTGGTCAGCCCGAACTCCTTGCTGATGATCATCTGGATGGCCATGGCCCGCCGCACCGACTCCTCTGTAGGCGTCGTCACCGCCTCATCGTAGGCATTGGTGTGCAGCGAGTTGCAGTTGTCATAGATGGCGATGAGAGCCTGCAGAGTCGTGCGGATGTCGTTGAAGTCCATCTCCTGGGCGTGCAGGGAACGCCCCGAGGTCTGAATGTGGTACTTCAATTTCTGGCTGCGCTCGTTGGCCCCGTACTTCTCCCGCATGGTCACGGCCCAAAGGCGCCGCGCCACCCGGCCGATGACCGAATACTCCGGGTCGAGGCCGTTGCTGAAGAAGAAAGAGAGGTTGGGGGCGAAATCATCGATATGCATCCCCCGCGACAGATAGTACTCGACATAGGTGAAGCCGTTGGACAGGGTCAATGCCAGCTGGGTGATGGGGTTGGCCCCCGCTTCGGCGATGTGGTAGCCGCTGATGGACACCGAGTAGTAGTTGCGCACCTTCTGGTCGATGAAGTACTGCTGCATGTCCCCCATGATCTTGAGAGCGAAATCGATGGAGAAGAGGCAGGTGTTCTGGCCCTGGTCCTCTTTGAGAATATCGGCCTGCACGGTGCCGCGCACGTTCTGCAGGGTGGCGCTCTTGATCTGCGCCACCTCTTCCGCATTCGGCTGCCTCCCCTGCTGTTCCACAAATTTGTCGACCTGCTGACCGATGGCCACATTGAAGAACATGGCCAGCATGGCCGGGGCCGGGCCGTTTATGGTCATGGAGACGCTGGTGGACGGCGCGCACAGGTCAAAGCCGGCAAAGAGCTTGCCCATGTCTTCGACGTTGCAGATGGAGACACCACTCTCACCGACCTTGCCGTAGACATCGGGCGGCGTATCGGGATCGGCCCCATAGAGGGTGACGCTGTCAAAAGCCGTGGAGAGTCGCTTGGCGCCGTCGTCCTGGCAGAGATAGTGGAAGCGCCGGTTGGTGCGCTCGGGGCTCCCCTCCCCGGCGAACTGCCGCTTGGGATCCTCCTCAGCCCGTTTGAAGGGGAAGACGCCGGCCGTGTAGGGGAAGTAGCCTGGCAGGTTCTCCAGCATGAGCCAGCGCAGGATGTCGCCCTGGTCGGTGTAGCGCGGCAGGCTGACCCGGGGGATACGCGTACCCGAGAGGCTGGTACTGAAGAGCTCGGTGCGGATCTCCCGGTCGCGCACCTTGGTCACCAGGGCATCCTGACGGTAGGCCTGCTTCAGTTCATCCCAACAATCGAGCAACTGGCGCGGCTCTTCATGCAGCATGGACTCCGTCTTTCGTATCAGGCCAGCCACCTCTTCAGCCGCCGCCAGCCCCTCCGGCAACTGGGCCAGGGTGGCTTTGAGCTGGCCGAGGGCGCGGGCCACCTTGCTCTGCTGTTCGACATCCTTGTGGTAACTCCGCACTGTCTGGGCAATCTCCCCCAGGTAATGGATGCGGTCGGCGGAGATGACCGTCTTGCTCAGACTGTCGCCGTCGCTCACCTGCATTTTTGATTGCCAGCCCAGTTGCCGTTTCTCATTGAGCTTCTCCAGCACGGCCAGGTAGAGGACGGAGACGCCGGGGTCGTTGAACTGGGAGGCGATGGTGCCATAGACGGGAATCGCCTCATCAGGGACATCAAACTGATTGCGGTTGCGCCGCACCTGCTTCTTGACGTTGCGCAGGGCGTCCTCGGAACCCTTGCGTTCGAACTTGTTGATGGCGACCAGATCGGCGAAGTCGAGCATATCGATCTTCTCCAACTGGGTCGGCGCCCCAAACTCGGAAGTCATCACGTAGAGCGAAAGATCGCAGATGGGCACGACGGAGGCATCGCCCTGACCGATGCCGGAGGTCTCGACGATGACAAGGTCGAAACCCGAGGCGCGCACCACGTCGAGGGCATCCTGAATGGCCAGGGACAGCTCGGAGCGTGAATCCCGCGTGGCCAGGGAGCGCATGTAGACCCGTTTGCCGGCGATGGAATTCATGCGGATGCGATCCCCCAGCAGGGCGCCGCCCGTACGCTGCCGGGAGGGATCGACGGCGAGGATAGCGACGCTCTTGTCGGGAAAATCCCGTAAAAAACGCAAGACCAGTTCATCGCACAGGGAACTCTTGCCGGCGCCGCCAGTGCCGGTCACTCCCAGCACCGGCACCGAGCGGGCCATGGCCTTGACCTGGTCGCGCAGTCGGGCATAGCCGCCTTCGCTGCCAGCGTGAACCGAGTCTTCGGCCAGGGAGATAATGGTATTGATGGCCCGGATGTCCTGCTGGGCCAACTTCTGCAGCTCTTCGTCGGGATGGCGCTCCAGGCTGAAATCGCACTGCTTCAGCATGAAGTTGATCATCCCCTGCAGTCCCATGCGGCGGCCGTCTTCGGGGGAGAAGATCTTGGTCACCCCGCAGGATTCGATCCTCTTGATCTCCTCGGGGATGATGACGCCGCCGCCGCCGCCGAAGACCTTGATGTGGCCGGCGCCGCGTTCGCGCAGCAGATCCATGGTGTACTGGAAGAATTCGACATGACCGCCCTGGTAGCTGCTGATGTTGATACCGTGGGCGTCTTCCTGAATGGCGGCCGTGACGATCTCGTCGACGGAACGGTTATGGCCAAGATGGATCACCTCGGCGCCGGAGGCCTGCAGCAGGCGGCGCACAATATTGATGGAAACGTCGTGGCCGTCAAAAAGACTGGTGGCGGTCACAAAACGCAGTTTATGCTGGCTTTTGTAGGGTGCTATCTGTTGGTGCATGGTTCCCTCCTCTGGGCAAGTCGAATCATCACATCAGTCCTGCAGCGTAAATTCCCAGGCGCACCAGAAATCGTCCGGATGGGGATCGGGCGGACAGGCGATACATCGGGTGACCAGGCGCGGGTCGATGGTTTTGGCGAACTCGCCGTATTCGACAATACCCACCGATTTGCAGGGGTGATCCGGAAGCCCCTTGCGCTTGCGGGCAGACTGCACGCGGCAGTCAAGCATACGGAAGACCACCCGCGTATCGGTCTGCTCGATACACTCCTGCAGGTTCAGGCGGGCGTAGAAACGGTGCTTGAGGCATTCCACCAGAGCGGGAATGCCTCCTCCCGGCTTCAGGCCCAGGCGCTCCATGATGCGCCTGGCTTCAATCACGGTGAAATAGCGCCAGGCTTCGATATCGGCCTCCACCGCCACCTCCATACCGTAGCGCCGTTCGATGGCCTGAAACCAGAGGCCGTCATGGGCCAGCCAGTTCTTGGCATCGTCGACAATAATTTTCACCAGTTCTTCCTTGCTCAGATTGTAAAGCAGGCTGATGCCTTCATCTCCTGCCCGTGCAGCGCTGGACATATCCTGTCTCCTTTTATTTTTCTGGGATGCGTACAACCAGCACAGGAATCGTGCTTTCCTGCACCATCTTCTGTGCCGTGCTGCCGATAAGTGCCCGGAACAGACAGGTGTGCCCGTGGGTCCCCATGACAATCAGGTCACAGTCGTCTTTTTTCGATTGCGCGATGATAGCCTCGACCGGCATGCCGGCGGTGACGTGAATGCTGTCCACCAGTTTGGTGTAAAGACACTCCTCCACATTCTCCTTTTTGCCGTACATCTTCAGCTGCGCCTGAATTTTCTCCGTCAGCTTGTTCTTGGCCGTGGCAAAGTCCACGGAACGCATTTGAATATTGCGATTATTCGTCAACTTTTCGTAGACGTTGATGATGGATATCTTGGCTCCATGACTCAGCGCCAGGCTCACGGCATAACCGAAAGCGTAATTGGCGTTGGAAGAAAGATCGGTGGCATAGAGTATTTTTTTGATTTTAGGTGTCATCGTCAGGCCCCTTTCGTTGTCCCGTGCATGCTCACGTTCAGAATGATCAGCCAATAAGGGCTGGGAGGAAGGTCACGATGGCTGGGAAAACGTACATAATGGCCATCCCCAGGATAAAGAGCCCCACCATCGGCCAGGCTCCCCCATAGACGTCGTCCAGGGTCAGTTCCGGCATCGCCCCCTTGAGGGCAAAGATCGTGTAACCGAAGGGAGGAGTCAGACTCCCCAGTGTCAGATTGATGAGAAAGAGCATCCAGAACCAGACGGGATCGAAATTGTAGACCTGCAGCAGGGGGTCGTAGATCGGGATGGCCACCAGCATGACGGCGAAGAGATCGACGAACATACAGAGGATGAAAGGGACCAGCATGAGCACGAAAAAGGTGCCCACCAGGGGGAGGTCCAGTTCGGAGGCCATCCGAACCAGCCCGCTCGAAGCGCCCGTGAAGGACAGCAGTTGGCCGAAGAGCATGGAGCTGGCCATGATGACCAGGATCATGGTGCTGACCGAACAGGTGCCCAGCACCGCCTCGTAGAGCATTTTGAAGGAGAGTTTGCGAAAGACCGCCGCCGCCAGCATAGCGCCGAGCACACCCGTCGCCGCCGACTCCGTCGGTGTTACGATCCCCATGAGAATCAGTCCCATGACCGAGAAGATGACGATGAGAAACGGCAGGGTGCGGGCCAGGGCCGTAAAAAATTCGCGGGCGCTCACCCTCTCCTTCGCAACCCCGTCGCCAGCCGGCTCCAGGGCCGGATTGCGCAGGAGGCGGATATAGACGTAGATGACCATGATGACCGCCATCATGATGCCCGGCACGATGCCGGCGATGAGCAGCTTGGCGATGGAGACATCCACCATGGAGCCGACCATGATGACCAGCAGGCTCGGCGGGATGATGGGTGCCAGGCTGGCACCACCCAGTATCGCACTGATGGAAAGACGGGTATCGTAACCCCGCGCATCCATGGTCGGCATCACCGAGCGACCCAGCATGGCGGCCACCGCCACCGCCGAACCACTCAGGGCGCCGAAGACCGTAGACAGGGACGTGACAAGGACGTAATTGCGCCCGCGCACGTTGCCTACCATTTTATCGATGGAATCGATGAGAATCTCCACCGCATTGGAGCGAAAAAGGATTTCCCCCATGAGAATAAAGAGGGGAATGGCCATCAGTGATTCCTGGGTTATGGTCTGGTAGATGCTGTTGGCAAACATGCCAAACCCACTGCTGCCGAACAACAGGAAGACACCGATGACATTCACCACGAGGAAAGCAACAAAGACCGGCATTCCTATGGCAAACAAGCTCAGCAGCACGACAATGGCAATCGATAAAGTGACGCCCCAATCCATGAGATTTCTCCTATACTTCGCCCGGAGGGTTGGGTCTCAACCCCTCACGCAGAAACTGGAACCCGCTCAGCAGAAAACCCAAGGGAATGACCGTAGATATCCACCATTTGGGTATCGGGTTGACCCACATGGTCGCAATGCCGCGCTGAAACTGGCGAAAAGATTCGAGCCCGGCGATAGTGAAAACGGCGATACACACCAAAAAACCCAGAAAAGCGATACTCCGATAAACCAACAGCTTTCTTTTTTGCGGCAGTTTCTCGATGATGATGGTGATGGCCACGTTGCCGTTGGCCCTGGTGATTTCAGGCAGCGCCAGCATGACGGTCAGGGCGAAGAGCCATTGGTTGACATCACTGGACCAGTTGGTCGGGGCATTGAAGAAGTAGCGCATGGAGACTTCGTAGAGGATCAGGGACACCATGCCTGCCAGGGCCAGCCCGCTCAGGACGTAACTCACCCGCGTCAACAGGTCGAGGATGCCGGCCATCCCTTTCAGGATGGCCGGCTGGGAATTGTTGAGGCTCCCAGTGTTCATCGCGTCATACCTTTTTCGACCGCCAATTCACGGAACTTGGGTCCGGCCGCAGGGGAAGACTGCTTGGCCATGTCCCAGAGGCCATTATTCCAGTATATTTCCACCTTTTCCTTGTCCTCCGGGTGCATGTTGGTCACCTTCATGCCCTGGTTCTGCAGAAAGGCAATCTCCTCCTCGACGAGGTCATTGAAAAACTCCAGGCTGTCGAGCTCGGTCTTCCTGCCGGCCTCATCGATCCACTGACGCTGTTCCGGGGTCAGAGCGTTGTATTTATCCAGATTCATCGCGATCATCATGGAGATGGAGCCGAAGGTCGGACGCACCATATAGTTGGCGACTTCCTGCCATTTGAAATCCTTGACCCCGACCAGGGTCCAGGCCGCACCGTCAATGACACCGCGCTGCAAAGAGGTATAGACGTCACCACCGGCCATGGTCACCGGCGAGCCTCCCAGGGCCAGGATGGTGTTTTGCAGGCTGGGGTTGCTGCGCATCTTCAGGCCAGCCAGACTCGGCTTGTTGCCACTTAAGGGATTGCGCGTAATAAAATGATAGGGGGCGACGGGAGGGAGAGCGACGAGCTTGACGCCCAGCTTGTTGTACTCTTTGTCCAGGAAGTCGAAGAGGCCCGACTCACGACGCTTGGTCGGATCGGCCAGGGTCGCGTCCATGCCGACCCCTACACTGATGGTCCCGGCGTGGTAAGTGGCATGAGTGAAGGACAGGTCAAAGATGCCGGCCTGCAGAGGCTGGAACTGCTCGAAGGTCGGTATGACATCGGGGCCGTGGAAAGCCACCTTCATTTTGCCCCCGGATATCTCCTCCAGGTTCTTGATCATCTTGGCGGTAGCACCTACGTTGAAGATGAAGTTCTCATGGAAAGCGGACAACATGCGCAGTTGGGCGGCAAATGTGTTGGACGAAAAAGTCAGAATCATAAAGACAACGGCGATCAATCCCACATACCTGTTTTTTTTCATCGTGACGACTCCATTCTTGGTTGGTGAACCGCTTGAAAAATCCCCATCCCCTCAACCCGAGAGGATGAAGCCCACTCGTTAACCCGATAAGTACGTATAGCTCTTCAGTGTTTGCCGACCGAGATGACGGCTGTCCTGCCATCCGTACATCTCGCCCAAATTTCTGGCACAGCGCGAAAGCAGGGGCAGCAGCTCCTCGGTGATATGCGCCTCGTTCATGCGGCAGACAGGTACCGCCAATACCAGCGTCATTTGCCGCAACTCATGCTGCCCTGCAAAGACGACAGACAGCGTCGACACCTCGTCAAGCAGTGTTTCGTCCGCCCCATAAATACGGCAGATAGGAGATTCTTCCAGCAGGCGCCCCTCTGTTACCGGAAAAGAAGCCCCCAGGCAACCGATGGCCCTCACCACCTGGCGGCACTCGACCGCGTCGATGAGCAATGCCATCTCGTCATTCATCCTGCCCAGATAGACCGCCTCGCCGGTGGCGGCCGCCAGTTCCTCCAGCACGGGGCGAAGTTTTGACGCCCGGCCGTTATCTGAGAGTATGCCCCGTGCCAGACTGAATGCCGCCGGCCCCAGGTGATAGTCTCCGGCGCTGTTCCTGGCGACAAAGTTCTTGATCTCCAGCGTATGCAACATGCGAAAAACTTTGTATTTGCTGGCGCTCGTCATCTTCTCCACAAAGGTTGTCATCTTTTCGCCGGAGGGCGACACCGTCAGCAGATGGAGGATATCCAGCACGAACTGGACATTCTGCATCTCGTATTTATGGGTGAATTTTCCGGCGCTCGCTGACATAGGCTACTCCCAGCTGTCGATCTTCATGGTTCCTTTGGTGGCCAGCGACTCCTGCATGCGAAAGGCCTTGAAAAGCATGTGGGGCTCGTGGCCGACACCGCGGGCAAAGCAGTCCTTTTCGGCGCGCTCGTAGTATTCGGTCAGGATCGGCCGGTAATCGGGGTGAGCGCACTTGGCGATGATCTCCCGCGCCCGTTCGCGCGGGCAGAGGCCGCGCAGATCGGCCAGACCCTGCTCGGTGACGAGGATGTCGAGATCGTGCTCGGTGTGATCGACATGGGTGGCGAAGGGAACGACACATGTAATCCCCGTCGGGTCTGTCTTGGAGGGGCGCGTCGATGGCGTATGCATGATGGACAGCGCCGCGTTACGTAGAAAGTCGCCGGAACCGCCGATGCCGTTGACCATGCGGGTGCCACCCACCAGGGTCGAATTGGCGTGGCCGTAGATATCGAATTCCACCGGGGTGTTCATGGCGATCACCCCCAGACGGCGGATGGGCTCGGGATTGTTGCTCACCTGCATGGGGCGCAGGATGACCTTGCTGGCGTACTTGTCCCAGTTCTGGTAGAAGCGCTCAAAACCCGGCTCCGACAGGGAGAGTGAGGTGGACGAGGCGAAGTCGAGTTTGCCCGAATCGAAAAAGTCGAGCATGGTGTCCTGGATGACCTCGGTCCAGACCTTGAGATTGCTGAAGGGACCGTTCACCAGACCGCCGACCACGGCGTTGGCGATATTGCCGACCCCCGACTGCAGGGGGAGCAGGTTTTTCGGCAACCGCCCCGCTTTCACCTCCGCCCCGAAGAAGTCGAGGATGTTGGCGGCGATGCGCTCGGAAATCTCGTCCGGCGGGCCCAACGGCCGCCCGCGGTCCGGTTTCTGGGACTCCACAATGGCGATAATCTTGTCGTGATCACAGGGGACATGCAGGGTGCCGATGCGATCATCGACCCGGCTGATCAGGTAGGGCTTGCGATGGGGCGGCTTGTCGAGCATGACGATGTCATGCAACCCTTCGAAGGAGGGAATGGCCGTGTTGATCTCGATGATGAGCTTGTCCGAGTACTGAATGACCTCCGTGGCCGCGCCGATGGAGCCGGCCAGGATAATGCTGCCGTCCTCGGCAATGCCCGAGGCTTCCACCAGACCAAGATCGAAACCGCCTCCCCTGCCCTTGGTGTAGTAGCCGTAGCCGAGATCCTGGGCATAGAGGGACAGATGCTTGTCTCCCATGCGCACGGTACCGTCGTTGACCTGCTTCTGGATCACCTTTCCCGTCTGGTAGGGCCAGCGCTTGTCGGTCATCTGAAGGGAGGCCCAGCGATCCTCAACCTCCTGACCGATGGAGGCGCCGATAAAGAGATTGAAGCGCATCTTGCCCTGCAGGTTGTTCTGCTCAACGTAGTCAGCCAGGGCCAGAGGCACCACCTTCGGATATCCGACCGGGGTAAATCCCGACCAGCCCAGATCCATGCCGTTCTTAAAAAACGGAATAGTGTCCTCCGGCTTCATCACCCTGGCGTGCAGGCTCTTTTTCCTGATTCGGCTGAGAAATTCAGACATACCCTCCTCCTTTTTGCATTTCCCTTTACATGACATGTTCCCCGACGGCACGGGGTCTCGACAGGGCGGCCACAAACCGCTTCCTTTAGGACTATTTGTAATTTGCATTTACGTGCATGTCAACGATTTTTTGAACGTTTTTTTGTTTTACATTTTTCACAGATTTTACCAATGGCTAACTATCTGATTTTTTTGTCACTTTTCTCCATAACACTGTTATTTTTTTAAATTATGACCGCAAAAGTAAAATTTTAAGTTTCATTTTATTTACGTCAATGTCATACTGCGCAGGAAAAAATAAATCATCTGCGAGGGACGCCATGAGTGAAGACATACCGCCAACCGAAGAAATTGTTCCTATTGGCACGCTGTGCAAAGATCTGGGGATTTCGACACGGACGCTGCGCTACTGGGAAGAGGTCGGCATCATCGAGTCAGTAGAACGACTTGACCGGGCCAACCGAGGCTATACACCGTATATGGTGAGAAGAATCAGATTCATCATTAAACTGCGGGACCTGGGCCTGACCATCAAAGAAATGCAGCACCTGTATGAGGTTTACGGCAATGCCAAAAAGACGGATCGGCTCATCCCCGAACTCATCGGCATCTTCGACCAGCATATCCATACCATCGACGACAGGGTTGCCAAGCTGAATTCCCTGCGCAGAGACATCGTCGAATATCGCGAACGCATGCTGACCAAACTGAAAGAAGCCATGCAGAAAGAGTCCACCGGCACCTGACGAAATCGCTCACTCATACAAAAGAACAAAAAGGGTCATTGACAGGCTACAGCCGTCAATGACCCTTTTTACATGCTTTGAAGAAACAAAGAAGCCTTGCCTCGGAAGCAAAGCACAACCTAAAGTCGGCGCCGGCGGCTCTCCCCTTCGCTTATAACCCGGATGGCGCTGGCCCCCTCCAGAGGGCAGCGGGTCTCGCAGATACCGCAGCCGATGCACAAATTTTCCACTACCCGGGGTATTTTGAGCTGACGGATTTCTCCCGCGAAGAGGACTTCTTTTTCCTCAAAGACAATGGCTTTTTCTGGCGTCGGACAGTGCTCTTCGCACACCAGGCATTCACTGCCACGGGCGAAGGGAAGGCAGCGATCCTTGTTGAAAACGGCCAGGCCGATGACTGTGCGGCGTTTCTCTTCCAGACCGAGGCGCTTGATGGCGCCGGTGGGGCAGACCTGGCCGCACAGCGTGCAGTTGTATTCGCAGTAGCCAAGGCGCGGTACGACCAGCGGCGTCCACAGGCCGGCCGGCCCCGCCTGCAGGAAGGCGAGATGGAGCACGCCGCCGATACAGACCTTGAGGCATTCACCACAGCGCACGCAGCGGCGCAGGAACTCCTCCTCCGCCACGGCTCCGGGCGGTCGCAGCAGAAATCCGTGACGACCGGGGTCGGGGCTTAGACGAAACATCGGCGCTACCAGCACGCCAGCAGCTAAAGCTGTCACCGTGCCGCGCCGGGTAAGATCGACGGACGTCGACGGCCGCCGATAATCGAAACGCCAGTGGACGCGCTCCTGCGGGCAGAATCCGTCACAGTCGAAACAGAGAACGCACTCCTCGGAACGCCTGCTCTCCTCCCCCACCGCATTCATCCGGCAGGCCTGCAGGCAGCGCCGGCAATCGGCGCAGGCGGCTGATGGGTTGCGCTGCAGCAGGGCATAGCGGGAACAGAGACCGAGCAGAGCTCCCAATGGACAGAGATTTTTGCACCAGAAACGTCGTTCAAGCCGCTCCAGCATCAGTATAGCGACAAAGACCAGCAGGGTGAAAAGAGCCAGCGTGAAGGTCGGCGGATGGAAGGCCAGCAGATAGTCGCGAAAGAAAGGCCAGACAGCATCGGCTGTCTCTGACAGAAGCGGCACCCGGTGCTCGTAAAGGGCGGTGAATCCCTCGTTCCAGAACAGATTCCAGGCCGGATAAACCGCTACGGTGAGAGTGCGCAGAAAGATTGCCAGCGGGTCAAAGAGACCGAGCAGCTGCACACCGACCAGGCCGGCCGCGACAAGGGCAAAGAGGAGATAATATTTCACGCGCCGCCAGGCCGGTGACAGTACCCGCCGGCCACGACCGATACCATGGCCGAGGCCATCCAGGGTGGTGCCCAGCGGACAGATCCACCCACAGAAGAAGCGGCCCAGGACAAAGGTCAGCAGCAGCAGAACAAAGGCAGGCCACAACAGACGCCAGTGGAAGTCTCCCGGCGCCAAAGCATCGGCCAGCGCGGCCAGCGGATCGAGGCGAAAGAGGAGACTGACCGGCCAGGGGAGATCGTCTTCACCCCGGTATTCCGTCTGCAGAAAAAGCCACAAAAAACCGAACAGGGTCAGGATCTGGACGCTGCGCCTTACGGTTCGCATGGGGGGGAAATGCATCAGACCCGCCGTATCCGGGCAAGATCGGCGATGCCCAGCCCTCGTCGGCCAGCGGTCACCAGGGTCGAAATGTCGTCGGGCTGATGCCCCAAGAGGGTCGCGGCGATACTGTCGGCGGCGACAATATCTGCCGAGGCAACCAGAGTGTCGAGCCGGCGCACATCTTCCGCCCTCCCCCCCTGTGGCCCATTAGCGACAAGAACACGGGTGGCGTCGATGAGGGTCAGATCGGAAGGGACGATGAGGTTGATGTCACAGAGGGCCTCGTCGATCTGCCGATGCAGGCGCCCGCGGTTGCCGCCAATCACCCCCATGATGTTTTTCATGCCCAAAGTGACGGTGGAGAGCCCGTGATGTTTGGCAATGGGTAAATTGATGAAGCGATCGGCTTCCAGCGCCGGTCGGTAAAATTCCCAACGCTGCAGTTCCACTCCCTGAGCGATATCCAGCTCCTGCCAGCCGCGCCGGTCCATATGTTCTACCTTCACCCGATTGGAGCCGATCGACTCCACTGCCTCCTGGATACCGCTCTGTACATAACAGCGCCGCGGGTCGTTGCAGGGCCGGTCGAACACCTGCACCTGCTTGGCTCCGGCCTCCAGACAGAGTTCCACCACGGTACGCACCACCAGAGGGTTGGTGTTGGCAGCCAGTTCCGGGGTACGGTCCCAACCGATATTGGGCTTCACCACCACGGTTTCACCCTTTTTGACGAACTGGGTCATGCCTCCCAAAGCGTCGAGCGTCTGCCGCACCAGCAAGGGGATATTCTCTCCCTTGCGCACGGCGACGGTCGAGCCGGCTGCCGCCAGGATCGGCCGGGGCAGCAAGGAAAGAATCGGAACACTGCCAACAGCGGTCACCGCCAGGGCGGCCTGCAGCGTTTGACGGATGAAAGCGCGTCTGTCCATGACAACCTCCCTCGAAAGACATGACATCGGCATAGGGCAATACACTTCGAACAACAGGATGATGAGCCTTAAATGTTAGTGTATAGCCTGGGCCGTTCATGTAAAGAAGGTAACATGCAGCTAAAGCCATTTGCCCGAAGGCGCTTTATTGCAGGATAAAAAACTTCAGCCATTAAGACGGATTTGCCAGTCTGACCCCCAACTCAAAGGCCTTGCGGCAATCCTCGGGGAATGCCTGTTGGTATTTCTCGCGGCGCTCGATGGGATCAAAGTAGTCGAATACGAACTTATCGTAGTCATCGAACTGGAGTGTCTCGAAGGCGCAGAGCGTTTCGGCCTGGCCGAAGATGCGCGCCAGATAGTTCTGGTTCATATCCATATGAACCGCATACTGAAAAGTCTTCATCATCTCTTTCGAAATATTCATGGTGTAGATCATCGCTGTCGGAATTTTCCGGCCGAACAATGACTGCGGCTGTCGGGCGTAGACAAAAAATGGAAAGAGCAGCCGCTCCATGCAGGAGCGCATCTCCCCCGTCACCGTACCGAAGTAGACCGGCGACCCCAGTACAAAAGCATCGGCTTCGGCCAGTTTATCCAGAACAGGGGTCAGACCATCGCGCATAGCGCACTTGCCGTAACTCCTGCCGCCCTTGAGTTTGCAGGCGAAGCAGCTGGTGCACCCCTTGAAGTCAAGATCATAGAGGTGGATCAGTTCGGTCTCCGCGCCACGCGAGGCGGCGCCTTTCAGGGTTTCCTGCAGAAGCTTAGCGGTATTCCAGGACTTCCTCGGGCTGCCATTGATGGCCAAAATTTTCATGTGTTGCCTCCGTTTACGTTTTTATCCATCCCAAAACAATTAACAAAAACATCCGGTTTCGCCAGCATAAAAAAAAGGGGGTTAGCGACTTGTCGCTAACCCCTTGATTTTTTGGTGGGCGTTACTGGGATTGAACCAGTGGCCCCTGCCGTGTGAAGGCAGTGCTCTCCCGCTGAGCTAAACGCCCTTTGTAGGATGGCTTTTATAGCAATTTGCACCCGAGAGTGTCAACCGTTTATTGCTTGTCCACCTTAAGGCTGTGCTGCAGAATCTGCTCAACGGCGGTGTAAGGATCGACCTCGCGGCGGGCAATGGCCTGGATGGTCTGGGCCAGACGATCGTCAGCATGCAGGCGGGTATAGACCTGGCGGAACAGGGCATCCTTGAGCAGCTCGGTGAAATGGGTGGCGCTTTTGTTCTCTTCAAAATGCGCCAGTTCACCGCTCTGCACCAGGTGAGCGTGGTGGGCCTCTATCTTGTCGATAAGCTCGGAGACACCGTCCTGGCGGGCGGCCACGGTTTTAACCACGGGCGGCCACCACTTTCCTTCCGGCGGATGATTCATCTCGATCATGACTTCAAGGTCGCGAACGGTGCGATCGGCATCGGGGCGGTCGGCTTTGTTAACGGCAAAAACGTCGCCGATTTCGAGAATCCCCGCCTTGATGGCCTGGATGTCGTCACCAAGTCCGGGCACGCTCACCACCACGGAAGTATGAGCCGTGCGCACGATTTCGACTTCATCCTGGCCGACGCCGACGGTCTCGACGATGATGATCTCCCAGCCCATGGCGTCGAAAACATTGACAATGTCGGCGGTGGAATTGGACAAGCCGCCGAGATGGCCCCGAGTGCCGAGGGAACGGATGAAGACACCGTCGTCGGAGGAGTGACGGTTCATGCGGATGCGGTCGCCGAGGATGGCGCCGCCAGTAAAGGGACTGGTCGGGTCGATGGCAACCACGGCAACGGTCTTGCCTTTTTTACGGTAGGCCTCAATGACCTTGTCGGTGAGGGTGGACTTGCCGGCGCCGGGTGGGCCGGTAATGCCGATGATGTAGGCGCGACCGGTGTGGGGATAGAGTTTTTTCAGTTCTTCGGTGGCATGGGGCATGCCGTCGTCGATATCGCGCATGAGACGCGCGGCGGAACGGATGTCGCCTTGAAGTATTTTGTCGGCAAGTGACATGACAGGAGGATTCCTTTCCTGTGGATTAAGACAAGGGCCCAAGAAGTTCGCGGGCGATAACCAGGCGCTGCACTTCGCATGCTTCATCGCCGTTTTATGACGAGGGAAAAGACAGGGCGGCCTCTTGCGGCCGCCCAAAAAAGGCGGGCCCTCGGCATGGAGGGCCCGCATACATTACGTGTTGAATTAAAACTTTGGTTCAGGCCCTGGGTTTGATGTTTTCCCGCACCCAGGCATTGATATCCTCAGTGCTGGTCCCAGGCGTGAAAATTTCCTTGACGCCCACCGCCTTGAGTCCGGGAATATCGTCTTCCGGAATAATGCCGCCGCCAAAGACGGGCACATCGTCCGCCCCTTTGGCCTTGAGCAGTTCAATGACCTTGGCGAACAGGGTGTTATGCGCCCCGGACAGAATGGAAAGGCTGACAGCGTCGACATCTTCCTGGATGGCGGTGTTGACGATCTGTTCCGGTGTCTGGCGCAGGCCGGTATAGATGACTTCAAAGCCGGCATCGCGAAAGGCGCGGGCCACGATTTTGGCGCCGCGATCATGCCCGTCGAGTCCGGGTTTGGCTACCAGCAATCTGAGTTTTCTTTCTGCCATTATTTCTCTCCTTTTTACCTCTATGATTCGATCCCCTCGCGGGCGTGCTGTCCTGAGTTGTAGTAGTGTTTCACTTCCCTCATTTCAGTCACCAGATCGGCTAAAGCGATGATATCGGGATGGGCGCCGCGTCCGGTCATGACCAGTTCGGTATGCGCCGGTTTCTGGCGGATAAGTTCTTTGACCTCTTCAACGGGGATAAGCCCGAAATCGACGGCACAGTTGAGTTCGTCAAGGATGACCAGATCGTAGTCGCCCGATAGCACTATATCCCGGGCTTTTTCAAAACCCGCCTGCGCCATGGCTGCATCAATCGGATCAGGATTTGACTTGGACACAAAGGTATCGCGGCCAACCTGTTCTATGGTGATCTCGGGAGTGAGCCGCTTGGCCGACTCCAGCTCGCCGTACACCGTGCTGCCCTTCATGAATTGCAGAATACGCACCCTGAAGCCATGCCCGGCTGCCCGGAAAGCCAGCCCAAGGGAAGCCGTCGTCTTGCCTTTACCATTGCCGGTATAGACCTGTATCAGGCCTTTTTTCAGGGGATGGTCTTTGCTCATTAAGATTCTCCCGGTGCAGCTTTGGCCAGCATTTCAGGCGGCAGTGCCACTGGGCGGCGGTCCTGTCCCAAAACGACATGAACCGTGCGTCCCTCAGCCAGCAGGCGACCTTCCTGGTTCAAGGCGCAATAGCTGAATTCCAGCACCTTGCCCTTGAAGCGGTCCAGGCTGGTCTCAATAGAAATCACATCTTCATAATAGGCCGGTGCCTTGTATTTCACCTGCGCCTCGGCCACCACAATATAATAGCCGGATTTTTCAAAGTCGGTGTAGTTGAGACCCTGCTGACGCAGATAGTCGGACCGCCCCTCTTCGAACCAGACGAGATAGTTGGAGTGATGCACGATTCCCTGCGCATCCGTTTCGGCGTAGCGGACCGTCAGGCGACAGGTGGTAGTAGTCATGGCGTCCTTTTTACGGCAGCCCCATCAACCCGGGAATCGGGAGGCGGAAAGGGTGAAACGGTGGTTGGTGTAAGGAGAAACTGTTTTAAGCGCGCTAAAAAGATTTAACAGGCCGAAAATATAGCAACCATGAAAAAAGGTGTCAAGAAGGTTCACCGAAATCTATAACAACTTTTGATTTAGGCGAAAACAGCGCCGCAGTCTAGCGCCAGCCAGGATCATCACCCTGTAGATTGTCGAGGATATACAGGTAGGAGTCATAACGTTCAGCGGGAATCTTCCCCGTCTGCAGACCAATCCGGACCAGGCAGCCAGGTTCGTTACGATGAAGGCAATTGCGGAAGCGACAGGGCGTTTGCTGTATTTCTTCGAACCCGGGGAAAAAATGAGCCAACTCCTGTTCGGAAATATCGACAAGACCGAAATCGCGAAAGCCGGGAGTATCGACCAGTTCGCCGCCGCTGGCAAGAGAGTGCAGGGTTGAAACCGTGGTGGTATGGCGCCCCAGGCCAGTGTCCTGACTCAAGTCGCCAATGAGAAGATCGATGCCCGGAACCAGGGCGTTCAGAAGAGAGCTCTTGCCGACCCCGGAAGTCCCCACGAAGACAGCCCGGTGTCCCTGCGCGAGAAAATGGCGAAGGGCGTCCAGCCCTGTTGCGCTGGAAGCGCTGACCGGGAAAATCGGCATCAGAGCACCATAGACCGCCTGCAGAGAATCGACCAGCGCGGCTGTAGCGGGCAGGTCGGCCTTGTTGACCACGAGAAAGGGATCGATGCCCGCAGCACGGGCGGCAACAAGGGCCCGATCGAGATAATGCCGGGGAGGAGGTGGGGAACAGCAGACCACGATACCGAGCACATCGAGGTTGGCGGCGACCAGACGAATCTTGCCGCGAACATCCCGACGGCTCATCTCTGTGCGGCGAGGTTGGCGGTATAAAACTTCACCACGGATGAGGACATTGTCCCCGACCACATGACCGGATTGCCGCTTCACCCGAACCTGGCAACTGCTGCCGTCGGCAAAGCGAACCTCAACGGCTACACCGTAATGGGCCACAATAAGGCCCGAGCGACCCTCTTCGTTTGACAGCTTTTTTTTCGGTTGTGACAAGGGCATCTCCCCAGCGGCATAAAACTGTTGGATCCAATGGTTTTCAATGTTGGGTCAGGAGTATAAATTGTTATCAGGCCTCGGCATAGGATAAAGTGAAATATGGTTTTTATTCCCGCACTGGAAAATATTTCACTTTTCCAAGCCACCCTGACACCCGACATGGCTCTCAATAACTAGCTGATATCATATATATTGAACCAGACATCGGTCAAAATGACGATAGATATCGAATGAATAGTCACGTCGGGGCACCTATAGTGAGGACAACACGAGACTGCCGTAAAACAACAGATAACCAAAGGAGGAACATGCCATGAAGAAGATGTTAGCGCTGCTGTCCACCATCGCCCTGCTGTCCATTGCCGTCATCGCCACGGCCAGCGACACCGTTGTACTGGAAAACAAGCGGGGAGCTGTGACCTTCAACCACAAGGCCCACAGTGAATCCATCAGCTGTGATAGCTGCCACGGCAGTGGGGAACCAGCTAAAATCGAGTTCGACATGAAGTCCGCTCATGCGTTGTGCAAGACCTGCCATGAACAAAAAAGCGGGCCGACCAAATGTAATGATTGCCATCATAAGTAATTCGTTATATAGTGATGCGATTTTTAACAAAGGCTGCACCTAAAAAAGCAGCCTGAAAACAACATGGAGGTTTTCTGATGCGTAACATGATTAAAGTACTGGCCGCTTGTCTTCTGGTCGCCTTCGTCGCCACTTCTGCTCTGGCCGTCACCGGTGGGAACCCTAAAAAGGGTAAATATCTCTACAAGAAAAACTGCAAATCCTGCCACACCGAAGGCGCTGAGGGCGGTAACCTGACCCCCGTCAGCAAGACCATGGCCCAGTGGGACCGCTTCTTCGAGCGTGACAAGCACGCTGTCAAGCCTGAGGCCTTCGAGGGTATCAGTGAGAAGGATCTGCTCGACATTCAGCAGTTCCTTTATGACCACGCTGCCGATGGCCCCCAGCCCCAAACCTGCGGCTAATGGACTGACGCACAAAGGAACAAAGGAAAAGGGAGCAGCCGCAAGCTGCTCCCTTTTTTTATCAACCCATCACCGAAAACTGACTTTTTTCACCCCCGGCATCTTACTGATGGCAGCGGTCATTTCCTTACCGATGCGCCGGTGATGATTGGTCACCACCACATCGATCCGCACCTCTTCATGCTCCAGGTCCGTCACCATTTCCAGATCGCTCACCCGAAGCTTCATCTCGGCAAACAACGCCTCCAGATCGTCACAGAATGCCTCTCGGTTGAAGGCAAGGACACTGAGCTTGAGATAGCGATCCTTACCGATGAAAGGTTCAAGTTTTTTGAGAAACATCAAACTCAGCAAAGCCAGAACCGTACTAAGTATCGCCGGGAAATAAAGGCCCATGCCGATAGACATGCCGATGCCGGCGACAAGCCACAGGCAGGCCGCCGTGGTCAGGCCACGAACGGAAATCCCCTCTTTGAGAATGACCCCGGCCCCGAGAAAACCGATGCCGGTGACGATCTGGGCGGCGATGCGGGCCGGATCGAGGCGAACGACCGAGGTCCCCGGTACATCCCCGTATTTGATAAAAAACGCCTCAGACACCACCATCATCAAACAGGAACCGACAGTCACCAGCAGATGTGTCCGCAAGCCGGCAGGGCGTCCGTGCTTTTCACGCTCCAGACCGATAAGACCACCGGCCAGAGCAGCCAAAAGAATCCTCACAATCACTTCTAATTCATAATGGCCCAGGTGCAGGGCAGATAACCAGGTCATGGTTGCTCCACTCGAAAAACCTTGGCTTGCGCTTTGGCGTGAACCTGGTCATCGATCTTCAGTTCGGCTGTGACCAGGAGGATTCTCTTTTTCTCTTCACAGATTTCCGCCGTGACAACAACCTCTGTCTGGGTTGGCACAGGGCGCAGATATTTGACGGCAATCTCCGCGGTAACAAAGTGGTCGCCAATGGAACGACAGGCATAAATACAGGTTTCGTCAAGCAAAGCAGCGATGACGCCACCATGAACCATATCTTGCCAGCCTTGAAAAGAGGACGGAATGCTTACCCTCCCTACGGCACTCCGACCCTCTTTATCGATATTAAAATGCGCTTTCAAGCCAATCGGGTTGTCCGCGCCACACACAAAACATTGTCCATCATCCAAAATCTCCATGCTATCCCCTTTTGCTTCAAATTGACGCACTGAAAAACCCTGATCTGCCGCTTTAAATAGTCCTTATCTCTATAATCAGATTGGAGAGACTCTATCGAATTTCCTCAGGCTACTGATCCCCTGGATGTGGCAATATACCATGGATAAAAAAATCATCCACCACTTAAAATAGTTTTTTAGCTGCAATTTCAGTCAGTTAAGAATAAGAACACCTGAAGGGGCCCGCTTTCAGCTTATCGAATGAATATTCTGCTCATACAGGGTCCAGCACGCCGATCTTAAAAATACGCCCTCGCTTGGTTAATTTTATTTATTGATTTCAATATGATAGCGCCAACATGAGTAATTTTTTATTTTTTGGCATGGAGCATGCTCAACTAAAAGGCAAAGGGGACACAGAGAGAAACCCCACAGGAGGAAATATGAAAAGCCTATACAACGCCTTATTGAGCATCCTGATCTTCGCCGGGTCCGCTTTTGCAGCCGGCCCCGCCATTGAAAGTCAGGGCATTTTGATTCCTTTGTTTATCGGCTTCGTGGTTCTGCTACTTCTTAACCAATTCGTCCCGGGTTTGCTTCGGTTGACTTCCCTGTTCAAGGGAATAAGTCATTGTTCGATCAACCGCCGGATAAACTGAACGGCAGAAAGTGACAACCGTTCAAAAATGAAAAGGAGGACACTATGAAAACCATGACCAGTATCGCCATCGCTGCAACTATCCTGTTTGGGTCCGCCTCCTCAGTTCTGGCCGCCACCGGCATGCGGGAAGACAACAGCGGTATCATCGTATGGGTCTTCCTTGGCTTCTGCGCCCTGATCATTGTCGCCCAACTCCTTCCTGCCATCCTGCTGGCTGTCGGCATGGTTAAAGGTCTTGCCGGAACGACCGTAAAAGCATCTCAGATCAACTGAACCTGAACATCTCAGGCGGTTGCACATATCGTGTGACCGCCTGAGAAATGGTCAGCATCCGCTGCACTTCCCTTCGGTTAATACTCACCATAGAAAAATCAAATAAAATTTTGTGGCCCTCTTTTTGCTTACATTCGGCTTGTAATATCTGAAGTATGGCCGAAAGCCGTCTTTCGGGCACATGCAACCCTGCCTTAGACGTTCTCTTCGGGAAATAACGGCATCCTGATCCCGCTATATGACAATTAAAGGAGAAAGAGGTGGAACAAAAGAAGATCCTGCTGGTGGATGATATCGGGCTTTTTATTGCCATGGAAAAAGAATACCTGCGCCGGGAAAACTGTCTCCTTTTGACCGCCCGCAGCGCCAAGGAAGCCCTTGAGAAAACCCAGACGGAAAAACCGGATCTGATCTTCATGGATCTTTACATGCCTGACGGTGATGGGGACGAGGCCTGTCAGGCTATTAAATCGGATCCCGGACTTTGCCATATTCCGGTTGTCATGGTGACCAACAGTCAGGACGAAAAAGACCGTGAGCGCTGCCAGAAAGCCCGCTGCGACGCCTACATCAACAAGCCGATCGATCGCAATATTTTCCTGACCACGGCTTATCGTTTTCTAAAAATTGCCGACGAAGATATCCGCCGTCGAAAGGTTCACCTGGATGTCCTGTACGGACCGGACCGGGAACAGATGGTGCAGCGCAGAAGTATCGACCTGAGCCCCGGTGGCATGTTTATCGAGACGGACCGCATGCTGCGTCGCGATACAGAGATCCATCTGGAATTCACTCTGCCCGGCGAGGAGACTATACACTGCCGCGGTCGAGTTGCCTGGGCCAACCACAAAAACTGGCTGCACAAAGCGGATGCCCCTCCGGGTCTGGCCATTCAGTTTGTGAACCTGCCCCAGCCTTCCCAGGAAATGATCCGACAATTTCTGCGCGCCGGCCTGGGATAAAAGCTAAAACGAGTCGCAGGCCATCGTTGTGCGCCTTAACGGGCGTTGGCGAGCAGAATGGCACGAAGGGGGGCAGGATAACCCTCTATCGTCTTTCCCCTGTCACGGGGATCGAGAAAGTCCTGCAGCGATTCCGTCTGGATCCACTCCGTTCGGCGCTGTTCGGCGCCGGTGGTCGGTGTGATATCGATGCAGCGGACGTTTTCAAAACCTGCCCGCTGCAACCAGTGCGTCAGACAGGTGACCGTGGGCAGGAAATAGACATTATTCATCTTCGCGTAGCGCTCGGCAGGACAAAGCGCCATGTCCCCTTCCCCCTCGATAATCAGCGTTTCCAGCACCAGCTCGCCGCCCCGGCGCAGGTTGTGGCGCAACTCCATGAGGGCGTCGATGGGCGAGCGACGGTGATAGAGAATCCCCATGCAGAAGATCGTATCGAAGTAGCGTCGCAGCAGCGGCATTTCCTCGAACTTGACTGGCAGGCCATAGAGGTTGGGAACACGGGCGTAGTGCTGGAGCAGGCGATATTGGAAGTAAAAGGTGAGATAAGGCTCCAGGCCGATTACGCAGCGAGCCCCTTCTCCGGCCATGCGGTACATGTAGTAGCCGCTGCTGCTGCCGACATCGAGAACCTTACGGTCATGCAAAGACGCGATCTGGTCCTTGACCCGGTTCCACTTCAGAGAGGAGACCCACTCGCTGTCGATGTCGATGCCGAACAGGCTGAAAGGCCCTTTGCGCCAGGGACTGTAACTTTTCAGGGCGTCCAGCAGAAGATCACCGGCGATTTCGTCTCTGTCCGCCGCCGTGCCGATGCGGACAGCGTCGGCCGTCAGGTCAAGAGAAGAGGCGGTCAACTCTGGCAGTTCGGCAAAGGTGCGCAGATAGCGCTGCCCCTTGACATCCACCTGCCTGATGTACTTCTCCTTCCGATCCAGCAGCTCCGCTAACGGCTCCGCATAGGAGCCCAGCTCCAGCGCTTCAGCATCGCGGATGAGGTTATGCATTCTCGCCCTCTTTCTGGCCAATGAGGGACGCGAAATTGAACCACTTTAGCCAAACATCCATGCGCACAAAACCGGCCTCGCTCAGGCGCTGCACGTGAGCCTCCAGGGTCTCGGGAATCAACACGTTCTCCAGGGCTTCACGTTTCTGACTGATTTCCATCTGCGAATAGCCGTTCTCCTTTTTGAAACGGTAATAGAATTCCTGCTGCATGGCATCGAAGGCGGAGTCGGCGTGGACAACCTTTTCGGTCAGCAGCAGGATGCCGCCGGGCCTCAGCCCATTGTAAATCCGGCCAATCAGAGCCGTTCGGGCAGCCAGGGGCAGAAACTGCAAGGTCAGATTGATGATAACCACCGAAGCGTTTTCCAACGCAACCTCGCACACGTCACCGAGAACAAGCTGCACATCCTTCTGCCGGGCATGACCGCACAGGCGGTTCCGATAAGCGTCGAGCATGGGAGACGAGTTGTCCACGGCGACCATGTTAAAGGGCCGTTCAGCCAATTCCTGACAGAGACAGAGACCCAGATTGCCGTTGGAGCAGCCAAGGTCATAGATGAGGCTGCCCGGCTGATAATAACGGGCGGCCAGCTGGGCCTGACGGCGAACATTCTCACGATAGAGGGGGACGGAACGGCCGATCATATCATCGAAAACACGGACAACCTGTTCGTTGAAGGCGAAGGGTTCGACCTGTTCTTTTTTCTCAGCAAAAACCTTATCCTGCTTCATTTTGTATCCTTGACGTAGAGCGATCAGATGCCGCTGTCGCTTTCGAGCAACGCCCGCAGCTTGATGATTTTGCGTTCCACGGCCTTTTGCACCCTCTCCTCGCCGAACATATAGGTCAACTGACCCACCATGAGAGTGACGTCGGCCAATTCTTCAATAATGACCTCTTCTTCGACCTTGCCCCGCTTGAGGTGCTTAAGGGAGGCAATCAGCTCGGCGCATTCTTCCACGGCCTGGTCGTATTGGGCCTCTTTCCCCCACTTGGAGAGAGTAGCCCGATAAAGTTCCTGATAATCCATCATCATCCTTTGGCACAGCCAAAAGAAACAGAGGGGAAAACGCCCTCCCCTCTGTCCTTCAGACCGGATGTCCTGTTGTTGTTCTGATTACTTTTCCAGGGGCAAAGACGCTTTTCGCCAGGCAGCCATCTGCCCGTCAAGAAGATCGGCCCGGTAGCCCCGCTTCAGCAGCAGCGCGCGGGCCATTTCAGCCCGCGGACCGTGCTCACAGACCACGACGACGGGCACCTGCTGATCCTGCGGCAGCCGGGCCAGGCGAAAAAGGAGTTTCCACAGGGGCGCATGCAGAGCGCCTGGGATATGGCCGCTTCTGTATTCGAAGCCGCTACGCACATCAACGACACAGGGCGGCTTCTGCCCCTGCAGCCTCTTGTTCAGATCGATCGCTTTCATTGCCGGCTCCGGCCGAAACCGTTGGTGTGAATACGTTCGGATTTGAGGCTCTCAGCTGAATGGCCGGCCTTTTCTTCCCCAGGATAACCCAGGCCGATGATCGCCTCGACCCGGTAGTTTTCAGGAATATCAAGAAGCTCGCGGACAAAGGCCTCGGCGCTTATCTTCTCATCATGGGGGCGCAGCCGAATCTGCACCCAGCAGCTTCCCAGACCGAGGGACGCGGCCGTCAGCTGCACTATGGTGGCAGCAATGGAGCAATCCTCAATCCAGACATCGCTCTTGCTCTCATCGGCGCAAATGACCAAAGCCAAGGGAGCCCCGGCGAGAAAAGTCGAGCCATGCTGTTTTGACCGGGAGAGCCCTTGCAGCAGCTCGGGCCTGGTGATCCACAGAAATTCCCAGGGATCGTTCCCGCGAGACGAATAGGTGCGCAGCACCGCTTCGGTAAGCATGGTGACCGTCTCAGCCTCGACGGCTGTGTCCTCAAAAACACGAATGCTTCGACGCTTTTGCAGCAGGGAAAGCAGCATAGGGGCTTCGCTCAAAAGAGACTCCTCTAACGCACGGGGTTAAAAACGACCTGCTCTCTGGCCTGTTCCAGGGGCACTTCATAACCGTCAGCATCCACCAGACGGAGGTTACGCTGACAACGGGCGCAGTGAAAAGCCCAATATGTTGCAGGGACTTTAACCGTACGCCCTTGGGCATCCTTCTGGAATTTGACGCTGTCGTACTGTTGCCAATCGGTGAGTTTCCTCCGGCAGTGCGGACAGAAGGGCCTGATTTTACGATCCCACAACACGTCAAACTGATGGACAAAACGACGATACTGCCAGCGTTTATACAGCAGCCAGGTCAACAGCACACCGGCAAAGCCTCCAGCCACCCCCAAACCCACCAGGGGAAGTGAAGCACTACTATCGGGCAAAAAATTCAAAACCATCCTCCTTGCCGGCAAACGGCTCCTACAGGGTCTACGACCTGCAAATGGCGACAGAATACCCCTTTGAACAGAATGCTGTCAATTCCTTCGAATGGCTGCCTCTCCTTGCATTATGACACCGTCGCGATATGCATGTAGGCAGAGGCTACTTTGTCGCCGACAAAAAAACGCAGGCTAACCAGGGAAGGACACATGAAATGAAAAAGGGATGGATACTCGGAGGAGCGCTTCTGCTGCTGTGTGGTTGCAGCTTTCCCACCTATGAATGGCGTCATCCGCAGGGACTGGAGCAGACGACCCTCGAAAGGGACAAGGAAGAATGCTACCGCTACGCCAATCAGGCCATTCCCCCCTCTTACTACTTCGACGATGCTTTTCTATGGGCAGACCCCTACGGGGATCTGCGCTGGCCTTACCACCGGCACCCCTACTATCCCCACAGCTTCAGCTACAACTATCCCGGCTATTGGGGATTTTCCTCACACTTTTATTTCCGCTACCGCGACGACATTTTCAAGGCCTGCATGAAAGGGAAAGGCTGGCGCCTTGAACGGGTGGAGGAAAACAGCAGAAAAAAATGATTTACTGAAAAAGGGCCCAGACAAAGACCCCGGCCATATACAACACGACCAGAATGCCCAGAAAAATGAGGACCGCCGCCACGGGGGGATAGGTTTTTCCATAGATTCTTTTTAAAGGGGGAGCCGGCTGCAGAAACTCCTCCTCCACCGCCGCCAGGATGTCCCCATTGCGGGCAGGCATGATGGACCTGAGCCCGCCGATAAAGTCTTCGGCGGTAAACTTGCGGGTCTTTTTCGGCGCGACGACAAGCAGGGTGCGCTGCTGCGGCGAGATTTCCCGTTCCACCGTCAAAAAGGTGGAGAAGAGGTCCAGATTGAAGGGCTTGCCGTATTTGGCCCCCTCAAGTCGCAGAAGCCAGGGTTCCTCGGCAAAGTGCTCCCGGACCGCCACCCCCGTCGGCAGCTCAACTCCTTCCCGGGTTAACTCCCAGCCAGCCAATAGCCGTTCTGCCATAGTCCCTCCCCTTTAGTTGTCTGAAGACGCCTATCGTCCAGGACGTTACGCCATCTTCGTCTACCAGTCAACAAGACGGCCGAACCATGCTGCTCTTTCCTGAAAAAAGCCCCACCGGAAAAGGTATCCGGTGGGGCTGGGATCAATTAACGATGAGGTTGAATCACGACATTCTCTCGCCCTGAATGCCTATTTTGACAGTCTGCAGAGGGATATCCTTACCACTGGCGGCCAAGGCCTGGCGTACGATGGCGACCAGCCCGGAGCAGCAGGGCACTTCCATGTGCAGCACGGTAAGACTTTTGATGTCGTTTTTCACCAGCATCTCGGTGAGTTTGTGCAGATACGCCTGGCCGTCGTCGAGCTTGGGGCAGCCGATGAGCAAGGCTTTGCCCTGCAGAAAATCCTTGTGGAAGTCGGCGTAGGCAAAGGGCACGCAGTCGGCAGCGAAAACCAGCTCAGCCCCTTGCAGAAAGGGGGCGGTTGGCGGCACCAGGTGCATCTGCACCGGCCACTGCCGCAGCTGGGACTGACGGCTGCCCGCTTCTGCCTCAGCATCGTTTGCGGGCGCAGAAAAGCTGCGCAGGGCCGAACCGGGGCACCCCCCGCCAGTCGGCGGCGTCATCGACATGACCCTCGACCCCGGGCAACCACCCTGACCGTGTCCGTGTCCATGGGATGGCGCAGGCGCCTTGTCGACGGTTTTTTGCAGGTGTTGCTCCACGGCCTCTTCATCGAAGGCATCTGCCTGCCGCTTTTCAATCGTTATGGCACCCTGCGGGCAGTCGCCCAGACAGGCACCCAAACCGTCACAGAGGTTTTCAGCCAAAAGGCGCGCCTTGCCGTCGATGATCTGGATGGCCCCTTCGGCGCAGGCAGGGACACAGAGGCCGCAACCGTCACATTTTTCTTCGTCGATTCTTACGATTTCCCTGATCATGATGCGCTCCGTTCTTTATTAAGAGGGTGATTGTTTTCTTTTATGGTGCTCATTCTAGAGGAATCCTGCCGCCATCGCCTTGACCGGAATCAAAAAAAACGGGATTAGGACATTAATTTAAAAAAAGTAATGCCAGAGAAGATCCAGACGCCCTCGCATGATCAGCTTTTTTCCTGAAAAACGCATAATTTCCCGCACCTTCTCTCGATGTCCCGGCCGGTAGCAGTGAATATGACAGCCTTTGCAGTCCGGTTTGGGATCGAGGGGACACTTGATGCGCCGGCTGAAGGCATATTCCAGGAACTCCCGACATTCGGCACAGAGAGTAAAGCGGGAGAAATCCATGCCGTCAAATGCAGGAGAAGTCTTTTCCCCCTCGTGGTGGGCATGGCAGTAAACCGAGGTAAAAAGCGCTAAAACACGAAGGTCTTTTTGTTCTTTGCGGGTCATGGTTCAAGTCTCCCAAAGCAGCAGGTGAGAATGCTGGAGAGAAGAATAAAACAATTGGCGGCGCTATTCCTTGACGGCCGTCAAATTTTAACGGAAATCGATCAGGGGAAAAAAGTCAGGAGAGATAGTTGTCACAAAACGAGGGTAGATTGCTCCAGCACCCCGTTATTCTTTATAGGTCTGGGCCAGATCTTCAAGACGGTCACGGTCGAGGATGTCGATGACCTTGCCTTGGACGGCAATCAACTCGTCATCGGACAGCTTGCGCAGGGTGCGGGAAAGGGTTTCACTGACCGTACCAAGGTTGGAGGCCAGCTGCGTCTTGGAAATCCCCAATTCGATGCGTTCGTCCTCGTCGCCTGCCACCTCGAGCAGATAGCGGGCCAGGCGGGCCGGCACATCCTTAAAGGTCAGCTCTTCAATCTGCGTGGTGAACTGGCGCAAAAAACGTGAGAGACCGGCGATCATGTTGATGGCGATGCGTGAATGCTCGTGCAGGAGGGTGAGGAATTCCTTTTTGGGGAAGAAAAGGACCTGTGAGGCCTGCAGTGGCTCAGCGTAGGCAGGGTAGAGGCCGTTGCCGAAGATGGCCGCCTCGGCAAAGGTGCCGCCGGGATGGATGATGTGCAGGATACGCTCCTTCCCCTCGGGCGAGAGCTTGTAGATCTTGACCTTGCCGCTGAGCAGAACGTAAAAGCCCAGGGCCTTCTCCCCGTCAGCGAAAAGTACTTCCCCCTTGGCGTGCTGGCGAACCTTGCCGACCTGTTGCAGATAAGACAGGTCTTCCTCGGTCACACCGGCAAAGATAGGGCATTTTTTTAGAATCGCATCGATATCCATAGCAGGCGGATAGTAGCAGAGAGGGCCGTTGCCGGCAAGATGCAAAGGGAAATAAAAAATCCAACTCTCCAGGGCAATACCTGTGTTGAGTTGGATTTGTGACTCCTGAAGAATCAGGAGGTTTTTTCTGTTGGTGCCGAAGGGGAGACTCGAACTCCCACGGGACTACTCCCACTAGACCCTGAACCTAGCGTGTCTACCAATTCCACCACTTCGGCTTGAAACGTGGGCTTTTATAACAAAACGATTTATCCAATGCAACAAAAAAAATCACAAAAACAAGGGGCCCCTGAAAAAGCTATAGGGGCCGCAGAGGCGGCACCAGCACGGACGAAAAACGGCTGACCGTCACCAGTCCGGGGCGCGCCCCTTTGGGCTTGTGCACGGCCTTTCCTTCGGCCACCATCACCTCGACTTTGGTCTCGTCCTTGCCGCGGGAGTAGCCGGCGGCGATACGGGCGGCAAAGAGCCTGTCCTCCGCCGGGATGTCGCCGGCATGCTGTTCCCTTTTGAGAACGACATGGGCGCCCGGCATATCCCGGGCATGAAACCACAGATCGTCGTCGGCAGTTAGCTGGCGACTGACATAGTCGTTGGTACGGTTGTTCTTACCCCAGCAGATCGTAAAACCGCCGGGACTCTGGAGTCGACGCACCTGTTCCCTGGCGTCGCTCGGACGGCGGCGGCCGCCACTCCAGCGCGCGCTGGTCCGGATCAATCCGGCCTCTTCCAGTTCGGTGCGGATAGCGACCAACTCTTCGGCTGTGTCCGCCTCATCGAGAGCGTAGAGCATTTCCTGCAGCCACTCTTTTTGCTCTCGGGCCTCGTCCAGTCGGCGCAAAAGGTGGATCTCCCCCCGCCTGCCTTTTTTGAAGCGGCGGAAATAGCATTCGGCGTTCTCCTGTGGGGTAAGCAGAGGATCGAGCCCAATGGTAATCGGACAGGGAGGCTGGGCATGATAATCTTCCACCGTGATTTCGTTCATGCCACGGCGGACGCGATAAAGATTCGCCACCAGCAGTTCACCGAGTTGCCGCTGCCGGTCGAGCTCCGTCAGGCCTTCCTGTTCCTGGTCGAGTTTCTGCAGCCGTCTGTCGAGGCGCTTTAGCCCACGCCGCACGGCCTCCTGCATTTCTTCCTTACCACCGGCGTTCCCGGTAGCCCCTTCCCTCTCTCCATAAAAACAATCGGCGGCGGCGGCGAAGCTGGCAAAGGTGCGCTGGCTGCTTACTTCCAAAAACTGCACATCAAAGGGGAGCAACAGTGATTTCCCCTCAATCTCCACAATCTGGGGGACAAGCGGCTCGAAAAGCCAGCGCTTGCGAAAGGACTCCAAAACCACTTCGGGGGGCAGGCCAAGACGGACCCCCGCCGCCAGGTCGCGCGCCACCACAGGGGTCATGGGAGCCACTTCCCGTTTGAGCCAGCCCTCGAAATCATCAGCCTGCCGAAAAGCCTCAGGAACTGTCAGGGGCACATCCGACAGCAGCGTACGCGGGCGGGCCTCGGGCAGACGGTAGGGAATGCCCGGCATCAGGGCTCGTTCGCCCAGGGCGTGGGTTTCGCGCTTGAGACAATCGACAACGCCGCCGTCAGCATCGACCAGAATCAGATTGCTGCGCCCTCCCAGCAGCTCAGCCATCAATCGGTAATGTTTGTCATCCTTGCCGGCAAAAGTCAGTTGCACCACGCGTTCACCGGGAATCTGCTCGATGGCGAGAAGTCGGCTGAGACGGGCCCGCAGCAGTTGGCAGAAACGCGGGGGCGAGGCAGGATTGGGAAAAGTTTTTTCGGTAAGATGAAGACGACTGGCGCGGGGGAAGGTCGAAAGCAGCAGGCGACTGTCGCCGTTGCGATTCCAGAGACGCAGAATGATATCCTCGGCATCCGGCTGATAAATCTTGCGAATCAGGGCGCCGGGGAGGACTTCTTCCAATTCCCGCACCATGGCCGCAATGGCAAAGATATCCATGTTCACGTAGTTTTATGCCTTTTCAGTGTAAAAAGCAGGAATCCAGCTACCGATGTTCAGCAGAAACACAGTCATAAGGATAACGGAGTCGCTTGCGGCGCTCAAGTTTTTCATTTAAAAAAGCCGTCAATCTGCTATCATGTCCGACCTGCGTATCACCTGACATCAGAAGCATCTTCGCAAAAGGGAGGTCCCTATGGACAAGAACTGGAAACTAGAGACCCTGGCCATTCAGGCAGGTTACAGCCCCAAGGCCACGGAACCGCGTATCGTTCCTATCGTGCAGAGCACGACTTTCAAATATGACAGCGCCGAACATGTGGCCAAACTGTTCGATCTGGATGCCGCCGATCCTTTTTACACCCGTCTCGGCAACCCGACGACTTCAGCCTTCGAGGCTAAGATTGCCGCTATGGAAGGGGGCGTCGGTGCGCTGGCCACCTCCGCCGGACAGGCCGCCTCCACGCTGTCCATCCTCAATATCTGCCGCTCCGGCCAGCACATCATCTCGGCCAGCACCCTGTACGGTGGCACCTACTCCCTCTTTGCCAACACCCTGCCCAAGATGGGCATCGAGGTCACCTTTGTCGACCCTGAAGCGCCTCTGGACGAACTCAAGAAACACTTCCGCACCGAAACCCGCGCCATTTTTGCGGAGACCATCGGCAACCCCGGCCTGAATGTGCTCGATTTCGAAAAATTCTCCACCCTGGCCAACGACATGGGTGTCCCCCTCATCATCGACAACACCTTCGGCACCCCTTATTTGTGCCGTCCCTTTGAACACGGCGCCCACATCATTGTCCACTCAACCACCAAATACATCGATGGCCATGCCACCAGCGTCGGTGGCGTCATTGTCGACAGCGGCACATTTGACTGGACCTCGGGTAAATATCCCGAACTGACAGAGCCGGACTCCAGTTACCACGGCCTGCGCTACGTGGAGAAGTTCGGGCCGATGGCCTACATTATCAAGGCCCGCGCCCAACTGATGCGCGACATCGGCACCACCCCGGCCCCCCTGAACTCTTTCCTGAACAACCTTGGCCTCGAAACCGTCGCCTTGCGCATGGAGCGCCACAGCAACAACGCCCTGGCTCTGGCCCAGTATCTCGAGGAGCACCCTGATGTCAACTGGGTCAACTACCCGGGGCTGCCCAGCCATCCCAGCTACAGTCGCGCCCAGAAATATCTGCCCAAGGGAGCGAGCGGCGTGCTCACCTTCGGCATCAAGGGAGGAAAAGAGGCCGGCATCAAATTCATGGAGAGCACCAAACTCATCGCTCTGGTCGTGCACGTTGGCGATGCCCGCTCCTGTGTCCTGCACCCTGCCAGCACCACCCATCGTCAGCTTACCCCGGAACAGCAGCTGGCCTCCGGTGTTTCGCCCGACCTCATCCGCCTTTCTGTGGGCATTGAACACATCGACGACATTATTGCCGATGTCGAACAGGCGCTGCGTGTCAGCCAGCAATAAACCGCTTGCCACCACAACACTACGAAGCGGGTCCGTCAGGGCCCGCTTTTTTTGTCCTCCTCTCTGCTCCAATTAAACCTTGCCTTGCGGCAAAACATTTGCTAAATACCGGGCTATATTCCCTATCGTTTTACTATGAATTTGCAATCCCCATCAATTTTTCTCTAAGATTCCATATGGAGGTCGACATGGCTGATATCAAACGCGGCATTGGTACCCAGGCCCTACATGGTGGTCAGCAACCGGACGCCGCCACCCGTTCACGGGCGGTGCCGATTTACCAGACTACCTCCTACACCTTTGATTCAGCCTCTCACGCCGCCAGGCTCTTTTCCCTGGAGGAGCAGGGGAACATCTATACCCGCATCATGAACCCTACCACCGACGTGCTGGAACAGCGTCTGTCAGAGATGGACGGCGGCAGCGGTGCCCTGGCCATGGCCTCGGGCTCGGCGGCCATCAGCCTGACCATCCTTAATCTGGCCAGCGCCGGCGACAATATCATCGCGTCCAGTCACCTTTATGGCGGCACCTACAATCTCTTCAACCACACCCTGCGCCGCTTCGGCATCCGTGTCCGTTTTTTCGACCCGGCCGCCCCCGATACTTTGCCCGCTCTTATCGATGAACGGACGCGGGGTATTTTTGTGGAGACAATCCCCAACCCTAAAAACTGCGTCATTGAGTTCGCGGCCATCAGCGACATGGCCCGGGCACAGGGGGTTCCCTTGATCGTCGACAACACCGTGGCGACACCTGTTCTTTTCCGACCCATCGAGCATGGCGCCAATATCGTCTGCTATTCGCTGACCAAGTTTATCGGCGGCCATGGCACCAGCATCGGCGGTGCCGTTGTCGATCTGGGCAATTTCGACTGGGGCAACGGGCGCTTCCCCGAGTTCACCACGCCGGACCCAAGCTACCATGGTCTGGCCTACTACCCGGCCCTGGGTCCGCAGGCTTTCATCCTGAAGATGCGGCTGACCTTGCTGCGGGACATGGGACCCAGCATCTCCCCTTTCAACAGTTTTCAGATTCTGCAAGGCATTGAGACCCTGCACCTGCGCATGCCCCGCCACTGCGAAAATGCCTTGGCCCTTGCCCGCCACCTGGAACAGCATCCTGATGTCACCTGGGTCAACTATCCGGGACTGCCCAGCCATGCCGACCACCAACGTGCCCTCAAATATCTGCCCGAGGGTCAGGGCGCCATCCTCGGCTTTGGCATCAAGGGGGGCAAAGAAGCGGCAGCCCGCTTTATTGACCATGTGCAGCTTGCCAGCCATCTGGCCAATATCGGCGATGCCAAGACCCTGGTGATCCACCCGGCCTCGACCACCCACCAGCAACTTACTCCCGAAGAACAGCAGTCGGCGGGGGTGACGCCCGATTATGTCCGGGTATCCGTGGGCATTGAAAGCATCGAGGATATCCTGGCCGATTTCGACCAGGCCCTGCGAGCGGCCCGCCCCTCGCACTGAAGCGATTCACTCTGCACAGCGGCATTCTGACCGCCGGAATTTTTCAAAACAACGGGCAGGGTGTGGTGACCACCAAACCGCATCCTGCCCTGCCCCTTTTTATTGCCAATCCCGCCTGTGCATGCTAAGCTCCTGCCGCTTCTTTGAGCTCAAATTCCTGCTACCAGGGCCCATGAAAAAACGATTTTTCAAAAACCGCCTCGAATATATTCTCTTTCTTCCCTTGGCCTTTCTGGCCCGGGTTCTGCCTCGGGATGTCGCTTTGGGGCTGGGCGCCCAACTGGGCTGGTTCAGCCAGTTCCTGCTGCCTAAACGGGCATTGCAGGCCCGCGACAATCTACGCCAGGCTTTCCCCCATATGTCCGCACCCGAAATGAAGCAGACGATCGACGACATGTTCCGTCATCTAGGCAAAAGTGGGATGGAGATGTTGCAGCTCGACCAGTTCCGCACCGACGAGGATGTACAAAAATACTTCACGTTCCACGGACTGGAAAACCTGAAGGAGGCGCAGGCCCTTGGGAAGGGACTGTTCATTCTCACCGGTCATCTCGGTTTTTGGGAGGTGGGGACCTTCTTTCTGCCCCGACTCGGTGTCCCCGTAGATTTCGTCGCCAAGAAGATGAAAAACCCTTATATAGACGCCTATTTCCGAAGGCTTCGTGAAGCCGGTGGCGGCCAGGTGATCGACGCCAAGCACGGTGCCCGCCGCATCGTTAAAGCCCTGGGCGAACAGCGGGCCGTGGCTATATTGCTGGACCAGCACATCTCGCCGCCCGCCGGCATCAAGGTGAATTTTTTCGGGCGGCCGGCCTATACCACCCCCATCATCAGCCAGATGGCCATGAAACTCGGCACGCCGGTGGTACCGGCTTTTTCCTATCGCAAGGACGACAACCACTACGACATCGTTTTCGAGCCGATGCTGGTTTTCGACAAGGACAGCAGCGAAGAGGCGGCCCAGCGCAACACCCAGGTTCTCACCGACCACATTGAAGCCGCCGTGCGCAAGAAGATTACCCAGTGGTTCTGGGTGCACAAGCGCTGGCGGGCTTAAACCATCCCCATGGTCACAGCATCCCTCCCCTTCCATATTGTGCTTATCGAACCGGAAATCCCCCCCAACACCGGCAATATCGCCCGGCTGTGCGCGGCCACGGGCACCCATCTGCACCTGGTGGGCAAACTCGGCTTTTCCCTCGACGACAAACATCTCAAACGGGCCGGTCTCGACTACTGGCCAGCTGTGAAACTGCAGCGCTGGACGAGCTTGGTGGAGCTGCAGCAGGCTTTTCCCGTCGGCCGCTTTTGGTACACCTCCAAAAAGGCGGCACACTCCTACGTGCAAGCCGACTTTCAGCCCGGAGACTTCATTGTTTTCGGAAAAGAAACGGAAGGACTGCCGGAAGATCTGCTGGAAAACAACGCCGAGAACACCATTCGCATCCCGATTTTCTCACCGGATGTGCGCAGCCTGAACCTGTCGACGGCAGCAGGGATTGTGCTGTACGAGGCCCTGCGTCAGTCGGGACGCCTCAGCTGAGTGCTCTTTTCTCCTCTTTACGACCAAGGCGTGCCAGCGCCCGGTCGTGCCAGCGGGAGAGCAGCAGCAAAGCCGTGACGGCTCCCACCAAAGCCCAGAACATATCCCACTGAGTATCCCAGATGTCCCCCTGCAGAGAGAGAAAGGCGTCAGCGGCTGTGCCGGTAAGAACGGACATCCACCATTCGACCAGTTCATAAAAGGCGCTGATGGCCAGGCAGACGCAGGTGACCAGGAATAAGAGCCAGCCACCCGGCCGCAGCGGCGAGGTGCGCAGTAGGATTTCCCTGGCCACAATGGCCGGAACAAAACCCTGGGCGAAGTGGCCGAGGCGATCATAATAGTTGCGTTGCAGTTCGTAGGTATCCTGCAGCCAATTAAAGAGGGGAACTTCGGCATAAGTGTGGTGACTGCCAACAATCAGGATGATGGCATGCCACCAGATGAGAACATAGGCGAGATTCGTCAGACGGAAGGTTCGGTAGGTGAAAAGCAGAACGATGACGGCGAGAATGGCTGGGAGGGCTTCCAGAATCCAGATAAAGAGATCGGCCGGTTCGATGACCGACCATCCCAGCAGGACCAGCAGGCTGACAAACAGAAAAAGATGAAGGTTCCTGTCCCTGGTCGAATTCACCATCGCTGCTCCTGATGAGAAAACGCTTTATCCCTCTTGTTCGATCCGCTGCTTTTCGAGATCAAGTAACCACTGTTTGGTGGCCAGTCCCTTGCCCCCCGAATAGCCTGTCAGCTTGCCACCACCACCAACGACCCGATGACAGGGTACGACAATCGGAAAAGGGTTGGTGGCCATGGCCCTTCCAACAGCTCGCGCCGCCCTGGGCGAGCCGGCCAGAGTCGCCAGTTCTCCGTAGGTCAGGGTGCGACCATAATCCACCCGGGACAGCGTGGTCAGCACTTTGCGGGTAAAGGCCGGCAAACGGGAAAAATCGAGAGTCAGTTCAAACTGCCGCCGGTGGCCATCAAAGTAGTCTTGCAGTTGCCCAGCCGCTCTTTGCAGGAGGGCATTTTCCTGCTCCCTGGCCTGGGGATATTTCCTAAGGATCCGTTCTTTCATCATAGCGGGGTCTGCCTGAAAGACAATCTCCACCAGCCTGTCATCGTTCCCGACAAGTCCAATCGTCCCCACCAGAGTCTTCAACAGCGTAAAAACGAGCCCCTCACTGTGCAGAGTCATGTTCGCCTCCCGAGTTTGCGACGGATCAAGGCATAGGCCTCACCAGCCTGGGGTATGCGTACCGCCAGGCAGCCAACGGCATACACCAATGCCCCCGAAACCACGGCGCCAAAAAGAACCGACGCTTTGAGTCCGTGCCGGCCAGTCTCCATCCACGGGCCAAACTGCAGAATATACCAGACCACGACTCCCATCAGCAGCGTGACGGGAATCAGGCGCAACAGGTTTCTTATCACCGGCATCAAACCAAGCGGACCGGCCACCCGCCGCAACATCCACAGCAGCAGGGCGCCATTGAAAACAGAGGAAAGGGTCAGGGCCAACGCCAGGCCCAGATGCTTGAGAGGCCCCATGAGCGCCAGACCGAGACCCGCATTGACCAGCAGAGTCCAGAAAGATATCCAGACGGGCGTGCGCGTGTTCTTCATGGCATAGAAAGCTGGAACCACGACACGGCTGATACCAAGAAAAAAGAGTCCCGGCGCATAAAAGGCCAGGGCCAGAGCAGATTGACGGACTTCTTCATAACCGAAGGCACCGGACATGAAAAACAGGCTGAAAACAGGCGCCGCACACAACAGCAAGCCGACAGCGGCCGGCACGGTAAAGAGGGCGATAAGAATAAGGGCGAATCGCAGTGAATCCTTAAGTCCATCCATATCCCCGAGGGAGGCCTGCCGGCTCATGGAGGGGAGCACAGCCTGGGCCAGGGAAACGATGAAAATACCCTGAGGAAATTCAAAAAGGCGCTGGCCGTAATAAAGGTAGGAGACGCTCCCCTCAGGGAGAAATGAAGCCAGCAGACGGGTGATGACCACGTTGATTTGATAGATAGCTACTCCAGCTATCCCCGGCAACATGAGCGAAGCGATGCGGCGCACCGCCGGATGGGAAAAAGAGAAGTCGAGTCGCAGACCTATCCCCGTCCCCCGCATGGCAGGAAACTGCATGAGGAACTGGAGCAGGCCACCGAGAAGAACACCAATCGCCAAGGCTGTGATGGGAACCTCGAACAGAGGTGAAAGAAAGATCGCGCATAGAATCATGGCGATGTTTAGTACAAGCGGCGAGACGGATGGCCAGAAGTAACGGCCGTGGACATTGAGAACCCCGGTGAGCAGCGCCAGCAGGCTGACGAAAAAGATATAGGGGAACATGATCCGATTCAGGTAATCGGTCAAGGCCAGCTTCCCCTCGGTGCTGCCAAAACCGAAGCCGATAACGCGCACGATATAAGGGGAGCCGAGCACACCGGCTACCGTCACCAAGGACAGTATGATCAGCAGCAGGGTCCAGCAGATAGACGCTACGCGCCGGGCTTCTTCCGGCCCTTCCCGATGCAGGACATCGGAAAAAGTAGGGACGAAGGCGGCGGTCAGGGACCCTTCAGCGAAAAAACGGCGAAGTAGATTGGGTATGGTAAAAGCCATGAAAAAGGCGTCGGTAGCGAATCCCGCCCCGAAAAACCCGGCAACCACCATATCGCGCACCAAACCGCCGATACGGCTCAGGCCGGTAGCCAGGCCCATGATCCCGGTTGCCCTGGAAATGTGCTTATTCTCTGACATGATGCCCAGCCTCTATCATTTCCACGTCCCTGAGAGTAGGTATCAGACGTTGGCCTGATTTACCAGGCCGGGTTTCATACTGCCACAAAGGGTGGACAGTATGTATTATTTTCTATTAATCCGGCAAGGCGCGACCACAAGATACTGATTTAATGATTATTTAGTGCAGTCATTAATTGTTTTTTATGTTGACATTCCATCGAGGGGAATGCTATAAACTGGCCTTCGCAAGCAACTTTAATACAAAAGAATCACCGGAGGATAGAACCTTGGCAAATCACAAATCCGCATTGAAAAGAAACCGTCAGAACGCTGTCCGCAACGCCCGCAACACGCACATCCGTTCTTCCATGAGAACCTTGGTCAAAAAGGTTCGCGAAGCGGTATCCGCCGGCGACGCAGAAGCTGCCAAAGCCGCCCTGGTGCAGGCTGTTCCTTTCATCGACAAAGCCTCCACCAAGGGGGTTATTCATAAAGCTACGGCCAGCCGCAAGATCTCCCGCCTGACCAAGCTTGTCAACACCATGAGCTAAGAGCAAACCAGCCAGTTTGCTGATCAGATTAAAAGGGGGGCTTTTGCCCCCCTTTTTTTTGTGTCCTACCCGGTCTTTCAAGCCCCGATGATATTGAGCACCAATTCTTCCATGAGCGCTTCGGGATTGGCACCACTTGATTTAAGAGCCACATCGGTCTGCAGAAACAGTTCGAATATCCGGCGATATTGTCGTGGTGAAAACAAATGAGCTTGTTCTATCAAACCATCAGCGAAATAAGGATTGACGCCTACCTGACGAGGGATATCCCGGCGCGGCACCTTCTGGTCAAGAAGTTCCCTTATTTTCCAAAGGTTCCGATAGTGACGCGTCAACATGGTCAAAATGACTAAAGAAACAACAGCATCCTCGTGGAGCCGTCGCAGAAATCGCAGTGCCTCCCCCCTCTGGCGTTTCCCCAGAGCGTTGCTCAGATCAAAGACCGTGTCAACCCGGGTATCGGATACCACCGCCTTTACTTCCGCCACATCAATTAACCGCCCATCACCGACATAGCCGTAAAGCTTGCTCAGTTCCGCATCAATTTCCTGAAGGTTGGTTCCGACACGGCGGCAGAAAAGGGCCAGGCCCTCTTCCGTGAAACTCTTCTTCGCTTCCCGAGCGTGATTTTTGACAAACGTCGGGATTTGATTGTCATAGAGTGGCTTGTATTCAACCAGCGCACCCTGCTTCTTGAATTCCTGGAAAAACTTTCTGCGAGCATCAATCTTGTCAGCAACAAAAACGAGGACGGTTTCGGGTGCAGCGTCCGACAGATAGGGAAGAAATGCGTCCAGCTGCGCCGCCGACAGGAGTTGGGCATCCTTGACAATAATCAGACGACGGGACGAAAAGACCGGAAAAGTGCTGGCGGTGTCGAGGATATTTTCTACGGCGGCATCCTTGCCATAACAGACTGTCAGGTTGAAATCACGGGCTTCGGCAGGAACGAGGGCATCTCGAAGGGTCTCCAGGCAACGGTCGCGCAAATAGGTTTCCGTCCCATAAAGGAAAATCAGGGAGGGCACCTTGCCGTCATCAACGGCCCGCAGAAGTTCGACATGAGTCATGACTTTTCACCCATGTTCAGAAGTTTTCAAGGATGCGAAAGTACAACTCTTCGGCCACCCGTTCAGCAAGCAGGCCCTGGATTTCGCTCTCCCGGTCTTCCTGAACGCCTTTGTCCGGGTGAGTGGGGTACTCATCATCCCAGGCAACCTGCCCCTTCCACAATGCCTTGCCGTCGACCGCCCGCCGCAGGGTTGCCTGGACGGAAAGCCTGGAGCGATACTCGAGAATCCTGTCGCCAGGCCCATAGGATATAGCTGAAATGGAATACCCCGTGACCGTGCCGGTCAGAACCACATCGGCCCTATCCCAACTCTCGACGATTTCCATTTCAGGCTTGCGTGCAAACCTGGTCACAACCGCGTTAGTGACCAGGTCTTCCAGATAAGGTTCCGCCGTTTTATTGCCGAACAGCTCAATATACAGTCTATTTTCCGCATCAGAAAAGCGACCCGCCTTTTCGGAAAATTGATAGCCGCAGCCGCTAAGAACAAAAAGGAGAAACACCAGGAAAAGAAGAGCGGACCTCATGCCACCACCACACTGACGAGACGGCCAGGTACCACCACAATTTTCCGGATTGTTTTACCTTCGATAAAGCGGGCCACGTTTTCCTCTTCGATGGCAGCCACCTTGATCGCCTCTTCGTCGGCACCGGCCGCCACCGTGATCTTGCCACGAACTTTACCGTTGACCTGCACGACGATGAGTTTTTCATCTTCCACCAATGCCTCAGCATCAAGCTTGGGCCAGCTCGCCTCAACAAGACGATCCCTGTGACCGATCAGGCTCCACAACTCTTCGGTGATGTGGGGAACAAAGGGCGACAGCAGTCTCAGCACTGCCTCGATAGCTTCGCGCACAGCGCCGGGATACTTGTCCTTTTCCTCAAATCCGTAGAGGGCGTTGACCAGCTCCATGACGGCGGCAATGGCCGTATTGAAGTGGAAGCGGCCGTCTATATCCTCCGTCACCTTTTTGATAGTCCGGTGTGTGACCCGTCGCAGGTTTCTGGCCCCTCCCTCCCGTTCGGGAGCCATGGAGGTGGAACCCAGCAGGGCATGGTTTTCATAGACAATGCGCCAGACGCGCCCCAGGAAGCGGTAGCACCCTTCAACACCCTGGTCGTTCCACTCCAGGTCTTTTTCCGGCGGTGCCGCAAACAGGGTAAACAGGCGGGCCGTATCAGCGCCATAACGGCTGATGAGGTTGTCAGGATCGACCACGTTCTTCTTGGACTTGCTCATCTTTTCGTTGCGGCCGGTCACGGCAGCGGCCTGGCAACGGGAACACTTGCCCTCCACGACTTCTTCAGGATAAAGCCAGCCGTGCTCAGGACAGGAGCGGGTTTCCATACAGACCATCCCCTGTGTCAGGAGATTGGTAAAAGGTTCGTCGACCTTCATCATGCCCAGATCGCGAAGGACTTTGGTAAAGAAACGGGCATACAGCAGGTGCATAACGGCATGTTCGATGCCGCCGATATATTGATCAACAGGCAGCCAGTACTCCGCCGCCATTCTGTCGACGGGACCCGAAGGGAAGTCTGGACAGGTGTAGCGGGCAAAATACCAGGAGCTCTCCACAAAGGTGTCAAAGGTGTCGCATTCCCGCCGCGCCACTTCACCGCACTGGGGGCAGGTCACGCTCATGAAATCCTGGCTTTTGGTCAAGGGACTCCCCCCTTCACCGGTAAACTCCACGTCAGTTGGCAGCACCACCGGCAGATCCTGCTCCGGCACGGGTACCACCCCACAGACATCACAGTAAATGATGGGGATGGGCGTGCCCCAGTAGCGTTGTCGGGAGACACCCCAGTCGCGCAGACGGTAGTTGATAGTCTTTTTGCCGATACCTTCCTGCTGCAGATAATCAGCGATCTTTTCCTTGGCCGACTCATTGTCCAGCCCATCGAAAGGACCAGAGTTGGCCATGAGCCCGGGACCGGTCCAAGCCTCGGTCATGGTCTCGGCCGCCAAAGCCTCACCTTGGGGCTGAATGACCACGATCTTGGGCAGATCATACTTTTGGGCAAACTCGAAATCACGCTGGTCGTGGGTGGGGACGGCCATGACCGCCCCGGTACCGTAATCCATGAGCACAAAATTGGCCAAAAAGACCGGCATGCGTTTTTTACTGACGGGGTTGATACAGTAAGCCCCCGTGAAAACCCCTTCTTTTTCCATATCCTCGCTGGTACGTTTGATCTTGTCCTGCTTCTTGATGCGGGCAATGAAATCCTCGACATCCTGGCGCCTCTCGGCGGTGGTGATGTCGAGAGCCATCGGATGCTCTGGAGCCAAACTCATGAAGGTGGCGCCGAACAGCGTGTCCTGACGAGTGGTAAAGACGCGAATCTTCTTGAGAGATCCGTCGAGCGGAAAATCGATTTCGCAACCGGTGCTGCGGCCAATCCAGTTTCTCTGCATGGTGAGAACCGGCTCAGGCCACCCCTTGAGTTCCTCCATGCAGTCGAGCAACTCCTGGGCATATGCGGTGGTCTTGAAAAACCACTGCTCCAGTTCCTTGGGCACAACCTCGCTGTCACAGCGCCAGCAGCACCCTTCTTCAACCTGTTCGTTGGCCAGTACCGTCTGACACTGGGGACACCAGTTAACAGAGGAACTCTTCTTGTAGGCCAACCCCTTTTCGTACATCTTAAGAAAGACGAGCTGTTCCCATTTGTAGTAGTCAACATCGCAGGTCGCGAGTTCGCGGTCCCAATCGTAGGAAAGGCCCATTTTTTTCAACTGGGAACGCATGTTGGCGATATTCTCATAAGTCCACTTGGCCGGATGCGTGCCATGCTGGATGGCCGCGTTTTCCGCAGGCATACCGAAAGCATCCCACCCCATGGGATGAAGAACATTGAATCCCTGCATGCGCTTGAAACGAGCGACGACGTCCCCGATGGAGTAATTGCGTACGTGCCCCATATGAATACGACCCGAAGGATAGGGGAACATTTCCAGGAGATAATATTTGGGCCTGTCGGAGGTCTCCCCGACCTTAAAGGTCTTTTCCTCTTCCCATATCTTCTGCCATTTGCCTTCCAGGGTCGTGGCGTTGTACCGCTCTTCCATAGTGCCTCCGAAATATCACTTCACGGGGAAAAAACAGGAATACCGGCATGCGCCGGTATGGTTGTCGTCAATGAATTTCAACAGTTCTGCGCTGGCGCAGAGAGCGCCAGCCGGATTGCAGAGCAACCGTTCCGCCCTCAGCAGGGCGGCGAAAACGGCTATTTCTCGCGATAGGTGATTCGACCGCGGGTCAGATCGTAGGGCGAGAGCTCTACGGTGACACGGTCTCCAGGCAGAATGCGGATATAAAACTTGCGCATCTTTCCAGAAATATGCGCCAGAACAACATGCCCATTGTCCAGTTTAACCCTGAACATGGCATTGGGTAGCGGCTCGATAACCGATCCCTCGACTTCTATGGCTTCTTCCTTTGCCAAAATGGCCTCCATCTAGAAAATAATTAACTGAAACAGGGAAAAGGCAGCAACAAAACGGGGCTATTTAACATAAATACAACAGGCGTTGTCAAGTCCCATCCCATCAGGGGCAGACAGCACCGCCTGTCCCCCAAACTTATCCGGCAAGATTCAGCAGGCGTTTGGCTGAATCGATGATCTTGGTAGTCTGAATCGGCTTGGTGATATATTCGTTGGCCCCCAAAGCAAGAGCCCTTTCACGATCTTCATGGGCGCCCTCGGTGGTAATGATCACAATAGGGACACTTTTATAGCCGGGATCGTTGCGGACGAGGCTCACGAGTTTCAACCCATCCATGATCGGCATATTGATGTCGGTGAAGATCAGATCGAACTTCTCGATGGACAACTTCTTGAGACCGTCGACCCCATCGCTGGCCTCGACAATCGAAAGTCCTCGTATCCGCTTCAGGGCGAATACGATGAGCTGCCGCATCGTCGGCGAATCTTCAACGACGAGCACCTTGTAGGTTGACATGGAACCCTCCCCCAATCATTTGGTCAATAGATCAAGAAAACCCTGAATCGTAGAAAGCTTACGCTCGGATTCAGAATAAAGCTTGGATGAGAATATGGCCGTGGCGGCGTGACCGGCAAGTAGCGTAAAGAGTTCGTAATCGACCTCGGCAAAGCGCTTTTTCTGGACGAGAAGCTTGTAGATGACGATGACGCCAATCACATGTTCCTTGATTTTGAGAGGAATACAGACAATGGGATGATGCAGATCCCGCATGTAGTTTTCCATATCCTCGATAAAATAATTCTCGCCGGTTTTAGCCATCTGACCGATGATGCCATCACCGATGGAGATAATGGGCACATCCTGTGTCTCTATGCCTTCAGACGCGACAGCCTGGAGGCTGTTGCTTTTGTCATCAAGCAGCATGACCGCGAACTCCTCGGCCCCGATGAGATTGATGACTATCTCCATGATGATCTGCAGAACTTCTTTAAAATCCAGGGTGGAATGAAGTTGATAGGAGGCAATGTAGAGATTGGCCAGATTGTTGTTTTCGGTTTCCACCTCAACATATCGGTTGGCGAAATCGTGATTCTCCTCTTCAACCCGCTTGATGCGATCCAAAATCTTCAGTTTTTCCGCTTCCAATTCCTCGATGCGCTGGCGGAGCCTGCGTATCTCCTCTTCTGCCTCTCCGGAAAGGCCCCCCTCGCCTTTGCCGGCTTCCACCTGAAGAATCTGGTAGCGCAGTCGTTCGTTTTCACGTAGAAGTTCCTGGGTAAACTCCGCTCCCTTCTTAAAGACCTGAAGAAATTCTTCCGCTTTTTTAACCGTTCCTTTATCGTCCATGGTTTCGCTCATGGCAAACTCCCGAAAATAGGCTGATCGTCAGATTCGAGCCATCCTAACAGCACCCGGACAAAATTTCCAGTATTTCCTTACGGGAACTAGAGTCCACAACGCCTTAGAATTTCGGTACATAGAAGCGGCAGCGGGATAACCTTATCGATCCGCCCTGTCGCGATGGCCTCTTTGGGCATGCCGAAAACAACACTGCTCTCTTCCGCTTCGGCCAAGGCCTGACCGCCTACTTCCTTGATAGACAAAACGCCCTTGGCGCCGTCATTTCCCATTCCGGTCAGCACGACGGCAAGGAGACCGGGGCCAAAGACGCGAGCGGCCGATTCGAACATCACATCGACACTGGGTACATAGCGCTGCCCGGCAACGGGATCGCGTACGTGCGCCAGAACGCGTCCAGAATCTTCGAAAAAGGTCAGATTGCGGCCACCGGGCGCGATCAGAACACGGCCGGGCTCAAGGACATCCCCGGTCTGGGCCTCGCTGACATCCAGCGCACAAATCTTGTTCAGGCGCTCCGCAAAGGCACGGGTGAACCCCGCCGGCATGTGTTGAGAGATGGCAATCCCTAAAGGGATTTTCTCGGTGATCTGCGACAGGATGGTTTGCAAAGCCGGAGGCCCCCCCGTCGAGGCGCCAATAACGACCTGGCAGATCGACGGACCGGACGTATTGCGTCGACGGTGGAGAGTCGGTGCGGCCTCATTGACTGACCGGTTTTCCCGTCCAAGGGGGCGCCGGAGAACCTTACGCATATCCGTCAAAACGACCGCGCGGACCTTTCGATGCAAGTCCTCTTTAATGGTAAGCAATTCCGTGGAAATGCGGGCGGTAGGCTTCGATACGAACTCAACCGCGCCAAAGTCAAGAGCCTTGAAGACGTTTTCATCTTTGGTTCGCGCAGAAACAACGATGACCGGCGTCGGCCTGTTCTGCATGACAATGCGAAGGAAGGCAAATCCGTCCATTTTCGGCATTTCGAGGTCGAGCGTAACCAGGTCGGGTTTCAGGTCAAATACCTTGCGCAGCCCTTCCTCGCCATCGCAGGCATAACCCACCACCTTCACGCCGGGAAGATCTTCCAGCATTTTGGTAATAGCCCGCCGATTGTAGGCCGAATCATCAACCACCAGCACACGGACAGGCTCGTTCATGCCCCTCCCCCTTCAAAAGGAAGTTGGTGGGGTCGCTGATACACCATGTCATGGGTGAAATGACGAAGGGTAAAAACGTTGGTGATATTCATCAGTGATTCGGAATGACCCAGCAACAAAAAGCCCCCGGGGCGAAGACGCTGAAAAAAACTGTCAACGACCTTTTTTTTGGCAGCCATGTCGAAATAAATAATAACATTCCGACAGAAGATAATGTCCATCCGCCCCAACAGAGCAACACGAGGGGCGTCAAAAAGATTGAGATGACTGACGGTCACCAGATTCCTGACCCGGTCGTTGACACGGAATTTCCCATCGGCAGCGGCAAAAAAGCGTTCCTGATAGCCGGGAGGAGTCGCCCTGAATGAAGAAGTCCCGTAAACCCCCTTCCGCGCCAGCTGCAAAACTCTCTGGCTGATGTCTGTGCCGATGATGTCTACCTGAAAATCAGCCAGGAGGGGATTATCAAGGAGAAGCATGGCGATGGTGTACGGTTCCTCACCGGAAGAACATCCGGCACTCCATATGCGGATACGCCTGTCCTTGTCTTTTTCTTTTTGACGGACAATTTCAGGTAAAATTTCTTCGGTGAGCGTCTTGAGCTGAAAATCCTCACGAAAGAAATAGGTTTCGTTGGTTGTCAGCAAATCAATGAGCTCAGTCAACTCCTGATCTTTGTCTTTGTTGTATCGCAGATAATAGTAGTAGTCTCTGAAACTCTCCAGTTGCAGATGTTGAAGACGCTTGGCAAGTCTCTTTTCCAGAAGATATTTGGAATCTTCTGAAAAATTCAGACCGCAGTAGTGGTAGACGAAATCCCTGATCAGCTGGAACTCGTCCATCGACATGGCGATGCTGGGAGAAGAGAACAAAAATGACATAATTTTAGATGTTCCCCCTTGCAACATCTTCCAGCAAAACATCAAGCTGACGCCGGACGAGCTCGTCGCTTTCCTGCCTGTTCATTTCGCGCAGAACAGCAAGGGCCTGGTCCCCGGCATCTTCAACCAGAACCCGGGCGTAGGCAAGACGAACCTCCGACGCGGCATGCTGACAAAGGCATGGTTGTGCCGATTCGATCTCCCGTTGTCGACCAGCCGCAGCAAGAATCTTGAGACTGGCGGTAACGACTTCTGGATCCGGATGAGACAGCGCCTCCACAAGAAACAGTGTAGCCTGGTCAAGGTCTTGCTCGGCCAGGGTTTCCAGGGCGGCAATGACGACAAGGCCGACCGGATCGTTCAAAGAATGGGTCAGAAGACTCCACGCGGCGGGGCAATCTGTGGCTCCCAGCCCTCGGATGGCCGAAACCCGGACCCAGAGATCCTCGTCCTGCACGGCCAGGGAAAGAGGTTCGAAGGCATCAGGGCCGACAGAGCGGGCAAAAACGTCGACGGCCATACGGCGCACCTCGGGATCTTCATCGGTCAAAGCCAGCAGCAGGGCATCGTGATGGCGGCTGCTGCAACATTTCCCAAGCGCCTTCACGGCAGCCTGTCTCACTTGAGGAGTTTCATCCTTAAGGGCAAACACAAGCGCTGATTCAGCAGCGGGCACGTCAAGACGAGATATTATCGAAAGGGCACAGGTTCTTAAGTGAAAATCTTCGGCGCCAAGAAGTTTCTGCAGGGCACCATAAACCCTTTCGGGATATTTGCCTCCCAGGGTCGCAAGAGCCTCCAGGGCCGCGCTTCGTACCGTGTCACTCTTGTCGTCCAGTAGCGATACCAGCGGCGAGACCGCCTTTTCGACACCAAGTACCCCGAGAGCCTGGGCAGATACTGCGCGCAGATCGGCATCTTCGGACTGCAGCGCTGAGAGGAGATGATTCAGGCCTTCAACGCAACCAGTCATCCCAACGACATAGGCCAGGTAGGGCCTTTGATACGCTTCGACACTCTGCCAATGGTCCATCAAAGACGCCGCCGCTTTTCTTCCCATGGAAATAAGCGCCTTGGTCGCGGCCTCGCGCAGACTTTCCTCTGCCAGCAGGGGAAGAAGTTGAAAGGCGGCCTGTTCGTCTTTTAACACGCCAATAAGTAGTAAAGCGGCCCGCCTCACCCTATCGGGACCGTCTTCCAGGAGGAGACCAAGCGCTTCAGCCAGGTTTTTACGTATAGGCGCAGGAAGACGCGCAGTTAATTCACCAGGGTGGCGCCGTTCCACCTTTTCAAGGGCCAATAAGGCCGAATGCCGCACATTGATCTTGTCGTCAAATAAACCCTGGACCAGTTCTTCAGCGACCTCAATCCCACCCAGTTGGCCAAGACAGTCATAAAGCGCCTTGCGCAACAGAGGCTCACGACTCCACTTCAGTAAGGATTCGACGGGAACCTCGGCTCCAATCTGTCCCAAGGCCTGCAGGATGGTAAAGCGCAACAGGAGGTCGGCCTCCTCCATCAGATCCAGAAGCGGGCTAACAGCGGCCACAGAGCCTATCTTTCCGAGATTTTCTGCTGCCGCTGCCCTGATATTGCCATCATTGTCTGACAGGGCTTCGATCATCAGAGGGACTGCTGACGTGTCGCGTATTTCTCCCAAAATATCCAGGATAAATTTACGAACATCGCGATCCTCGCACTCCATCTCGGCGAAGAGGCAAGGCAACGATTGCCTGCCAAGCCGGGTAAGAATTTCAACGGCAGCGTTGCGCGCACCCGCATTGTCATCGGCATAAAGGAGAGAAACGACCCCGCTGATATGATCTATCGCCCCGGGCAACGCCAAAAAGATTTCGACGGCCTCTTTGCGTACACGCCAACTCGAATCCCCCATGGCCCTGTACAGCAAGGGGAGCCACTCTTCCCCACAGGATACGCGTAGAGCCCGCAGTCCGCCAAGACGCTCTTCTTCCAGGGAGGAATCGAGATTTCTTTGGATATCCTTGGGAGTCACTTCGGAATGCACTTATTTTTCTCTCCTCATGTCAGGGCAAAAGCTCTTTTTGGCGTCTTTCGACAAAAGCGCAAAAAGCCTGATGCAAAAAATCGGCGTACTGCCCGGCAGCAACGCTGAAGCGTTCCTCGAATAGTCTTTGTCCTTCGACGATTTCCGTGGCCATAGCCTCGAAGAAATTGCCGTTTACAATGCCCGCATCGACCTTCGGTTGGCTATAAAGGGCGATGTCCGCCACGATGATCCGAGCAAAACGCCGGGCTTTCTCTGCCTCGGTCTCCCCCCCCTCCTGCGCTTCAAGGTCATGAATTCGGTCTTTCATCCGTTCAACAAAAGAGGTCGGAGTGGACTGGTTTTTCACTTCTTTTCCTACAGCTCCGGCTGATTCGCAGGCGGAAGAAGGACTCGAATCATCCGTCAGTATCTGGGAGATCCTAAAAACAAGATCACCAGGGATATGGTGCTTTTCAATGTACCCATCGGCGCCATAGAGAGAAACTGGTGTTCGCTTGTAGGCGGTCTTATTGTAAACAGAAGAGACCAGTAGAATTTTGACTTTATCGAGCCCGGGCCGATGGCGGATTTTTTCGACGGCCTCAAAAGCGTAGAGACCGGGCAGGGCAACATCGAGCACAACAACATGGGGCGCTGATTGCTCCATGAGGGACAAAGCCAGGTCACCGTCAGAACAGACAAGGCACTCCATCTCCGAACGGTTCAACACCTCCTGGATAGTGGCGCAAAGCTGGGGATCTCCATGAGCCACCAGCACCCGGACAAAAGAGAGGTCAGAAATGTCGGAGTTCCGACGGGGCGACACATCAACCTGAAATATTTTCTGACAGCGGGCACAACGCAGAGTCAACCGCTTCTTGTCGATATACCGGTTCTCAGCCAAACGGAACCGGGCCGAGCACTCGGGACAGGCTATTATCATGAAAACCTCTTGCATCAATCGGGAACGTGCAGGAACAACCGGGTGGTCACTCCATCTCTTCCGACAGGTCACTGGGAAGCTGAGGGATTTTTTCCAGATCGATTTTTTCCCGGGAGGAAAGAATCTTTTCCAGATCGAGTATCATCAGCAGGTCGTCCTCATAACGGCAGACACCATGGAAAAACTCAGTGCCGGGCCCCTTGAGAAAATAGGGCGAAGGATAGACCTCTTTTCTCGTGTAGCGTCGGACTTCCGTAACCTCATCCACACGAAGTCCGAGTATTTTGCCAAAGAGTGCACACACAAGCACCCGCTCTTTCTTCAGACCGGCCTCGACTGCCAGATCGAAGCGCTTGCGCAAATCCAGCACGGGGATGACTACATTGCGCAGAGTAAATACGCCTTCGATAAAAGGTGGCGCTTTGGGAATGGGTGTAAGCCTGGGGGGGCGGATAATTTCCTTGATGCGCCTGATGTCCAGGGCGTACATCTGCTCACCTACCCTGAAGCAGGCCAGTTGAATTTCCTGGCGCTCCCTGTCCCCGTCAGCGGAATCAGCAGACTGATGCGAAACCCTCTGGCTCATTTGGCCAAAAAGCGCTGGATGGTTTCGATGACCATGGCAGACTTGAAGGGCTTGGTGATGTACCAGTCCGCCCCGACCTTTTCGCCCCGAGCCATATCCTCGCGGCTCTTCTTGGCCGTCAGCATAATAACGGGAATGTGGCGCGTCTGGGGGTTTTCCTTGATTCTTCGACAGACCTCAAAACCGTCTATCTGCGGCAGCATGATATCGAGAAGCACCAGATCGGAAGGATTCTCGGCCAGGGAATCCAGGGCAGCCTGCCCGTTGGTTACCCCGGTGACGTCGTACCCTTTCGACGTCAACAGAATACTTTCAAGTTTTAGAAGACTTTCTTCATCCTCAACAATCAGAATCCTTTTTTTGGACACAAAAGTGCTCCTTTCCCGTCAGCTACGTTCTGCATCGAGAACGTGGTCTAAATTCAACATGAAAATCATGCGATCCTGAAAGCGGCCCACCCCCTTGACCAGATCCCTGTCAAGGCCCGAAAGCAGCGCAGGGGGAGGTTCCGTTTTGCGGATAGGCATCTTAACGACCTGATTGATCCCATCGACCAACAGGCCGGCACTGCGCTCCCCCTTTAGACATATAATAATACGGGAAGCGGGAGAAACTTCAACCGAACCCAATTTCATACGCCTCGGCAGATCGAACACCGGGACTACCTGTCCACGTAGTGAAATGATCCCCAGCACAAAACCGGGGACCCGGGGGATCTCTTCCACGTTGCGCCATTTAATAATTTCACTGACGTGGTTGATGTCCAGGGCATACTCTTCATTCCCCACCGGAAAAGTAAGCCACTGTTCGACCTCTTCCCGCTCTTCCCTTGACAAGGCGGCCAGGCCTTCGGCATAGGCCTCCTCCGTGGCCAGATCGATTTCAGGGCAATAATTGAACAAGGCTTCCAGTGGATCCCCCTCCGGCTCCGCTGCTCCAGAGGAAATCATTCCCATCGGCGACAAGGGGGTGGCTGGAACACCTTGAATGGCCGGCAGTGTCCCCTTTATTCCATCCACTGCGGCAGGGGAAGCGGCGGATTTTGGAGCGGACTTTTCCTTTTCGGCCTTTTGAGCCTTGGCTTTTTTACGAATATCAGCAAGATCCATACGCACAGATTCCTGTTCTGCCTAGATGAGAAGATCAAGCTCGTTCATCACCGACTCCAAAACAGCAGAATCAATGGAGCGAGCTTCCCGGCCGAACCCTTCCAGCAAAGCCAGTGAGGCAATCTGGTTGATCTTTCGCGGCACCCCGCCGGAAGCCTGGTGAATCAACTGTACGGCGCTATCCGAAAAAAGCCCCGGCAAGCCTCCGGCCACGGCAAGCCGGTAATCGAGGTAAGCCCTGGTATCTTCCAGATCCAGAGACTGCAGATCAAACTGCATGCCGATGCGCTGACGCAGGGGCTCGAAGGACCGATGGGCCAGGCGCTTTTTCAATTCCGGCTGTCCCATCAGGACAATACTCATAAGATTCTGGTCATCCAGCTGAAAATTGGTCAACAGCCGAATTTCGTCGAAGGTTTCCTTATGAGGAACCAACTGAGCCTCGTCGATCACCAGGACCGGACAAACGCCCTCCTGATAAAACCGGTAGAGGGCGGCGCCAATCTCTTCAAGGAGATCGGTTTTAAAACGGGAGGGTTCGTTAATATCCAGGCGCAAAGCCAGGGAACGGAGAAACTCCATGGGAGTAAGGCGCGGATTGATGAAAAGCATAACCCGAAAGCCTTCTCCCAGTTCATCCATCAGGGCACGTGAAAGCGTCGTTTTGCCGCAGCCTATGCCCCCTGTAAGCAGCACGAGGTCTCTTTCTTCGACGGCGTAGGTCAGGCGCGCCAGAGCCTCGCGATGCATCCGACTCAGATAGAGAAAACGAGGATCGGGCGTCTTGCTGAAGGGTCGTTCGGAAAACCCGTAGAAGTCTTCATACATAGAAAGAAGAATCTCCTCGCAAGGACTCGCTCATAAGACCGCCGACGTCGAGCACCAGTACGGTCTTCTGATTACCGAGGTCGGCGGCACCCGCGATCCCCCGGACGAAAGACAGGGTGCTTCCCAGGGATTTGATGACCACATCCTGCTGACCAAGCAGATCGTCGACCACAATTCCCATCTTTTTATCGGCCAGGCCCACCACAACCACAAACAGCTTGCTGGGCGAACCTTCTGCGGTCGGCAGCCGAAACAGGCGACTGAGTCTCACCAAGGGCAGTGTATGCTCGCGCAGGTCAATGACTTCAAGGCGCTCGATGGTACGGATCGAAGCCGTCTCGACCAGAAGAGTCTCCATGACGGAATTGATGGGGATGGCATAGGCCTTGCCGCTGACTTTGATGACCAGGGCTTTGATGATCGCCAACGTGATCGGGAGGGTGATGGTGACCGCCGTACCCTGGCCGAAGGTGCTGTCGAGTTCGAGCATGCCGGAAAGGGCCGCAATGTTGTTGCGAACCACATCCATGCCGACGCCTCGGCCGGACAGGTCGGTAACTTCATCACGAGTAGAAAAACCGGGGGCCAAAATGAGGTTGAAAATGTCGTCCCGCGACAATTCGGCCTCGGCGCTGATCATTCCTTTTTCCAAAGCTTTTTTCCGAACCCGCTCGGGATCGATGCCGCGTCCGTCATCCCGAATTTCGAGGACGACGTGATTCCCTTTTTGGGAGGCCCACAGGTAAATGCGGGCCTTTTCTGGCTTACCCGCTGCTCGACGCTCCTCCGGCGACTCTATCCCGTGATCCACGGCATTGCGGATGATATGCATGAGTGGATCGGAGAGATCCTCCACGATGAGCTTGTCCAGTTCGGTATCGGCTCCCCGGATATCCACCTCGACTTTTTTCCCCTGCTCGTTGGCCACGCGCCGGATAATACGGATGACCTTTTCAAAAAGCTGCGACACAGGGACCATGCGCACATCCATGACCCCTTTCTGCAGATCATGAAGGCGGCGCTCCAGTACCCGGGTGACTTTCTGCAGATCGCCGGCCAGGGCATTGTTCTGGGCCTTGAGCTGATCGCACAACATGGCGACCGCCCCCTTGGACAGAACCAGTTCACCGACGATATTCATGAGATAATCGAGTTTATCGATATCGACCCGCACGGTTCGGCTGATCGAGCGCAAAGACGCCCCTCCCCCGTCTGATTCAGAAAGAGTTTCCTTGATGACATCCAGTTTTCCTGGGGGACTGGCGACCGGCGGTGAAGCGGGAGGAACCGTGATGGCCGTGGAAGGCCGGACCGCAGCCTCAGAAGAATCCTTGACTATTTCGACGACAGCATCGGGACGGTCGAGTTTTTCCTTGATTTCGGCGTGAGAGAGGGAGGTGGCAACCAGGATCTGAAAGGCGATCTTGTCAGCGAAATCTCCGGCGCAAGGCAGGGTGCTGACAATCTCACCGTTGCTTTTCAGCACGTCGGAAATTTCACCCAGTTCCTGATCAAAGCTGGCCAGCGCAAAGGCCACCTTGACCAGCAGAATATGGCGCCCCTTCTCCAGATTGTCGCGAAGGCGGTGCTCCTCGTATTCGGTGAGTACGTTCAGAACCGCAGGGTCCAGGGGGAGCGCCCTGATAGGATCGTCAGCTTGAGGAGGAGGCGCATTCAACAACGCAGCGATACGTGCCTGCATCGGAGCCCCGTCCAGAGTGAATGACTCAGACGTGCCTTTGCCGTTGACAAGGCGAAGCAGCAGGTCAAGTCCCTCGAAAAGCGTTTCGACAAGTAACGGAGAAAGGGAAACCTTGCCCAGCCGAAGGTGGTCAAGAAGGTTTTCCATGGCGTGGGAAAGCGAGCTGATGTCATCAAAACCGAACATGCCCGCCAGCCCCTTAATGGAATGGGCACTGCGAAAGATGCTGTTGAGAAGATCGGGATCCGTATCGCGGCCGTCATTGCCCTCACCGAGAGCCATGAGATCGATGCTCAGCTTCTCAATGATCTCTTCGGCTTCCGCGAGAAAGTCTTTAATGGCGCGAGATGACGAATTGCCGGACAAAAGCCCCTCCTAACCCAGGTATTTTCGGACCAGTTCCTGCAGCTGTTCAGGCGAAAAAGGTTTAACCAGATAGGCGTCCGCCCCCAGTACCATGCCTTTTTCCCTGTCCCTTTCACTCCCCTCTGTGCTGATAATGATGAGTGGCGTGGATTGATAGTTGGGGTTGGTTTTGATAAAACTGACCAGCTCAAGACCATTGATATCCGGCATATTGATGTCAGTAATAACCATATCCACTTTTTCACGGGGAAGGATTCTCAGCGCTTCAAAGCCATTGGAGGCTTCAATCACTTCAAAGTTTCCAATCGCCTCGATGGTCGAGGCGATGAGTGCCCGCATGGTCGGCGAGTCTTCCGTTATCAGTATTTTTTTCCGCACGTTGTGAGCCTCACTTTTCGAGGGATTAAATCAGAGGAGACCGCAGGGCTTCCCGGAAAATCACCCAGCGTTTTTCGAATGCCCTCGCCGGTCTGCCAGGGTTCGTTCCATGGCCAGCCCGGCTTGAGACAAAAAGATCTCGAGAGCCTCTGTGTCACCGACAGGCCTTTTTTCCGGGAGGTTGTCACCATAAAGGACAGCAACAACCATACCGTCGCTGATAATCGGACCAAGAAAAACTTCGACCGGAGAATCGCCACCCAACTGGTCCTTCAGGTAGGTGTCCCAATATCCCGTCCCCAACGGAACCTTCTCCACAATCTTCCCTTCAATCACCCGATGGAAAACCGAAGGCTCGGTCCGGGATACTTTCATGCGCCGAACCCGAAGGTCCGCGCTTTCACCGGCAGCAATGCCAAATTGCCCAAGGCCGACAATCTCATCCTCCTTGACAAGGAAAATGACGGCCCGATTCATCAACTCACTGGCGAAGCGAAGAACCAGTAGAATAACCCCGCCGCCAAGAGACGGGTTGTTCAATTCCTGCAGCATTCCCTTGAGAAGGCGAAGCCCTGGGGACTCGGGCCCTTTGGATGCCACACCAAGAGTCTCCTCACCCAATTCAGCCATCAGTTCAGCGCCAAAGTTGACCAATCTGGAAGGATTATCGATACCATGACAACTATGATTATAAAGAACAGGGCCTGACTCGTCCCCCTCCGCCGTCCCTGTTGCGGGGGCGAGACGCGACACCTCGGACAAAGGCCCCGCCTGTGGTGAATCAGAGTCGTCGCCCCAAAGGAAATTCTCGTCCTTCTCCTGCCCCGCTTGCTCCTGCCGGCGCCTTTCGTCCAGAAGTCGGCTTCCTTCCATGGCCAGCCACTGGGGGTTGAGTCCCTGGTCCAGCATGAACTGCAAAGGATCAACCCGGGTTTCACCCAGGGTCTCCGGTTCTCTGAGCTCAAAAGCGAAGGTCCCTTCCGTCCAACCAAAAAATCCGTACACCAACTTTTCGATTTGCTTGCGTACGACGTTTTCGATGTCCACGGCAGCAATACGGAAATGTTCGGTAAGGAGGGCTCCCAGGCGCAGCAATCCCCCACTCTGTCGCTGGCGCTCCAGGGCGGCGTCAAGTATATCCAGACTGACGACACCGGATCGGACAAGGAGATCGCCGAGATTCTCCGGCACGGTACTGGAAGCGGCCCGGATCACCTGTCCGTTTTTGAAATAAATCCATCCTTGTCGACCACGACTATGCAGCGAGAGCACCCCGGACTTGCGGCTCAGACTGACAATCTGGAGAATTTCTCCCAAACCAAGGTCTTCAAGATTTCCGACTAAACTCATGGCGATCTAGAGCCAAATACACGTAAGGGTTCAAAATTAAATAGAAAACAATATATCCCAGCACCTGGCGCAAGTAAAGGCTTTTCACCCCTGACCTTTGCGTTCGCGGTCCCTGAAAATCAGGCGAATAGGGACTCCTTCAAAACCGAAAGCCTCCCGAAGCTTGTTTTGCAGGTAGCGTTCGTAAGAGAAATGGATTCCCTCAGCCTTGTTGGCAAAAATCACGAAAGTGGGCGGACGCACCTGGGTCTGGGTCATATAGAAAAATTTAAGTCGCGATCCCTGAACCATAGGGGGCGAATGGCTGCGCACAGCCTCTTCGAGAATCCGATTCAGAGCGGCCGTGGGAATCTGGCGGTTGAATTCAGCGGCCACAGCCTCGACTTCGCCCATAATCTTCGCCACCCGTTGACCGGTGAGAGCCGAAACAAAAAGAATCGGCGCAAAAGGAAGGAACTTGAAACTCATCCGTAATTTTTCGGTGTACTGTTGCAGGGTTTTGTTGTCTTTTTCAATTTTGTCCCATTTGTTGACCACAAGAATGACGGCCCTGCCCTTCTCATAGGCATACCCGGCCACCGTCAGGTCCTGATCCGTAACCCCTTCTTCGGCGTCAATGACCACCAGAACCACGTGGGAACGATCCATGGCTTTCAGCGCCTGAATAACGCTGAATTTTTCAAGTTTCTGGCTAACCCTCCCTTTGCGCCGGATACCCGCCGTATCAATGAGCACGTAGCGTTTCTGATTATAGGTGAAGGGCGTATCGACGCTGTCCCGGGTGGTGCCAGCCATGGGATTGGCCAGGACGCGCTCGTACCCCAGCAGGCGGTTGACGAGGGAAGACTTGCCCACATTGGGACGCCCGATGACAGCCAGACGCACTTCCTCCGTCTCCGTCTCCGACTCTTTTGCCGGAGGAAGATGGGCCAGCACGGCATCTACCAGATCCCCGACCCCCACGCCGTGTTCGGCCGAAACAGGGTGGAGTTCATCCAGGCCCAGAGCATAGAACTCGGCCATGGTTTCCTCCTGCTTGGGACCATCCACTTTGTTGACCACAAAGAGCACGGGCTTGTCGACGCGGCGCAGCATGGCGGCAACTTCCTCGTCCGAGGGGGTGAGCCCCTCCCGCCCGTCCAGAACAAAGAGGATCACATCGGCCTCTTCCACAGCCAACTGCGACTGCTCCCGCATCTGCACCAGCAGGCGTTCTTCGCTGGCCGGCTCGAAACCTCCCGTATCCATCAGGATGAAGGGCACGTCGTACTTGGTGACTTCGGCATAGTTGCGATCCCGGGTGACCCCCGGGAAATCTTCGACGATAGCTTTACGCTGGCCGAGAATGCGGTTAAAAAGCGTAGACTTGCCGACATTGGGGCGGCCGACGATCGCGACGAGTGAACTCATGTTTTTATTTTCCGTTCTTTCCTGAATGACTTCATGGACTATTCGTAGCCGAAATCTTTCAACAGTTTGTCGGATTCCGTCCAGTTTTTCTGTACCTTGACAAAGAGCTCGAGGTAGACGCGCGTACCCAGCATCTTTTCGATATCGACCCGTGCCGCCTTGCCGATGGAGCGAATCTTTTCGCCTCCTTTGCCGAGAATAATCTTTTTATGGGGATCCCGCTCGACCAGAATCGCTGCCGCAATAACCACAATATTTTTTTCCGGCTTTTCGGTAAAGCTCTCCACCACCACGGCAACGCCATAGGGCACCTCGTCCCGAACCTGCTTAAGGATCTGTTCGCGTATCATTTCGGCGACGATGAAGCGCTCGGGCAGATCGGTGACCATGTCTTCGGGGTAGTAGCGCGGGCCGGATGGCAGCAGGTCGTGAGTGGCTTTGATCAGGGCGTCGACACCGCTGCCCGTCATCCCGGAAATGGGGATAATGGCGGCGAAATCGCGCTTCTGTGCATAAATTTCGATAAGAGGGAGCAAAGCCCCTGGCGACACCTTGTCGATCTTGTTGATCACCAGAATGACGGGCACAGAGCTCCGGGAAAGGACGTCAAGAATGAAATCATCCCCTCCCCCGGGACGATCCGTGGCCTCGATAAGAAAGAGAACGACATCGACATCGGAGCAGGCCGCCATGGCCTGGTCGACCATATAACGGTTGAGTTTGCCGGTGGCGCGGTGGATACCGGGAGTGTCGAGGAAGAGAATCTGGCCGTCGTCTAGGTTGTGGATGCCGAGAATCCGGTTGCGAGTCGTCTGCGGCTTGGGCGAGGCGATAGCGATTTTCTGTCCGAGAATCCGGTTCAGCAGAGTTGATTTGCCGACATTGGGGCGTCCGATGATCGAGACAAAACCGGAGCGAAAAGGGGTCTGTTCAGTGTTCAATGAGAAGATCCTTAGTAAGAGGCCATTTCCATGAGTGAAAATGACTCGGAGCCAACATGCAGTGTCCCGCGGGAGATGCCCTTTTGGGCGGAGATGGCAAAATCTCCGGTGCGGGTTCGAATATATTCCAGGTTCTGGCGATGCTGCCCCAAGGCGTCAGACAACTCCGAGGAACAGACAAGCACTTGACAGGCCGAGGTGATTTCGAGGACGCGAAGCAATGCCCGCCGCCAGAGGCGGGAGCGCACAAGCTGCCCGAAGGCAGGATGATAGGGACCGGCGATCACCCCCGTCGAGCTGTCGAGCTCCCGGGTGGGTTGCAGGCCCAGGCGGATGACGGGCACCTCGACCTGCCAGCAGCGCCAGAGCATTGCAGCGCAGATTTCTACCGCCTCTTCCAGACTGAGCGGTTGAAATTGGCCCCGCTGGAACAGGGGTTCCAGCGCGCTGCCAGCCAGCACCACCGTCGGGTAGATGCGCAAAAAATCAGGTTTCAAAGCCAGTGCCGCCCCCAGGGACGACAGCGCTTCAGTCCGGTCGCCGCCAGGGAGTCCCGGCATCAGCTGCAAACCAACCCCAATCTTGGCGCACCGTACTCTCGCTACGGCGCCCGCAGCCGCCTCGGCACGGTGCCCTCTGCCGGAAAGAGCCAAAACGTCCGAATCAAAGGACTGACAGCCGATCTCGATCGTACGCAGGGGGAATCCCTCCAGTACATCGAGATGACGACTCTCCAGGCCGTCAGGTCGGGTGGAGATGCGAATGCCTCCAGCACGCCCGGCGCGAATAAATGGCAAAGCGGCCGCCAGGTAGTCCTGCTGGCGCGAGTCCGGCAGCAACGTAAAAGAACCGCCGTAAAAGGCAATATCCCCGTCACCGGCGGCAGGCAGTATCCGATTCAGCTCTTCGGCGACCTCAGAGGACAGAGGTGCCGTCCAACGACCGGAGGTCTTCTCCTGCTGGCAAAAAAGGCAGCGATGAGGACACCCCTCGTGGGGAATAAAGATGGGAAATACCTGCATACGTCCGCGCCTAGGGGCTTTCCATCTCCAGCAGAGCCTTCCGGGCCGCCTCCTGTTCCGCCGCTTTTTTCGTCCGCCCACTGCCCTGCCCGATGGCCTGGTCGTCAAACCGAACCTCAACCGTATAGAGACGTTCATGGTCAGGCCCCTCGGCACTGACCATGAAATAAGACGGCGTCCTATTATGCCGCCCCTGCAGCAAGACTTGCAGCCGCGTCTTGTGGTCGACGCCAAACTTGCATTTTACTGATTTGGCAATATCTTCAGAGAAAAGCTGACCGACGATGGGCGTGACAGCGGCGTACCCCGCATCGGTAAAGATGGCCCCCAGCAGAGCTTCAAAGGCGTCAGCAAGCAGACTGTCTTTTTGTCGTCCTCCGCTGCGCTCTTCCCCCCTCCCCAGCAGCAGACAGGCGCCGATATCCAGTTTTCTGGCAATGGTCGCCAGGCCTTTTTCGCGGACGACCTCGGCGCGGACCCGCGTCATCTCCCCTTCGGGCAGCTGGGAGTAACGGGTGAATATATGTTCACTGACAGCCAGGTCAAGCACCGCATCACCGAGAAATTCGAGACGCTCGCTGAAAGGCATATCGTTGCTGTCCTGCTCATTGCTGTAGGACTTGTGCGTCAAAGCCTCACGCAAAAGATCTGTCCGCACAAAGTGGTGGTCCAGCTTTTGGCACAGAGCCACCTCACATTCTCTAAGTTGCATTTCTTCTCTTTCAAAAAGAACCCAAGGCAGGCCCCTTCAAGTGGTTAAATCGGCTGGGAGTATACTAAATTCCCATGGTCTTATCAATGGTTACCCTGAGAATGGAATCTTTTCCTTGATTCTGCGTTGTTTCATTCACTATAATGTCGAATTTAAAAGATATTCTTGTCATCAGCCTGGATCCCATGAACCTCTTTATTACTTTTGAAGGCATCGAAGGCTGCGGAAAAACCACCCAACTGGGGCTGCTTGCCCAGGATCTGGTCGCGCAGGGTTTTGATGTAGTCACCACGCGCGAACCTGGCGGCTGCCCCATTGCGGATGCCATCCGGCAGATTCTGCTCGACCCCGACAACCAGAGCCTGGTTCCACGGTCGGAACTGCTGCTGTACGCCGCCGCCCGAGCCCAGCATGTCGATGAGGTCATCCGACCGGCGCTGCTGTCGGGAAAAACCGTCCTGTGCGACCGCTTCACGGATGCCACCTGCGCCTACCAGGGAGAGGGCCGGGGACTGGATAGAACACTCATCCACAGCCTCAACGACCTGGCTGCGGGCGAAACCTGTCCTGACTTGACCATCCTGCTGGACATGCCCGCCGAAGAAGGCCTGCGGCGCGCACAAAGTCGCAACACAGTACAGACGCTGGAGCATGAGGGCCGCTTCGAACAGGAATCTCTCAGCTTTCACCGCCGGGTCCGTCAGGGATACCTGGATCTGGCCCAGGGGCAAACCCGTTTTCTGATCATTGACGCTCTCGGATCCCAGGAAACTGTCGCCAGGCGGATAAAGGAAGCCCTGAGGCAACGCCAGCTCATGAGAATACCGACATGACTTTTGGGCAGGTTCTCGGACACGACAGACAAAAGGATCTTCTGCGACGAGCCATCGCTTCCGGCCGTCTGGCACACGCCTATCTGTTTTATGGCGCAGAAGGCATCGGCAAACGCCTGATAGCCCTGGCATTCGTCCGCGCCGTTTTTTGCCAGAACGGTACGGGATGCGGGACCTGCAGCGCCTGTCGCAAGGTGGATCACTACAACCATCCGGATCTCCATATTCTGGAACCTGATGGGGCCACCATTAAAATAGAACAGGTACGGGCAATACAGAAGGAGCTGTCCTTTCGCCCCCTGGAAGCACCCAAGAAAATCTGCCTGATCGACAGCGCTGAAAAACTGAATCCTGCCGCGGGAAACGCGCTTCTGAAAACACTGGAGGAACCCAGGGGGGAGGCTCTCATCATCCTGCTGTCCTCCCAGAAAGAACGGGTGTTGCCGACCATCAGGTCACGCTGCCAGCAGATTCCCTTCCATGCCCTCTCCCGTCCCCTCCTGCAGCAGGCGCTGCAGGAAAAACTGGGACTGAACGAGTCTCAGGGGCATATTCTTGCGGCCCTATCGGAAGGGAGTTTCAAAAAAGCGCTGGGGAAAGACAAAGATCTTTTTCTCGAGCAGAGGCGGGAATTGCTCAAGTCTCTTACCGCACTGTCACCCGGGAGCATCATCGCTCTTTTCAAACTCGCGGAAGAACTTTCCAGCGACAAAGAGCGGTTTCAGGAAATCCTTGAGCTCTTTCAAGCCTTCTATCGCGACCTGCTCCTGCACAAGCAGGGGATGCCTGAAAATGAGCTGGTCAACATCGACCTGCTGGAAAAGATTCACCGGGTGGCGAAACGTGAAAGTATCAGTACCCTGCTGGCTAAACTCGAAGCCATTGCTGTCAGCCGCCGGCAGGCTGACCGAAACGTCAACAAACAGCTGGCCATGGAGGTTCTGCTCATGCGTCTGGCTGCCTGACACAAGGGATAGACTCATGACCAAAGGCCCGAGTCACAATATCCGGGTCGTCATTTATCGGCATTTTGTGCCGCACCTTCCACATAGAGGAAACGACAGAGAACCATGATCCGAATTACTTCGGTTAAATTCCGCACGGCGGGAAAACAGTATGACTTTAACGGCCAGGATCTCCCCCTCGAACCCGGCATGCGGGTGGTGGTGGAAACAGATCGGGGTCGCGCGCTCGGCACTGTAGTGCAGACACTCCGAGAGATCGACGAAAAAGACGCCGCCAAGGAACTCAAAAACATTGTCCGTATCGCCACCGATGAGGATCTGGCCCTGGCCGCGTCCAACGCCGACCGGGAAAAAGATGCTTTTCGCATCTGCGCCGCTCGTATAAGTGAGCGCAAGATGGAGATGAAACTGGTGCGCGCCGAATATCTCTTCGACGGCTCCAAGATCGTCTTTTACTTCACCGCCGATGGGCGCGTCGATTTCCGCGAACTGGTAAAGGATCTGGCGCATTACTTCCATACCCGCATCGAGATGCGCCAGATTGGCGTCCGCGATGAGGCCAAACTCATTGGGGGGTTGGGCGTCTGCGGCAGGGAACTGTGCTGTTGCACCTTTCTGACCGACTTCGCCCCCGTTTCCGTGCGCATGGCCAAGGAACAGGGGCTTGCCCTCAATCCCAGCAAAATATCTGGACAGTGCGGCCGCCTCCTCTGCTGCCTGGGCTATGAATTTGAAACTTATTGCTCGCTGCGCAAGCAATTGCCCAAATGCGGCCGCAAAATCCTGGTTGATGGGCAGGAAGGCGAAGTGATCGATCAGAATATTCTGGCCCAGAAAGTCACCATTCGTCTCGGTGATGGACAGACCCGGGTAGTTACCGCCGAGGATCTGGACCAGGCGGAAAAATCCGGGACGCTGCCCTCACCTGCCCCAGGCAAGGAGGGAAGACGTCCCGAAGGGGGCCGTCGTGACTCCTCCAGAAATCGCAAGCCTCGACCATCCGGCGAAAACAGGCCCTCGCAGCCAAAGCCGGAAAAGGTGAAACCCCAGACCACGGAACCGGCCAAGCCGACCGGCGAAGAAGGGGCCGCCAGCCCCCGCAAACGCCGCAGAGGCCGTCGTCGTCCCAAAAAGAAATAACCTCAGGAGCTTCAAACATGAGCAAAAACTTCTACATAACGACCCCTATCTATTACGTCAACGACGTCCCTCATATCGGCCACGCCTATACTACCCTGGCCTGTGACGTTCTCGCCCGCTACAAAAAATCCCGCGGGTATGACGTTTTTTTCCTGACCGGGACGGACGAACACGGTCAGAAGGTCGAAAAAGCCGCCCAGACTGCGGGAGAAACGCCCCTGGAACTGGCCGACCGCGTGGTCAAGCGCTTCCAGTCGTTGTGGGAAAAACTCAACATCGAAAACACCGATTTCATCCGCACGACCCAGGAACGCCACAAAGACGGAGTTCGCGAACTCTTCCGCCGCATAGAAGCCAAGGGAGATATTTACCTCGGTGAATATGAGGACTGGTACTGCACTCCCTGTGAGACCTTCTGGACCGAGACTCAGCTCCTCGATGGCAATTGCCCCGACTGCGGCCGGCCCACGGACAAGCTCAAGGAAGAGTCCTATTTCTTCCGCATGAGCAAATACCAGGAACAGCTGATTCGCCACATTGAGGAGCATCCTGACTTCATCCAGCCCAAAAGCCGGCGCAACGAGGTGCTCAACTTCATCAAGGAAGGCCTGCGGGACCTCTCCATCTCCCGCACGACTTTTTCCTGGGGAATTCCCGTGCCGGGGAATGAGGCTCACGTTATCTACGTGTGGTTCGACGCCCTGACCAACTACATCACCGCTCTCGGCTACCCCAACGACCCCGACGGCAACTTTGCCAAGTTCTGGCCCGTCGACGCCCACGTCATCGGCAAGGACATCCTGCGTTTCCACACCGTCTACTGGCCGACCTTCCTGCTGGCCGCCGGCGTGCCCCTGCCCAAAAAGGTCTTCGCCCACGGCTGGTGGACCGTCGAGGGGCAGAAGATGAGCAAAAGCCTGCGCAACGTGGTCGAACCCAACATGCTGATCGACAAATACGGGGTTGACGCCATCCGCTACTTCCTGCTGCGCGAAGTCCCTTTTGGGCTTGATGGCGACTTCTCCCATACCGCCCTCATCCATCGCATCAACTCCGACCTGGCCAACGATCTCGGCAACCTCATGAGCCGCAGTTCGGCCATGGTCAACAAATACTTTGACGGTGTTCTTCCTGAGCCGACGGCTGCCGACGACATGGACAAGCCCCTCCTCGACCGAATCCCCGAAACTCTGCGGGCCGTCGACGAGCACATGGACGCCATGGCCTTTAACAAGGCCCTGCAGCTGATCTGGGAACTCATCAGTGCCGGCAACAAATACATCGATGACACGGCACCCTGGGCTCTGGCCAAAGACGAGAGCAAACGGCCCCGACTCGGCACCGTCATGTATAATCTTATGGAAATTCAGCGTCTGGTCGCCCTGCTTATCGAACCCTTCATGCCCGATACGGCTGAGAAAATGGTGGAAATCCTCGGGATCGATCCGACCAGCCAGTCCCTCGAAGAAAAAGGCGTCTGGGGTGGCTTGCGCCCCGGTACCCGCATTCAGAAAGCGGCCCCCCTGTTCCCCCGTATCGAACAGGAATAATGGCCCCGCGTGGCTCACAGAAAACTTCGTTTTTCATCCCCAGGGGGCGCTTTTGGTGCCCCCTTGTTTTTCAAGAGAGATCGCTATGACCGAACAGCAGCCTTGGCTCATCGACACCCACGCGCATCTGGATCATGGACAATTCGATCACGACCGGGAGGAAGTCATCAGCCGGGCCCACGAAGAGGGCATCCGCTATATCCTCACCGTGGGTTGCGACCTGGAGAGCTCCCGACGGAACCTGGAGATCGCCGGAAAGCATCCGTTTATTTACGCCGCCGTGGGCGTTCATCCCCACGATGCCGCTCAGCTTGACGAAAAGGCTCTGACGCAGTTGCGCACCTGGATCCAGGAAGGCAGCAAGGTGGTGGCCGTGGGTGAAATCGGATTGGACTTCTACCGTGATCGTTGCCCCAGAGATATTCAGCGCCAGGCCTTTCGTCAGCAGATCCGTCTGGCCCGCGAGCTCAAAAAGCCCATTATCGTTCACGACAGGGACGCCCACGCTGAGGTGCTGCAGATCCTGACGGAGGAAAAGGCTGTTGAAGTCGGCGGCGTCGTCCATTGTTTCAGCGGCGATTTGGCCATGGCCCGCGCTTGCATCGAAATGGGTTTTCTCATCTCATTTCCCGGCTCCATCACCTACCCGAAAAACGAGGAAGTCCGCGATCTGATCCGGCAGATTCCCGTCGATCATTTTCTTGTCGAGACCGACTGCCCCTACCTGGCCCCCCAGCCTCGACGAGGGAAAAGAAACGAACCGGCCCTGGTCCGACATACAGCAGCAACCATCGCCGATATCAAGGGGTTATCGTTGCAGGATGTCTGTCGGGTCACCAATCTCAATGCCTCCAAGCTCTTCGGTATTGGCGAAGCGGACCAGGCAAGCCGCATCGCCTATCCTATCCGCGATGCCCTCTACCTCAACATCACCAACCGCTGCACCAACAGCTGCGCCTTCTGCGCCAAATTCAAGGATTTCACGGTCAAAGGCCATGGTCTGCAACTGGATCACGAGCCCTCCTCGGAGGAGATTATCGCCGCCATAGGTGATCCAGCCGGCTACAGTGAAATCGTCTTCTGCGGATACGGCGAACCCCTCATCCGCCTGGAGACCGTCAAGGAGGTGGCCGCCTGGCTCAAGGCCCGTGGCGCCAAAGTGCGCATCAACACCGACGGGCAAGCCAACCTGGTGCACGGCCGCGACGTTCTGCCTGAACTCAGGGGTCTGGTGGACGCCATTTCCGTCTCCCTGAACGCGGCCGACGCGGAAACTTACCAGCGCATCTGCCACTCCCAATTCGGCCTGCCGGCCTATGAGGGCGTCAAAAACTTTCTGCGTGAGGCTCCGGCCCATATCCCCTCGGTGACAGCCAGCGCCGTCGCCATGCCCGGCATCGACATGCAAGCCTGTGAGGCTGTAGCGCGGGAACTGGGAGTTGACTTCAGGGCGCGCCCTTATAACGATCTCGGCTGACCGCCGTCCAAACTCAAGACAAAAAAAAGAGCCTGTCAGTCACCTGGCAGGCTCTTTTTTTTGTCCTTAACGACGCGATCTTAATGGGGTGCCGCGGGTCCCCGCGCCTCACTCCCACCGGTGGTTTTATCGCCCTGGGGAAGAATGAGGTTGAGCAGTACCCCGAGAATCCCGGCCAGACCGATGCCTGAGAGAGTCACCGAACCCAAGGGGATACTCATCCCCCCTACCCCGAAAACGACCACGAGAGAAACAATGGCAAGATTGCGCGGTTCAAGAAGATCCTGCCCAGCGCGAACCAGGGTGTTGAGACCAACAACCATGATGGCGCCGAACAACAGCAACATGATTCCCCCCATGACAGGAACGGGAACCGACTGCAGAAGAGCTCCTACCTTGCCGACAAATGCCAGTACAATGGCCGCCAGAGCCGTCCAGGTCATAACGGCGGGATTATAAACCTTGGTCAGGGCCACGGCGCCCGTCACTTCTGAATAGGTGGTATTGGGTGGCCCTCCCAGCATGGAGGCCATGGAAGTAGCCAAACCATCTCCGAGCAGGGTTCGGTGAACACCAGGATCTTTCAAGTAGTTTTTCCCCGTCACTGAACTGACGGCCAGGACGTCACCAAAGTGTTCAATGGCCGGCGCGATAGCCACCGGGATCATAAACAGGATCGCCGCGGCATTCCATTCGGGCAAAACAAAATCAGGCACGGCCAGCCAGGCTGCCGCGGTGACACGAGAAAAATCGACGATGCCATAGAAAAGCGACAACAGGTAGCCAACCGCCAGTCCGCATAAAATCGGGATGAGCCGCACAACACCCCGACCAAAGAGAGAAGCCAGCAAGGTTGCTCCCAATGAGGCCATAGAGACGATAATGGCTGTCGAGCCGTCAACCAGAATGATGGCGCCATCCCCGGACTTGCCCAGAGCCATATTGACAGCGACAGGCGCCAGAATAAGTCCGATGACCATGATGACCGGTCCGGTGACAATGGGCGGGAAAATTCGGGCGATAGCCCGGGTGCCCCGCCAGCGCACGAACAGGCTGAGCAGGACATAAAAACCTCCGGCGGCCATAAGACCACACATGGTGGAGGCAATTCCCCAGGTCTGCACGCCATAGATGATGGGCGCAATGAACGCAAAGGACGAGGCCAGAAAGACGGGGACCTTGCCTCCGGTAATCCATTGGAACAGCAAGGTTCCGGCGCCGGCCGTAAAAAGAGCCACATTGGGATTGAGGCCGGTCAGCAAGGGCACCAGAACGAGCGCTCCGAAGGCGACAAAAAGCATCTGGGCGCCGAGCAGGCTGTCTTTTAGACGAAAACGATAATCCGTGGGAGAGGTTTGTTCAGTCATCCTGACCTTCCAGTTAAAGGGTCGAAAAAGGGGAACAGAAATTTACTTGGTTCCGAAGATCTTGTCCCCGGCATCTCCGAGACCGGGAAGAATGTAACCCTGTTCATTGAGTTTTTCGTCGACAGCAGCCACATAGATGTCCACATCGGGGTGGGCGGCCTGCAGTCGTTCGATGCCCTCCGGGGCGGCGACAAGAAAAAGCCCCTTGATTTTCTGGCAGCCCGATTTTTTCAGCATGTCAATGGCGGCCACCACGCTGCCGCCGGTGGCCAGCATGGGGTCGAGGACGAGGGCCGTCCTATCCGACATTCTGCGAGTGAACTTCTGGTAATAACTGACCGGCAACAGGGTTTCCTCGTCCCGGTAAAGGCCGATTACCCCGACCTTGGCCCCGGGAATCAGATCGAGAACACCGTTCAACATCCCCAGTCCCGCTCGCAGGATGGGAACGATGGTAATCTTTTTCCCCTTGATCTGTTCCACCTCGACCGGTCCGGCCCAGCCCTGCACGACGGCCGTTTCCGTCTCCAGGTCTTTGGTGGCCTCATAGGTGATCAGGCGGGCCACTTCAGAGGCTAGCTCCCTGAAATCCTTGGTGCTGATATTCTTTTTGCGCATGATCCCCAGTTTGTGCCGAACCAGGGGATGGGTCACTTCAATAACAGCCACGGCTGCCTCCTTGTATCGATTTGCCTCATCACTATCGTCTTTTCGGTGACCGAGAATATTGCAATGAGACCCAGGGGTCAAGAATATGTGGTAGCCGATGCTAAAAAAGGCACTTCCCGAAGGAGGTGCCTTTTAAAGAGCAGGGTGATCGCGGCGGTTATTTGCCGGATATTTTGGCCTTGCGTTCCTTAAGAACCTGGGCGTGGCGATCCTCTTCGGCAGCCAACCAGGAAAAAGCCTCCTTGCCGTCTTCAGTTCGTGCCTGCGCGGCGGCCTTGTGGAAATATTCGGCAAAGCGTTCTTCTGCTTCGATGGCGAGGTCCAGGGCTTCCAGGTCGGAATTGTCCCGTTTCAGAACCTCTTCCAGGCGGGCGGGCGACGGGAATATCTCACTGGCGGAGAATCTCCGCAGGTAAGGAAGAAATACTTCCTCGTTTTCCCAGAAGGCACCATCCTCGTATTTCGGCGCCAGGTCTTCCAGGGTTTTCAGGTGTCCAACTTCGTCCTGCGCCAGCCAGGTAAAAATTTCCTTGGCGAGGGGACTTTTTGCTTTGGCCGACATGGTGGAATAAAACCGATGTCCCTGTTTTTCTACTTCCATGGCAGCGCGAATGACTTCAAAACCGCTGTATTCTTCCAGTCCAGTCATCGATGGGTATCTCCTGTCTTTTTTTCAGACCTGTAGCATGGTGGCCGCAACCTGTCAACGGCCAAACAACCCCCGAATGGTATCTTCCAAAACCTTCTTACCGGCATCCTTGGCCGGATCGGATTCCCCTGCGGCGGGTTCGTCGCCTTTGAACAGTTTCTTCTCCAGCTGACGTTGCAGTTCCTGGGCGGCCTTTTCCTTGACCTGCTCTTTGGCCGCACTGGTATCAAGGCCAAAGCGGGGCTTGTCGAGAGTTCCCGCCAGCCGCAGAGGGACGAGCCCCCAACCGTCGGAATCAGTCAAAAATTGACTCACCTTGCCCTTGTTGTCCAGCTTCCGCGACAACTCGGGTGAAAGGCGCAGATCAAGAGACAGATCCAGGGAACCGTCCATCCCCAGGGCCCCCTTGGGGCTGAACCGCGCATTGCTTCCGGCAAAAGTGCTCTGAATCAACACCTTCCCTTTTTCGATAGCAAAACTGCCGGCCGACTCCCGCACATTGATTTCCCGGAGCTCCTCAAGGGACAGAAACTCGGCCAGGCCCTTCACCAGGGCACTGCCCGAAAGCTTGCCATCCTTGAAGAGAAAGTCACCTGAACCCGAGAGATTGCGTCGTATGTCGGCCAGAGAAACACCCTTGCCTTTCAGGATAAGATGGAGATCGAGGCCGCCTTGCACGGTGTCAGCCGATTTGGGCAGAAAAGCGCTGATCAAGGGATTCATCTGGGCACCTTGAACGCTAAAGGTCGAATCATACACCAGTCCTTTTTTACCGAGATCGACAACGGCCTTTTCCGTAAATGTCCCTCCGGCCACACTCCCCGTGAGGGTCTCCAGGGTAAAAATGTTATTTTCCAGGCGGTACTTGGCGACCATGTTCTCTATATTCATGCCACGATAGACTGTTTGTCCGATACGCGCCTCGCCGGAAACGACAAGAGGCAGATCGAAGGGGCCGATATCGCCAGCCTTTTCCTCGCTGGCTTTCCCGGTGGAAGACCCTGCTTCGGCGGCGGCAGCTCCTTGTGACCCTGCTCCCTGCAACAGAGGGTCAAGGTGCAGCCGGTCAGCCGTAAGGCTGTTTTCGATGCGAAGAGGCTTGCCAAAGAGGTTGGACACTTTCAGATTGATGGCCGCCGTGGTATCGCCCATCTTCAGTTCAAGCTGCTGCGCACTGATGGCATCCCCCTTGAGGGCCAGGCGACCGGTCAGCGCTGGCCGCAGGGAAGCCATACTGGCCTGAACCCCGGACAGGACAACTTCACCATCACGCAGCAATTTCAGGGGGTCATCCGCTGTCCCGGCAAGATTGATGCGGGCACTGATCTTGCCAGCGGGATCCAGATCACCAAGATCGGGGAGAAGTCCAGCCGGAGCGGCCCGCAAGGCGGAGCGGACATCCAGATCAGGCAATTCAACTGTCATGTCCAACTGGGGCACGGCTCCGTAGTTTGACACACGCCCCTGCATCCGTGCCACGATACCGTTTGCCGTCAGCGTGGTCGGCCTTATGTCCAGCGCCTTCTGGGTCAAGTTGATATCGAGGTCGTAATCAAGCAAGAGAGAGGCATCACGGACAGGAACATCCTTAAGAGCGTCCAGAAGGATATCGAGATCCGTGAGACTGACCTTTCCATGAGAGGAAAAACCCGCACTTCCACCTTTGACAGCAAGGTCAAGGGCGACCTGAAGAGCATCGAGACGCCCTGGCAGCTGTTGCCTGAAATAGGGGGTGAAGGGTGTGATATCGAGGGGTGAAAGTTTCAGGCTGGCCTCACCACTGGCCGTAGCCACATTGGTTTTGCCGGCCACGGCCAGAGTCGCCTCACCCAGTACAGCCTCAAGGGAGAAGGGGAAATCCTTATCCAATGAGATGTCCCGGGCAGAAACATTCAGGCCGCTCACCTTGTAGCGATACGGCGCTTCGCCACCGAAGCTGCGGTCGAGGAAAAGCACCTCGCCTCCATTCAGGACAACCCGGGAAATCAAAAGATCAATGCCGCCATCTTTGCCGTCCGATTCCCGACCCGGCGAGGATGGCATTTCTTCCGTTGAAGAATTCTTTGCGGCCATCAGGTCGCTGAAATTGAAAGATCCATCCTGCAGACGCTCGACGCGAATTCTGGGCTCTTCAAGGCGGACTTCATCAACCACTACCTTCATGAAGAGAAGCGGCCAGAAACGGTATCGCAAAACGAGTTTTTCAGCGGTGACGAAATATTCATCACCTTGAGCTTCGCCAATGCGAAGCTGGCTGAGGCTGATCCCTGAGAAGAGACTGACCTGGACCTCGCCCAACTCGACTTTGCGATTGAGAGATTTTTCGGCCAGCGGCAGGACCGTGTCTTTAACCCGTTCCGGGGTAATCAAAATCTTGGCAAGTACGCCAATTGAAATGCCGAGAGCCACCAACACAGCCAGAACTATCGCGGCAATCTTACCCACCTTTTTCATAGAATCCCCCGTAAATCGCCAAAAACCTCAGCATTCACTGTCCACCAACTCCCCGATCTTCAGCACAGCCTGCCATTCGTTGGCACGCACCGGCTGCACGGAAAGACGGTTACCTTTTTTAAGAACATCCATCCCCCGGAGCACCGGATGAGCCCGCAGATCGGTACGTGTCAGCGGGTGCGCGAGGGGGGCAACATAGTGCACGTCCACCATAAACCAGATGGGATTTTTTTCGCTCGCCCGTGGATCGAAGTGATCACTGCAAGGATCGAGCGCCGTATGGTCGGGATACCCTTCGCGAACGACCCTGGCGACTCCGACAATAGCGGGTTCTTTGATGTTGCTGTGGTAAAAAAGAACCCCATCACCCACCTTGATCTCATCACGCAGCAGATTCCGGGCCTGATAGTTACGCACGCCATCCCAGTGTTCGGTGCCGTCGGGACGATTTTTCAAATCAGCAAAGGAGAAACATTCCGGTTCCGATTTCATCAGCCAGTAACGTCTTGGCGGCATATCCCTATCCTCTTTCAAAACAGTTTAAGAATACCAGGAGCTTAGAGATTTTCAATACGCCTGGGCCTCATTTTGGCCAAAGGGGTGGAATTGCATTTTTACACGGGGTGCTTTATGATACGCGGCGTCAACACAGAAAGGAGACCATCATGCCAATTTTCGAGTACCAGTGCCAAACCTGCGGTCAGATTTTTGAAAAAATCCGTTCAACCTCTTCGGAGCATGAGAAATGTCCCAAGTGTGACGGTGTCGCTGTACGCAAGGTTTCCATTACCGCCGCCTCGTCTTCTTCGGCCCCATCCTCTTCTGCCGCCTGCGGCAGCGGCCGTTTCGGCTGAGCCTGATACGGCGGCGGAGTTTCCGCTGCACCTGAATCAAAAGGAGGATCCTCAGGGGATCCTCCTTTTTTTTCTCTGCCGGTTCTAGGCCCCCCGCACGAAGTTGGCGGCGGCGTTCATCAAACCATCCAGATCCTGCGGTGTCCCCGCTTCACCATAAACGCGAACGACTGGCTCCGTTCCGGATTTACGGAATAGCACCCAGGAACCATCGGAAAAGAGGAATTTGCAGCCATCGATGGTGATAACCTGTTCCACGGCTTTGCCAGCAAGCACCTTGGGTGGGTTTTTGAGTTTACCTGGCAGGGACTTTTCCAGCTCAGGGCTCAAATGGATATTCACCCGACGGGTATAAAACTCGCCAACACGCCGATAGAGATCCTGCAGGAGCTCAGAGAGGGATTTCCTTTCCACAGCCACCATTTCCGCCACCAGCAGACAGGCCAGAATGCCGTCCTTGTCGGGCACATGCCCACGGATAGTCAGGCCGGCGCTCTCCTCACCCCCGATGAGAATGCGATCATCACGGATAAACTCGCCAATGAACTTGAAACCGACGGGCGTTTCCAGCACTTCGAGGTGATGATGCCTGGCCACCGCATCAATGAAATGGGAGGTGGCCACGGAACGGGCGGCGGCCCCTTTCATCCCTTTTACGCGGACCAGGTAGTCCAGCAAAAGGGCCAGCACATAATTGGGCTCGATGAAAGTGCCATCGGCATCGACAATGCCATAGCGGTCGGCGTCGCCGTCCGTGGCTAGCCCCAGTCCGATATGCGCATTTTCACGAACCCTCTTGATGAAATCACCGATACTGCTGGCCGAAGGCTCGGGCGGCAGGCCGCCAAAATAGGGATCACGCTGATCATTCATGGTGACGACGTTGACACCAGCCTCCTGCAGCAGGGTGTCGAGATAGCCCCGTCCCGTCCCATAGAGGGGGTTGACGGCCAGCGTCATGCCGCTGCGGCCGATAGCCTCCAGATCGACCAGTTTTCGGATGGCGGCGAAATAATCGGCCCGGGGATCGATCTCTTCAATCAGCCCGGCGCGAAAAGCCTGGTCCAGGGGCATCTGACGGTAGCAGACCTCACCAAGCATCGCATTGGCCCGATCTTCAATATCCCTGGTCGTCTCAGGCAATGCCGGCCCTCCCCAAGCCGGGGAAAACTTCAGGCCGTTGTAGTCATAAGGGTTATGGCTGGCGGTAAAATTAATGCCGCCGGCAGCCGAGCGGCGCAGAATTTCAAAAGCGATAACGGGCGTCGGCGTGTCCCGATCGCACAGAAAGGTCTTGATGCCGGCACCGGCCAGCACGCGAGCCGTCTCTCTGGCGAACCGATCCCCCATGAAGCGGGCATCATAGCCCACGACCACCCCGTGGGAGCCGATCTTCTGGGCATTGAGATGATCGGCAATGGCCTGAGTCAACACACGCACATTCTCAAAGGTGAAGTCCTCGCAGAATATCCCCCGCCAACCGGAGGTACCGAAACTGATGCGGTTCATAGATGGGATCCTTCCTGTTATTTAATTTGATGACCAGTCAAAGCATAGCAGATTGCCATGAACTTGAAAGGCAGCGACTGCGCCTCACGACGACTCTTTCTCGCTCCACAGCCTGGGCGCCCGGTACCGTTGAAGGTCAGCCACATAGGGACAGTCAGCAGGAAGAATGCCCCTCTCGAAGATCTCGGCAGACAAAGGCACACAGCCGGGGCGAGCTTCGTGTCTGTGGCCATACACCGTGCAGAGGCGCGTCTTCAGGTCGAGAAACTCACAAGGCTCATCGGTATAGAAGATTTCCCCATCGTGATCGATCTTTTCATAACAGCAGCGACCACAGCGTTGGCAGACTGCTTCCCAGGATGTTTTGTCCTTCATTGGCACTTCTCCTCCCCGGCGGTGGCCAAGATTAGCCGAGACGCTGATCGAGGTCAACCGGGAAAGCATTTTGCCGTCGACCAGCTTTCGGAAAGGATGACCCGACAAACCTCAAAAAAGAGTCAGGCAGCCAATTTGTCGTTGACATAAATGGAAAAAAGCGTTAGAAACTCAGTTTCAGATCAGGAACAACAGCAAACCAAGGAGGCAACATCCATGCAGTGTCAAACTGTTCTTCCCGGTACCGAGTGTACCTTTTGGGCCAAAAAAGGCTGTAATTTTCAGGGCGGCTCCTGCCAGAACGTCGTCGAAGAGTGCCAGGGCTGTGAGCGCATCGTCAAGGGCTCCATCGGTGAAGTCTGTTCCGTGGCTCCCTCCCCCAAGCAGAAATGGGTCGGCGGCCTGTGCAATTTCGCCACGCACCGCAAAGTGGAGATTCAGAGCGTCGAGACCAAGATGAATCCCCTCAAGGCTTCGAAAAAGGCGGCGGGCAAAAAGAAATAACCGGTTTCACCCTTCGATTGTTTCCTCGGGCAGGCGCCTTCAAGCGCCTGCCTTTTTTTATGCTTTTTCAATGAAACAGGACGAAAAGCAGAGGGATCAGAAAGGCGGACACAAGGCCGTTGAGCCCTATGGCCAGGCCGGCCATGGCACCCCCCAATTGCCCAATCTCCAGCATCCGCGACGTGCCGATACCATGGGCAGCCGTCCCCACCGCCAGACCGATGGCGGCCTGATCCCGAATGCCAATCAGACGACAGAATTCCGGCCCGAAGACTGCCCCCAGGCAGCCGGTCAAGACCACCAGGGCGGCTGTAAGGGGAGCAATTCCACCAATTTTTTCCACAATACCGATGGCAATGGGAGTCGTTACCGACTTCGGTGCCAGCGACAGCACCACCTCCCTGCTTCCCCCCAGCAGCCAGGCAATGCCCGAGGCCGACACGGCCGAGGCAAGGGCACCGGCAAAGACACCGACGAGGATGGGTCCCTTTTTGGCCAGGATTTCGGCGCGACGCACATAGAGGGGTATCGCCAACGCTACAACGGCGGGCCCCAGCAGAAAGAGGATGATGCGCCCCCCCTCGGCATAGGCCTCATAGGAAATACCCGCCCCTTTCAGAAAAAGAATAATCGTCAGAATCGAGACCAGCACCGGATTGAGCAGCAGGTAGCCAGAGCGACGGTAAAGCCATTGCGCGATGGCAAAAAAGCCCAGAGTCACCATGATGCCGAACAGGGGGGTGACCACCAGCTCATTCCACATGCCGCCTCCCCTTTCTGGCGACGAGGGATTCCGTCCAGGCCGTAACGGCCATGACCACGAAAGTGCTGATGACGGTGGCTGCGACGATAGGCAGCCACTGCCTGGCGATGAGATCCAGATAGACCATCACCCCGACCCCGGCCGGCACAAACAGCAGAGCCAGGTGGGAAAGGAGCAGATCCGCAGCCTCCTGCACCCATTCCAGGCGCACGACACCCAGACCCAGCGCGGCAAGCAGCAGTCCCATTCCCAGCACATTGCCCGGGATAGGGATTTCCAGCCCCCGCGAAACGACTTCACCGACAAATTGCATGATCAGCAGAATAGACAGGCCCTTGACCACCGTATCCCTCCTCCTTGCCGCGGCAGTGCGCCTCTAGAGTTCTTCCTTGAGCCCGGCAATGACAGCGGCCACTTCCTCGCGAATATCCCGGGAGGATTCAGAGCGTTCATGCAGCAGAAACTCCTGGAAATACTGTATCGCCAAGCGGGTTTTCTCCTGATCGAGATAAAGATTTCCCAGGGTCAGGTACGCAAATGACAGCCCCGGATCTAGACGGACAGCTTCGCGACACTCCCTTTCGGCCGCCTCCAGATCATCCAGGTCATAGGCCATTTCACCAAGATTGAAATGAGCCTGGGCATCTTCCGGATCCAGTGCAACGGCTTTCTGGTAGCTCGCCAGCGCCTCGTCATTTTCGCCCCTGGCATAGAGGGTGTCGCCCAGGCAGTTGAGGGCGAAGACCGAGTCCGGCTCGACCTTCAGCGCCTTTCGATAGCACCGCTCCGCTTCTTCCATCTGCTCCAGATGAAAATGAACCAGACCAAGACTGACCAGGGCATCGGACTGGGCTGGGTCCTCCTCAAGAATACGCTCATAGGCGTGACGGGCCTTATCGTTCAACCCTTGTTCGAAGTAAAGGTCCCCCAAGGCGTAGAGCGCCTCCGTGTGAAGGGGATCCTCTTTCAGGATACGCTCATAAACCTCGAGAGCCTCCTTGATTTGACCATCCTCGGCCAAGGCCTCGCCCAGAAGTTCCTGAACCTCAAGGGAAGACGGTTCTTCCTGAAGAGCCTGCCGAAAAAGGCGAATGGCCTCCCGGAATTCTCCGACATCCATCGTTTCGCGTCCCTTGTTAAGCCATTGCTCGACATTTTTCACGGTGATTGCTCTCCTGACAAAAAAAGGTTTGTTTATTGACCAGACGGCAGAGCTTCGAGGGCCTCCAGCAAACCCCAGGGGCTGGTGGGCACACGGCACACGGAAACGCCCAGAGCCTCGGCAAGCTGCGGCAGGGTGAAATCGTCGAGAAAAACATCCTCGCCTTCTTTAAGCACCACATCGGGCACCATCAGACAGCGGCCAAGCTCTTTACCCATAAGTTGCGACACGACATCCCGTCCTGTCAGCAGCCCGGTAACGGTCACCTGCCCGCCGAAGAAATCGTTGCGGATGGCATAAACCCGGAGCTCGATACCGGTGCGCCGAGCCAGGCCCTGGGCAAAAGTCTCAATTTCCCGAAAGGCCGATTCGCCGGTAATGACCGACACGGTCCCCGAGCCGAGGGCACCCGCTTCCGCCAGGGCATCTGCCGCTTCAAGGCGAAAGAGCGGGATGAGGCCGACGCCATTTTCCACCTGGGCCAGATCCTCATAGTCTTCAAGAGGAGGAAAATCCGTGCCTGCCTTAAGGTAAAACTCATCGGCGGCATAAACAAAACGTGAACCGCTCTCGGCCAGAAATTCCTGCTGAAATTCGTGAACCCGGGCCAGAAGCTCGACTGCTTCTCTTTGGGTCGGTGGCCGTAGATCCGGCAGACGTTCACGGTATCCCGTCAGCCCCACCGGCACAATAGCCAGGGACAGAATTCCGGGACGCAGAGCATAGAGATCGGTTATGGTGCGAACCAATTCATCGCCATCGTTGTATCCGGGGCATACAACGATCTGGGTATGAAGTTCGATACCGCCATCGCAGAGGCGCTTAAGCAGCGGCAGGATAGCCGGCCCCTGGCGACCGAGCATCCGGGTCCGCAGGTCCTCCGCTGTCGTATGTACGGAGACATAAAGAGGCGACAGACGCTGGTCGAGAATCCGCTGAATTTCACTCTCCTCGATATTCGTCAAGGTGACGTAGGAACCATAAAGGTAGGAGAAACGGTAATCCTCGTCCTTGACGTATAGCGTAGACCGCATTTTTGGCGGCAGCTGATGAACGAAACAGAAGATGCAGTTGTTGCCGCACTGCACAGGGGCCGGATGCTCCAAATGAATACCCAGGCCATCCTCCAGGTCCTTTTCAAATTCAAGATCCCAAAGTTCGCCATTCTTTTTGCGCACCTCCAGCAACAATTCTTCCGTCGCCACGTAGATCTGGTAATCGAGCAGATCCCGCACGGGCTGGCCGTTCATGGACAAAAGAAGGTCGCCGACCTCCAGTTCCAGTTCTTCCGCGATACTGCCCTTGTCTACTCCTATGATTTCAACCACCAGCAGCATCCTTTTCCAGACACCTTGCGCGGACTGTCATGGCCCGCAAGGCGCCCTGCTTAAATAAACCCTGTTCTCCAAGCATTCTTTCCAAAAAGAAAAAGACCCCTGCAAGGAGGTCTTGGTCTTACCACGACAAGAGCCTGTTTTCAACGAATAGTGCAAAGCCGAAAGAGTACAGGTTGTCCCGGCAGGGCATTTACATCCTGCCGGGACAACCTACCTAGTCCTTGCCCCCATGGAGACGGAAGGCACCGTCAGCTGAGGTGATCGAACTGATGGCATGCTTGTAGAGCAGAATATCACCGCTGCTTTCAACAAGCAGACAGAAGCTGTCGAAAGACTTGATATACCCGGTCAGTTTTTCGCCGGACATCATCATCACGATTACCTTGACCCGCTCCTTGCGGGCCTGGTTGAGGTACTGATCCTGGATATTGAACGGGGTCTTGGCCATATCCTCTCCTTTATGATGCGACATAAAAACATTCCATCAACTCGTGGATTTTATCAGACTCCTTTGAGGAATCAACCCAAATAATGGTGGAATCTCGCCGGAACCAGGTCATTTGTCTCTTAGCGTAGCGGCGGCTCTGCTGCTGTATCCGTGCTATGGCCTCATCCAGAGAAATTTCCCCCTGCAAAAAATGGATGATCTCCCGGTAGCCGATGGTCTGCATCGACTTGAGAAGGGGCGAGTATCCCTTGGCGAGAAGACTCTCGACCTCATCCACCAGACCCATTTCCACCATCCGGTGTACCCTCTCGTCGATGCGCCGGTACAAGGCGTCACGATCCGCCGTTACCCCGATTTTGAGCAGGCGAAAAGGGTTATCGGAAAAGCCATGCCGCGCCTGCAGTTCGGAGAGACGTCTCCCCGTCAATTCGAATACTTCGAGAGCCCTGACAAGGCGCACCTGATCACGGGGTGAAAGCCGCTCTGCCATGACCGGGTCGACCTGCTGCAACCGCGCATGAAGGGTTCCCATCCCCTGTTGATCTTCGAGGTCGGTCAGGCGGGTACGCAGCGATTCGTCGGCAGCCGGTGCCTCCAGCAATCCCTCCGTAAACGTCTTGATATAGAGCCCTGTCCCCCCTACCAGCAGAGGGCGGTGGCCGCGAAGAGTAATGGACCTCAAGGCCGCCCGGGAGAGGGTTACAAAACGACCGGCGGTGAACTCTTCGTCGGGATCGACCACATCGACCAGATGATGCGGAACAGCGGCACGTTCCTGTCCGGTCGCTTTGGCCGTGCCGATATCCATCCCCCGGTAAACCTGACGGGAATCCGCTGAAATGATTTCGACAGGGAATTTTTCGGCAAGGTTCAGGGCCAGGGCGGTTTTTCCCGAAGCTGTCGGACCACAGATGACCACCAGAGGCAGCGGGCCCTCTTGGGAAAAATCAACACTCATCAGGTCCTCTTGAACATCTTTTCGATCTCTCCCCGTGACAGACGCTGCATAACCGGGCGACCGTGCGGACAGTGACCTTTAAAATCGACTGTGTCCATATCGTTGAGCAAAGCCTGCATCTGCGGCAGGGACAATTTCTGATTGGCCCGGACCATGGTGTGACAGGCCATAAGGATGAGGACCTGGTCCAGAGCTTCTTCCAGCATATCACTTTGGCCGATCTGGGCCAGTTCTCCGGCGACGTCCCGCAGCAGGGCGACGGGATCGGCCTTGTGCAGCAGCTGTGGCACGGCCTTGAGAACAAAACTGTTGCCGCCGAAAGGCTCCATTTCAAAACCGAGACGCTGCAGATCGTCCAAATGTTCCTGCACAAGAGCCGCCTGCCGAAAGTCGAATTCCAGCACATCAGGAAAAAGCAAAGCTTGCCGCTCAATCTTTCCTTGGCGCAATTGACTTTTGAGACGTTCAAAGCCGATGCGCTCATGGGCCGCATGCTGATCGATAAGAATGAGATCGTCGCCTTCCTGGCAGAGTAGATAGGAATGACCGAACTGTCCGATAAGAATCAGGGAGGAAAAGAAGCCGGCGGACGAATCCCTGCAAATGTTCTTTTCCGGAAGCGAAAGTGCCGGTGCCGAAGGCGAACCAAAGGGATCTGCCACTTCCCTGGCCTCGAAACGCGGGGCGGACGACGGCGCCGGCAGCGGCAAACCCGGGGGCAAAGGGGACGATATGGGGCGACTGGCATCTTCCCACGGTGCACGAGCATCCCGGCCGATCTCCGGCCGAGGCTCCTCCTTCAACCAGGCAGCCGGACGCAGAGCGTCCCGCACGGTCGCCGCGATAAAATCATGAACCAGGGATTGCTCGCGAAAGCGCACTTCGTGCTTGGTCGGATGAACATTGACGTCCACCAATTGCGGGTCCATCTCGATGAAGAGAACGACCACCGGGTACCTCCCCTTCAAGAGCAGATTCCGGTAACCGTCCAGGATGGCGTGCTGTATAACACGATCCCGCACATAGCGTCCGTTCACGAAAGCAAACATGGCCGATGTCGTCGAGCGGGTGGAGGACGGCTGGGAAACCAGTCCGGTGACCTTCAAATCCTGCCCGTCGCCTTCGACGGCAACCAGATCGCTGGCCAGGGTTTTCCCTAGAAGGGCAAGGGCTCTCTGTCGAAGGCTGTCGTGCCGGTAAACATCGAGCAGGACGCGGCCGTTATGGCTGAGCTTGAACTGAACATCGGGACGGGCCAGCGCCATTTTTGTCACGACGTCACCGATGTGGCCCAGCTCCGTTTCCTCGCGACGAAGAAATTTTCGCCGTGCCGGTAGATTGAAGAAGAGATTGCGAACCTCGATTGTTGTCCCCCGGGGCATGCCAATGGCATCCGCCCGTCTGACGGTACCGCCTTCAAGATAGATCTCGCTTCCTTCGAGAGAGTCCTCCTCCCGCGTTCGCAAGGTCAGGCGCGAGACAGCGGCAATGGAAGGCAGAGCCTCACCGCGAAAGCCCAGGGTGCGAATGGCGAAAAGATCCTCATCCGTCCTTATCTTGCTGGTGGCGTGGCGTTCCAGGGACAAAAAGGCGTCCTCCCGTCCCATACCGGAACCGTTATCCACGATACGGATCAGGCTTCTGCCCCCCTTTTCAACTTCAACGCGCACTTCGGTAGCGCCGGCGTCCAGGGAATTTTCCACCAGCTCTTTCACGACCGAAGAAGGCCGCTCGACCACTTCGCCGGCAGCAATCTGGTTACACAGTTTTTCGGGGAGCAGTTGAATACGGTGTTTCATACGGTTCCCTTGTCCATGCGGCCAAGTCTTTGGGAAAAAAAGAGACGGCCGTAGGGTCCCGGCCGTCTCTTTTCGTGTTCAATTCCTGGATACGGACTTTTCAGGAGTTCTGTTCAAGACTTTCGAGCATGTTTTCGATTTCGTCAAAATCAGCCAGGTCGTCTTTTTGGGAGCCGCTGGAGAGGGGCTTGCTCAAAAGACCCAGATCTCCTGCCACACTTGAGACAACCTTGAGGCTCACGGAGGGGAGCTTCTGCAGGTAGGCCTCAAACAGGCAGTTGTCGCAAATTGTGTTGATCAGGCGCGGAACACCTCCGGCAAAGCTGTGAATGGCCGCAATGGTATCCGGCTCAAAAAGCATCCTTTTTGATTTGGCCACCCGCAGACGATGCTTGATGTAGGCCTCGGTGGCTTCGACGGTAAAGGACTTGAGATTGTATTTGACCGCCACCCTTTGGGCCAGGGGTTCATCTAGCCGCAGGCAGTCTTCCACTTCGTGTAGGCCGAAGAAGACAATATTCAGCAGTTTCTTCCCGGGGATTTCCAGATTGAGGAGTCCGCGGAATTCTTCCATGAGTTCCTTGGTCTGCATCATCTGAGCCTCGTCGATGAGCACGACGGCCTTGCGGCCACTCTCTTCGATCTCCAGCAGACGCTCGAACAGCTGTTTGATCAAGGTGAGACGATCAGGCGCGGGATCTTCGACCCCAAGCTGCATGGCAATTCGGGTCAGAATCCATTCCGGCGTCACACTGGAGTGAATCATGACCAGAAGGGAGGATTCGTACTTGTCGTCAGGAAGACTGTCGAGCATGCGGCGAGCCAGGGTCGTCTTGCCAGTGCCGATCCCACCTACCAGTAGCGCCAGTCCTTTGTTGGAATCAACAGCGTAACGCAGGCGGATCAAGGCCTGACTGTGCTGTTCACTATTGAAGTAAAAGCGAGCGTCTGGAGCGTTGGAAAAGGGCTCTCTTTCCAGGCCGAAATGTTCGCTGTAACTCATGAAATACCTCTGAACTCAAAACAGGCTAAACGAAAGAAATTCGATCTTTTTTGGATTTTCCGGCCCCGTCGTCATTCCCGGCCGCCCTTGAAATTCCGAGATCATTGCCAAGGAGGGTCAACTTTTCCGAAACATTGCGGAAAAAGGAGTCGGCCGAGGCAACGCGCTTGAAACACTCAAAGGCCTCGCGGGGTTTACCCCACACCTCATAAAGCAGGCCAAGTTCATAATAGATGCTGATACGCTCTTCATTGTCCAGCCCGTCATTGGCCAGACCCGTCTTGAAAGTGTGTTCGGCGTTTTCGAAAGAGCCTTTTTCTGCCAGACAGATGCCCTTGGCGGTAATGCCGTCGACAAATCGGGCCGGATTTTTCATGGTCTTTTCGAATTCAACGATGGCATCATCCAGAAGACCCATTTCCTTGTAGGCAATCCCCAGGCTGTAGTGGGCTTCGGCATCTTCGCCGCCGATCTGGGCATCGACCCCTTTTTTGAACTCGGAGAAAACACCGTCAAACTGGAATCGATCCGACTCATCAACCCCTTCCATCCCTTCCGTGGCGTCGAGCGCACCATCGTCCATGATTTCTGCAGCCAGATCGAAGTAGCCATCATCCGGTTCCTCTGCAGGAGCGGGGGCAGACTGAAGTCGGCGGGACTGTATTTCACCAAGCTTTTCCAGAGCGGCTTCAAGAGACGGATCCGAGGCCAGCAGGCGCTGACAGATCTGCTCAGCCTCGTCTAGCAGATCCTGCTGCAGATAAAATTGCGCCTCTTCAAGCTCGGACTCGACCGTAGGCGCGGGAACCGACTCGACGGGGACCTCGTCCTCTTCAAGGAGTTCCTCTAGATCTTCTTCAAGGTCGGCAACAGGCTGCAGATCAAGTTCTAGATCGACAACGCCATCATCCACATCATCTTCGACTTCCTCAGCAAGCTCGATCTCTTCATCGGCGACCTCCAACTCGAGATCCATCTCGATTTCCTGGTCGTCAACCGCCTCGACAAGGTCAGCCTCCGCAAGCGTGTCTACACCATCAGGCTCAGCTATTTCGTCCAGGGCCAGGGCATCGACCTCCTCCGCTTTCGACTCTTCCAATTCCTCCAATTCTTCAAGAACGGGCGGAGATTCTTCCGTGGTCGCGGAGGATGCCTCGTCGACAAAAGAACCATCGCCGGCGCGTGAAAGCAGATCGAAGAGTTTGTCGCCCTCCCCGGCCTCTTCATAAAGACTTTTAAGGGTCCCGATAACCCGTTGATCCTTAGGCAAAGCCTCAAACAGACCTTCGTAAAGATCCTTAAGAACATCGACCTTTTCCGCTTTTTTGAACGCTTCCCTGACCGGCTCCAGGGCCTCCAGGGCAGCGGCGGCCTTGTCCAGTTGCAAAAAGAGTCGGGCGTGCTCTTCCTGCATGACCAGGTCGGCGGGATCAACTTTAAGGAGATGGTTTACCGTAACCCGCGCATTTTCCAGATCACCCGTTTCCCTATAGGCCCAAGCCAGGGTCTTAAGGATGAAGACATTGTCGGGATTATTCTTGATCAGGCCCTTGAGCCACTGCATCCCTTTTTCGATCTCCCCCTCACGAATGAAGGTCTGGGCAAGGCCGGCTTTCAGGTCGATATTGTCAGGGAAAAGGGGGATAAAAATTTCGTAGAGCTTCAGAAGCCTGGGCCAGTCCTGTTTCTCTTCGAGAACCTTGCACACTTCGTCGAATTCAGTGAGGGCTTTATCGGGGCTGCCACCATCCACATAGCTCTCGGCAATCTTTACCCGGATGGAAAGATTCTCGGGATCAAGCTTTTTCATTTTTTCCAGAACACCGACAGCCTCGCCGGGCTTATTCTGCTTTTCATAGAGGCTGACCAGGGAACGGTACTCGGCCAAGGCGTTGCCGGCCAGACCCTGTTTTTCATTGAGCTCGGCCAGACGCTGATAAAACCGAGGCTGGGCCGCATCCAGCCTTTGCATCTGCTTGTAGACAGCAATGGCCTTCAGATAAAAACCGGTATCGGAAAAATGCTTGGCGACCGCCTCATATTCGACAATGGCCTCTTCAACCATTTTGGCCCGGCTCATCAGTTCAGCCAGTTTCTGCCGGTGGCGGATATCCTTCGCATCGACACTGACCAGCTTCTGGTAGTCCTTGATGGCCTTGCCCAACTGACCTTTCTGGATATTTTTCTGCGCGGACGCCAGTAATTTTTCTTTCATAGATTCTATGCCACCTGAAGGAGAAATCCGCTAGTGAAAATGCGTCCGTCTAACCTAAACTATCGTCACCTGGACTGTCAAGGCTAAAGAAGACTGATTTTATCTTTAGAAAACAAAGAGGTAGGACTTCTTGTCCACCATCTGGGGTCCACCTAGACAAAGCGCTCCTTGACTCCCCGAAACCAGTTGTCGAAAGCCTGACGTTTCTGGTCGTACCCTTTTCGCCCCATCAGAGCGTAAGTGTACTCCTTGCCTTCCTCGACGCCCGGCTGATCGAGAGGATCGACACCGAAGAGCCCGCCGGCAAAGACGGTCTGCACCTCAAGCATGTAGACCAGCGCCCCAAGGGAATGGGCCGAAAGATCGGGCAGAGTCAGAGTGCAGTTGGGTCGACCGTTGGTGGAAAGAGCCATAGCTGTTGCCTTTTGTTCGCTGCGAATCAGTTCGGCCAGGGTTTTGCCCTGCAGATAGTCGAGTTCCGGTGCTCCCGGCACCGCCGGGATAATGAGATCTGCCCCATAGTCATCCAGGGCCAGAAAGGTGACGACTTTGTCAAAAGGCCCTTCCATGTACAATTGCACCTGGCTGTGCTGATCGGTGGTTCCCAGCGCCTTCACAGGAGTAGGCCCCACGTGAATCACCTGTCCATCCAGGCCGTATTTTTTCCCAAGGCTCTCCGCCCAAAGCTGGCGGTACCAGTCGGCCATATCCCGCAAACCGTCACTGTAGGGCATCATGACCGAGATCGGCATGTTCTTGCGGTAGGCCAGATACTGCAGGGCCGCGTTGATATAGGCGGGGTTTCTGCGGAAATCCTCCAGGGTGGCCCGTTTCTCCATGGCCATAGCGCCGGCAAGAAGTTCACGCACATCGACGCCAACGGCCGCCAGGGGCAAAAGCCCGACAGGCGTGAAAACAGAAAAACGCCCTCCAACCTCCGCTGGGATGGAAAGGGAACGGTAACCCTGTTCGTCGGCCAGCCGTCGCAGCACGCCCTTGTCCGGATCGGTGATAAGAATAAAGTGGCGGTTCACCTCTTTACCGCAGACGCCCGCCGCCCACTGGCGGGCAATAGCGAACTGGCTCATGGTCTCAACGGTGGTGCCCGACTTGCTGATAATCAGAAAAACAGTGCGCAAAGGATCGAGCAGATCGAGGGTCTGGGCCACACCGGCGGGGTCCACATTGTCCAGAACATGCAGGCGGGGATAGGAGCCCCTCTTCGCTGACGACAGCAGGTTGTGATGAAAAGGACGCAGGGCCCTGAAAAGAGCCAGGGTTCCAAGGGCAGAACCACCAATACCCAGAACGACAAGATCGTCAAAATCCCTGCGAAGATCGGCCGCCAGAGTGATAACCTCTTCGAGGGTCGCCCGGTCAAAAGGAAGATCGTAAAAAGGAAGGCTTCCCTGTTGGCGCGCCGCCATCAGTTGACGATGAATCTCCAGGGTCCTGGGCTCCAGGGCGTTGAGATCGGCATCGTGGATTCCCTGCATCTCTCCCACGGCATCAGCCATCATATTGGTGTAATCAAGACGAATTTCCATAACGGCTCCCTCATGGACAGGTGGTTGGCACTAAGGAATGAATGGTCAAGTATGCCAGAGATCAGAGCCTTTTCAATCGGCTGACCTCGGCCGGGGTGAGATGCCGAAACTTGCCCGGAGGAATATCCTTGAGGTCCAGAAAGGCCAGGCGAACGCGTTTGAGACGACTCACGGGGTGGCCAACCGCCTCGCACATGCGCCGCACTTGCCGATTGCGCCCTTCATGGATGGTGATTTCGAACCAGGTGTGGCTGCCGGACTGACGCACACGCTCGACCCGGGCCGGCGCCGTAGGGCCGTCCTCCAGGTTAACGCCCTCCTGCAGCCGCTTTTGGGCAGCCGCGGTCAGAGCCCCTCGCACCCGAACCAGATAGGTCTTGTCCACCTCATGACGGGGATGGGCCAGACGCTGGGCGAAATCGCCATCATTGGTCAGGATGAGCAACCCTTCCGTCATGAAGTCGAGACGTCCGACCGGGTAGAGCCGGGCATCCACCTCACGCACCAGGTCCGTGACCAGAGGGCGACCCTGGGGATCCCGCAGGGAAGTCAGATATCCTGCCGGCTTGTTGAGCAGGATATAGGTGCGGCGGCCTTGGATGGCCAGAGGTTTGCCGTCGACTGCCACCTCATCGCGGGCCATGTCGGCCGTGTCTCCCAGGGTGGCCAGGCGGCCATTCACCGTCACCCTCCCCGCCTCGATCCATTTTTCCGCCTGCCTTCTGGAAGCGAGTCCGGCCGCAGCGATGATCTTCTGCAGCCTTTCGGCGGCGCCTTTATTCATCCAACTCATCCTCGGGCCAGCCGTGCCCCGCCCCGTCTTCAAGATGCGCCCCTTCCGTTTCCAGCGTTTCCGGAGTCAACTCGCTGAACTCTTTCAAGGTCGGCAGACTGGAAAGGTCGGCCAAGCCGAATACCTGCAGAAACTCGGCAGTCGTTCCATACAGCAGAGGCCGCCCGGCGATATCTTTTTTGCCCAGGATACGGATGAGATGCTTATCCAGCAGGGTTTTGACGACGCCGCCTGAATCGACCCCACGCAGATATTCGACCTCGGCCCGTGTCACCGGCTGTCGGTAGGCGATAATGGCAAGGGTCTCCAACGCCGCCCGGGAAAACTTGAAGGGCCGGTTCTTCTGCAGACGCCGCACCCATTCGGCATATTCGGGACGGCTGCGGAACTGGTAGCCTCCCGCCACCTCCTGCAGGTGAAAACCGCGCCGCATGGTCTCATAGTCGCGCACCAGTTCCCGCAGAACCGTCACGATCACCTCTTTGTCCACGTCGAGGGCCTCCGCCAGCCTCTCCGCCTTGATCGGCGCCTCGGAAGCAAAAACAAGGCTCTCTACGATGGTCTTGATCTCAGTGGTATCCAAGGGTCTCCTCATCCACGGGGCAGGTCGCCCCCTCGGCGCTCCCCTCCGCGGGATAAAGCCAGATAGGGCCATGTTTTTCGTTCTGCATCAGGCGGAGCAGACGCAACTTGACCAGTTCGAGCATGGCCAGGAAGGTGACCACGATCTCATGCCGGTCGGGCTTTTCGCTGAACAGTTCGGTAAAGAGCAGGTTTTCACGGCTATTAAAGAGATCCAGAATGCCATGGATACGTTCGGTAACGGAAAGCCTCTCCGCATCCACCTCGTGCGCCGGCGCTTCGGGATGTTCCTTCAGAAAAAAACGAAACGCCTCGACCAGTTCGTAGATGCCCACGGCCTCGAACTCCGTCTCTGTCGCCACTTCGGCCTCGGGCTCCAGAAAATCCCGCACAAAGACATCCCGCTGCAGCTGCGGAAAGGCATCGAGCATCTCCGCGGCATCCTTGTATTTCTGGTATTCGAGCAGACGGCGAACCAGTTCGGCGCGGGGATCTTCCTCTTCCTCCTCCTGTTCCTCCTCTTCGCTGGCCGGCAGCAGCAGGCGCGACTTGATATGAATCAGGGTCGCCGCCATGAGCAGAAACTCTCCGGCCACGTCGAGATTGAGATTTTTCATGGCATCGATAAAGGCCAGATACTGGGCGGTGATCGCCGCCATGGGGATATCGTAGATATCCATCTCGTTCTTTTTGATGAGATGGAGGAGCAGATCGAGGGGCCCTTCGAAATTTTCAATTTTAACCTGATAGGCCATGAAGCAGTGGCCTCAGTTTCCGAAAAGAAATTGCATGACATATTCCACCACACCCACCTGGGGACCGGCCAGTTTGCCAACCACGAACCAGATGAGGGGGTAAAGAAAAAGTCGCCAGACATCGGTGAAGAAAATGACGAAGATGATGATGACAAACCCGAAAGGCTCCAGGCGAGCCAGCATATCGGCCTGTTTCTTGGGGAGAATGCCAGTCAACACGCGGCCGCCGTCGAGAGGGGGCACGGGAATCAGGTTGAAAATGGCCAGGATGACATTGATCAGCAGACTGAAGGATACCATGAGCACAATAGGTTCAAAGGCGGCCTGCAGCAGGGTTCCTTCCAGAATTTTCAACTCGGCTATCACTGCCATGACACGCAGCAGCAACGCCGAAAGTAAGGCCAGGGCGAAATTGCTCAAGGGGCCGGCCAGAGCCACCCAGACCATGTTCTGCTTGGGATTTTTAAGGTTGTTGAAATTGACGGGGACGGGCCGCGCCCACCCGAAGCCGAAAAACAGCAGGGCCAGCGTACCGATAGGGTCGAGGTGCTTGAGCGGATTGAGAGTCAGGCGGCCTAAAAGACGGGCAGTCGGATCACCGAACTTTTCGGCAAAAAAGCCGTGGGACAACTCATGCACGGTAACCGCCAGCAAGGCGGGAACCAGCATGATCGAAATTTTGACCAGAATTTGTTCCATTGTGGCAGATCCGTTTCGAGAGCAGGGTAAAATTTCTTAACAGATACGGCAGAGCAAGTCAATGAATCCCTCGGCCCGCCTCAGCCTTCCAACCTGATGTAAGGGCTTCTATTCATGATCATCGCCCTCGGTTGACAAAAAACGCTTGCGCACCATGGCCAGTTCATCCTCACGGGTGACCACGCGCCCGGCAAGACGCGCCTTGAGCAGAGCGGCCAGAATCGTTTTGTACTGGGGGCCAGGCGGAATACCGAGACTGCGCAGATCATGTCCATTGAGCAGCGGGACGACATCGCGCAACTGAGTGACAAAAAGGGAGATCCAGCGTCTCACTTCTTCGCAGGAGGCCCGGGCCATGAGAAAGAGCAGGATCTCGGTGGAGAGGGGGTCCAGCCAGCGGTGCAGGTCAACAGGACCGGGGAGCGATTGCCGACTGTGGCGGCGTTCCAGAAGCTGCAGGACGCGCAGACCTTCCCGACGTTCCTCCATAAACACCTGCCGCTGCCTGGGCGGGACATCCAGGCGTTCACAGCACCCGCGCACGGCAGCATGATCAAGATCAGCGAGCAGGCAGAGAAAATAGACCTGCCAGGCCTGGCAGGTTTTCCCCGTGTAGAGCAGTTCGAACCAGTTCAGAATACGCGGCGCCCTCTCGAAAAGCTGCCGGATGCCAGGGTTCACCTCGAGCCCGGCCTGCAGGCGTTGAAGGAGGCCGAACTCTCCCATGCGCAACAGGGCCGGCAAAGGCGCCGCCTCTTTTAGAATAATGACCAGTTCGTTATAGATGCGACGCCCTCCCGCCTTGGCAAGAAAGCCCATGCGCACGGCACTGAGGAGCAACTGCTGGGTGTGAACGCCAAGATGAAAGCCAAGGCGCTGTTCAAAGCGTATCGCGCGAAAAATGCGGGTCGGATCCTCGACAAAGCTCAGGCTGTGCAGAACACGGACAGCCTTTTCTTTGAGATCTTTCTGGGCGCCAAAAAAATCGATCAGCTCACCATAGTGGGCCTCATTTAGAGCAATTGCCAAAGTGTTGATGGTGAAGTCGCGCCGATAAAGGTCGAGCTTGATGCCGGCATGCTCGACCTGGGGCAAGGCACCGGGGGCGGTGTAATATTCCATGCGGGCCGAAGCGATATCGAGCTTGAAGCCGTCCGGAAAAATCAGCACCGCCGTGCCGAACTTTTTGTGCGAACGGATGCGACAGCCCTGATCCGCCGCGCAGGCTTCAGCAAAGGCGATGCCGTCACCTTCGACCACGATATCGATATCGAGATTTTCCTGCTCCAGGAGCAGGTCGCGCACAAAACCGCCGACAGCGAAGATGCTGACACCCTGCTCATCGGCAATGCTCCCGAACCGCCGCAGAAGGTCCTGAATGCGCTGGGGCAACTGTTCGGCCAGCATGCGCTCAACCCGTCGTTTTTTAAGACCGCCGCCGCCAACAAGGGTATCGATCGCCTCGGTCCCTGTACGCAGGGCGCGGGCGCCAGAAATCATATGACGCAGAAGGTCTGTACGGGTGATGGCGCCGACGAGGCGGCCTTCCTCCACCACCGGGATAAAACGCTGATTACGCTCCATCAGCTGTTCCTGCAGCACGGCAATAGGGGTACGGGGATCGACCTCGAAGAAATCTCCGGTCATATAATCGTTGACCGGCTGCTCGGCCAGCCCATGGTGAACAGCCCGGTCCGCCAGCTGGCGGGTGATCAGCCCGACCACCCGGTTGTCGTCCACCACGGGAAGCGCATTGATGTTGTAGCGGGTGAAAATAGCGCGCGTATCACGCATACTGGCGTTTTTAGCGATGGTTTTGACCGGCGAGGACATGAGGTGGCGGGCTTCCCAGCGGGGTTGAACATGCTGCTGCAACACCGAGGGAAGTCGATCGACGATTTCCAGCAGGGTCAGATCGCGCACCGTCGCCGAGGCGGCAAAGGAATGACCGCCACCACCGAAGCGGGAGAAAATCTGGCCCATGTCGACTTCGGGTGCCCGGGAGCGTCCCACCATAAAGACCCGTCCGCCCAGGCGCACAACCACGATCAGGGCCTGCGTCCCTTCCATGTCCATGAGCTTATGAGCCAATACGGCAAGATCGCCGACAAAGTGGTCGGCCGAGGCCTGGGCGATGACCACTTCGACACCGGCGATGTTGAGAATGGTGCGGGACTCGATCAGATCATGCAGCAGTGCCACCTGGTCGGCGGTCAGTTCCTGGGTAAGAAAATCGGCGACCGTGTTGAGGTCGGCGCCATGGGAGAGGAGAAAGGCGGCGGCCAGATAATCATCCGTGGTCGTGGAACTGAAGAGCAGGCTGCCGGTATCTTCATAGAGGCCGAGCATCATCATAGTCGCCTCTGCCGCCGTCGGCTCGATGCCCCGCTGTCGGAAGATACCGGTCAGGACCGTCACCGTGGAGCCGACCGGCTCAATGTGCTCCACGACCCCTTTGAGATCAGCCTTGCCGGCCGGATGGTGATCGTAGATATGAATTTCCACATTGTCCCGGCGGGACACTTCGCCGAAAGGGCCAATGCGGTCGGACTGACGCACGTCCACCAGGATAAGACGGCTGACCTGCTCCAGGTCGATATCCTTCACGCGCTTGAAAAGGCCCGGATCCACCTCCCCTTCCTGCAGAAACTCACGCAGATTTCTCTCCTGCGCCCCGGCAAAGACCATATGGGCCCCAGGGTAGAGCCGACGGGCGGCAATCATGCTGCCAAGGCAGTCGAAATCGGCATTGACGTGAGTGGTGATAACTTCCATGATTCTCCGGCCAGCCTCAGAGTTGCAGGCTGCCTATCAGCTGATGGATATCCGAGATCCCCTCTTCCACACAGAAAGCCTCGATGCCGTCGATAATGGTGATCATGGCGGCGGGATCGACAAAGTTGGCGGTTCCCACCTGCACGGCCTTAGCCCCCACGATGAGAAACTCCAGGGCATCGACAGGACGCATGATGCCGCCGACGCCGATGACGGGTACCTTGACGGCCTGCACTACCTGGTGAACCATGCGCACCGCCACCGGCCGGATGGCCGGCCCTGAAAGGCCACCCGTCCTGTTGGCCAGGCGCGGCCGCCGGGTCTTGACGTCAACGGCCATGCCGGTGAGGGTATTGATGCAGCAGATGGCATCAGCTCCCGCCTCTTCAGCCGCCCGGGCCGTCACCGAGATATCCGTAACGTTGGGAGTCAGCTTGACGATAAGGGGTTTGTTCAGATGTTTGCGTACCAGGCCGACCACTTCGGAGGCGGCCACAGGGTCGGTACCGAAGACGATGCCGCCCTGCTTGACATTGGGACAGGAGATGTTCAGTTCCACTCCGGCCACCTCGGGAATATCGGAAAGCCGCCGGGCCACCTCGCCATACTCATCCAGGGTATTGCCGAAGAAGTTGACGATGACCGGTGTGTTGATCTCCCGCAGGAAGGGAAGCTTATGCTGGATAAAGGCATCCACGCCGACATTCTGCAGACCGATGGCGTTGAGCATGCCGCTGATGGTCTCGGCGATGCGCGGCGTCGGGTTACCAGCCTTGGGCGCCAGCGACAGCCCCTTGGTCACGATGGCTCCGAGGCGCTCGAGGTCCATAAAGGGCGCATATTCTTCGCCGTAACCGAAGGTACCCGAGGCCGGCATGACCGGGTTCTTCAGCTTAATGCCGGCGATCTCCACCGCCAGGCTGGGGCGTTTGTTCTTCATTCCGTTTTCTTTGGTCTTTCCGCTCATATCTTGCATCCCTCGCAATATCCGGGCTCCTGCCCCAGTTTCGTCCAATCCAGTTGTTCTGCCCGAAAGACCGGCCCCTCCTTGCAGGAGCATAGATAACGTGGGCTGGCCTCGCTGTGCCCGGCGCCTTTGACCACACAACCGAGACAGGCACCGACTCCGCAGGCCATGAGGGCTTCCAGCGACACCTGCAGGGGCACCCCGCGCGCGGCACAGATTTCCTGCACCGCCTCAATCATCGGCATGGGTCCGCAGGCATAGACGGAGGCGTTGGGATACTTGTCGAGCTTGCGCAACAGCACCTGGGTCACCAATCCCTCTTCCCCCAGGCTGCCGTCATCGGTGGATACATAGGTCTCCACCCCTAAACGCTCGAATTCGGTCACGGCCAGGATATCTTCCCGCGTTCGCCCACCCATCAGCAGGCGCACAGAGCTTTTCCTGGTTAACTCTCGGGCCAGCATGTAAAGAGGTACGAGACCGATGCCACCACCCACCAGAATCTTCTGCTCACCGGGTGCGCCCAGATCAAAGCCCCTGCCCAGCGGACCGAGAACTTCCACTTTGCTGCCTACCTGAAGATGGCTCATGATCTCCGTGCCACGGCCGACGACCTTGTAGAGAATCTCCACAAACTCCTTGGGAGGCTGGCCGTCGCAGTCGGCCGGCATGAAACCCATGCGGAAGATCCCGAAAGGACGCCGCAGCAGGGGCGGCAGGGACGTTTGCACCCGGAACATGAGGAACTGGCCGGGCTTGGCCTTGCTGCCGAAACCGGGCGCCAGGATACGCATGCGATAATATCCGCTGGATATCTCCTGGTTGGACAGCACTACGGTTTTGTAATTCTTCATACCTACTCTCTCTCCTGTTAATCCCAATCTAAGTCCGTGAGTACGAGTGAGGGGTGAGGAGTGAGGGGTAAAAGCTCACACCTCACACCTCACACCTCAAGCTGCATCACCAAGGCATCCTCGCCATCGCCATAATATCCGGGGCGACGGGAAATCTCCCGAAAGCCGAAACGCCGATAAAGGGCGATGGCGTCGGCATTATGAATACGCACTTCCAGAAAAACCTTCTCCAAACCGGCTGCTCGACCCTGCTCCAGCGTCTTTTCGAGCAGCCTGGCAGCGACTCCCCGGCGGCGACACGGCGGGTCGGTCGCCACGTTGAGAATGGTCATCTCGCCGCACACAAGACTGGAGCAGAGAAAACCCGCCAAACGATCCTCGATAAAGAGCAGATCGATACGGCTGTGTGGATTTTCCAGCTCGGCCCGAAAAGAGGCTGCCGACCAGGGATGCGAATGGCAGCACCCTTCAATGCGCAGAACCTCTTCCAGGTCCTGAAGCGTCATGGGGCGGATAAACGCAGGATCCAATCGCACTCTCCCTGAAACAGAGGAACCACCATGGGCAGGCCGGCACGGTATAGAGGAAAAATTTGCCGTGACATCAGGGCAAATTCGGATAAAATATGGAACCTGCGGAGACAATTTACGGAAGCGCCGCCGCGATCGCCCCATGTTGTGGCCCGCTATATTAATGCACCCCTTCCCCCCCTGTAAAGAACTAATGCGGACCCGGTCTTCTGGCGGCAGATTGCCATTGACAAGGGGGGATCATTGATTTACAAAGGGTCCACTTTTCACCATCAAGGAGGCTGCAGCGTTGAGCCAAAAAGACAAAAGTACCTACAGGGACGCCGGCGTGGACATTGATGCCGGCAATCGCTTTGTGCAGATGATCAAACCCCTCGTCAAGGCCACCACGCGCCCCGAGGTCAAAACCGATATCGGCGGATTTGGCGGCCTGTTCTCCCTTCATGCCGACAAGTACAAGAGGCCTACCCTCGTCTCCTCCACCGATGGAGTCGGGACCAAGCTCAAACTGGCCTTCATGATGGACAAACATGACACGGTGGGCATCGACCTCGTGGCCATGTGCGTCAACGATATTATCGTTCAGGGCGCCGAGCCCCTCTTCTTTCTTGACTACCTGGCCACGGGCAAGCTTTCTCCTGAAAAAGCGGTGGAGATCGTCAAGGGCATCTCCGAAGGCTGCGTCCAGGCCGGCTGTGCCCTCATCGGCGGGGAAACCGCCGAGATGCCCGGCATGTACAGCGAGGGGGAATATGACCTGGCCGGTTTCACTGTTGGCGTGGTCGACGACGACAGAATCATTGACGGTTCCAGCATCACCGTCGGTGATGCCATTATCGGCATTGCTTCGAGCGGTCTGCATTCCAATGGCTATTCCCTGGCCCGCAAAGTCTTCTTCGAGAAAATGGGCCTGTCCGTCGACAGTCGCCTGGATGAACTGCAAGCCCCTCTGGGAGAGACTCTGCTCACTCCCACCCGCATATACGTCAAAGCGATCCTCAACCTGATACGCGACTTCCAGATCAAAGGCATGGCCCACATCACCGGGGGCGGTGTTCTTGAAAACATCCCCCGCGTACTCCCTAAAAACTGCCGGGCCATACTGAAAAAGGACAGCTGGCCCAAGCCGGCCATCTTTGAAGTGCTGCGCCAGGGCGGCAACATTGACGAAACCGAGATGTATCGGACCTTCAACTACGGTATCGGCATGGTTCTCGTCGTGCCGGCGGCTGAAGCCGAAGATATCCTCAGCCGTCTCGGCGGGCTTCAGGAAAAAGCCTTTCTCATCGGCGAAGTGGCCAAATGCCCCGACTGTGACGAGCAGGTAAAACTGGTCTGAACCCTTGCTGGCAGTCGAAAAGGTCCTGACTCATTCATCACACACAAGGGAAACCGTGGCACAGAAAGTACGCATAGGCGCTCTCGCCTCGGGCGGAGGCACAAACCTGCAGGCCATTATAGACCGTTGCCTGGATCTTTCCATCGACGCCGAAATCGTCCTGGTCATCAGCAACAATCCTGAGGCTGGCGCCCTGGAACGGGCCCGCAAGGCCAATCTCCCCTACCGCTGCGTCAACCACCGCGATTATGACTCCCGCGAGAGCTACGACCAGGCCCTGGTGGATACCCTGCAGGAAGCCCGGGTCGATCTGGTGGTGCTTGCCGGTTTCATGCGCCTGCTCACCCCTGTCCTGCTCGATGCCTTTCCTGGCCGCATCATGAACATCCACCCTGCCCTGCTCCCTGCCTTTCCAGGTCTGCACGTGCAGCGCAAAGCGATCGAGTACGGCGCCCGCTTTTCCGGTTGCACCGTCCATTTCGTCGACAGCGGTGTGGATACCGGCCCGATCATCATCCAGGCCGTGGTACCGGTTTTGGACGACGACACCGAGGAAACCCTCGCCGCCCGCATCCTGAAACAGGAACACCGGATCTACCCCCAGGCTATCCAGCTTTTTGCCCAGGGCAGACTGCATATTGAAGGTCGGCGCGTTCGCATCATACCGCCCCTCCCCGCCCCGGAGAACGCTCTCACCAACCCCCCCGTCGAGATTTCCAAGACCTAAGGCGCGAGAGATCAGCGTGAGACAAAAACACTACGACATTGCCATCCTTGGGGAAAGTCTGGCCGCGAGAGTGGCAGCCGCCCTGCTCGCCCGCCGAGGCTACAGGGTTGCCTTCTTCCGGGAACCCCATACCGTCTCGCCCTGGCTTTTCTCTTCCTTTCATCTGCAGCAGCTGCTGTTGTCCCTTGGCGGGCGCTCCTGCGCTGCCTCCGCCCGCCCTCTGCAGATTCTGACCCCTCAGTCCCGCTGGGAAATCCACGGACGCCATTCCAAACAGGAAGAGCTCTTTCGCGAATTTCCTGATCAGCATGAGCAGGTTACTAAACTGCTCAAGGAGCTGGCCGCCAGAGGCGAACGTCTGGAGCGCAGCCTCTGGCGAAACCGCAAAGATTCCCTGGCGAGTCGTCCCCTTCATGCCAATCTGCGCGCCAGGGGTCTGTTCAGGCTCTTCAGGAAGCCTTTGTTCGCCGCCATTGAGCAAACTCTTGGGGACAGCGCGGCGGCGGCATCCCTCATCACGCTGTTTGAAGGAGTTTCAGGCCAACCCATAAGAAAGCTTTCCCTGGCAGAAGGCGCCCTGCTCTGGAGCTGGGTCCGACAACATGAAACCGTCTCCGTTTCCGGCCTCGAAGAACTACTGCTGCACCGCTTCGACCAGTTCCACGGGGACACTCTTGAGCTTGCCGAGGTCGCGACCCTGACCAGGGCCGGTCGCCATCTGCAAAGCCTTACGCTCAAGGATGGCGGCGTCTGCTCTGCCGACCATTTTGTCCTCGGCAGCCTCGCCGGCGCCTGGCTGTTGCCACCGCCCTTTGAACTGCCGACCTCCGAGCCCACGGCAGCGGCCTTTGTGACCAGCCCCTTGGCCCGCCTTTCGCCCATGTTGGCACGACGGATGATCCTGCGGGCATCGTCCACCATCCGGCTCACCCTGACCGCCACCCCCCCGCGCACCTGCCGTATCGAGACAATACCCTCACAGACTGCCTCCGACATCAGTTCAGCGACCTTGCGCGAAGAGCTAACCCCCATTTTTCCTTTTATTGATTTCACCTTGAGTGAGGCCCCTTCTCTTGAGAGGATCCCTGCCTTAAGCAAGCCATTTTTCGCTCGTCCTTTGCCGGGATTGGTCAATTCAGTCCAACTTCAGGGGAACCTGCTGCTGGCCGAGGGAGCCAGCGTATGGCCGGCCCTTGGCCTCTCGGGCGACATCCTGGTTGGCTATGCCGTGGCCGAAAGGCTCAGTGGAAAAGCCTTCAAAAACGATTAATCACCGTGAAAGACTTCCTTTTAAAACCGGTATTAGGCGTAAAGCGATTGCAATAGTCCAGGGCGCTTGGATCACATCTTGACAAACGAACCCGGCGATATACAATGCTATCAAAAATAGCGGGAGGCAACATGGTTAAGACGCGACAGAAAAATCTTCGCCTAAACCCTGAGGATGAGAAAAATCTGCAAAGGATTGCTCAATTCGAGGGGCGCTCTGAGCAGGACGTACTGCGAGACTCCCTCCACATGTACGTGCGCGCTGTTGATGAACGTCGAGAGTTTTTGGCCTCTGTCGAGCAAGGGTGGATGGAAATTCACTCCGGCCTGGGCACAACGGTAACCGATACCGACGACTTTTTTGAGTCCCTTCGCAGTGGTCTAAGTGACAAAAATGCTCCCGCTTAAACGGTCTCCCCAATATGAGCGGCGCATAAGATTCTATGTAGAGAACATAGCAGAACGTTATGGTGTGGCCGTTGCTGAAACTTTCATCGCGGCAGTCGAGCGACAAGAAAAGCTTATCAAGGAACACAACCAGGTCGGTGTAAACGTCCCCTACATTTTGGCTGGACGCCAGGTTATCCTGAAGGAGCTCACCTTCGACTCCGGTCCCATGAGATATTGCCTGATTTACGAAGTTTTGGATGACTGCGTTCCCTTGATTTCCTTGTGGCATGGAGTCGGTGCTCGCAGCGAAGCATATCTGACTCGACTGTGGCGAAGGAGCGACCCTTCGCGCCAGGACTGATGACTGTGATCGATAGACTGTTATTCCCCGGCTCAATGCTTTCTTTTCCAGCAAAAAGCCAAAATTTTTATGAGGCAAAATTTTCTTGCAATACGCCGAAATGCGTGATAACAATTGGCGTTCGAAACTTCCAGGAGGTCAAATTACCATGTCTAAGGTCTGTGAAATTTGCGGCAAGGGTCGCACTACTGGCAACAATGTCAGCCATGCACACAACAAAACGCGCAAAGTCTGGCTTCCCAATCTGCAGAAGGTCAAAACCGTCAGCAATGGCACCGTCCGTTCCGTCAAAGTATGCACCCGCTGCATCCGTTCCGGGGCGGTAACCAAACCTGCCTGATTGCACCGTTGCCGTCATCATCAAAAAAGAGGGGCTGCCTTGAACAGGCGCCCCTCTTTTTTGTATCTTCTCTGCATCCAGCCAAAAGTTTTCAGCCTCGGAAAGCCACCCACTCGATCTCAATCGCTGCCCCTTTGGGCAGGGCCGCCACCTGCACGGTAGCTCTCGCCGGATAGATCCCCGAAAAAAACTCGCCATAGATGCCGTTGACCACAGTAAAGTCCGCCAGGTCCGTCAGGTAGATCGTGGTCTTGACGACATGAGAAAAGTCGAGCCCGGCCGCCGCCAGCGCCTCCCCCATATTGGCCATGACTTGCCGCGTCTGTTTGTCAATGCCGCCAGAGACCAGCTCCCCGCTCGCCGGCTCCAGCGGAATCTGTCCTGAATAAAAGACAAAATCACCCGCCGCCACCCCCTGGGAATAGGGGCCGATAGCGGCTGGCGCCTTATCCGTCTCGATTTTTTCCATCATCAACCACTCCTCTCCCCGTTGCCTCAGTTCCGTATACGCTCGACCTTGTAGACACCCTTGACCTTGCGAATCGCCGCCATGACCCGGTTCAGATGTTCCAGATCCTGCACATCGACCTCGAAGGTGTTGACCCCCTTGTGGTCTGGCGTCGAATGAACACTGGCGGTGATGATATTCGCCTCGCAGTTACTGATAGCCCCGGAGATACCGGCGAGTATGCCCTTCTGGTTCTGGCAGTAGGCCCGAATCTTGACAGGCCGGGAAGTCTTTTTCTTGCGGTCCCACTCCAGCACGACGCGCCTCTCCGGATCCCCTTCCATGGCATGGGGGCAGTCTTCCGCATGCACGGTCACTCCCCGGCCGCGGGTGATGAAGCCGATAACGGGGTCACCGGGCAGGGGATTGCAGCATTTGGCGAAACGCACCAGGATATCCTCGATGCCGTCAATCTTCAGGGCGCTGGTGGGCTTCCGGCGGATTTTATCCAGAACCTTCTCGAAGCGCCCCGGGGTGGGACGCTCTTCCCGCAGTTTTTCCTGGGGCACGACACGACCGATCACCTGTCCGAGGGAAACCTTGCCATAACCGAGAGCGGCCAGCAGATCGTCCACCCGCTTGAAGCCGAGTTCCTCAACAGCATGGGCCATTTCCGGGGAAACGGCCACCTTCTTCAGCGAAAAACCATACTTGCGCAGTTCTTTTTCGAAAAGATCGCGGCCAAGCTCAATACTCTTCTCGCGCTGTTCGGTCTTGACCCACTGACGGATCTTGTTGCGCGCCTTGGAGGTACGCACAAAGGCCAGCCAGTCCTTGCTCGGTGACTGGTTCTGTGAGGTGATAACCTCGACGATGTCCCCGTTGTGGAGGGGTGTCTTCAGGGGTACGAGTTTGCCGTTGACGCGGGAGCCGACACAATGATGCCCCACATCGGTATGAACGCTGTAGGCAAAATCGACCGGGGTGGAACCGCGGGGAAGTTCCTTGACATCGCCGTCAGGCGTGAAGACATAGACCTCTTCGGGGAAAAGATCGACCTTGACCGTCGACATGAACTCGCGGCTGTCGTCAAGCTCACGCTGCCATTCGAGGAGCTGGCGCAGCCAGGCGAATTTCCGGTCTTCACGGGCGGCGGCCGGAGTGCTCCCCCCCTCCTTGTACTTCCAGTGGGCGGCGATTCCCTCCTCGGCGATCCCGTGCATTTCCTCGGTGCGGATCTGCACCTCCATGCGCTCCCCGAAAGGGCCCATGACCGTGGTGTGCAGGGATTGGTAGAGATTCGCCTTGGGCATGGCGATGTAGTCTTTGAAGCGACCAGGGATCGGTTTCCAGGTGGAGTGGATAATGCCGAGCACCGCATAACAGTCCCGTACCGACTGCACAATGATGCGAAAAGCGATGAGATCGTAAATCTGATCGAGATCGATGCCTTGCCGCAGCATCTTGTTGTAGACCGAGGCCAGGTGTTTCGAACGGCCGCTCACCTCACCGTCAATGCCATTCTCCTGCAGTTTTTTATGGATAATGCCCTTGACGTCGTTGACATATTTGACCCGTTCCTTGATCCGTTTGTCGATGCCGGCGGCCAGTTCTCTGTAGGTCTCGGGCTCCAGATAGCGCAGGGAGAGGTCTTCCAGTTCGCTCTTGATCCAGCTGATTCCCAGGCGGTTGGCCAGGGGTACATAGATATCCTTCGTCTCCTGAGCGAGCATCCGGCGTCTCGGTTCCGGCTGGCGGTCAAGGGTCCGCATATTGGCAAGTCGATCGGCCAGCTTGACGAGAATGACACGGATATCCCGCGCCATGGCCAGCAGCATCTTGCGGAAATTCTCCGCCTGCCGCTCCTCATTGGTGCGAAAGGTCATTTTGGCGATCTTGGTGACGCCGTCTACCAGCGCGGCCACTTCGTCGCCAAACTCTTGCCGCAGGGTGTCCAGGGATACGATGGAGTTTTCGATGGTGTCGTGCAGAAGGCCGGTCATGACCGTGGCCACGTCCATGCGCAGCTGGGCCAGAATGTTGGCAACCTCCATCACGTGGTCGAGGGAGGACTCACCAGACGGGCGTTGGCGCCCCTCGTGAATACGGGTGCTGTAGTCGCATCCTCGGCGCAGCAAGTCGAGATCGGCGCCGGGATGGTACTTTTGAACTTTCTTGAGGATGTCTTCTGGCTGGGTCATGACGACTCTACCCGGCTCGTGTTCGACATACGACCGGCAGGCGATTTCCACCTGCCGGTTCGCGTAGAGTCAGGAAGGAAGAAGGGTCTAGCTCTTTTTGCGGGTGGGAATTTCGTAATCCACCTTGCCGGCGGCGATCTCACGCAAGGCCAGAACAATCTTCTTGTTGCGGGCCTTGTTTTCGATCAGGGCAGCCCCCCCTTTATACAGCTGCTTGGAACGCTTGGCGGCGATCATGACAAGCAGAAAGCGATTCGGGACTTCTTTAAGACAGTCTTCAACAGTAATACGGGCCATGAATGAGTTCTCCTGAGGCGTAATAAGGGAATCGCGATCGATCCCAAAGTTTTTAGATAAAATCCTGGGTCAGCATGTCTTCGACCAGTCCCGGATACCGTCGGACCCGACAGCGTTCCGCCAAAATAATGGCTTTGAGCTGTTCCAGAGCCGTGGCAAAAAGGTCGTTGATCACCACGAAATCGTACCGCGGCACCTGGGCAATTTCGTGGCGGGCATTGGCGAGACGCCGGAGAATAACTTCTTCACTGTCCGTCTGGCGTCCCTGCAGCCGTCGCATCAGCTCATCCAGGCTCGGCGGCAGGATGAAGATAAAGACTGCCTGTCGGCAGGTCTTGCGCAACTGCTCCGCCCCCTGACAATCGATATCGAGCAGGACATCCTCGCCCTGCTCCATCGCCTCTGTCAAGGTGGCAAGCGCCGTGCCGTAGCGGTTACCATGAACCTCGGCCCATTCGGCGAATTCGCCGCGCGCCACCATGGCGGCGAAGGTCTCGGCGGAAACAAAATGGTAGTCGATGCCGTCCACTTCCCCCGGCCGCATGGGGCGGGTCGTGTAGGAAACAGACTGCCGCAGAGAGGGGAAAAAGTCAATGACTTCCTTGCACAAGGAGGTCTTCCCGGCCCCGGAAGGGGCGGAGATGACGAAGAGGCTGCCCAGGCCATCCGTCGGCTTTACAGCCCCGGACTGGCGCTGATCCGCCCTTTTGGCCTCACTCGACATTCTGCACCTGTTCCCGCACCTTTTCCAGTTCGGCCTTGATGGCCACCACCTGCCGGGTCAACTCGGCGTCGTTGGACTTGGAACCCATGGTATTGACTTCGCGGTTGAGCTCCTGCACCAGAAAATCCATCTGCCGCCCCACCGGTTCGTCACTGCGGAAAAGACCGCGGAACTGACTCAGATGACTGCGAAAACGCACGAGCTCTTCACTGATGTCACAGCGGTCGGCAAAAACGGCGATCTCCTGGGCGACGCGCTGTTCGTCAACGGCTACGTCGCCGGCCAGACGGGCCAGGCGCTCTTTCAGCTTGCCCTGCCATTCGGCCGCCACCTGGGGCGCCCTTCCTTCGACAGCGCCCAGTAACTTTTCCATGACTTCCAGCCGCGCCTCCATGTCACGCAGGGTGGCCTCCCCTTCCCGCACCCGCATCCCCTCCAGGGCCTGCAGGGCCTGGCTCAAGGCGCTGTCCAGGCAGGCTTTCAGGCTCTCCTGCGGCAGATCCCCCTCCTTCAGGGTCACCACCTCTTTCTGAGACACCAGCAGAGAGAGGGGAATGCCGCCATCCACGGGAAATTCCGTGCGCATATCCTCGAAAAGGGCCACATAAGCAGCGGCCAGAGGGCGGTTCAGGGTCGGCACCATGACACCGTTGCCATTAATTTCCTGGGTGATGAAGACATCGATCTTACCGCGCTTGAGCTTTTCGCTGACGCCCTTTTTGATCTCCGTCTCCAGGGCCATCATCGTGCGCGGCGCCTTGATGGTCACATCCCCGTAGCGATGATTGACCGATTTGATCTCCACGCTCAGAGCCAACCCTTCCCCTTGGGCCTGGCCCTTGCCATAGCCCGTCATGCTTTTAATCATCGTTTAATCCTCAGACGTTGTAGTAATGACGATACCAGCGCACGAAATGCTCCACGCCCTCCTCGATGGAGGTCGCCGGCTTGAAGCCCACATCCTGCACCAGGGCGTCGACATCGGCGTAGGTGGCGGGCACATCGCCAGGCTGCAGGGGGAGCAGAATCTTCTCCGCCTTTTTGCCCAGAGACGTCTCCAGCACTTCGATCAGATGCAGCAGTTCCACCGGCTGGTTGTTGCCGATATTGTAAATCCGGTAAGGGGCCCGACTCGTGCCCGGATCGGGGCGATCGCTGTCCCACTCCGGATGGGGCTGGGCCACGTGATCGGCCGTGCGCACCACCCCTTCGACAATATCGTCGACATAGGTGAAATCGCGCCGCATTTTGCCATGGTTGTAGACGTCGATAGGCCGTCCGGCCAGAATCGCCCGGGTAAAGAGAAAAAGGGCCATATCCGGCCGCCCCCAGGGCCCGTACACGGTGAAGAAGCGCAACCCCGTACAGGGGAGTCCGTAAAGGTGCGCATAGGTATGGGCCATCAGCTCGTTGGCTTTCTTCGAGGCGGCGTAGAGGGAGACGGGGTGATCGACGTTGTCGTGGACCGAAAAGGGCATGCGGGTGTTGGCACCGTAGACGGAGGATGAGGAGGCATACACCAGATGCCCCACCTGACTGTGCCGGCAGCCCTCCAGAATGTTCATGAAACCGACCAGGTTGCTGTCGACGTAGGCGTGGGGGTTTTCCAGGGAGTAGCGCACCCCGGCTTGGGCGGCCAGGTGAATGACGCAGTCGAAGCGCTCGCCGGCGAAGAGCGCGGCCATGGCGGCGCGATCGGCCACATCCTGGCGCACGAAGCGAAAACCGGAGCGCCCTTCCAGCTGGGCCAGACGATCCTTCTTCAGCTGCACCTCGTAATAGTCATTGAGGTTGTCGAGGCCGACCACCTCGTCCCCTCGCGCGAGCAGCCTCTGACAGACATGAGAGCCGATAAAACCGGCGGCGCCCGTCACCAGAAAACGCTTTCCGGATGATTTTGCTTCCATCACCTTCATCCTAACGCCGTCCTATGCCGTTGTATGCAAAGCCGGCTTTTTTCACCATCGCCGGTTCGTACTGGTTACGGCCGTCAAAGATGATCGCCTGCTTCATGGCCCGCTTCATGGCGTTGAAATCGGGGTGACGGAAAGGCTTCCATTCCGTCACCAGCACCAGGGCATCCACGCCGGCCAGGGCCTCATACTGGTTTTTCACCAGCTCGAGCCGGCCATTTTCAAACCAGTCGGCCGGCAGCACCTTGCGGGCCATGTCCATGGCCACGGGGTCATAGGCTTTCACCTTGGCGCCGGCGCCGATGAGTTCATGCAGCAGCACCTCAGCGGGCGCCTCCCGCATGTCGTCGGTCTCCGGCTTGAAGGCCAGTCCCCACAGACCAAAGGTCAGGTGGGAGAGATCACTGCCGAAGTGCTCGGTGATCTTGCTGAACAGCACATGCTTCTGCACCTCGTTGCGGTTGTGAACCGAACGCAGCACCATGGAATCGAAGTCGACCTCTTCCGCCATGCGGATCAGGGCGCGGACATCCTTGGGAAAGCAGGAACCGCCATAACCGCAGCCCGGGTAGATGAAGGAATAGCCGATGCGGCTGTCAGAGCCGATCCCTCGCCGCACATTCTCCACATCGACCCCGAAGGCATCGCACAACCGGGAGATTTCGTTGATAAAAGAGATCTTGGTGGCCAGCATGGCGTTGGCGGCATACTTGGTCATTTCGGCGTCACGCACCCCCATGAAAAGCGTGCGCTCATGATTGCGGTTGAAGGGCGCATAGAGCTCCCGCAGCATTTCGCTGGCCCGCTCGCTCTCCGTTCCGATAATAATACGATCGGGGCGCATGAAATCGGCCACGGCCGAACCTTCCTTGAGAAACTCGGGGTTGCTGGCCACATCGAAGGGAATCGACACCCCGCGTTCCGCCAGAGTGTCCCGGATGGCGGCCGCCACCTTGTCCGCCGTTCCCACCGGCACCGTCGACTTGTCCACCACCACGCAATAGTCCCGCATATGACGGCCGATCTCACGGGCCACGGCCAGCACATACTGCAGGTCGGCCGAGCCATCCTCCCCGGGAGGCGTACCCACGGCGATAAAATAGACGGAAGAATCCACCATGGCCTCGGCCAGCTCGGTAGTGAACTGCAAACGCCCTTCGCGGACATTGCTCTCCACCAGATCATCCAGCCCGGGTTCGTAAATAGGGATGATCCCCTGCTTCAAACGTTCAATCTTGTTTCTATCGACATCGACACAGGTAACCGTATTGCCCATTTCAGCAAAACAGGCCCCGGTCACCAACCCGACGTAACCGGTTCCGACCACGGTGATATGCATAACCTATATCCTTTCCGGAAATAAAAAAAGGCAGCAGGAAAACAGCCTTTACTTACCATATTTCGTTATAGAAACCCAAGACTTTGCTGCCAATCAGGCGAAAACTTCTTTTCACCACCAAGGCACGGTGACACCAAGGAGAATCTATAATGGCCACTAAAACAAAGATCTGATCATCAACCCGAACCAGCCCTTCTTGGTGCCCTGGTGTCTTCGTGGTAAACCGCCTGTCAGCTTTTGAAAAGTTCTTTTCACCGCCAAGGCATGGAGAGACCAAGGAGAATCTAAAATGGCCGCTAAAACAAAGATTTGGTCATCAAGCCCTTCTTGGTGCCCTGGTGCCTTGGTGGTAAACCGCCTGTCAGCTTTTGAAAAGTTCTTTTCACCACCAAGGCACAAAGACACCAAGGAAACCCCTAAATTCAAACGGGACCCAGGTACGGGCTGTTATCCTTAAGCCAGCCCTCCTTGGTGCCCTGGTGTCTTCGTGGTAAACCGCCTGTCAGCTTTTGGTTTGCCCCAGCCTGACTTGCAACGAAGGCACCGCTTCCTGCAGTTTCTCCTTCAACGCCTGCCGGGCCGGTCCATCGCCATGCACCAGCACGACCTCGCGGGGGTGACGCCGCATGCCGCGCACGAAACGCACCAGGTTGCTCTGGTCAGCGTGGGCCGAATAACCACTGATGGTGTGCACGCGGGCGCGGATGTCATAACGCTGGCCGTCCAGAACCACGTAACCCTGGTTGGGGCCGTATTGCTGAATAGCACGGCCGGGCGTGCCCTGGGCCTGATAGCCCACAAAAAGGACATCGGTACGCTCATCAGCCAGCAGCGCCTTGAGGTAGTTGACAATGCGTCCGCCGGCGCACATGCCGCTGGCAGCGATCACAATACAGGGGCGGGCGTTCTTTTTGAGATAAGCGACCGTATGCAGGTGATCCTCATGACTGTCAACGGTGGTCAGCTGTTCGAAACAGAGGGGATGACGCCCCTGCGACAGGCGCTTTTTCGCCTCCTGGTCCCAGTACGGTTTGAGCTGACGGTAGGCTTCGGTAAAGCGGGAGGCCAGGGGAGAATCGACAATGATCTCCAGCTCCTCCCAGGGGAGACCGCGAGCGACATAGTCCTGCCGATGGCGATGGATCAGCTCTTCCAGCTCGTAAAGGAGTTCCTGGGTGCGCCCGATGCTGAAGGCCGGCACCAGAATAACGCCCCGATCCCGCAGGGCCAGATCAATCACCTCTTTGAGGCGACCCCGCCGCTCGCGCCGGTCATCGTGCAGCCGGTCGCCGTAGGTACTCTCCAATATAAGAATATCGGCACGATCAGGCGCTTTGGGGGCCGGCAGCAAGGGTGTGTAGGGCGCACCGAGGTCGCCGGAGAAGACCACGCGCACGGTTGCCGACTCCCCCTCGGGCTGCACCTGGCACTCCACATAGGCCGAGCCAAGGATGTGCCCCGCCGGTCGGAAACGCACCGTGAGCGTGCTGGCGCTGCCGGTATGCACCTCGGCCCACTGCCCGCAGGGCACCGCCACAATCTGACGCTTGAGCCGTTGGGCAAAACGCTCCAGCAAGCGGCGATCGCGGGTAAAACCCACCTTCACGGCATCTTCCAGCACCAGCGGCAAAAGCAGCGCCGACGGCTCCGTACACAGAATCGGCCCCTCAAAACCGGCCGCCAACAGATGGGGAATGCGGCCGACATGGTCGATGTGCACGTGCGTGACCACCAGGGCCCGGATATGCCCGATGGGAAAGTCGATTTCCTGCCCATTCTGGCCGGCATCCTCCCGGGGCGCGTCATTTCCCTGAAACAGGCCACAGTCGATCAGCACCGCCGCCTTGTCATCCAGGCACAGTTCATGACAGGAACCCGTCACACCGTTGGCAGCACCGTGATGAAGAACATGGGGATACATAAAAGATTCGCTCTTTGTCATTTTACTTGGCATGAGAACATGAAACAGAGGCTGCTAAATCTTTGCCACGAATAAAATCAGATAAAAGCAAATGAAAGCGAAAACTAAGTTTGGGGACGTTTCTCAAAGTTTTTATTCGTGTTCATTTGTCTGTATTCGTGGCTGAATTGCCTTTACGGGCTTCATAAATGCTGTTTTCAGCCGGACGGTACTCCGGCACAATCTCTTTCAGCTTGGCCAGAACACCGGGCAAATCCATGACGCGGGCAAGGCCATAGAGTTCCTCAATCTGCCGACTAAGAATTGTTTCATCCCCTATCGCCGCCTTCGCCACCCGGATTTTTTCGTGTTTGGTGGGAATCACCCCTTCCCCCTGCAGCAGCAGCTCCTCGAAAAGTTTTTCGCCAGGGCGCAGACCGGTGAAGACAATGTCAATATCTTCGTAAGGTTCATAGCCAGAAAGCCGGATCAACTCCTCGGCCAGATGGACAATTTTTACCGACTCCCCCATATCGAGCAGGAATATATCCCCGCCCTTGCCCATGGAACCGGCTTGCAGCACCAACTGACTCGCCTCGGGGATGGTCATGAAAAAACGGGTCACCTCGGGGTGCGTCACCTTGACAGGCCCCCCTTTGGCTATCTGTTCTTTGAAAATGGGGATAACGCTGCCGTTGCTGCCCAACACATTGCCAAAACGCACCGTGACGAAATGGGTGCGGCTTCGCTGGGCCAGAGCCTGCACGTACAATTCAGCCGCACGCTTGGTGGCCCCCATGACGTTAGTGGGGTTCACCGCCTTGTCCGTTGAAACCATGACGAAGTTCTGCACACCGAACGTATGGGCCGCATCCGCCAGAATCTTGGTGCCCCGTACGTTGTTGTTGGCCGCTTCGGCAGGATTGTGCTCCATCATCGGGACATGCTTGTAGGCAGCGGCGTGAAAAACAACCTCTGGCATAAACTCGTCAAAGATCGCTTCAACCCTGGCGCGAAAGCGGATATCCCCCACAATAGGGCTGATGGGTATACCGGGAAATTTCTGGATCAATTCCTGTTCGATACTGAACAGCGGCGTTTCGCCGTTTTCAAAGAGGATGAGCTTGCTCGGCTCAAAGCGGGCCACCTGGCGACAGATCTCACTGCCGATGGAACCGCCAGCCCCCGTTACGAGGACACGCTTGCCCTGAAGATAGGATCGAATCTGCTCAACATCGAGGCGAACGGTTTCACGCCCCAGCAGGTCTTCAAAACTGACATCGCGGATGCTCTGGATAGACACCTTGCCATCGATCAGATCACCCACCCCTGGCAACGTTTTGAACTTTACCCCGATTTTTTGACACTTCTCCACGATAGCCCGCACCTGCTTGCCACTGGCAGAGGGCACGGCAATAATGACTTCATCGACCCCTTTCGTCCGGCAAACCCAGGCGATATCATCCTGATTGCCCAACACTTTTATCCCCTGAAAGGTTTGTCCCTTTTTCATGGTATCATCGTCGAGAAAACCGACAATCTGCCTTTCAAGTCGTTTGTTAAGCCTAACCTCACGAACGATAGCCTGCCCAGCATCCCCCGCCCCGACAATAAGGGAGCGAGACTTCGGTCGCCCAACACCAAGCACCATGGGAAAGTAATTTTCACGGAAGGCGCGTGTCACAAAACGGACACCTCCCATGAGAAGAAAGGAAAAAATAGCGTCAAGAATAAGAACCGAGCGGGGGACATGGGTGAGTCGTATGACAAAAACGGCATACAGCAGAACCCCCAGCGAGGCCAGCAGATTGCCGCGCAGAATGGTAATCAGATCAGACATGGAGACATAGCGCCACCAGCCACGGAACAGACCCAGCCACCAAAAAACGGCCAACTTAATGCCCAACACAACCGGGAGCAGTGAGTAAAACCGCTTAAGATGGACTGGGGGAATATGAAAGTCAAAGCGAACGGCAAAAGCTATCCACAGCGACAGCACGATAATAGCGGCCTGCAGGGCAACAACCAGAAGGAAGCGCACTCGTTCCCAGGTTTTTACTGCACCGGTTTTTTGCGAATCTTGATTATCGTTCATAAGTGACATGATGCCGCTACTGCCCTTTTACTCTATCCCCAGAACCCTTGCCGAGAACGGTCTGTACGATATACGAAAAATATTTGCCGACAGTAAGATTGAAAATCATCTTCGCATCAGTCTCAGCTAAAAGCTGAGGAGTTGACATATCAATGCCGTTGACCTGCGCCAAGCCGGTAATACCAGGCCTTACGGCATAAACCCCGCGCTGCTCACGCTCATCAATGAGTTCCTGCTGGTTAAACAGGCAGGGGCGCGGTCCAACCAGACTCATCTCCCCTCGCAGCACATTCCAGAGCTGCGGCAATTCATCGAGTTTGGTCCGGCGCAGAAAATGTCCAAGAGGCGTAATGGATGAAGTGCTGGCCAAGTGACTGGCCACCGAGGCGGTGTCGCGCTTCATGGTGCGGAACTTAACCAGCACAAAGGATCTTTTGTGACGACCAACTCGCTCTTGCCTGAAAATAGGTGATCCCGTGTCAAAAAAACCAATCAGGGTAATAATCACCAAAAGTGGCAAACCAACAACCAGGCCCAAGGTCGAAAAGAGGATATCGAATGTACGGAAAAGAAATTGTTGCATGCGAATTCTTTCTAAAGTCACGTTGTTGCAAGAAAGCAAAGTTGAAAGGTTGCGAGATAGCTAGATAATGAGATAGTTCGAATTCACCAGATCACTATTTAACGGCCTCCCCCTTCACCGCCCGGCGCAATCCTTCATCCAGACCCACCGGCGGTTTCCAGCCCAATACGTTACGTGCCTTAGAAATATCCACCTGCAGGTTTCCGCACAGGCGTTGTGCTATGGCCTGCTTGCTAAGCAGTTGAGCCCCGAACTTAAGCATCCCCATGGGCACCGGGATAAGGCGCGCGGGTTTATCCATAGCTTGGCCAACGCGCCGCAGCAGAGCAGTGGTGGAAAGATCTTCCCCATCAGAAACGAGGAAGGTCTGATTGGCAGCGGCGGGGTGGTCGATGCAGGTGATGATGAAATCGATAAGATTATCGAGGCCAACCAGGCTACGTTGGTTGTGGATCGCGCCAAGGGGCAAGGGGATGCCTTTGGCGACCCAGTGCATCATACTGGAGAAATTACCCTTAACGCCAGGACCGTACACTAGTGGTGGGCGGATGATGACAATTTCTAGGCCGGTCTCTTCCGCCAAAAGACGCAGACCTTCTTCCGCTTCATGCTTTGAGATGCCGTAAGGGTCCTGGGGGTGGGGCGCATCCTGTTCTGTGAAAGGTTGATCTGCGGTCGTTTCTTCTCCGTTGATTTTAACAGTACTAAGGAAGATAAAACGTTTGACGCCGGCAACAACCGCTTCTCGCGCGAGGTTGATGGTGCCGGCAACGTTGATGCGTTGGAACGCGGCAAGTGGGTCACGCATGCTTTCGTTCATGACATGCACACGGGCGGCGAGGTGGATGACGGTGTCAGCACCCCTTAGCGCCTCCACCCACTGTGTATCAGGACCGATGTCGCCGACAACGATTTCAGTTGCATTAGATGACTGCCGGCGCACAGCGCAGCACACAGCGCGCGCATCTGCCTTTAAACGAGCACAGAGTCGGCGACCAACAAAACCCGTAACGCCAGTAATTAAGATTTTTCTACTTTCACTAATAATCAACGAAACACCCTTATGATGTCAGTTCAAAAAACCAGTTTTCCAATTGGTCGATTAGTTTCGCTCTATCGAATTCTTTTTTTGCGTAAATTTTTGCATTGTCCCCCAAAACTTTTAAAGAATCGGGCGGTAGCTGCGACATGCTGATAATATTTTCGGCAAGTAGATCAAAATCCCCTGAATCAGCGACGTACCCACATTCGGCCTCAGAAACAACACGCGACCCCTCGCCTGAAATCATGGTCAATATTGGTTTTCCTGCAGTCATGTATGACTGAACTTTACAAGGAATTGTCATTGAAAAAACAGGACTGTCTTTTAACGTGGCAAGCAATGCATCAGCCGAGGCATAAAAACTTGGCATGGATTCCAAGGGGTGTCTTCCAAGCAACGTAACATAGTCTTCTAGACCGCCCTTAATAATCTCATTCTTTAGCCAGTCCAACATGCGCCCGTCACCAACAATGTAGAACCTGGTTTTTGCACCTTGTTTTTTCAACAGCTGTGCTGATCTTAAAATTGCAGGAAAGTCTTGGGCTTCACCGACATTACCAGCAAAGAGCACCTTGAAAACATTTTTATCGGCTGCAATCTCCCCTATGGGTTCAGTTTTTTGTACAGAAAAAACATTCTCAGACCAATTAGGGAAATATCGAATCTTGGCTACATTTTCACAGTATTTTGCAATACCAGGATAAAAGGCTCTTGACTGGCCGAGGATCAAATCACAGCGATTGTAGATAAAACGAACCAATTGTCCAATAAGGGCCAGAATCTTAGGAGATTTCACCACCCCGATTGCCTCAAGGGTCTCCGGCCATAAATCCTGAACCCAAAATACGACAGGAGTTTTTTTTATTTTTTTGATGAAAATTGCCGGAAGACAAACCGTGACAGGCGAAGGTTCATATACGAAAGTTACGTCAAAATGGTTTTTCCTTAAACGGAAGGAACCAAAAATACTGGCAGAGACAACAAAGGCGGAATAATTCAGCATCAACCTGAGCGCACCTTGCCCCCGTGCAATCATGGGGACACGTACAAGCTTACACCCTTGATAGTGGAGATATGCGCCAGGATTCGCTTGGTATTCTGGGAATACTTTGCCTACAGGATAATTCGGTTTTCCTGTTAATACGGTGACTTCATGGCCTCGCTTTACTAATTCAGCACACAAATCATTAATGCGAAAATTTTCGGGCCAGAAATACTGGCTTACCACCAGGATTTTCACTTTTTCCAAACCGTCCGGTTTACATATTCAGTATAGCTAAGAATAATCCTAAGAACCTTATGTGACACATTGTCCGTGTCATAGTCCTGCACCAACCGGAAAGTTCGCTGCCCGTTTGCGCTTTGGGCAATAACTACCTCAAGGGACTCGATAACCCGCTCAGCCTGCAAACCACACATAATCAGAGTTCCTTCGTCCATCCCTTCCGGCCTTTCGTGGGCCTGGCGGATTGTTACTGCGGGAAAATTAAGAACAGAGGACTCTTCGGTAATGGTGCCACTGTCTGAAATAACACACTTAGCATGCATTTGAAGCTTTACATACTCAAAGAAACCCAGTGGCTTTAAAAAACGAATATGTGAAGACAAACTGTCAGAGTCTCGGCTTTCAAGACGTTTTCGGGTGCGCGGATGGGTTGAAAATATAATGGGCCGGTCATAGTGTTTAGCGATAGCGTTCAGAGTTTCAAGCAAATTGGTAAAGTTTTCATCGCTGTCAACATTCTCTTCCCGATGGGCACTGACGACAAAATACTCTCCGGCTTCCAACTCCAGTGATTCAAGAACATCAGATGATTCAATGCTGTGTTGGTAATGCTGAAGCACTTCCTTCATCGGCGATCCGGTTTTGAGAACCGTCTCCGGACGCAGACCTTCAGCAAGTAGATAGCGACGTGCGTGTTCTGTATAGGTTAGATTGATATCGCTGAGGTGGTCGACAATCTTGCGATTGATTTCTTCCGGCACCCTCAAATCAAAGCAACGATTTCCAGCCTCCATGTGAAAGATGGGGACCTTTCGACGTTTAGCGGAAATAGCTGAAAGACAACTGTTGGTGTCCCCTAGCAACAAAACAGCATCGGGATCTACCTGCGCCATCACTTCATCCGCTTTAGCAATTACATTCCCGATGGTCTGGGCAACTGAATCACCAACGGCGTTTAAAAAATAGTCGGGTTTGCGAATACCGAGTTGCTGAAAGAAAATTTCATTTAATTCAAAATCATAGTTTTGTCCAGAATGGACAAGAATATGATCCGTGTGGCAATCCAATTCATGAATAACCCGACAAAGTTTGATGATTTCAGGCCGCGTGCCGACGATGGTCATGACTTTAATGCGCATGCTTCAATTCCTCAATCATTGTGTCCCAGGTCGGCGGTGTATATAAAAATTCTTTTCGGAAACGGGACGAATCAAGACTCCGGTCACAGGTAAAACTGGCATCAGGAATGATTTCTATCTTGTGCCCAAGTATTTCCTTAAAAAGCAGAAGAAGATCGTACTTGGTAATGGGATCGCTGGAAACCTGATATACACCCGATGCCTGTGGATGATCAACCAGCATCGTTTCAATAATCCGGCTCATTTCAAGGGTAGTGAAGCCAGTGTAGATTGCCTTGGTGAAACCCTTCACCGTACCCGATTGAGACAGAAACCAATCGAGAAGGCTTTTATGCCGAGAAAGTTCCCGACCAATAATAGACGTACGCAGTGTCAGGCAGTGACTGTCCTGAGTCTCACCCAAAAACTTCGTTTTTCCATAAAGGTCTTCGGCATCAGAGAGGTCGCTCTCCTGGTAATTGCCTTTTTTTCCTGAGAAAATACAGTCGGTACTTAAATGGATCAGTCGAGCACCAACAGCCTTGCAGATTACCGCGAGGCGATGTGGCAATAGGGCATTAATCTCCAGGCTGGGGATACTTTCTTTCGCTGTAGGCCGTTGCTTGACAATACCCACAGCATTAATAACTGCCTCAGGGCGAAAGTCAGCCATAATCTCGATGAGTCGATCATATGCGCGCACGTCAATCCCGGTATAGGCATTACTGGCGCTAAACAGTTTATAGGGCGCATAAATGTCAATATCCTGACGAAGCGTTACCCTTACTTCATGCCTCTGCGCTAACGTCTTTAGGAGTTGGTGCCCGAGCATACCGTCACCACCAAGAATCAGTATTCGCACTCAGCACCTCCTGTGAGTTCCTGCTGAATATAATCAAGGGAAAGCAGCTTTTCTTTGATTTCGGGAACAGTCAGCCGTTGGGTATTATGGGAATTGTAGTCCTGGGCCAAAGAGAGCTGTTCTTCCCCTTCAACAAAGTATTTGTTGTAGTTAAGATCGCGGTTGTCGGCGGGGATACGATAGTAACCCCCAAGATCTTCAGCATGGGACATCTCCTCACGGGTCATTAGTGCCTCAAAAAGCTTCTCCCCGTGCCGAGTGCCGATTATTTTAACTTCATTGTTAGCATTGAAGAGTTCCTTGAGCGCCTGGGCCAAATCACCGATGGTGGCCGCAGGAGCTTTCTGAACAAAGGTATCGCCCTGTTGGCCATGTTCATAAGCATAAAGGACCAGATCTACAGCGTCGTCCAACGACATCAGGAAACGGGTCATGTTCGGGTCAGTCACCGTCAAAGGTTTGCCTTCTCTGATCAATTTGATAAAGAGTGGAATGACAGAGCCACGCGAAGCCATCACGTTACCATACCGGGTACAATTAAATGTCGTTTTCGTTTGTTCAATAAACCTCGACTTGGCAACAACGATTTTTTCCATCATAGCCTTGGATATTCCCATGGCATTAATTGGGTAAACCGCCTTGTCAGTACTCAAAGCAATCACACGCTCAACGCCTTTAGCGATGGCGGCGTTCAAAACATTTTCTGTACCCAGGACATTCGTCTTAACTGCCTCTAAAGGATAAAATTCACAGGAAGGAACCTGCTTAAGTGCGGCTGCCTGGAAAACGTAATCGACACTTTCCATGGCAGTATAAAGACTGTCGTAATCACGAACATTGCCGATATAAAACTTAACCTTGGGGTTGGCCAGATGGATCCGCATATCTTCCTGTTTTTTTTCATCGCGGCTGAAAACACGAATTTCTTTAATGTTGGTATTAAGAAAACGGCGGAGAACGGCGTTACCGAAGGATCCGGTGCCGCCGGTGATCAATAAAGTTTTGTCTTTAAACATAATGAACCTTTCTATATAATCTTTTGTTTCATTCAAGAATCGGCACATTACTTTGCAATTGTACTAATAAATGAAAAGGTTTCGTTAGCACAGCGCTCCCAGGAATATATTTTGCTGCGCTCAAAGCTTGCACTAGCCTTTTTATCACGAAGCTCAGGTGAAAGAATATATTCTTTAATAGTACTTAATATATTAATAGGATCTTCAGGGTCAAAATAAAGACCAGCTTCACCTAATATTTCGGGCATCGGGCCTCGGTTCGAACAAGCAACAGGCAAACCTGCGGCCATTGTTTCTAGTAAGATATTTGGCATGTTTTCACAACTGGAGGCAAAAACACCAAGATCTGCTTTCTCATAAATATGATGCAACTCTTCATAGGGTATCGCACCGTGATAATGTACCCATTCATTTCTTGGATCACGTTCTGAGATCACTGTGTTTAATCGTTTCAGGGCAGCGGGATAAGCAGGACCAACTAAGTCTAAGTGAACTGGAAACCCGTAAGAGCGCAATGAATTAACTGCTTCAACTACATGCCATTGATGTTTATAAGGTTCAATGATTGAAACATAGACTAACCTATAAGGGTTTTCATCTGAATATTTATCAATCGAATGTTGAACTTTGGGTAAAATTTTAAATCGAGGATTTAAACCATGCGGAATAGTTGTAACAGAATTATTTAATGGCCCAGTTACATTCAAAACTGTTTTCCGGGCATAGTCAGTCAAAAAAATCACCCCATCAGCATGGCGGTAAGTAAATGTTTGAGCAATGCGTAACAGTAATAACTTGAGACTTATAAAAGAAACCCCATAGCGTTTTAACTCGCGCCATTCGAAAGGGAGAAGATTACGACTCATAGTAACAACAGGCTTAAAGTTACCGCCGTAACTCCCACCCGGAACGAATAATACATCACAATTTGTATTACGCACTTTTCTTGGTAAAATGAACTTTTGCCACAAGATTCTGTTCAGCAAGCTCTTATTTAATGAAGGTGAACTATATTTTCTCAACCAAGGGCGATCTGGTAGCTTGGTAAGCGTTTCATTTCCTCCCCAAACAATAATTTGTTTGATACCGTTATTTTCTGGAACAACTGCTTTAATTACTTCAACTAGATGAGTTATCCCGCCCCCCCGCCGCAAATTGATAGCATCAATGCCAATTTTTAAACCACGTTTGTTTTTCTTATCAATATTAATTTTATCGGTCATGCTGTAATCCATGCAATTTGTTAACATAATATTTTAAAAGGTTATATTTTATATAGGCAATACATTGCGAGTAGCATTCCTAATATTTTTTACAATTGAATATAAGCAATATTATTGGAAAAAATGGCAAGAAATATCTGAAATTTATTATTGGGGATATTGTCGAAACCATTAAAAAAGAAAAATAAAATATTATCAAAGGGTAACGTTTATCATTTAAGTATTTTAAAGGTAAATATGAAATCTTCATATAATAAATAAATTTAAAAACTATCAGGGCTATAGAAATAATCAAAAAAAAGTAAATTAGTATTTGCAACATATCGCCTGGATAGTTTATTTTTACAATACCATTATATATGTATTGAATAGGTATTAATAAATTAAGAAAAAAGCTACCGATGAAAAAAAAGTTTTCATTTAAATTATATTTTAACACTGATACAAAACCATCATAATTGTGTGAACTTATATTAAAAATTTTCACTGACAATATCGAGGAAAGCACAGAGAAGCTAAAATAAATCATGAATAGTACTAAAGCATTAATTGTCTTACCGCACTTTCTTAACTTATATATAAATAAAAAGACAAATAAAATTGGCAACAACTGAATCTTCATTAAAGATATCACAACTACCAACAACAATACAAAATACCTTTTTTTAGGAGCATATATATAAGTCAATACCAGCGACACAAAAAGTAATGTGAAACTGTCTTTGTTGATCATAAGTGAAAAATTGGCTAATGAAACAAATGAAAAATAGTATACAAACTTTAGATAATTTCCTGACATTTTGAATGAAACTTTTTCTACAAGAATATAGCTTAATATTATGTTTGATGTATTAATTAAAAATGTAAAAAAGTACAAGTACCTTTCATCAAAGTGACTATAAATAAAAGTTATTACGTAGTTATTTATTCCAGATATGTCAAATTTACTGTGGCCATAATTTATAAAATTTATATACCGAATATGGTCTGGTACGTTTATCCAAGTGACCAAATCATCAAAGTACATTTCTTTATTATTAAAAAACAACAAATAATAAACCACAATAATTACAATTAGGGCTAATGCCCTAAAACTCAATCTTAATGTATAGAGACTTATCATATTCTATATAAAATATTTATTAGATATTTCATGAAAATCATATTTTTTAAGCGTCAATATACATGTGTCAAAAGACCACCTAGCTTCTCCGCAGCGATTAATAAAAATAAATGCATCTTTAACTTTCGATGATTTATATTCATGGTTATATATATGATCTGGGTATTTCATTTGTAAATCTTGAAATATACCTGATGGTTCACCTTCATAATAATTTAGAATTGGTAGCCCAGTAGCTAAATATTCTACTTCCTTACTTGGGCTCATAACACAATTTTCATTTTCAATATTCACTAAAATATCTGCATTTTTCATTTTTTGGATAGCTTCGTCTCTGGGTATCGGACCATGATATTTAATATTATCACTACAAAGAGAATGAACATCTATGCCATTGGAAGGACCATAAATATCAAAATTGATTGTTACTCCTTTCTTTTTTCCTAGGCCTATCAAGTCATTTATGTATTTAATTGCATTATATGGTTCACGTATTTGTTTATGAAAACTCCCCACATAAACTAGACTAACGATATTGCCAGAACTTAATTTCTTGTCATTTGAATAGAATGATTCAATATCAACTGCGTGAGGGATCACAACTGCATTAAATGTCCCGAATGCTTTAAAGTAAGCTTGCTTTGTTTCTTTATTTGTAAAAACGACTTTATTTGCACCAAAAACTACTTTCTTTTCGAAATAATAATTTAACCTTCTATATAAGTTGAAATTGTTTGGCGGCATTGAATCTGAAATTGAAAAAGGGTCGCCATATTCGGCTATCCAATCAAAGGGTTCCTTTGTAATAATTTTATAAAACAGACCGCCTAAGTGTGAAACGAATGTAGGGCTGTAGGTAATGACATAATCGTATTTTTCAGACCTAAGGCTAAACAACCTAAAAAACAGGGGTAGAAGCCAATACCATAAACCATCGGGCCAAAAAAATTTACGATATATATTTTTACTAATTATCTTAAAAGATATGCCTTTGCCATTAGGTGAGGAATTCTTTTGTTTATTATCAAATCTGTCTGCAGAAACTCGGGCCCCAACCTCGGACAGTATTATATTATTATTCCTCCTCGATTCAGCCCTTGCTGTTAAAAACGTAATCTCATGGCCCTGCTCAGCCCAGATATTTGCAATTTTACACCACCTGAAAGAATGTGCGCGACCGATGGGGGGGTAAAAATAATTAACAATCAATATCTTCATATTGAAGCCTCAAACATTGCCAAACATTTATCATAAGATTTATCATATAAGCAAAAATCATTGAAAAAAGTAGAATTTCAATACTTTGCAGTGCTTCAATTCCTAAAAAATAATATAATGCAAAAACCAGGGTAGCGGTAACTGTCAATGAAACTAACAATGATTTCAAAATCTTTCCATATTGCATTTTTTTAAGCAATATACTTACTGGAGGAAGGTTAAATAGTGACAATATTGTCGTTGCCGAAAGAAGAAGAAAATAGTTTTTCGAATCTGGATATTTCCCGCCATCAATAAATGGAATAAGAAAATAAACACATAAAATAAATAATAAGCAAATAGTTACAGCCAAATAAACCTTTTTCCATAGATTTTTAACATAATTTTTTAAAATACTAACATTGCCAATCTGAGACAAAACAACTGTATTTATTGACAAAACGACAAGTGACAATATGGCCTGATACCTTAATGCAGCACCCAAGGCTGATATATCATAATTTGACCCAAATTTATCAGTTGCAATAAAAACAATATAAGGAAATAGTCCCGCCAAAACCGAGTAACTTATTAAGCTTTTTTTATTATTGAGATATGTAAACGATTTACTAATTGAACCAATTTGACTAGGTACTTTTTTGATCCCGATAATAAATATTAAAAGACTTAAAATTGCATGAGAATACAAAATATAAACGAAGTTGCCCTGCTTATAGTCATACACAATTAAAATACCTACTATTAGCCACAATATATTTCTTGTAATTTCTAAAAGAGCGTAAGTCTTAAACCTTTCTTGTTTTTGCATTATAATTCTTAATAATTGAAGAAAAAGACTACTTGTACTCAAAATAATAATTAAAAGAAAGTAACTTAGCCCTTTGTAAAATAAAAAATAATTCGCAGGTAAAAGAATTATAAAAAAATATAAGTTTGATATATTACATAAAAAGTTTTCTAAAAATTGTTTTGTTTCAACAACATATAGTCTTTCAATTATTCCGCATAGTAATTGAAATAAAATATTATAAAACGTAAATACAGATATAAAGTATGCGTATTCTTCGACGCTCAATACCCTAATTAAAATAAGTGTAAATATTAATACAAGTACTTTTGAAAAACTGTTCAAAAAAAACAGGATACTTATGTCTTTCATAAATAATTTATTACTTAATTCTATTGAAGTGAGAAAGTCTTAAGAAGATCGGGCTTGACAAATGGAAATGTGAAAACTTTCGAACCCATGGATACAATACCTGCTGCCACCTTAACTCGCCAGCACTTTTCACCTTTAATATATAAGGTTCGTTGCACAAGAAGCAGGCTTCGGATTCAGGCTGGCCTCATACCAAGCCAACGATTCCCGCACCCCGTCAACAATACTGTGCGTCGCTTCGTACCCAAACAGGCTGGCAGCTTTGCAGACATCGGCCTGAGAATGCAGCACATCACCCGCTCTGAAATCACGGTGGACGGGTTGAACATTGGTCAAATCGGGGTGGCTAATGGCAAGCCCATCCCGCAGCAAGGTGAATAACTCCAGAAGATTGGTGCGCGCATTCACCGCTACATTGTAAACCTGGTTGATCGCCTCAGGATTTGTCGCCGTTGCTGCCAGCAAATTGGCCTGCACTGCATTCTGTACATAACAGAAATCCCGACTGGTCTCCCCGGTGCCGTTGATATAAATCGTCTCGCCTCGAAGGAGGGCGGCAATCCATCGGGGAATGACTGCCGCATAGGCGCCGTCCGGATCCTGTCGCGGGCCGAACACGTTGAAATAACGCAGGCCGATCGTTTCCAGCCCATAGCAACGGCTGAAAACCTCGGCATACAATTCGTTAACATACTTGGTGACCGCATAGGGTGACAGCGGTCGACCAATGACATCTTCCACCTTGGGCAAGCCGGGATGATCGCCGTAGGTCGAACTGCTGGCCGCATAGACAAAACGCTTTACACCCTGATCCCGTGCCGCCACCAGCATGTGCAGTTGGCCGTTGACATTGCTGGCGTGGGAGGTAAGCGGATCGTCGATGGAGCGTGGCACAGAACCGAGCGCTGCCTGATGCAGCACGTAATCAACCCCGGTGCAGGCATTTTGACAGGTCAGCAGATCGCGGATATCACCCTCGACAAAACGGAATCGTGCCCACTGCTCCTTAGTCACCAGAGAACAAACCTCGTCAAGATTAGCCTGTTTGCCAGTGGAGAAGTTATCCAGACCGACGACGCTCTGGCCGAGTTGGAGCAAAGCTTCCAGCAAGTTGGAACCAATAAAACCGGCGCAGCCGGTCACGAGCCAAACTCTAGGGGACTGTTGAAGGTCGATTTTTACATTTTCGTAAGTTGCTGACACTTTTTGCTCCCAACCCAAACCTTTATCGCACGCGAAAAAGACAGATTTTATAAATTAGCGCAGTCTGTGGTTTCAAGCCACAGGTTTTGACCTAGGGGACAAGCTTAAAAAATGGAGATTTGGCATAGTTGACCTGCTGGCCATTAAAATTATGTTGACCTTGAATCTTTGTGGCTATGACTCAAAGACCCCAGTAACGCAGACCCTCATTCTCAACCTCTGCTCGTTCCAACACCGCCTTCACATCCACCACCACCCCACAACCGTCATCACAGCAGAGCATCTTCAGGGCAGCCGGGGTAAAGCGCTGACGATATACGTCATGAGCCACGGTCCACACCACCGCATCAACAGTGCCGACAGCATCCACATCCACCAGTTTCACCCCATACTCATGCCGGGCTTCGTCGACATCAGCCAGGGGATCGGCCACCAGCACCTCGACTTCGTAATCCTGCAGTTCGCGGATAATATCGATGACTTTGGAGTTACGGATATCGGGCACGTTTTCTTTAAAGGTCAGCCCAAGAACCAGCACCCGCGCCCCCTTGACAGCCTTGCCAACCTTGATGAGCTTCTTGACTGTATTTTCGGCCAAGTATTTGCCCATTCCGTCATTGATGCGCCGGCCGGCGAGAATAACTTCAGGGTGATACCCGATGGCCTCTGCCTTGTAGGTGAGGTAATACGGGTCGACACCTATACAATGGCCGCCGACCAATCCTGGGGTGAAGTTGAGAAAATTCCACTTGGTACCTGCCGCCTCAAGAACGTCCTTGGTCGGAATGCCAAGCTTGCCGAAGATGATGGCCAGTTCGTTCATGAGGGCGATATTGAGATCGCGCTGAGTGTTCTCAATGACCTTGGCGGCCTCGGCCACTTTGATCGACGCTGCCCGGTGCACCCCGGCTGTTACGACCAATTCGTAGACACTGGCAATTGTTTCAAGAGTTTCCTTATCTTGCCCGGAAACAACCTTGACGATTCTGTCGACGGTGTGCACTTTATCGCCAGGGTTGATCCGCTCAGGGGAATAGCCAACCTTAAAATCGACCCCGCACTTCAGGCCCGACTCGGCCTCCAGAATCGGCACACAAATCTCTTCGGTCACACCGGGATAGACCGTCGACTCGAAGACAACGATAGATCCTGGCGTCAGATTGCGCCCGATAGTGCGCGACGCCGATTCAACAGGACTCAGGTCGGGCCGGCGATGTTCGTCAATTGGTGTGGGTACGGTGACAATATAAAAACTGGCCTCTTTCAATCGGGCCGGGTCAAGGGTGTAATCGATACGCGTTGACGCCATTTGTTCACTTGAAAGCTCTCCGGTGGCATCATAACCACGCCTGAATTCAGCAATTCTCTTTTCATTAATATCGAAGCCAATCACCTCGGCAACCTTGCCGAAGGCCGCTGCCAGAGGTAGACCGACGTAACCCAAGCCGACAAGGGCAATTTTGGCTTGCTTCTTTTTAATTGCTTCTACAGTGACCACAACTCCTCCGTCTTACCCAAGCTTCCTATTTTCAAACCCACTATAGTGATTTAAACTGCAAGTATTTATTGAATTGCGTTTATGCACCACCTAACCAGACCCATCAATCATTCCACCGTCACACTCTTCGCCAAATTACGCGGCTTGTCAACATCGGTCCCTTTCACCAGAGCCACATGATAAGACAGCAGCTGCAAGGGAACAATGAAGGCAATCGGCGACAGTTCATCAAGAACTTTGGGGACAGCGATATTCTCAACACCATCCTCCTCGGCCATTTCGGCATGCTCGCAAACAAAGTTGATTAATTGCCCACCGCGCGCGCGAACTTCCTGCAGATTGGACTTAAGCTTTTCTTGCAGGGCGTCACTTGGGGCTACTGTAACGACGGGCATATCGGCATCGACAAGGGCCAGCGGGCCATGCTTGAGTTCACCGGCCGCATAGGCCTCGGCATGAATGTAGGAGATCTCCTTAAGTTTAAGCGCCCCTTCCATCGCTACCGGATAGTGGGGACCACGGCCAAGAAAGAGGGTGTGGTGTTTAGTTGCAAATCGGGCGGCAAGTTTTTCAATGACTCCATCGAGCTGCAGCACAGCCTTGATCTGCCTGGGCAAATCTTTTAAGGCAGCGACCAGGTCGGCCTCTTTCTGTGCGGTCAGGTTGGCACCCTTGCCACTCTGTTTGCTCAAAGCCAGCGTGAGCCACAACAGCACCACAAGCTGGGTGGTAAACGCCTTGGTGGAAGCGACGCCAATTTCAGGACCCGCCTGGGTCATCAGCCGCAGTTCCGATTCGCGGACCAGCGAACTGCCCGGCACATTGCAAACGGCCAGCGTGGCCAGATAACCGGCCTGCTTGGCAAAGCGCAGGGCAGCCAGGGTATCGGCGGTTTCACCCGATTGGGAAATGGCGACAAAGAGGGTATCGGCGGGGACGACCACGCGCCGATAGCGAAATTCACTAGCCGTTTCGACAGTGCAAGCGACGCCGGCTAAATCCTCCAGCCAGTAACGGGCGACCAGACCGGCATGATAGCTGGTGCCACAGGCGACGATATGCACCTGGCGCACCCTGGCAAGAAGCTCCTCGGCCGCGGGTCCAAGAACGGCGGTCAGAACATGATCATCCCCCAATTTACCATCCAGGCTTTTACGGATGGCCTCGGGCTGTTCATAGATTTCTTTCAGCATATAATGCCGGTAACTGCCCTTATCGGCAACCGGATCGCCATGTTCATAGTGCTGCACGGGGCGCGCTACGGCTTGATGCTGATAATCCCAGATGTGCACGCCGTCGCGGCTCAGCCGGGCATAGTCCCCTTCTTCAAGGTAAATGAAACGGTCGGTGACTTGCAGCAGCGCCAAAGGGTCGGAGCCGATGAAATGTTCTTCGCTCCCTTCACCAATGACCAGCGGACTGCCCGAGCGCGCACACATGAGTTCATCGGGGTGATCCAAGTGCATGACACCGAGCGCGTAGGCCCCCTCCAGGCGACCCAGCGTCGAGCGCAAAGCCTGAAGCAGATCACAACTTTTGCCATAATAGTGGTCAAGCAGATGGGCAATGACCTCGGTATCCGTATCGGACGTAAACGTATAGCCCTCATCCTGCAGGGCAAGCTTGAGACTTTGGTGATTTTCGATAATGCCGTTATGCACCACCGCCAGCCGCTCGCCAGAGACATGGGGATGGGCATTGGCTGTACTCGGCTTGCCGTGCGTCGCCCAACGGGTGTGGGCAATCCCCGTGTGCCCCTTGATCGGTTCTTGAGCGAGAAGGGCCTCCAATTCGGCGACCTTGCCCAAAGCCCGCTTTCGAACCAATTGCTGATCATGAACAACTGCCAGCCCGGCAGAATCATAGCCGCGATATTCGAGGCGACGGAGACCTTCAAGAAGGATGGACGTAACATTTCGCTGAGCAACAGCGCCAACTATGCCACACATAATATTCCCACAATAAACAGATTTCTACATGTTTGACGGGTCAAAAAAGACATCCCTAGCTTCGCTCTTTTTGCCTTGTTTGAAACAGCTCATTCAGCGGCAGAGGGCTTATTCACACGAGACAACCCACCTGCCCTTTTGATGGCTTCAAGGAGAAACGCGAGCAGCATTGAGCCAAAGAGGCCAAGGACACCTGCCAAGGCGACGATCATAACAGAGCGTGGAGCCACCGGCTTAAGGGAAGGGATAGCAACAGCCATGGCATGGGTGGGCCTGATGGTATTAAGTCGGCTTTCCAATTCAGAAATTTTATGCTTTTGCATATCAATTTCCCGCGCATGGTCCACATAAAGTTTGTCCAGTTGGCCTTTACTTTCGTTCACCATGCTTTTACGCCGGTCAGCCTCGCGAAGATTGTCGGCCATCTCTTTTTCTATCGCCAGCTTTTCGTTTTCCAGGTCGATATAGAGACGCTCCTCCAACCTTGACAACCGCGTGCGGTTATCCTCAATTTGGTTATTGATCATCAGCAGGGTCATGGCTCTGGCCTCATCGGTGGCTTCACCTATAGCCGACTCGCGATTTTTCTGAGCCGTAGCCAACATCCCTTTTACCTCTTGAATCTGTTCCTGAAGAAGTTTCTTCGTCTCACCGATCCTGGCGGCTCTGGCCTTGAGAAGGGCGAGAGTATCCTTGTTGTCTTCAACAGCCCGCTGCGCCTGCTCCCACTGCGACTTAAGCGCATTTTCGCGGACGGCAAAAACCTTCGGGTCTTCGAGTCTCTGCAGTTCCAACCGCCCATTTTCCACAAGGGCCGTATAACGTTGGCGGGTGATATCTAAAATCTTCCCATGATCAGCAATAAGGAGATCGATGATATTCTTATGCGCAGAAGTGATCTTCGAGGCGTCCTTTTGGTCAGACTTGCTCTTAAGAAGCAACAACTGACTATCCTTGGGTACCTTGACCTTCACCGCAAGATCGGCGACCTGAGTTTCCCGAAACGACACATGCAACACCTGTGGGATATAGCCTTCTTCCAGTTTGGCAATAATGGTCTGCATGTCTTGCAAGGGTTTCAACTCCTCCCCTTGCCCGACATTGGTCAAAATCTTTCCAACCTCGATGGTCGAGCTGTACTCATATACCTTGGGTGTAAGCAGAGCGAAGGCGACGCCACCTATGAAAAACAAAAGAGAGCCCAGAATGATCATTGTCTTGCGCTGCCACAAAACCCGCAAAATATCAATCAAATCGATTTCATCATCATGCATTTCTTGCATTACTTAACGTCCCCCGTAAAAAAGTTCAGCACTGGCCCGACTGATCACAGTTTCAAACAATCGCGAACCTTAAAGGATTAGAACCGGAAAATCAATGAGGGATTTCCTGATAGGAAATACCTCAAGATTTACCCCACTACTTCACCGTACATTTCTAGACACGATTACAACAGGTTGTCGATATTGACTGTACTGGACTTTCTTATTGAAAAATCAGGAGAAAATTTCTGCCTTGTCAAAAAGGACCGCTGCTTCATCTTTTTGCGACAAAATGATTTTATTTGTTGCGGGCCATTTCAGCGCCAAACCGGGATCATCCCAGCGTAAACATCTTTCATATTCCGGCGCATAATAGCTTGTCGTTTTATATAAAACCTCAGCCACTTCGGACACCACCAAAAATCCATGGGCAAACCCCTCCGGGATCCAGAGCTGTCGTTTGTTCTCGGCAGAAAGATGCGCCCCCACCCACTTGCCGAAACTGGGAGAATTTTGACGAATATCCACCGCCACGTCAAACACTTCACCGACAGTGCAGCGCACGAGCTTGCCCTGGGCAGCCGGAGGCAACTGGTAATGCAGACCGCGCAGAACCCCTCTTACCGAGCGGGAGTGGTTATCCTGCACGAACCGAACATCCAAACCTGTGGCCTCACGGAAAGCACGTTCGTTGTAACTTTCGTAGAAAAAACCCCGTTCGTCACCAAAGACTTTGGGTTCGAGGATTAAGACGTCTGGGATTTCTGTTTGGATTACGTTCATTTGAAGCCTTTCTTACAGGGATGCAGGGAATACAGGGGATGAGGTCAAAAACCAAAACAAGACCCTGGTTTTATCCTGTTCATCCCTTTTATCCCTGTTAATACGATTTCACACTTAAATTCAAAACCTTTAGTTACAGGGATGAAGGGGATGCAGGGGATGTTTTAAAAACCTAAAACAAGATCTTGGCTTTATCCTGTTCATCCCTTTTATCCCTGTTGATACGCTTTTTGTTTTTAATCATTGAAGTGGTTATTAAACCGCCGATACTCTAATTTTGGATTACCAAAGTTAATCAGCAATCCGACCTCTATTTTGGTTGCCTTCAGGTAATTGAGAACCTGGGCGACATGCTCTGGCGCCAAGGCCTTTACAGCCTTGAGTTCTACAAGGACTTTGTCCTCCACAACAAGGTCTGCAACAAAGTGCCCTACGATCACTCCTCTGAAGGGCACATTTAACGGCACTTGTGAACTTGCCCGCATTCCTTCGTCACGCAAGGCTACCAACAAGGCATTCTCGTAAACAGATTCAAGAAATCCTGATCCCAATTCGTTGCTGACTTGAAAGGATGTCTTAAGAATACGTTGGGTCAGATCTTCAAGCAGCATGCATTATCCCTTGAATCCCCTTCATCCCTGTAAATTGTCTTCAAGGATTCGCGCCAGGTACTCCCGATAACTCGACTTGGGCGTTTGGGAAATGACTTTTTCCATCTCCTTGCGTGTCAAAAAACCTTTCATGAAGGCCACTTCTTCGAGGCAGGCGATCTTGAGTCCCTGTCGTGCTTCAAGGGTGCCGATAAAATGACTGGCTTCTAGCAGGCTCGTGTGGGTGCCGGTATCCAGCCAGGCGATGCCACGCCCGAGTTTTTCCACGGCCAACTCACCTCTGCGCAGATATTCCATATTGAGGTCGGTAATTTCAAGTTCTCCACGCGCAGAGGGCTTCTGGTGGCGAACCAGTTCGGACACCTTGCCATCGTAGAGATAGAGCCCGGGGACGGCATAATGAGATTTTGGTTTTTGGGGTTTCTCTTCGATACTCAGAACCTTGCCGTCCTTGTCAAATTCAACCACCCCATAGCGCTCGGGATCGGCTACAGGATACCCGAAAACGCGAGCGCCCTCTGAGAAGTCCCTGACAATACGATCCAGTCCCATTTTTCCATAAAAAATATTGTCTCCAAGGATCAGTGCGACCGGATCGCCTGCAATGAACCCCTCCCCCACCTGAAAGGCCTGGGCAATACCCTTGGGTTCGGCCTGAACAGCGTAGGACAGCTGCACGCCAAAACGGCTGCCGTCTCCTAAAAGCGCCTCGAAGCGAGGTGTATCCTGAGGCGTAGAGATGATCAGAATTTCCCGGATGCCCGCCGTCATGAGTGTTGCCAGAGGATAATAGATCATCGGCTTGTCATAGACAGGCTGCAGCTGCTTGCTGGCCACCAGGGTCAGCGGATAGAGCCGCGTACCGGCGCCCCCGGCAAGAACGATACCTTTTTTGATCATGATTGAAATCCTTATCGAGTTTTAAGTTTTAAGTTTTAGGTGTTAGGTAAGAAATCTTAAAACTTGAGACCTTTAACTTAAAACCTTTCTTGAAAATATTTCCCCAAACTCTCCCGCCACTCCGGCACCTGCCTCCCTGTAGCCGCCTTATACTTCTCTTTCGACATTACAGAATACTTGGGTCTTTGGGCGGGCAAAGGATACCCTTCTGTCGGAATCGGCAGGATGTTTTCAACCTTCAAACTTTCGGACTTACGCGCTTGATCGATAATCTCCACCGCGAACTGATACCAGCTGCATTCGCCTTCGTTGGAAAAATGGTAAACACCGTAGGGGCTGGGAGGGGTGAGGGGTGAGGGGTGAGGCGTGTCACCTAAAGTCAACAGCTGAAAAATGGCCTCGGCCAGATCATCGGTCCAGGTTGGTGTTCCCCACTGGTCGTCGACCACTTTGAGCTCGGTACGTTCTTTGGCCAGACGAATCATGGTCTCGACAAAATTGTTGCCGCCAAGGCCATACAACCAACTGGTGCGGACAATAAAATACTTCTTCAAGCCGGATTCGATGATTCTCTGCTCGCCAAGAAGTTTGCTTTGGCCATAGACCGACAGGGGCCCGGTGGGATCCTCTTCGTGGTAGGGCTCCTTTTTATCCCCGGAGAAGACAAAGTCCGTGGACACATGCACCAGCACGGCATCTATCTCTGACGCCAACTGGGCCAATAGCCCAGGCCCCTCGCCATTAACCTGCATGGCCAATTCATGTTGAGTCTCACAACCATCAACGTTGGTATAGGCGGCGCAGTTGAGAATAATATCAGGTGCACTGTCCTGTAGGGCCAAAACCTGCGACCGGTTGGTTATGTCGAAATCAGGCAGACCGTAAGCCATAAGCTGGTAGCCTGGCGGCAGCACCCGCTTCACTGCGGAGGCCAGCATACCGTTGGCGCCGATGAGGGCGATGGTGCGGGAGACGCTCGGCGGGGAGTGGGGAGTTGGGAGTTGGGAGTTGGATGTCATACGTTGCTCCACTTTTTGTGCAAACCGGTCAGAAGTCGACCGACGGAGTCGGCCAAAGCAATGGCTGGGTGTTCTGCTGAAACGAATCCTAACATAACAGCGAGCTTTAACTGTGTTTCCAGTTCCGCCAAAGACCCGCGTGAGATGCCGATAAATTGCAGATATTCTTTCGTATGGTTACGCCCTGAACCTTCAGCAAGGTTACTCGGAATCGATACCGCTGCACGACGCATCTGCTGTGATAATCCGTAACGCTCTTCCGCAGGAAAGCATGATGTCAAATCATACACAGCCTTGGCCAATTCCATACTGATTCGCCAAGCCTCCAGTTTTTCATGCGGCTTTCCCACTCTCAACTCCCCACTACCTACTTCCTCAAAGCACACCCAGCCGTTCGCGGCGATAGCTTCCATCCTGCACACGACGGCACCATTCAGAATTTTTCAGATACCATTCAACCGTTTTGCGAATGCCGGATTCGAAAGTTTCTTCGGGCTTCCACCCCAGTTCGCGCTGGATCTTGCTGGCGTCAATGGCGTAACGCAGATCGTGGCCAGGGCGATCCTGGACATAAGTGATAAGTGAGGCGTAAGGAGAAAAGGCGGAGGGCGCCAGCTCGTCAAGCAGGGAACAGATTGCGCGCACCACTTCGATGTTCTGCTTTTCGTTGTGCCCGCCGATGTTGTAGGTCTCCCCGACCTTGCCTTCGGTTACCACTTTGTAAAGAGCGCGGGCATGATCGTCGACATAAAGCCAGTCGCGCACCTGGTTCCCTTTGCCGTAGACGGGGAGCGGCTTGCCTTCAAGGGCGTTGAGGATCATCAAGGGGATGAGTTTTTCGGGGAAATGGTAAGGTCCGTAATTGTTGGAGCAGTTGGTGATCAGGGTCGGCAGACCGTAGGTACGCCGCCAGGCGCGCACCAGGTGATCAGAGCTGGCCTTACTGGCGCTGTAGGGGGAACTGGGCGCGTAAGGTGTCTGCTCGGTAAAGAGATCTTCCGGCCCTTCCAGGTCCCCGTAGACTTCATCGGTAGAGATATGATGAAAACGAAATGCCGCCTTGCGGTGTGCATCCAGGCTCTGCCAATAGGACCGTGCCGCCTCAAGCAAGGTATAGGTGCCGACGATATTGGTTTCGATAAAAGCGGCCGGACCGTCAATGGAGCGATCGACATGGCTTTCCGCCGCAAGATGCATGACTGCGTCGGGCTGGTGCTGGGAGAAAACGCGACCGAGTTCAGCACGGTTGCAGATATCGATCTGTTCAAAGGCATAGCGGTCGCTACGACTGACAGCGGCCAGGGATTCCAGATTGCCTGCGTAGGTCAGCTTGTCGACATTGACCACGGCGTCAGCTGTATTCTGAATGATATGACGGATAACCGCCGAGCCTATAAATCCGGCCCCGCCGGTGACGAGCAGTTTCATAAAAATCTCCCCTCTTTGGGATTGAATTACGTTAAACTGTTCGATTGAAAGAAATCGCAAAAGAAAAGACTTGCCGAGAACTTAACCAACAATATCTCTTAAAACAGCCTTGAAACCACTGGTGTTCCTATACCCGCCCTTAGCCAACAGGCTGCCGACGGCAATTACTCTGGGGAAAAGCCACTTACCTCGCGCTCTCATGCGATTTTCTATTGTCAGAATTTTTTGTTTGGTACGTATTTTGAGTTCAGTCAGTCGGTTGCGGTATTTTTCAGGGGCGTTTTTCTCCGCTGTTTCAACAGCTGAAACAAAAATTTTCAGTTGATCAACCTGTGTGCGCACCAGATTTGCCGCCTCTTTACAAAACTGCTTGTGAAGTGAATGAAAGAATGCATGAGCTTTTGTGACTTTGGTCGTTCTGTTGGCTATAAATTGTGATTCATTGGCTTCATGCCGCCGGTAATATTGCAACACGGTGCTATCAACCATCCTGGCATTCAGGCCGTCAGCGAACCATACTAGCCAGCTATCGTGCCCCTTAAAGCCAGTAGGGATTGGCATACACAGCTCTAGAAGCTCTCGTCTAATACCGCAGCAACAACCCATGACAAAACTATCCATCGAAAATCCAGCCGTGCGGATTTGCCCAACTTTAGTCAAACCAACCTCATTTAGAGCCCCATCCGTAAGGGCCGCGTCATTCATTACCAGCAACGCTTCCGGATTGCGTTCGGCAACTCCCAGCATGTGTTCGATTTTTTCCGGGAACCAAACGTCGTCCTGATCACTTAGAAAGACCAAGTCGCCGGTAGTTTTCATGAGTGCAGTGTTGAAGTTGCCGCAATAGCCCAGGTTCTGCTCGTTGCGGTGGAACTCAACGGTAAAGGGTGAGGTTTTGGCGAATTCACGGACGATGGTTTCGGTTTCATCGGTCGAGCAGTCATCTGTGATGATTACCTCATCCGGCTGTCGGGTTTGGTCTACGAAGCTTTGGAGTTGCTCTTGTATGTATTGGGCACCGTTGTAGGTGGCCATTGCTATGGAGATTTTCATTTAGGCTTTTCGACTAAGGCTGTAAGAAATTCTTCATTTTTAGAGGTTCGCGGAAAAATACTTTTCAGCCATTGAAAAAATGGCAACTTTGTTGGAATGCCATCATAAGGCGATTGGCCCAACTTCATACGATAACTCTTCAATGCTATATTTTTTCTGACTTCTTGGCGCGAATAAAATTTAATATTGACAAAACCATGAAATCTTAGGAAGTCCCTTAGGCTAGGATTGCTAAAGAGCACCAAGTGACGAGGAGTTTCTAATCCCCGCCAGTTTTTACCATAAATACTTACCCCAAGGCTCTCTATGTTGGGTGTATCTATATATAAAATTCCACCGGGCTTCAGCAGTCTATAGGCTGTACTCACAAGTTCGGCAGGGTCATGAACATGCTCAATCACATGATTGATCGTAATGGCATCAAAAACTTCCTTCATGTCAGAAAATTGCTCAACACCCCCCTCTAACACATCAAGCCCGTTTTCCCTAGCAACAGTTAAAGCTTTCGGATCTGGATCAACGCCCTTAACATTCCACCCAACCTCAGCTACCAGGGATAAAAAATCGCCATTACCACAACCAACATCCAAAAGAGTTTGCCCTACCTGAGGCTTTGGAAGATATCGAAATTGTGCCTTCATAGCCTTTCGAAAATGCGGATAGAGCAATAGCAACACTGCACCTAGGCCAATAGCTGGTGTTCTTTTTGTTCCATGGTGATAGTTGCAATATCCGTTGACAAGCATTCGGCGGAATTTTCGCAACTTGCTCAATTCTTCAAATGGCTTTTGGTCTTTAATCACCGTTTCATGTGTATAGTATGTGCCATAAGCTTTATGGATACTATTTCGATCAGGCCGTGGATCAAGGTAGGCGCAAGTGCAATCCCTGCACTGATAAAGATTCCACTTGCCATTCGCCACAAAGAAGACATTGTCTACTAATTGTTCATACAATAACTTGCGACTCTGTGCACCGCAAATAGGGCACGAAAAAACCCTTTCGAGTTCGTTTTCTGGCCAAGGGGTATCCCAACATTGTTTATCTGGCATCGCACATCTCAAAATTCATTTATTTGCCATTCCGAAATGCAACAGTTAACGGAATGAATCGAGCTACAATATCCTTAATTTCTTTAGGCATATTATGAATGGCCCACAAAACAGAGGTAAAAAACACTGCGACTACTGTTGTCAGCCACACCCAACCAGCGTACTGATTTCTGACCAATATTAATCCCAGGCACATCAAAAAAATCGGAAAAAACAGAAAAGATTTTGATTGCTTAAAAATTTTTGCCCAATACAGTAACAAGGAGGCGTCCACTGCGGCCCTAATAGAAAACGCAATTGCCGCTCCGGAGATACCAAAAAAATGCAATCCAATATACAACAGCGCGAAGTAGGGTAACACTTCCCCCAAGTGGCACTTAGCAACGACATCAGGCCGCCCAGACGCTTGTAGGAGCGCATGAGGAATGCGGGCTATTGCATTCGCCCAGAATCCTAACAAAATAATTTGCCCTACCAAACTTGCCTGATCAGCAAATTCTCTCCCAATCCAGATAGAGAGAAACCAATCCATCAGGAAAATACCCAATAAGAATAAAGGTGTTATAACCACAGCCAAAGACTTGATTGCCTTATCCGCCAACATCCACCCATCTGGCCCAATCCCTGCTTGAGCCAGACGCGGGAACAAAGCAGATGATAGCGCAATCGGTATAATATTGCTCCTTTCACCCAATTGAAATGGAACTGTATAAAAAGTGACGTACTTTGCGCCAAGAAGGGCGCCAATAACAAACCTGTCAAGAATGACCATCATAGGCCCAACCACCGAAGAAACTGTCACCCAACCACCAAAGCGTAGCAGATCTCCGGCCAAACCTTTTGAAACTGAATACTTAAATCCTGAGATAACATATGAGTAACACCGCTGGAACAATAAAGTTATGACTAAAGTTCGGGTAAGTATGGTAGCAACAATGAGCCCAGTCAGATCTGGGCCAACAAGTACAGCAACAGCCAGTGGAATAGTTTGAAGCAATATTGAACCGCTTACCGAAATGATATTGAGCTCAAGAAACTTATAACACCCCTGCAATGTCCCTGTTAGTACCCCTGCCATGGTTGCAATCGGGACCGCCAAAGAGAGCCAGGGGATAGCCGCTAAAATTTCCGGTTTTAAGGGCCCCTCTACGGTAAAATGGTGGCCAAAAAAATATAGTGCGACGGGCCACATCAATAAAGCGCCCAACACGCTCATACCAGAATTCATCGCTAATGCTGTCCAAAAGGTTTCAGCTTTTTCAGCAGACTTTTCTTTCCCTAACATGGCAATTCGTTGAGCAGTAGCGCGCCCCAAGCCAAGGTCAAAAAGCCCGAAATAGCCAAGCAATAGCCAGGCAATTGCCAGGACGCCATAGCGCGAGACACCAATCTCGTCGATATATATCGGTATTGTGATCAGCGAAATACCCAAAGGCAGAATCGTGCCTATCAGATTGTATGTTGTGTGTTTTCGAATGCTCATATTGGGTGATTCTTAGTGAAGGCTTAAACACCTAAGGGGACAAGCCAATTTTAAAAAGAGGCCTGACCTCCTTCAGGCCCATTCGTACCCTACGCGAGGATCAGGCCAGATTGACGACAGTTTCCCTCAAAACGCCCACGTTCTTGGGCAGCGGCTGCTACCCTTCAGCAAATACGTTCAACTTACTAAACAAGAAATGTACCAGGGCACCAAGCCGCAGGTCAACAGCGCCAACTGTGTGGCACACGTCATTTCCAAGCAAATAAATTTCCACATGTCTGGAGCGTAAAAACTCCAAAAGCGCTAACTACACTCTTTTCACTTACCGGTAACGAGTTCACTCCACGCCAGACACCCCACTCACGCGAGACAGTCCCCCTGCCCTTTTGATGGCTTCAAAAAGAAAAGCGAGCAGCATTGAGCCAAAGAGTCCAAGAACACCAGCCACGGCGACAATCAATGTCTTTTTAGGTTTAACTGGTTTGGCAGGAACCGTTGGCTCTTTCGTCACGTTCGTACTTGTCAACATTCCCAACTTTAAGCGCAGATTTTCAATTAAAACTTCGGATGCCAAAATCTCGGCCTGGAGATCCTTTAATTTTTCTCGCAAACCATTTAAATACATTTGCTGATTCTGTATTTCACTGGAATAGATGAGCATCGATATGGCATTCGATGACCCCTCGGCCAAGGGTTTTTGTCTGATCTTTTCAAGTGCTTGTATTTTGTTAGATATATTGGACGAAATCACGTTGGACTGCTTTTCAAGCAGAGTTATTTTCCCCTCGAAATTTTTGTATTTTATTTCTTCCAACCTGATTTGTTTAAATATTATCTTTTTCTCGCCAGAAAGCTTCTCTTGAATATCGCTCTGAATATGCTGGAGCAATTCTTCCAAAACAGCCACAGCTTGAACCGGGTCACCACTTTGAATACTCATTTTAACCAAGTTTGTATCCCTGGGAATTTCGACTTTAACATCAGGATACTCTCTGCCGGTGATCTTTAGTTTTTGCTGAATTGCCTTATTGTAGGCACCTCCCCGGATTGTCTCTTTTATGGTGCCTGGCAAAACGACCATCATTTCATTGAGAGTCTCCCCATTGGTGTCGGAAATGAGGCGGATGCCTGGCTCGATAATGGTGGACACCTCATAGACCTTGGGCAATACCAGGCTGATGCCTGCAGCAGCCAGGGTAACCACCAGGGTGATTGCAAAAATCATGACTTTGCGCTGCCACAAAACCCGCAGAATATCAATCAAATCGATTTCATCATTGTGCATTTCTTGCATATATGATCATCCCCATAAAATTCAGTCTCTCATCTTTTGCCAGGAGACTGTCCCTATACTTAACCAAGCGCGAAGTATAAAGATTCAGAAAACCCTATGCAATCAGAAATTCCCTTATAGGAAAACCTTTTACCGATCTACACCTTTCTGCCGTATTTTCAGGATAAGGATTTACGGAGACCTGAACAGGAGCGGGGTAAATTCAAGTGACAGGTGCACCACATCGGGCTTCATCGAAGACTTCCTGAGGCGTCAGTTAGTCGAGGACGACAACGGCAAGGCGTGCCTTGTCTGACTAAATCGCATCAAAAGAGACCACCAGCTTATCATCCTCGCATTCTACACCTCACCTTTAACACCCAAAACATGATGAGCGGCAACCAGCAGATCATCGGTTATGGCGTCAGCCAATACGCCGGCGCCCTGAGCATATTCTATCTCTCCATACCCCGTGCGCACCAAAACAGTATAGCAACCTGCGGCCCGGCCTGCTTCGAGATCGGCGCGCTTGTCGCCGATCATGATGGAGGCGGACAGATCGATATTCCAGTCCTTCGCTGCCTGCAGCAGCATTCCCGGTTTTCCCTTGCGGCAATCACAGTCGCCCTCCCCTGTCTTCGTACCGAAGTCGGGATGATGGGGGCAAAGATAGAAGGCGTCGATGCCGGTGCCATGCTGGGTCAGTTCGTGTTGCATATGAGCATGGAGCCTGTTGACGTCGTCCTCGGTGAAATAGCCACGGGCGATACCCGACTGGTTGGTCACCACCACGAGGAGAAATCCCGCCTCCTTCAAACGCTGAATGGCCTCGATGGCGCCGGGGATAAATTCGAAATCTTCGAGGCGATGGAGATAATCCTTCTCGACATTGATGGTGCCGTCACGGTCGAGAAAAACGGCTCTTACCATAAAAATAATCCTTTTCACCACCAAGGCTCCAAGTCACCAAGAAAAACTAACGAGCCAATCGGGTAATGCCATGCTTTATCAAGGGGGTGTTGAAATTTATGAGAAAACCCAGTCGATGGCTGGAAAGCTTGAGATAGGTGAGCAATTGAGAAACATGCACGGGAAGAATTTTTCTACGGCCTTCAGTTCTATGACTATCTGGTCCTCAACCACCATATCCAGCCTGAGCCCCGCATCGAGCCTGATACCATCGTACACGACTGGAAGAGAGACCTGCCTTTGGACAACCAGTTTTCTTTTCAGCAGTTCATGAGCAAGGCAGGCTTCATAGACATTTTCAAGAAGACCCGGCCCCAATTTGGAGTGAACAGAAAAAGCGGCATCGACAATTGATGCAGCAATTTCATCTGTCTTTTCTGGAATTGCTTTACTTGGTGTCTTTGTGGCTTGGTGGTTCAATCGATTTAGTCCTGATAAGCCTGCAAAATTTTTTCAACAATATTCGTCGTGGACTTGCCGTCGACGAAGGTGATGAGCTCGACGCGGCCGCCATAGCTTTCAACGACGTCCTTGCCGACGACCTGGTCGGCCTGGTAGTCGCCCCCTTTGACAAGGATATGGGGACGGACTTCGCGGATGAGTTCGAGGGGGGTGTCTTCGTCAAAAATGACGACGTAGTCGATGCAGTCGAGGGCGGCGAGAATATGGGCGCGCTCGTCCTGATCGATGAGGGGGCGTTTGGGCCCCTTGAGGCGGCGGATGGAGGCGTCGGAGTTGAGACCGAGGACCAGCAGATCACCGAGGCGTCTGGCTTTCTGCAGGTATTTGACGTGCCCGACATGCAGCAGGTCGAAACAGCCGTTGGTGAAGACGATAGTGCGTCCCTTTTGACGCTCGTTTTCGAGCAGGCGCTTGACGGAGGCGGCGCTGCGGATTTTGAGATCGCTGTCTTTGTGCTGGTGGGACAGCTCTTCGAGAATTTCTTCGGGAGAGACCGTGGATGTGCCGACCTTGCCGACGACGATGCCGGCTGCCAGGTTGGACAGACGGGCGGCCTGGTTGACGGATACCCCGGCGGCCAGACAGACGCCGAGGGAAGCGAGCACGGTGTCGCCGGCACCGGAGACATCGAAGACCTCGCGGGCCAGGGTGGGGAAGTGCTCTTCCTGCCCGTCCGGAAGAAACAGGGTCATCCCCTCTTCGCTGCGCGTCACCACCAGGGCATCCAGCGCCAGTTCATCGAAAAGTTGCCGACCCGCCCGGCGCAGGCTTGTCTCGTCGGCAATGGTGATCCCCACGGCCAGCTGGGTTTCCTTGCGATTGGGAGTCAGCAGGGTGGCGCCGCGGTACTTGCGGTAATCGGTGCCCTTGGGATCGATGACCACGGGGAGATCGGCGGCCTGGCCGAGGGCGATAATTTCCTGGACGACTCTCTCCGTGAGAACGCCTTTGAGGTAATCGGACAGCAGAATCCCCTGCACGTCGGGCAGCAACTGCCGGACTTTCGCCAGCAGGCGTTCCTCGTCTGCAGTGGAGATGGGGGTACAGACCTCGCGATCGATGCGCAGCATCTGCTGATTGCTGGCGAGGATACGGCTTTTGCGGCTGGTGGTCCGGCCCGCGTCCCAGACCAGGCCATCGACATCGATGCGGCGCGCCTGCAGCAGTTCCTGCAGCCTGCGGCCGTCGGCGTCCTCTCCGAGAACACTGGCGACGCGCACCCGGCAGCCGAGGGACAACAGATTGTTGGCCACGTTGCCAGCCCCACCCAAGCGCAGGTCTTCCCCTGTGATGTTTACTATGGGAACCGGCGCTTCCGGCGAAATGCGGTCGGATTTTCCCCAGAGATACTCGTCGAGCATCAGGTCGCCGACCACCAGGATGGATAGATTTTCAAAGGATTCCAGCAGTTTTTCCGTTTCGCCGTAATTCATGGTTGATCTATGCACTTTCCGCAGGGGTACAAAGAGCCTCTTCCACCAGGTCACAGAGGATGTGAATGATGGTCAGGTGGGCTTCTTGAATGTAAGGAGTGTGAGCAGCGGGAACAACCAGGGCCAGATCCGTGACTTGGGCGATGGGGCCGCCGTCTTTGCCGGCAAGAGCAATCGTCGTACAACCACGTTCCTGTGCGAGGTTAAGAGCTCTTAGAACATTGGGAGACTGACCGCTGGTGGAAATGCCTAAAACAATATCGCCTGGGGCGGCCAGGGCTTCTACCTGGCGGCTGAACACCTCGTCAAAGCCGAAATCGTTGCCGACGGCCGTCAGGATGGAGGTGTCGGTGGTCAGCGCGATGGCCGGCAGGGCCTTGCGGTTGCGCAGAAAGCGACCCACGAATTCTGCCGCCATATGCTGGGCGTCAGCGGCGGAACCGCCGTTTCCCATGACCAGCAGCTTATTGCCCCGGGCCATGGCATCGATAAGAGTCAGGGCGCAGCGCCGGATATCGGGGACCATCTGCTGCACCACCTTTTCCAAGGTGCGCATATGGCCGCTCAGGTGTTCGTTGATTTTGGGCGAGATACGATCTTCAGGCATGGGATTGTCTCGATGATCAGTGTTTAGATGTCGGATAAAACTCGCTTAACTATACCGATTACCTCAGGAAATAACAAGATAGATACTCTTTTTCAGCGTTTGGCATCCTCGTACCCTTGTAAGAGCACCAGCCAATCTTCGTGGCTGAAATGGAAGTTGGGGTGACGGTCCTGGATTTTTTTGAGGGAACGCAGCAGACGCGCCACATTATGCTGTTTCCACGAACCGGGTTTTCGGAAGCAGCCTTGGTCGAAATCGATGAGGTAGACTTGCCCTTGTCCATCCAGAAGGATGTTGTTGGCGTTGAGATCGGCGTGAAAGACATTGGCGTCGTGGAAGCGCCTGATGCAGCGGCCAACGGCCAGCCAGACGGCTTCGGGTTGCGGGGCCTTTTTCAGCCGGTCGGCCAGAGTGCTGGTGTCGGCAAGACGCTCGGTGATCAGGTCCGCCCGATAGACGCCAAAACCCGATACCACACTGGCTGCTACTGGCCGAGGAACCGGAAGTCCCTGGGCATAGAGCACCGCCAGCAGACGCCATTCCCGCCAGGCGCGGGATCGTCCGGGGTGCCACCCCAGATAGTGGTCGTGAAAAAGCTTGGCGACCAGACCGCCGCGACGATAGTGCCGCAGCACCCAATCCTGCCCTTGATAGCGAAGAAAATAGGCCTCGCCCCGGCCGAGAGCTTTGCCGACCAGAAAGCCGCCCGCGGCAAGCTTTTCCGGATCGAAAATGTCGTCGGAAGGCTTTGCAATCCGCGCGGCATCGTATAGAATGTGCCGATTTCCACTTCTGACGATGCGAGGATCCAGTTCAGATGTCATTATCCCTGCCATTATCGGCTCCCCCGAAGAGCCTCTGTATTTTACGTTTGTCCGCCCTGGGCGATGTCACCCATGTGCTGCCGACCCTGCGAACCCTGCAGCAGCACTGGCCACAATGTCACATATCCTGGGTTATTGGCAAGACCGAAGCGAGCCTGGTCTGCGACATCCCCGGCGTTGAATTTATCATTTTTGACAAGTCCCAAGGCGTGAAAGCCTACCGGGAGCTGCACGAAAAACTTAAAAACAGGCGCTTCGACGTGCTGTTGCACATGCAGGCCGCCTTGCGGGCCAGCCTGGCCAGCCTGTTGATCCGCGCCGACATCCGCCTGGGCTTCGACCGCGCCCGCGCCACCAACGCACAGTGGCTCTTTACCAACGCCCGCATCGCCCCCCAGAAACGCCAGCACGTTCTGGACGGTTTTCTGGAATTTGCCAAAGCGCTTGGACTGGAGCCCGCTCCTCTGCGCTGGGACATCCCCATTCCCTCTGCAGCCCGAGAGGCCGCCGGCAAGATGCTGCCTGACGAGTCTTTCCTGGCTATCAATCCCTGCTCCAGCGCGCGTGCCCGCAACTGGCGCAACTGGAGCGTGGAGTCCTACGCCGCCGTCATCGACCATGCCTTTGAGACCCACGGCCTGCGCACCGTGCTGACGGGCGGGCCGGCCGCCAACGAAAAAGCCTATGCCGAGGCCATCGTCACCGCCTGCCGTCACACGCCCGTCAACCTGGTGGGCGGCACCACTCTCAAGCAGATGCTTGCCGTGCTCGATAAAGCCGCAGTCGTCATCGCCCCCGACACCGGTCCCGCCCATATGGCCAACGCCCTGGGGAAGAAAGTCATCGGCCTCTATGCCACCTCGAACCCCGAGCGCACCGGCCCCTATTGCCACCGGGAACTGACGGTCAGCAGATATCCTGAGGCAATTGAAGCGGAATACGGCAAAAGCGTGGAAGAACTGCGCTGGGGCAAGCGGGTCAGGAATCCGGAGGCGATGTTGATGATCACAACAGATGAGGTTATTGAGTGCCTTACTCAAGTTATGGGTAGCAATTCAGACTGACTTTCCGCTATAATCCCTGGCAGACAATTTATGCGAGCAAATCTGCATCTTAGCAGGGATTCACCACATGGTTAAACAGGTTTCATCTCCACTGCGCGCCGTACTCTTTTCTGTTGGCGTTTTTTCTATCCTACGCCTGGGCTATTGGGCAACCTACCCGGCCTATTTCGAGAAACTATCCCCGATCGAGATTTTCAAGGCTTTTGCTGTCGGCTGGCGTTTTGATCTGTCGATTACGGTTGCTGCAGGTAGCATTTTTTTTCTGGCACTGGTCCTGCCTTTTCCCATCGTAGACACCCCTCGGCTGCAAAAAGTCTCTCTCTGGAGTCTTTTCAGCTTTTTGAGCGTCCTCTGGATCGTGAACATTGCGGATCTGTTTTATTTTGGCGAAGTCTATCGCCACGTCGGGCGCGAAATCCTGTTACTCAAACACGACTGGGGCATGCTGATTGAACTCGCGCTTCAATCCCGCCTGACGGAAATGGCCCTGGCCTGTCTTGCCCTACTGGGCTTGGCCTTTCTTTGGCATGCCCTTGTAGTTCGGCCTGCATCAGCGCCGCCAGCCGACTCCAGTTTTTCCTGGAGGCGTTCATTCTCATATACAGTTTTCATGCTCCTGCTTCTGCTACTGGGTGCGCGAGGTGGCCTGGTACAGGGAAAACCCATCAGCATGGTGGATGCCTACATGGCCGGCAATGAGAAACAAGCCTCTCTGGCCCTTAACGGTGCCTTTTCATTAGTGCATTCCATTCGCCTTGGTCTCAAGAAATCCTATGATTCCAGCCAGTCTTTGACCTACCTGAGCCCGCAGGAATTGAACCTATGGCAAGCTCAATTCGTTGAAGACAAAGGAGAAGATCCCTTTATTCGTATTTTGTCTGATGATAATACCCCCGAAAATAAAAATATTGTTATTGTTCTGCTTGAAAGCTGGAGCTACCGGTACATAGATGGCCTGGCAGGCAGCGATTATGGCGCCACCCCTTTTATTGACAGCCTGATTCCTAAAGCACGGGTTTGGGACAATACTTTTGCCGCGGGGCAGCGCAGCATTGAGGGCATCCAAGCCGTTTTAACTTCGGTACCCGTGCTGGAAAGCCAGCCCATCATCGGTTGGGGGCAGGAACTGAACCGGATGACACGTTTGGCTGCTTTATTGGGTGAGCGAGGCTATCATTCCGTGATGGTCCAATCCTCCAATCGCCGCTCGTTTCATCTGGATAGCATTGCCGCGGCCCTGGGGTTCAATGCCTATTTCGGCAAGGAAGACCTGCCGATAAGACGACAGTATCCCGGAGAAGTGCCGCGTTTTGGCTGGGACTTCGAAGCCTTGATGTTCATGGCGGATTATCTTGCCTCCCCCAAAGTAAAGCATCAGCCGTTTTTGTCCTTTGTTTTCACGGGCACAACGCACGAACCCTTTCCTGATCCCGGCCGGGAGTTTCATCTGTACCCGCACCATGCCGGCAAGGAAGAGGCGTACCTGAACACCTTGAGATACAGCGACTGGTCGCTTCAGCAGTTTATGGCAAAGGCCGCCGAACAGCCCTGGTATAAGAACACGGTCTTCGTATTCATTGCCGATCATGTTTTAAGATCAGAGGGCACGTCCCTGGAGAGCGAGTTCGAAATCCCGCTCATTATCTACACGCCGGATGGATCTATCGAACCGGGTCGCGACAGTCGATACGCCTCTCAGTATGACGTTCTGCCCACCCTCATGACCTTGCTGGATGTGCCGGACAACCTGGCGACTTACGGAAAGTCATTACTGCTCCCCGCTGGCGACCTGGAGGGGGCCCAGGTGCAACGTGGCGGCGTGACAGGCTGGATCGACAGCAAAGGCTGGTTCACCTTTTCACGGCATACCGACCTGGATTCAGGAGGGCTGTACGAGCACGACTTGGATACGCTGGCGCAAAACAGCAAAGCTGTAAAAGCCAGAATGCAGGTGGCAGATCATCGTTTAAGCAGAAATCTATGGTTTCCTGAGCCGAAGGGAAAATCCTACGTAAAAACTGAAAAAAACGACGACGGAACGGATCAGCGCATCTAACAGCTGCGACGACGTCCTCTGCTTTTACTCCTGGTAGGCCTGTAAAATTTTTTCAACGATATTGGTCGTGGACTTTCCGTCAACAAAAGTGATGAGTTCAACGTGCCCCCCATAGCTTTCAACGATCTCTTTACCAACAACCTGGTCAGGCTGGTAGTCTCCCCCCTTGACAAGGATATGGGGACGGACTTCACGAATGAGTTCAAGGGGAGTGTCTTCGTCGAAAATCACGACATAGTCAACACAGTCGAGAGCCGCGAGAATATGGGCGCGTTCTTCCTGATCGATGAAAGGGCGTTTGGCCCCCTTAAGGCGACGGATGGAGGTGTCAGAGTTGAGCCCCAGAACCAGCAGATCACCCAAGCGCCGGGCTTTCTGCAGGTATTTGACGTGACCGACATGCAGCAGATCAAAACAGCCGTTGGTGAAAACGATGGTACGGCCACGCTCTCGGGCCTGTTGCATTTCAGCTGAAATCAGGCAGCGCGATTTGATCTTCCGGTCGGTATCCAGGTGCTGCCCTTCGACGACCTCCAGAATTTCATGGGGTGAAACCGTCGACGTCCCCACCTTGCCGACCACCACCCCGGCAGCAACGTTAGCAAGATAAGCCGTGTCTTCCAAAGAAAGACCACCAGCCAATCCTACTCCAAACAGGCACAAAACAGTATCCCCAGCACCCGAAACATCATAAACTTCCCGAGCCTCAGTCGGCAGATCCACCTCCGTGCCATTGCGCTTAAAAAGAGACATTCCTTCTTCACTGCGCGTCAATACCAATACATCGAGATCAAGTTCGCGGCAAAGCTTGCGACCGGCAACGCGCAGGGTAGCATCGTCTGTTATCTCTATTTGGGATGCCAGCTGGGCTTCTTTACGATTGGGGGTCAGGAGGGTCGCCCCTTTATACTTGCTATAATCGGAGCCTTTTGGATCGACCACCACAGGAATACCTGCTTGGCGCCCAGCATCGATAATCTCACGCAAGACCAGCGGGGTGAGCACGCCCTTGAGGTAATCGGAAAGCAAAACCACATCGACATGATTCATTTGACGCCTGATGTAGGCAACCAAGGCATCTTCCTGCATTCCAAGAATGGCCTCGCAACTTTCCCTGTCGATACGCAGCATTTGCTGGTTGCTGGCCAGCACTCGGGTTTTGCGGCTGGTTGTGCGGCCTGGCACCTGTTGTACGCCGTCGATCCCTACCTGTAATTCCTGAAGCCTCCTGCGTAGCAGCTTGCCATCCTCATCTTCGCCCAAGACGCTTGCCACATCCACCTGACAGCCAAGTCGCAAAAGATTGTTGATGACATTACCGGCTCCGCCAAGGCGAAGGTCATGCCGTTTGACATCTACCACCTGAACCGGCGCCTCGGGAGAAATACGATCGGCATTTCCCCACAGATATTCATCCAGCATCAGGTCGCCGACCACCAGAGCCCTGATGCTCGGCAGACCACTCAGAAAACTCTCGACAGCTGTGCGCTTCATTTATTTTTTACTCCCAACCTGTCTAGCACGGCCAGAGCAAACAAAGGAATGTTAATTTCATGATGACCGGTTATAGCAAAACCCCGGCCGCTGCCGGAAGTAGGTCGCTTGACGACATTTTGCAAAGGACGATAGTGTTGAAGCATGTCGAAGTTGGCGGTAGTGAAATTATCGACATGGTGTCCCAGGTTTTGTACCACAGAAAGAGCTTTCAGGAAAACTTCAGGGAGAAGCACGGCAGACCCGACATTTAGCCAGACGCCGCTACTCAAATCAGCCACCACGGCGGCCAGCAGTCGGAAGTCACGATAGCTCATTTCACCCGTGACGGCACCATCGGCTTGCGGATGCTGGTGGATGATGTCGGTACCAATGGCGACATGCACCGTAGCAGGGACACCATGTTTGTGACAAGTAGCAAGCACACTGTAGTCGGCATAGGGATGTTGCCTTTCAACAATTGCCTCAGCAATCGCCCGGCCATACCCTATTCCGCGCGGCAAGCCCTCAGCAAGGGCGCTGTTCATGCCCGAACCGGTCTCTTCGGCAAAACCGAAATCCCCCGAATGTAGAACAGCCCCGACATCTTCAGAGGTTTTGCCCGTCAAGGAGACTTCGAAATCATGGATGGCGGCAGAGCCGTTCATGACGATGGCGGAGATCACGCCAGCTTCGATCAGGCTGCGAATGACGGGTTGAAGGCCGCACTTGATAACGTGCCCCCCCATGGCAAGGACAACAGGCCGACCAGCACCACGGGCGGAAACGACCGCATCGACGACACCCCGCAGGCTATCGGCGCCAAGCAACCTTGGCAACGCCGTGAAAAAGTCTTCGAAGGACATTCCCTGGCGCAGAGGCGCGGCGAAGTGTTCCTCAATATTCACCTTGTTGTCCCGAGAAGAAATGGGATAGGTTTTGATGGAGGAAAGGTCGATGGGTTGATATGGTTTCATGCTTCCCCCTGACCAGAAAAGAGCCGACGCTCCACCAGATCACAAAGCAGGTGGATAATCATCAGGTGACATTCCTGCACGTGCGGCGTCTGTTCGATAGGTACGACAAGGGGGAAATCAACACGGGGAGCAATGCTTCCGCCGTTGCGGCCCAGAAGCGCCATGGTCTGGCAACCGGCAGCCTTGGCAGCTTCCAGGGCCAAAGCCACATTGGGAGAATTGCCGCTGGTGGAGATTCCGATGACCAAATCGCCGGGCAGGGCAAGCGCCTCGACCTGACGCTTGAATATTTCATTGAAGCCATAGTCGTTGCCGACAGCTGTCAAAATGGAGGTATCGGTAGAGAGGGCGATAGCTGGTAGCGCCTTGCGCTCCATCATAAAACGGCCGACCAGCTCGGCAGCAAAGTGTTGGGCATCGGCGGCAGAGCCGCCGTTACCCATGATCAAAATCTTTCCACCACCGGACAGGGTCTGCTGCAAAAGCTCAACAGCACCGGCAATCGAATCCGTCATCTGTGATGCAACTATTTCAACAGCTCTTATATGTCCTTCGAGATACAGCCGTATTTCCTCATTCATAACCGCTCGTTTCTCCCGTTCGCAATCAGATCACCAAGGCCCTTAAAATAAAATCTAGACAAGGGAATGTCAATTTATTCCTCGGATTCTCTTATACCGTGGAAAGGGGCTCAATGCTCCCAGATAAGCCTCTGACATCTTGACAAACATCGGTTTTCAAACTAGCCTCGACCTCATCCATAAACAACGTAAGGAAAGCCTTAAAATCCCATGAAAAAGATACGCGTCCTTTGCCTGACTTCTTTTAGCGACCTCCCTGAAGCGCACATGTTTATCAAGCTGAAAGAGGCCGGAATCGACTTGCATGTCATTGCCAGCCCCGGCGCACCCCATAACGACACAATCCGCAAGGCAGGTGTGCCTCTTGAAGAGATTAAACTTAAAGGGCGCTTTGACCTGCATGGTATCCGCTATATTCGCAACAAACTAAAGCGGGAGCCTTTCGACATCCTGCACATGTTCAACAATCGCACAACCTCAAACGGTCTTCTAGCCGCAACAGGTATCCCTATAAAGATCATATGCTATAGAGGAATTGAGGGAAATGTCAGTTATCTTGACCCGGCCTCATGGACAACCTACCTTCACCCCAAGGTTGACAGAATCATCTGTGTTGCCGAAGCTATTCGAAAGACGCTATTAAAAGTTGGAATAGGTCCCCTCCGGCTTACCCCTGAAAAGGTGGTGACGATTCACAAGGGACACGAACTTGCCTGGTACAATGCTACTCCCGCTGATCTAACGGTACTAGACATCCCCAAGGATGCTTTTGTTATTGGCTGCATCGCCAATGACCGACCGCGTAAAGGGCTTCACATTCTGATTGAGGCCATGAATTATCTCCCCACCGATGGCTCCGTCCATCTCCTTCTCATCGGAAAAATGGATTCCTCCAAGTTGCTTCCTCTTATCGGATCCAGTCCCAATGCAAAAAATATCCACCTCACAGGCTTCCGAACCGATGCCCCTGCCTTGATAGCTGCATGCAGCACAGCGGTTCTTCCTGCCCTGAAAAGAGAGGGGCTACCCAAAGCCATTATAGAGGCCATGGTGTATGCCATCCCCCCCATAGTGACCCGCTCCGGCGGCAGTCCTGAACTTGTTGTTGAGAATGAAAGTGGCTTAGTGGTTTCGCCCGGCAACCCAAAGGAGTTAGCCGGAGCGATCAGATCCCTATATGACAATAGGGCATTGGCCAAGAAGATGGGGGAAGCAGCGCGAAACAGGATTAGGCTTGATTTCCGTCACGCGACAACAGTAGGAAAAACCTTGGAAGTGTATCAACAGCTTTTGGAAAGTTAAGCGCCCCAAATAACAAAAATGCTCGTTGGCTAAACTCTATTTTTTTGACGTAACCAAAGGTCACTATATTTAAGAAATCTCGAAAATGCTCCTGTAGCTGCAACCATAAAACCTGCAGCACCATCAAGAAAGCCTCTTTTTACGACGTACACTCTCAAAAAAAACATAATCGAGTGTGTAATAGAATCAGCAAAAGTGCAACGAACGCCCTCGGCATGTTTTGCCTCTGCCCACAACGCAGAATATCTTGCTGATTTTGCAACCCAGCTCTCCAAGTTTGTGTAACTATAATGAAGAAGATCATTTTTAAGATAATGAAGATTCATATCTGATCCGAATATGACGCGTTCATGAACCACCGCATCGTTATACTGGGCTCTCTTTCTAGGATAGAGCCGTACTACATAATCCGGATACCAACCACTATGCCTGACAAAAGAACCAAATGCCCACGTTAGACGAGGAACGGCATACACCTTATCTCTTGCGTCAGTTTCGACAACACCCTGTATTTCTTTTGATAATTTTTCCGTAACTTCCTCATCGCCATCGATAGCAAATATCCAATCTCCACTAGCATAGCTTTCCGCTAATTGGCGCTGCGCGCCAAATCCATGCCACACATTTTCAATGTAAACGTTTTTTGTATATTTTCTACATATTTCGACGGTCAAGTCTGTACTTCCAGAATCCAATATAATGAGTTCATCAGCCCACGAAAGACTTCGCAGACAGGATTCTATTTTTGACTCTTCGTTCTTAACTATCATCACAACAGATATTGTGGCCTTATCCATGATAAACCTTAAAGTCTTTCTTAAGTTCTTCCAACTTTTCACAAAGTCTTTCTGTCAAAGAAGAAGTTACTTCATCTTTGCTCAGGTAAAAAACTGCATCCCTTGAATACAAAGTGATAGTCTTAGCCAGCGAATCGATATCCGAATCTGAGCAACACCTAAAATTGCGGGGTAGCCGATCCCACTTTTCAGGCCCAATATGTAATTTCCGAACAAACCCTTTAGCGGAATTTTCAATAAACTGACCAACGGGCATCCGATATTGGTTGAGGAAGGGCAAAACCTTCGTTTCTATATTAAGATTGATCGAAGCAGTGAAATCCTGCCATTTCTCTGGCATAAACTTGGGGCTAAACCTTACAGGCATCCATGGCACCCTCAAAGCATCCGCAACAATAGCTCCATGCATGGCTTCAGTAATCAAGTGCTTGGTTCCGCGCAAATCAGCAAGTATTTTATCTACTGACTGTTTAGCAGATATGTATTTCACACCTGCCCTCTCACAGACACTGTGCCAATCAATAAAAACCTCACTCCTATGATGAGGCATGAACCCGACTGGAAAACAGCCTGAGGGGTCAGGCATAGCAACAGTCCTAAGAAGAAAGGCCCCATCGACAATAGCCATTTCACTTGGCAATCCGAGCCTTTTGGCGGTAAGTGGCCCCCTCACACAATAAATTTTCCATCGCTCATCAATTTTAGGGGGGGATCCAAACCCCATACCGGAGCTGAAAACCACAATTGAATTTGATTTTCCAAGAGTGCGTTTGACACGCTGTTGGTCCAGCAAAGTTCCTATACCAAGGAAGGCAGTACTATCATTTACGGCCAGCAACTCAGGAATCAAGCGTGGCCATAACCACGGATTTAAGTCATCTCCAAAATTTCCGCCAACAGTATGCGAGTATTCGAGATACATCAAAAACCTCCCCCAAAACCGATTTAGCCATACCCGAAAAACGCGAGTTACAGTATCCAGGTAAAACCCAGCTATTCATTCCCTAAAAACGAGTCCCTGCGGAACCAGTTATATTTATCTAATTTTTATCAATCAACAATAATGGATACTGATTTTTTGCTACCAAGGAGTCAAATTCTTTCTGATGAGCTCAAAAATCTAAGGGAAGAATAAAAAACGAACAAAGAGAAACTGTAGACAATCATGAATGGCGACCGAGACACCCAACTTTCTGTAAGGCCGAATATGGCAAAAGACACTACGATCAGCAATCCAGTTAAAGCCACCCGGCGCTGACAGTCGTTTGCCGAATTTTGCCATCCCCTGAAAAACAAACCGACCGGCACCACAATGAGTGCTACGAGCATGGACAACATCCCAAGCGACCCTGCATTCCCAAGCATTTCGAAGTAAATACTGTGGGCATGGCTGTATTCGTGATTAAGTTGCGTTTTGCCAGCGCTCATTGCCGCAATGCTATCGTGTTTGAAGTCTCCGAGGCCGGATCCGACCAGCGGGTTCTGCTGAAACTGCTCCCAGGCTATCCCCCACATGAGGATGCGATGCCCCAGTGAGGTATTCAGATTCTGTCCTGTAGAAAAATCCTTAAAATTGACAAAGACCTGACTAAGGCGAGGACCGATTTGATCATTAAAGCTTATTGCGCCTCCGGCAAGCAAAAGCATGACAAAACCGACAACAACAAGATTTCTACGACAGAAAAACGCTTTTCCCATCAGCATGGATAGAAAAAAAAGAGCAACAGGCAAAACCAACCACCCTCCACGCGCTCCACTTAAAAGGCTCGCGCCAAGGGCGGCCGCCAAAGACAAACTCAACAGCAGCCAGTGGCTGTTACCGTCTTTATAAACCAGAGACACAAAAAGGATAACAGCAAACAGCATGGCGACATCGCCAAAGACAATTGCGTTAGTGATCCCCTGCGCTCTTCCAAATCCAAGTAAAAAGGTCTGATAAATCGCCACCCCAAATAGCACGAATGACCCCAGGCAAATTCCTTTCAGGTAGGCAATGGAAAGGTCAACCTTGACCTTCGCGGCGCCGATTGTCAGAACAAAAAAACCTAACAGGTAACTCAACTTGGTCAGTCTCTTGATTCCTTGCCCCAAATCATCGGCATTCACCAAGCTGGCCACAGCGGCCAAGAGGAATACGATAACCGCATAAAAAAACAATTTTAGTCCCTTGGGAATTTCATCCCAGGCGGTGCCCTTCAGCAAAAGAAGACCAAACAGACACGCCACCAGAAACAAGCTGCTGTGCCAACTCTTTACGGTTCCAAACAGAACAGGAAAGGCGAAACACAATCCGTAAAATATCTGTGTACGTTTATCGTTCAAGGCGTCAAGCACCATATTTACAGTTCTCCTTCAACACATTTACCAAGCTAGCGAGATTATGACCTCTATCGAATTTTTTTAAAGCAATCTGGCGTCCACGTGCACCAAAAGCTACCCTGAGTGACGAGTCTTTCAATAAACAAAGTACCCTTTCTTTGAGGGCGTGGATGTCGCCAAAAGGAACCAGAAAACCTGTTTCGCCATCCTGAACAATTTCCGGGTTACTGCTAACATCAAAAGCTACAATTGGCTTTCCTGCAGCCATGGCTTCAATCAGCACATAGCCGAACCCCTCCCACCTTGAGGGAAGCACAAAGACATCCACGCTGGCCATGAATGCGTTCATATTTTCAACAAAACCGATAAAATCAATTTTGCCACACGCTCCTTGTGCAGCAGCGTAATCCTCTAGTTCTTTTAGTAATTTACCCTCACCAGCGACCTTGATTTTGAAGTCAATCCCTGCTGTGTTTAATTGAACCGCAAGATCGATCAGAGCCTTCTGATTTTTCTGATAGGATAACCGTCCAGCGCTGCCGATGATTACCGGTCTGTTTCGTTCGTCTAACTGCAGTTTCTTTTCATCTTGAAGATCCCGAAAGTCGATCCCATTATAAATGACGTGGATTTTTTCTTCTGGAAATAGATGAGCATTGTTTTGGAGAATAGTCTTTTTGGTCTGAAAAGAATTCGCAATAATTTCTGTCACAATCTTTTTGAAGAGTATGCGATTGAGAAATGTATTTTTGATCGGGATAGCACTTCCGCGGCGATAGATGATTTTCGGAACATGGGCTAAGCGCGCTGCGATTCCGGCTGCTTTAAGATCGGAAGGGAGATTGAGAATAACTACCTGGGTACGAGACTTTTTAAACCACCGTATCAGTGACCATATTTTAATAAAATTGAGTCCACTCAAATTCCCAATGCACACAGGTTTAGTGGGGATACTGGCCTGAGTTGCTTTTTTGAGGAGATCCCCGGTGGGGTGGGCAGCAATAGTTACCTGAAACCCTTCCTTCACAAGGAATTCAGCCGCCTCTAGGTGCCATTTTTCGCCACCACCCCAGGCACGACAGGAATTGAAAAGACAGATATTCATTGAGCACACACACACATGGAGACTGCCGACTGTGCTAACAGCAGCATTCTTAACTAAGAGGGTTATTTCAAAATTTCTCGTGCCGCGGAAACCACCATTTCACTCGTCACTAGGATCATGCAGCGATGGTCGGTCGGGCAGACGCGCTTAAGGCAAGGCGCGCACTCAACATTTTGGTAAGCGACACGATAGCGCGCAGTCCAGGGATAAGTCGTGGTGTGATCCGTTGGGCCGAATATAGCAACTGTTGGCACTTGCAGTGCGGCTGCCACATGCATCGGCCCGGAGTCGTTACTGATGATCAAAGAGCAATGTGCAATGACCGCCATCATCTCGCGTACAGACGTTTCACCGACCAGATTAAGCGCTTGGTGCCGCATCTGCTGGACAATATCCTGGCCTATCGCCTTTTCACCCGGCCCGCCTATAACGACCACCTGAAACCCGAATTCTTCCGCCAGAGTATCGGCAACCTGGGCGAAGCGCTCGGGATACCAGCGTTTGGCGGAACCATAAGCGGCACCAGGATTGACACCGAGCCAACACCCCTCGCCAAGACGTTTGAGTGCATGTTCCCGTTCGGCGGGCGTGATAACAAGCTGAAGTTCACCGCTGCCTCCCGTGATCCCAAATGCTTTAAGCATTTCCAGGTAATGGCGTGAATGATGTTGCGATCGGACTTTGTCCGTTAAAGGCACCGAACCGGTGAGCAGCAACCGTCGACCATCCGTAGAAAATCCAATACGGCGCGGAATACCTGCGAGAAAAGTCAGCAATGCGGCCTCAAAAGCCTTTTGCAATAGAATGGCCAGGTCAAATCGCTCCGAGCGAAGTTTCCGAACAAACCTCAGGAAACCAGCCGCCCCACTGTGGTCACCTTTCCGATCATAAACCAACACCCGATCACAACAGGGATGAGGAGAAAACAACTGGGCAACCAGGGGATTGGCGGCGACAACGATCTCGGCGCCAGGAAAAGTGTGGCGAATGGCTGCCAGAGCGGGCGTCATCATGACCCCGTCCCCAATCCAATTGGTTGCTCGCACCAGAATCTTTTTGGGAGAAGACCCTATTGAAAAATTTTCAACTCGACTAGCCAAGCGTTTCCGCCTCATCCATCAGCATCACCGGGATGTCATCCCGGATGGGAAAAGCCAGACAGCAGGAATCACAAACCAGCCGACTTTGGGTTTCTTCATAGCGCACCACCCCCTTGCATTGAGGGCAGGCGAGGAGTTCTAAAAGTTCTTTATTCAGGGGCATGATCTCTCCCGGGAATGATTTGATGGAGTTTCTGAAAGAAGCCTTCCTCATCAAAAAGATGCATCGCAAGCGGAACCTGATAGCAGGGAACGGAAAAATCACCAAGGTCCAGTTTTACAGCGTCCTTTTCGGTGGTGATCAGATAATCCGCGCCTTCGGCCAGGCGGCTCAACCGCTTCACCAACTGAATATCATAAACCACATGATCGGACAGGGCAAGGTTTTCGACAAGCAGCAGACCCTTGGCGGCAAGCGCCTCAAAGAAGGAAGTCGGGTCGGCGATGCCGGCAAAGGCCACTCCTTTTTTAGTCTGCAGACGCGCCAGCGGAACAACTTCGCCGGCAAGACTAATTGCCTCGGACGCCAGCAGATGCTGGCTGTAATAAGCGGGCTTTTCGGCATAAAGAGGAGGGGCGGAGGGAGAACCTGAACCTTCTGGGCAGCGGGTAAAAACCAGCAGATCGGCTCTTTTCACGGCAGAGGGAAACTCCCGCAGCAGGCCGGCCGGCAAAACCTGGCCGTTGCCCAGGGGCTTGCTACCGTCAAGGAGCAGGATATCCACATCGCGCTGAACGGCGAGATGCTGAAAGCCGTCATCGAGAATGATCCGTTCGGCCTGATAGCGTTCTACGGCGGTACGGACGCCATCAGCCCTTTTGCGGGCGACAAAAACCAGCGCTTGCGGGTTTCGCCGGGCCAGCAGAAAAGGCTCATCCCCGCACAGGTCGGCGGCCATTTGCGGCCCTTCACCAACGCTGACCACCCCTACCCGTTCCTGCAGCGCACCACCATACCCACGACTGACCACAGCTACCCGCAGACCCTGCGACAGAAAATGTTTGACGAGGGCGTCGACCACGGGTGTCTTGCCGGTGCCGCCGGCGGTAATATTGCCAACGGAGATGACCGGAACGGGAGACCGGAAGGAAGAGAGCACTCCACAGCGGTACAGTGCGGCGCGGCAAAGCCCCACCAATCCATAGAGCCAACCAAGGGGGATGAGCACGCCTAGCAGAAGAAGATCCAGAAAGCCGTCAGGTCCCTGCAACACCAGGCGTCTATGCCAGGACAATATCTTCACATCAGGATTCCAGCAAGGATTTCATAACGCCGAGGGTCTTGCGCGTGGCGCCGGCATTGCTGGCCAGCACGCCGTTACCGTTATTCCCCAGGACGCGACGGGCGCGGTTGTCTTTTAGGAGGTTGCGGATCTGAAGGACGAGGTCCTGCCTGTCGGCCACCTGGACGCCGCCTTTGGCCGAGAGCAGCAGGCGGGAGATTTCCTTGAAATTGTGCATGTAGGGCCCAAAGAGCACGGGTTTTTTCAGCAAAGCAGGCTCCAGAATGTTGTGCCCACCGACAGGGACAAGACTGCCGCCCACAAAAACCAGATCGGCCGTCGCATAGAGATCGAGCATTTCTCCCATCGTATCGACCAGCAGGACTTCACCGGGCTGCACCCATTTCGTATCTTTCTGCAGGGAGCTTCGCAGAACATAGGGAATTTTTTCGCTGACCAGCAACTCTCCCACGACCTTGCACCGTTCGACGTGTCGTGGCACCAAAACAAGAACAACAGCAATTCCCTCGGCGACCAACTGCCGATAGGCTTCGATAAGAATTTCGTGTTCGCCCGATCGGGTGCTGCCGGCCACCCAGATCATCGTCTCTTCAGGCAACCGAAATTTTTCTTTGAGAGCGGTGATGCGGGTCGGTTCGGGGACCACAACCTGCATGTCAAATTTAAGATTCCCGGGGACGCAAACACGCTCGGAAGGGGCGCCAAGATAGGCGATGCGCTGCGCGTCCGTCTCGCTCTGCATACAGAAAGAGGAAAAGTTCTGGAGAACGGGACGCAGCAGCGGCCGAATGAATTTATAGCGGGGGAAGGAACGGTCGGAGATACGGCCGTTGACAAGGAGAATGGGGATGCCCGCTTTATAAGCCTGGTGAATGAAGTTGGGCCAGATCTCCGTCTCCACGATCACGAGCAGATCAAGGGGAAGTTGCCGGAATATGCGGCGGGCAATCCAGGAAAGGTCGTAAGGAAAGAAGACGCACAGGTCAGCGAGACCGGAATCCCTGGCGATGGTCTGGCCGGTGAATGTCATGGTGGACAGAATCAGGGAAGACTGGGGATAGGCCTCCTTGACCTGGCGCAGCAGCGGCATGGCCGCCCGCACTTCCCCCACGGAGACGGCATGGACCCAGATGAGGGGCTTGCCCTGAAGGCCGGTCAGGCGATCGCGGGAATAGAGGCCGATCCGTTCCCCCAGTCCGCGCCAGCCGTTGCCGTACCTTATCCCCTTGAGCAACGCATAGGGGAGCAGCACCACGCTGGCCAGCAGAAGTATGACATCATACAGCAGATACACCACAGCTCTCCAAATGGGCACGGGCCTGTTTCTCATTCTCTTCCATCGCAGCCTGCAGTCGCTGCCTGAAGGCTTCCACGGATTCGTCGTCCCGATAAGTCAGCGGTTTACCAAAAGAATAGACTCCCCGGCCAAAAGGGTATGGCAGCAGAAAGCGGTCCCAGGAGCGAAAACGATGCCCCCGGCTGGCGGCAAAGGCCATGGGGACGACGGGGCGACCACTCAGGCGGGCCAACTGGACGACTCCTTCTTTCACCTCATGGCGCGGTCCACGCGGACCGTCGGGCGTAATCACCAGATCAAAGGGCTCCTTAGCCAGCCCGAGCAGATGCCGGAAGGCTGCCCGTCCCCCGCGGGAGGAGGAACCGCGCACGGCATCCTGACCGAAATAGGCCATGGTACGGGCGATCAGTTCCCCATCCTTGGAGGCGCTGATGAGAATCTTGGCACCCGGCCCATGGTAGCCACAGGCCATGAGCAGCAGCTGGTCGTGCCAGAAAGAGAGGATAACCTGCTCCCCTCGCTCCCAGAATCCCTGGGGGTGATCCGTTCCAATGGTGTCAATACGAAGAGACCAATACAAAAAGCGGATTACGCCAGCACCCAAAAAAGGCACCAGGGCCAGCAGTATTTTATCGAGAACCTTTTTCAGCATGATCAGGCCTGAAACTGCATGTCGTAAAGTTTTTTATACAAGCCGTTATTGGCCAGCAGCTCTTCATGACGGCCGACTTCACAGACACGCCCCTGCTCGAGCACCACGATTTTATCGGCATGGAGTATCGTCGAAAGTCGGTGGGCAATGACAAAGGTAGTACGGTTCTTCATCAGATTGACCAAAGCCTGCTGCACCATGGCCTCGCTCTCCGTATCCAGTGCACTGGTTGCTTCGTCAAGAATGAGAATGGGGGTATCTTTCAAAATGGCGCGGGCGATGCATATGCGCTGCCGCTGTCCGCCGGACAGACGCAGACCGCGATCGCCGATTTCCGTGTCGAATCCTTCAGGCAAGGCCTGGATAAACTGGTCGGCATAGGCCTGCTGGGCTGCCCTGGCCACTTCTTCTTCAGAAGCCTCGGGACGTCCGTAACGAATGTTGTTGGCCAGGGTGTCGTTAAACAGGAAGGTTTCCTGGTCGACCATGGCAATATGGGCCTTCAGGCTGTCCAGCGTCAGGTCCCGAATGTCGTGGCCGTCGATCAGCACGGCACCAGACTGGGGGTCATAGAAGCGGTTCAGCAGGGAGACGATGGTCGACTTGCCGGCGCCGCTGGGTCCCACCAGGGCCACGACCTCTCCCTGCCTGGCTTCCAGATTGACATCCTGCAAGACCGGTTCGTCGCCATAGGAAAAGGAGACATGCTCAAAGCGCACCTCGCCCCTGACGTTGGTCAGAGGCCTGGCGCCAGGGCGGTCGACGATCTCATGGGGGGTCTCCAGCAATTCGAAAACCCGCTCGGCGGCGCCGATGGCCTGCTGTGTCCGGTTGTACATTTTGGACAGCCGTTTGGCCGGGGTGTACATGAACATGATGGCCCCGATAACGGAAAAGAGCTCCCCCTGTGTCATGGCACCGGACATGACCCGGTGCAGACCGAACCAGAGCACCGCCGCCACCCCGAAAGAGGACATGATCTCCATGACCGGTGACGAGCCCGCGTCGTACTTGATGACCTTGCGCAAGAATCGGTAGTAAAAAAGGTTGCGATCCCGGAAGCGACCGACCTCCCTTTCTTCCGTACCGAAAGCCTTGATGACCTTGATGCCGGAGAAGGTCTGTTCCAGCACCTGGGTCAGGGTGCCCATGGCCCCTTGCCCACTGCGAGTGTACTGTTTGATTTTTTTCCCGATGGCCGAAGCAGGCCAGGCCGCCAGCGGCAGCACGACAAAGGCCATCAGCGCCAGCTGCCAGTCGCCATGGAAGGCGACGATGGTGAGGGCGACCAGGGTGAGGCCCTCGCGCAGGGTGCCGACCAGGACTTCGGCGACAGCCGCCTGCATCACCGTCACATCGTTGAGGATACGCGACATCAACGTCCCCGAGGATGTTTTGGAGTAGTAGCGCATGCTCAGGTTAAGGGAGTGGCCGAAAAGGTCATTGCGGAGATCCTGCATGACCAGTTGCCCCGCAGTCTTGATGGTGTATTCCTGCACAAAGCGGGAGAGACCTTTAATGGCGGCCAGCCCGAGGACAAAGATGGGCACCAGGTTGACCAGGGAGACGTCGCCGGCAACAACGAGACGATCGATAAAGGGTTGAATCAGCTTGGCGGCGGCGGCGTCGGAGCCGGCCACACCCAGGGAAGCCACCATGGAGAAGAAGATCCGCCAGCGGCAGGTGCGCGTGTAGCCAAGCAGCCGTAAATAGATCTGGGTCCCTTGGCTCTTCATGAGAGAACCTTCCCCTGGCTCATTTCGGCTGCCATCTGCGCCACCCGTGTCGAACAACCGGGCGGGCCCATCTTTTCTTTAACCAGAGCCAGACCGCGGAGCATCCGGTCATGGTAGTCCCTGTCATCCAGAATACGAAGAATTTCAGCACCGATGTTTTCCGCCGTCGCTTCACCCTGCAGGAATTCTTTGACCACTTCCTCGCCGGCGACAATGTTGACCAGGCTGACATGAGGCACCTTGACCAAACGCCTGGCAATGGCGAAGCTGACGGGCGACATGCGGTAGACAACGGCCATGGGAGTCTCCGCCAGAGCTGTCTGCAGAGTCACCGTGCCGGATACGCAGATCACCGCGTTGCAGGCATGGGCCAGATCATAGATGCTCTCATCTTCTATCAGAGTCACCGGCAGATCTTCTTCAGCCAGCAGCTCGTCGAATATTTTCCGGTCCAGCGAGGGCGCCACGGGTAGCAGAAATCTGGCCAACGGCTTGTCCCGAAGAATAAGTCGAGCACTTTGCACCAGGGTATTGAAACTATAACGGACCTCGCTGCGGCGACTGCCGGGAAAAAGTCCGATAACGGGAACATCGGTCTCGATCCCGTAGCGACCGAGGAAGTCGTGCCGCTCCGGCAGGTCCTGCGCCTCATCCATGAGGGGATTGCCCACAAACACGGCCTCCAGATCGAGACCGCGAAAGTAGGCTTCTTCAAAGGGGAAAATAAAGGCCAGCCTGTCGACATAACGGGCAATGGTATTCACCCTTCCCTTTTTCCAGGCCCAGACTTTTGGACTGATGTAATAGAGAACCGGTATACCCGCCGCCTTGGCATGGCGCGCCAGGCGAAGATTGAAGCCGGGATAGTCAACGAGGATGACAAGATCAGGCCTTGATTCTCCGACCAGAACGGTACGCAGCTTCTGCATGGCCCTGGCGATGACCCGGATATTGGCCAGCACTTCGACCGCCCCCATGACCGCCAGTTCGTCACTGGGGATGAGGATGTCACAACCGGCTGCGGCCATACGCTTGCCACCAACGCCAAAAAACGACAGTCCGGGGTCCACCTTGGCAGCCGCCCTGATAAGGTTGGCGCCATGCAGATCCCCGGATGCTTCACCGGTCACAATAAGGGCCCTGCGCTTAGTCTCCTGACTGCTCAAAATCTCTCCCGACAGAGGCCTGTTCAATCAGCGGGCAATGCCTCGCTGGCTGTTCTGAATAAAATCGACAAAGACCTGCAGCTCCGGCGTCTTGGCCACATCCTGATCGATCTTGGCCAGAGCGTCTTCCATGCGCAGTCCGGAACGGAAGATCAGCTTATAGGCCTGTTTGATGCCCCGAACGGCTTCATCGGAGAAACCACGGCGCTTGAGGCCGATGAGATTGAGCCCGACGGTCTTGGCCCGATCGCCCTGGGCAATGGTGTAAGGCGGTATATCCTGGGCTACCATGGAACCGCCACTGACCATCACATGGCAACCGACGCGGGTAAACTGATGCACAGCGGAAAGGCCGCCCAGAATGGCGTGGTCATCGACCTGCACGTGCCCGGCCAGGGTGGCGCCGTTGGCCAGAATAACCTGGTTGCCGACGACGCAGTCGTGGGCAACGTGGGAATAGGCCATGAGCAGACATTGATTACCCAGGATCGTTTCGCCGCCGCCATCCTCGGTACCACGGTGCAGGGTGGCAAATTCACGGATCGTATTGCCGTCGCCAATGCGCAGAAAGGATTTTTCCCCATGGAATTTCAGATCCTGAGGGACTGCGCCCACGGAAGCAAACTGAAAAATCCTGTTGTTTTTACCGATCTCGGTCCACCCTTCAATAACACAGTGAGGACCAATGACGGTGCCGGCGCCGATGCGGACATGTTCGCCGATAACGGTGTAAGGCCCCACCTCGACGGTAGGATCAAGCTGGGCACCCGGACTGATAATGGCAGTAGAATGAATCATAACGGTATCAGGACTCCTGACGGGGGGCAAAAGTGGCCTTCAACTCAGCTTCGGCGACCAGAACATCCTCGACATAAGCCTTACCGGAAAAGCAGTAAAGCCCGCGTTTGCAGTTGCTCAACTCCAGTTCAATGCGCAACACGTCGCCGGGGAGGACCGGCTTGCGAAACCGGGCATTGTCGATACCGGCAAAATAGGTCACCTTGTCGTCACCGACTTTGTTGACCACGATGGCATACAGACCACCCACCTGGGCCATGGCTTCGATAATGAGAACGCCCGGCATGATAGGATGACCCGGGAAGTGCCCCTGGAAAAAGGGCTCATTGATGGTGACGTTCTTGATGCCAACGGCCTTTTTGCCTTCCTCCAGTTCAACGATACGATCTACCAGCAGGAACGGGTAGCGATGGGGAAGGAGCTTCAATATTTCCTGGGTATTGAGAACCATGCCTCTATTTCTCCTTTAAAAGCTTTTCAAGGGCTTCCACCTGATTTTTAAGTCGGGTCAGCTCGCGACGCATCTCGGGCAGTTTGGCGAAACTCATGGAGGCCTTCAGCCAGTCTTTGTGTGGAATGGCCGGCACCCCCGAAAGCACCTGATTTCCTTCGGTGTGGCTGGTAACCCCTCCGCGGCCGCCGATCATGACATTGTCGCCGACACGCAGATGTCCGGCCGTGGCAGCCTGTCCGCCAAAGGTGCAATGGTTGCCGATGATCGTACTGCCGGCTATCCCCACCTGCGCCGCCATCACCGTATCCTCGCCGATGGTGACGTTGTGGGCGACCTGCACCATGTTATCGAGTTTGGCCCCGCGGCGGATGCGCGTCTCCCCCATGGCGGCGCGGTCGATACAGCTGCAGGCACCGATTTCCACGTCATCCTCTATGACAACAATGCCGACTTGGGGAATCTTGAAATAGCGGGGTCCATCGGGAGCAAAGCCGAAACCATCAGAGCCGATCACCGCACCAGGTTGCAGAATCACCCGAGCGCCCAGCCGGCACTCTTCCCGCACGATGGCTCCGGCGTGAAGCACACAGTCCTCGCCGACCTGAACACCGTCATAAAGGGTGACCCCGGGATAGAGGATCGTGCCACGGCCGACCTTGACACCCTCACCGAGGGTGCAACCGGGATAGACGGTAACGTCCTCCTCCAGGATGGCCGAGGGATGAATCCAGGCCCCCTCCATTACGCCTTTGGGCTCCGGGCGAGTAACCTCCAGGTGGGTCAGAATCTTGGCGAAGGCCAGATAGGGATTTTTGACCACCAACAAATTGAGTCCGGGAGCCTCCACGCCAGGGGCCACGATAACAGCCGAAGCGCGGGTCGTCTTGGCCTTGGCCGCGTATTTAGGGTTGGCAATAAAGGTGATATCCCCTTCGCGGGCGTCGTCAATGGGCGCGACATGGCCGATCCGGATCGATTCATCCCCAAGGACGGAACCTCCGACCAGACCGGCAAGCTCTCCGAGAGTTGCCGTCGTCGCCATAATTACTTGCCGCCCTGTTTTTTGAACTGAGCGTTGTAGCGCTCGATAACCTTATCGGTAAGATCTGCCGATTTGTCGGCGTAAAGAACAGAACTCTCCGACTTCTCAAAAACCATGGACATCCCCTCGCTGGCGCCGATGTCCTGCACGATCTTGAGGAGATCTTCGATGATCTGACGGGTGAAATCAGCGTCCTTCTGCTGCAATTCTTCCTGAATGTCTTTGGTGAAACGCTGGAACTCCTTGAGTTTCTGCTGATAGTCGCGCTCCTTGGCGGAACGGGCATCGGCACTCAGTGCCATGGACTGTTTTTCCAGTTCATCCTTGAGCTTCTTGATCTCTTCCTGGCGAACCTGGATAGTCCCCTCATAGTTTTTGACCGAATTGGCAATTTTTTCTTTGGCGGCCTTGCCTGATTCAGAGAGGTTCAGGGCCTTTTGCAGATCAACATAACCGACTTTGACCTCGGCAAAGGCAGGGGCGGCAATCAGGGCAAAAACCAGCATAATGGGTGCGATCAATCTTTTCATGAAAAACTCCTTTTAGATAATGGACTTAGAAAAACCGGCCAATGGAAAACTCAAACCTTGAACGATCCTCGTCTTCTTTCGGATCGAGATTGTACCCCCACTCAAGGCGCAAAGGCCCCATGGGACTGTTCCAGCGAATACCCCAACCGGCGCTGTAGCGCATGCTGGAGAAATACTCCTCATCTTTGCTCCAGGCGTTGCCGATATCGAAGAACAGCAGGCCCTTGAAACCAAGCTCCCGGATGAGCGGGAAGGTGTATTCGGCGTTGAAGAAGGCCTCTTTTTCGCCCCCGACAAAGTCACCGTTTTCGTCCTGGGGACCAACTTCACGGGTTGCGAATCCCCGCAGGGTGTTGATGCCACCCAGAAAAAACTTTTCGTCGATGGGAATCTCTTCCGTACTGCGCAGCTTATGGACATAACCGACCTGTCCATGCAGGGAGAAGACGGAGCCCCATTTCCAGGGGAAGAAGACCCGGTGGTCGGCAATATATTTGCTGAAATATTCCGTCCCCCCCAGACCGGCAATTTCCCAGGAGAGCTCGCCAAGGTGACCGCGGGTCGGATCGGGCCGGTAGTCAGTCGTATTGAGGGAAAAGGAGGAAAAGAGGGACGACAGGGTGGAGCGACCGGCCTGCTCCTGCCAGTAGATGCTGGCAAAGGGGTCGATATCGTAAATTTCCTTTTCCTCGTAACGGTAGACGAAGAAGAGTCGGGTGTTTTCAGTGAGGGGAACACCAAGTTTAATATCGCCGCCTGTGGTTTTTTTGGAGAAATCGGTATATTCGCGGTCGGTGTTGTAAATGTCGCCGCCCAAAGCGAAATCCGTATCGAGAAAATAGGGGTCGAGCAGTCCGAACTGATAGGTGGTGGTTGTTCCGCCCAGGGAAGCCGAAAGGTTCATACGCAGCGCCCTGCCCAAGAAGTTCTCCTGGGAAACCGAGCCCTGGGCGATAAAGCCGTCCACGGAAGAATAGCCGCCGCCAATACTGAAGGTGCCTGTCGGTTTCTCCTTGACCTCCACGTCCACATCGAGATGAGCCTCATCCTTACCCTTGCTGGTAGAGACATTCACCTCTTCGAAAAACCCCAGATTGTTGACCTTGCTCCGGCTCGACTTGATCAGACTGGCGTTGTACAGATCGCCTTCGAGCAGGTGCATCTGGCGTCGGATAATTTTGTCCCGCGTCCTGGTATTGCCGGTAATGCGGATGCGGTCGATGCTGACCTGGATCCCCTGCTCGATGTCATAGAGAATATTGACCCGTCGCTCCTCATGATCAAGCCGGGTAACGGGCGAAACATTCACATAGGCATAGCCCTGATTGGCGTACAGATCGTTGAGAACCGTCACGTCGCCGCGCAGGATTTCCCGGCTGAAGACATCACCCTGTTTAAGCTTGAGCAGATCGAAAAGTTCGCCTTTTTCACGGATGAGATCCCCCTGCAGGCTGATATCGCCCACCCGGTACTGCTCGCCCTCTTCGATCTCGATCAGCACATCCATGTACTCTTTGTCGTCGCTGAAGGTGATCTGGGGCTGCATGACTTTCACCTGCACATAGCCCTTGTTGTAATACTGGTCGGCAATAATCTCCAGATCGATCTGCAGAACTTCTTCGCGGTAGGTTCCGCGGTCGGTCAGCCAGGAAAGCCACCACTTCTCTTTGGTCTGGATGGCCTTCTTGAGCTCCTTGTCGGTAAAGACCGTATTGCCCTGCAACCGGATAGAACGAACCAGAACCTTCTGTCCCTCGGTGATCTCAAAATGAACAGTGGCCTCGTTGCGCTCGCCAGTTTCTACCCTGGGCTCGATGCGCACCCCGTGGTAGCCTTCTTCGACATAAGCGTTGCGAATGGCCTCGACGCTTTTTTCAAGGGACTTTGGATGAAAGATACTGGCAGATCGCATGGCAACGAGAGGACGCAGTTTTTCATCTTTAAGTTTCTTGTTGCCGGAAAAATCGATTTTGCGGACAAGAGGCCTCTCGACCACCTGATAGGAAAGGATCTGCCGATTTCCATCCTGGTTCAACTCCGCGGTAATGTCGGAGAAGTGCCCCAACTTGAAAATGGCCTTGACATCCCGGTCAATCACCTCGGCAGACACCGTGGTACCCGCCTGAGCCGAGAGAACGGCGGTAATAGCCGAAACCTGCACGCGCTGGTTCCCGCTGACGGTTACCTGATCGACCTTGTAATCCTCAGCCCAGGCCACCATCGGCGACAGAAACAACAATGCAAGTCCGATCAGCGCTCTTCTGGTCATCCAGATCACATCCTCACTAAAAACCTTCGAAAAATGGAACATTATAGATTAAGTCCAAAAAGGGTGTAAATCAAAAACTATTCCCGTATGCGGCCGTCTTCCATGCAGACCACCCGGTCAAGACGGGAGGCCAGGGCCTCGTTGTGGGTGACAATAATCATGGTCAACCCCCTGGTCTGGTGCAGATGATTGAGGAGCCGGTAAATCTCCTCGCTGGTTCCACTGTCGAGATTACCGGTGGGTTCATCCGCCAGCAGCAGGCGGGGTCCCATGACCAGCGCCCGGGCAATGGCTACCCGCTGCTGTTCCCCCCCGGACAGCTGTCCCGGTTTGTGTGTCAGGCGATGAGAGAGACCAACCTCGTCCAGCAGTCCCTCCGCCAGAGTTCTGGCCTCAACCTTGGATCTGCGGGCGATAAGCGCCGGCATCATGACATTCTCCAGGGCGGTGAACTCAGGGAGCAGTTGGTGAAACTGAAAGACGAATCCAGCCGTCCGGTTGCGAAAAGCATCGAGGTCGCTGCCCTTGAGGGTAAAGACGTCACGCCCTTCGACAGTAACCCTCCCGGAAGTCGGCTGGTCGAGACCGCCCAGAATATGCATAAAAGTGGTCTTGCCAGCCCCCGAGGAACCGACGATGGCCACTCTTTCACCTCGATGAATCGACAGGTCGATACCACGCAGAACATCGACCTGGCCACTGGCGGTCTGAAACGACTTCTGCAGCCCGTCGACCTGGATAAGGATGTTCGTCTGCAGGTCATTCATAGCGCAGAGCCTCGGCCGGGTCCATCCTGGCTGCTCGCCAGGCAGGATAAATGGTGGCCAGCAGAGAAATAGTCATGGCCACCAGGACGACGGCGGTCACATCGGCGGAATGGACCACGGAAGGAAAACGGTCCATGCCGTAGACCGACTGATCGAAAATCTTCACCTTGAAGACCTGCTCTACCCACTTGATGATCGGATCGGCATTTTTGGCGAAAAACAGCCCCAGTATTGTTCCCAGGGCCGTGCCGACGGTGCCGACGATAAGACCTTCCAGGACAAAGATCTTCATGATGCTGCGAGAAGTCGCTCCCATGGCCCGCAGCACAGCGATATCCTTGTGCTTTTCCATCACCACCATAATCAGGGTGGTGGCAATATTGAAGGCCGCGACCAAAACGATGATCCCCAGCACAATGAAAAGCCCGAGTTTCTCCAGTTTGAGGGCCGAAAGAAAAGAGCCGAACAGCTCTTCCCAGGAGCGCACCATGTAAGGGTAGGTAAAATCCTGGCGCAGTTCCGAGGCCACCAGACGGGCGTTATCGAAACTGTCTACCTCGATTTCGACGCCGCTCGCTCGTTCCGGCAGATCAAAGAAGGTCTGAGCCTGGCCGAGGGAAACGTAGGCAAAATACGTGTCCATGAAGCCGCCGCGATGCCGGAATATGCCGACGATCTCAAAAGGTTTCATTTTGGGGATCATGCCGAAGGGCGTGATGGTGAACATCGGCGGAATGACGTTGAGGCGGTCGCCAACGGCCACCCCCAGGGAGGTGGCGGTGTCGAGACCGATGACGATGCCGGGAATGGGGCGGTCGGCCCGGAAGAGGAGATCTTCAACATCCCGGTCTTCGACGGTGAGGAATTTCTGTACGAAAATCTTGTTCCCCGGTTCGATCCCCTTGACATTGACGGCGGCAACATTCCCACGGGCCAGCAGCATGGCTTCCTTCGACACGAAGGGCGCCGCGCTGACCACGTGAGGCGAGGCCGCAAGAGCTTTTTCCGTTACCTGGTCGTAATCCCGAATCTCTTTGCCGTGTGACTGGATGAGCACGTGGGGGACATTGCCCAGGATCTGCTGGCGGACACCGTCGTGAAAACCCGTCATGACCGCCAGCACAACAATGAGCGCAGCCACGCCCAATGTGACGCCGGCAATGGAGATAAAGGAGATAACCGAGATAAAAGTCTGTTTGCGCTTCGCCCGCAGATAACGCAGACTGACAAACCATTCGTAGCCCATGAAGAATTCCGTGAGGGGTAAGGAGTGAGGAGTGAGGCGTCAAGGGAAAGGCTCACACCTCTCCTCGCAGGCCTCACTCAACCCTGATTTACTTGCTTTCCCGCCGCAACTGGGGAAAGAGGATTACGTCGCGAATCGAGGCGGAGTCGGTGAGGAGCATCACCAGACGATCGATGCCGATCCCTTCTCCCGCCGCGGGTGGAAGGCCATATTCGAGGGCGCGGACATAATCCTCATCCATGGCATGCGCCTCTTCATCTCCGGCCTCTTTCTCGGCAAGTTGCTTGGTAAAACGATCCTTCTGGTCGACCGGATCGTTGAGCTCGGAAAAGGCATTGGCCAGCTCCCGGCCGACGATGAACAGTTCGAAACGGTCAACGACGTCAGGGTTCTGTTCATTTTTCCGCGAGAGCGGCGAAACCTCGGTGGGATATTCGGTGATAAAGGTCGGATTCCACAGGTTGGGTTCGACGACCTCGTCAAAAATCTCGGTCAGCAGCTTGCCAAAACCGATATGGTCATCGAGCTCAAGGCCCAGGCTCTTGGCATAGGTCAGGGAACGATCCCTGTCCTCAAGAATGGCCGGATCGATCTTCCCGTACTTGACGATGGATTCCTTCAGGGTCAGGCGATCCCAGGGGGCCGTCAGGTTCACCTCACGGCCGCCATAGGTAAAGACCAGGCTGCCAACCACTTCCTGAGCCACACGGCAGATGAGTTTCTCGGTGAAATCCATCAGCTCCCGATAGGTGGCATAGGCCTGGTAGAACTCCATCATGGTGAACTCGGGGTTGTGCTGGATGGAAATACCCTCGTTGCGGAAATTGCGGTTGATTTCGAAGACGCGATCGAATCCGCCCACCACCAGGCGCTTGAGATAGAGCTCGGGAGCAATGCGCAGAAAGAGATCCATCTTGAGGGTGTTGTGGTGGGTGACGAAGGGCTTGGCCGTGGCACCGCCGGCAATGGGCTGCATCATGGGGGTTTCAACTTCGAGGAAGTCGTGATTTTCCATGTATTCGCGGATGAGGCGAATGATGCGGGTGCGCTTCTGGAAGACCTCACGAACCTCGGGGTTGACCATGAGGTCGAGGTAGCGCTGGCGATAGCGGGTCTCAACGTCGGTCAGGCCATGCCACTTTTCCGGCAGCGGCAGCAGGGATTTGGTCAGAATACGAATCTGTTCGGCACGGACAGACAGCTCTCCGGTCTTGGTGCGGAAAGGCTTGCCGGAAAAGCCGACGATATCGCCGATATCCAGGCGCCGAAACTGTTCAAAGGCCTCCTCCCCCACCGTGTCGCGGCCGACATAGACCTGCAGGCGACCCTTGCGATCCTGGACCTGGATAAAAGCGGCCTTGCCGAAGTCTCGTCGGGCCATGATGCGGCCGGCGAGGGTGTAGTGATGCGGGCTGTCTTTCAACGCCTCCGCATCCTGGTTCTCATGAGCAGCCAGCACATCGGCGGAGGTATGGGCGACCGGATAATCGTTAGCATAGGGGTTGACTCCCTGCTGACGCAGGTCGTCTACCTTGGTGCGCCGCTGAAGCAGCAGATCGTTCAGTTCTTCCATGAAATTCAACACCTTTCATCCCGGTTTGGCGAGGGGTACGATATACTCAGGACGTCCTCAAGTCAAGGAGCAAGGATTAGTCGCCCAAAGACATGAGACATGGCCGCGAAGTGTCCGCCTCCCTCTGTCAAAACCGGCTTATTTTTTACTTAAAAGATAGGCTTCGATAAAGCCGTCCAGCTCCCCATCGAGTATCGCATCGGTATTGCCCACCTCGTAACCGGTCCGATGATCCTTCACAAGCCGATAGGGATGCAATACATAGGAACGGATCTGGCTCCCCCAGCCGATCTCCTTTTTCTCGCCGGCTATAACCGAGGCCTCCTCTTCTTTCCGGCTCACCTCCATCTCATAGAGGCGGGCCTTGAGCTGCTTGAGGGCCACGGCCCGGTTCTTGTGCTGGGAACGTTCGTTCTGGCAGGCCACGACAATCCCGGAGGGGATGTGGGTGATACGGATGGCCGAATCGGTCTTATTGACATGCTGGCCACCGGCGCCGCTGGCCCGGTAGGTATCGACCTTCAGGTCTTTTTCGTTGATCTCGATCTCGATATCGTCGGAGAGTTCAGGAAAGACGAAGACCGAGCAGAAGGAGGTATGGCGACGGGCATTGGCATCAAAGGGGGAGATGCGCACCAGGCGGTGGATCCCCATTTCGGCCCGCAGATAGCCGTAGGCGTATTCCCCTTCGACATTAAAGGTGGCCCCTTTGACTCCCGCTTCGTCGCCGGGCTGATAATCGGTAATCTCGGTACGAAATCCTTTGCGCTCACAGTAACGAAGATACATGCGCAGCAGCATCTCGGCCCAATCCTGCGCTTCAGTGCCGCCGGCGCCGGCATTGATGCTGACGATGGCGTTGTTGGCGTCATGCTCCCCGGAAAGCATGCGCGCGAACTCCATCTTGGCGACCTTTTGCTGCAGATCGGGGAGAACCGCTTTGATCTCCTGCAGGGTGGCCTCATCCTCTTCGGCTTCACCGAGTTCGACAAGAACCTGGAGATCCTCCAGATCCTGAGCCGCCTCATCCCAGGCGCCGACCCAGCGATGCAAGGAGGTGCGTTCCTTGAGACGTTCCTGGGCCTGTTCCCCCCGGTTCCAGAAATCCGGATGGGCTATTTCCGCTTCCAGTTCGGCAATACGTTCTTTCTTGGTATCGACGTCAAAGGTACCTCCTCAGCTCTTCGAGCTTGAGCTTGATCTCTTTGAGTCCCTCTTTTTCATCACGAAACATGGCATACCCCTTTTAAAAATTCAGGAGGGGGATTATAGCCGCTGATACTTTTTTCCACAAGGTTTCTTTCCCGGTTTCTTTACTGCTCAACCGCGCATTTTTCGACGGGTACGCAGGAGCCAGAAGACAGCAAGAACCAGGGCCAGGACGGGACCGACATCGCCGTAACGGGTATAGACGGTGGGCGTGCTGCCGAGGCCGACCTCTTCGTTAAGATAGCCACGTTCGAAAATCGGAGTCTGCCGGTCGATGACGCCGAGGGGAGAGATCACCGCCGAGATGCCGGTGTTGGCAGCGCGCGCCACCCAGACACGATTTTCGATGGCCCGGAACCGGGTCATGGCAAGGTGCTGATAAGGGGCCGACGAGCGGCCGAACCAGGCGTCATTGGTGATATTGACCAGCAGGTCACTGCCACGGCGCACATAGTCGCGGGCCAATTCTGGGAAAATACCCTCAAAGCAGACAAGAGTGCCGAGGCGGGCTCCGTTCATGGGCAGCGGGCTGATGACGCCGGGAGAGAAATCCCCGACACCCACCACCAGTTTGTCGATGAAAGGCAGATAGGCGCCGAAGGGGACATATTCGCCAAAGGGGACCAGATGGACCTTATCACTGCGCCCCAAAGTTTCGCCTTGCGCATCGAGCAGAAAGGCACTGTTGAGATAGCGGAAAGAACGGTTGATGACCTGATAGGCGGGGCTGCCGAAGAGCAGGAAGGCATTCGTGTCCTCTGGCACAGCCGCGACCTGTTTGGCCAATTCCTCCCCCTCCTGAAAATAAAAGGGGGTGGCACTTTCCGGCCAGATGATCAGATCGAGGTCGTCCTTTGCAGCCGCCTGTCGGGACAGTTCACCGTACAGAGCTACCGTTTCGGCCTGGTAGGCCGGATCCCATTTGAGAGACTGGTCAATGTTTCCCTGAATCAAACCGACCCGCAACACCTTCTCGGGTGGACCGGTGAAGGCTGGCTGGCGGAAATGACCGTAACCCAGATTGAGCCCAAGCAGCAGAAAGAAGACCCCCCAGGCCCGCCAGGGCAGCACGGAAAAGAGGCCCATGCATCGCTGACGCAGGGTCTGCGCCAGCACGGCATTGCTCAGAACAAGCAGAAAACTGAGGCCATAGATTCCAAGGATATCAGCCGACTGAATGACGAGGAGATGGTTCTGGGAGTAGCCGAGCGAGGCCCAGGGAAAACCGGAGAGCAGAAAAGAGCGCAGGAACTCCAGGGCAACCCACAACACGGGCAGGGTCAGGATGATCGAGAGCCCGCTTTTTTCGCGCAGGCGGCTGGCCGCCCAGGTGACAATGGCGAAAAAAAGGGACAGGTAGGCGACGAGCAGCAGATAGGCGACCAGGGAAAAAACGGGGGCCAATCGTCCGTAGGTGGTCATGACGATATTAAGCCAGTAGAGCACCACACCAAAAAAGGCCATCCCTGCGGTAAAACCGCTACGAAAGGGCCTTTTTTCCATGACCAGAAAAAGCGGCACCAAAGCCACCCAGGCGAGCAGGGACAGGGCGGGGCGAGGAAAAGAGAGGGCGAGCAGACCGCCGGAGAGCGCCGATATCGCCGTCACCCGATCGGGCAGCAGATGCCTCATCCTTTTCATTCCCCGCTTTCCTGCAGATACTCGGGAGATTCCCGGTGAACGCGCACCTTGCCGATCTTGCGCGAATCGCATTCGACCACCGTCAGGTGCAGGTCACCGTCACGCAGTTCCTCGCCGCGCACCGGAATGCGTCCCAGCAGATTAAAGACATAGCCGCCGACCGTATCGAACTTGTCCCGCGGAATCTCGATATCGAAATGTTCTTCGACCTCTTCGATGTTCAGGCGGCCGTCAACAAGGACGGTGGATTCATCCTCTTCGACCAGCCAATCCTCTTCCAGGTCATACTCGTCCTGGATGTCTCCCACGATCTCCTCCAGCAGGTCTTCAATAGTAATGAGCCCGGAAGTGCCACCATATTCGTCGATGGCGATGGCGATATGGACACGCCGCGTGCGGAAATCCTGCAGCAGGTTTTCGATATTTTTGGTTTCCGGCACGAAAAACGGCGTGCGCATAACCTGACTGATAACGAGATCTTCGTTGTGGCGCCCCCAGAAACGCAGAAGATCTTTGGCGTAAACCATGCCGACAATGCGATCATTGCTCCCTTCGTAGATAGGGATACGCGAATGCCCTGAAGAGATAATGGCCTCCAGCAACTCATCGAGGCTGGCTGTCAGGCTGCAGCAAACCATGTCCGTACGCGGCACCATGATTTCGCGCACGATCGTATCGCCGAACTCGAAGATGGAGGAGAGCATGTCCCCCTCCCCCTCGTTGATCAGCCCTTCCTCTTCGGATTGTTCGATAATGTTCTGCAGGTCTTTTTCGGTCATGGGCCGCCGGCGACCGAACAGCAGGCCGCGAAGACCGGTCATCCACGAAGGCGGTTTGTCATGGGGACTGTCATCGTCCACGGGAATTCTCCTTGAATCGGTAATGTTATGACCGTCCGCAGACGGTCAGGCAAAAAGCCAGAACAGCAGCCAGGTGACGCCGGCGCCCAACAGGGCACCCGCCACCACCTCGCGCAGAGTATGAATTTTAAGGAGCAGGCGGCTCTGGCTGACCATGGCCGCCAACCCCAGGGTCAGCAGGGCGATCACCGGACCGACCTGGGCCAGCACGATGGAGGTGGCGATGGAAAAAGAGATCGCCGCATGGCCGCTGGGCATGCCTCCATGCAGGGGCGTCCCTTTTCCCAGCAGCGCTTTGAGCAGAACCACCAGAATGGTGACCACCAGCACGGAGACCACGGCCAGCTCCCCCGGCGGGTGCCCCAGAAGGCTCAACCCCTGCCCCAGAACCGGAAAGAGGTAATGGGACAGCGCCAGATACCCCATGACCACCGCCCCGATACTGGCAATAAGGACGGCGCCGGCGGCGACGTCCTTGACCCGGCCGGCCAGAGGATGATATTCGGGCGAGACGAGATCGACGAAGACCTCCAGGGCCGTATTGATCATTTCGGCGAAGAGTACCAGGGTGACGGCAAAAGCGAGTAGAATGAACTCAAGAGCGGTCACCTGAAAAAACAGCGCCAGAAAGAGCAGCACCAGCGCCGCGACAAAGTGATAACGCATGTGCCGCTGGGAACGGGCCGCCCAGATAATCCCTTCAATAGCGCAGTTGACGCTCTGAATCCACCCGGAAGGTTTCATCCCTTCTTTCAAGCCGCCTCCCCGCTTCACGCCGCCAGGAATTCGTCCCGGATGGTGGCGAATATCTCCCGTTCTTTAGTTTCCATGATCCTGGCCTGTTCCTCGGTGCCGCGCTCGTGATCATAACCAAGCAGATGCAGAATCCCGTGAATCAGAAGAAAATACAGTTCGCTCTCAAAACTGACAGCGGCCTCTTCGGCGTCGCGGGCAGCCGTGTCGGCGGAGATAAGCACATCGCCGAGCAGCAACGGATTCAGGCCGGCGCCCTCCCCCTCCTGCATGGCGAAGGAGATGACGTTGGTCGGACGGTCTTTGTGCAGATAATCGCGATTGATCTCGCGAATCTGCTCATCCGACAGAATAACGACGGACAGTTCGGCCTCAGGACATCCCGAGACGCTTAAGATCCTCCGAGCTACTTTTCGCAGGTCCAGCTTCCTTATCTTTAACCTCTTTTGGCGGTTCTCGATCTGAATCTTCAACGTTCTTCCTTTTGTTCGGATCTTTCTCCCTCTCCTTGAAAGCAGGTTCGGGATAGTCGATACGATGATGAAAAATGCCGGACAATATACGGTTGAAGCTCTTGGCGATATTGTGCAGGTCTTTCAGAGTCAGTTCACACTCGTCCAACTGACCGTCGATGAAAATGTTGTTGATAATCTTCTGCACCATCCCCTGAATACGGGCCGGCGTTGGATCGGTCAAGGTCCGGCTGGCCGCTTCCACCGCGTCAGCCAGCATGATGAGAGCCGCTTCCCGTGTCTGCGGCTTGGGTCCGGGATAGCGGTACTCCCGCTCGTCCACCTGCTGCACACCGGGGTCTTCCTTGCTTTTGGCCTTGTCATAAAAGAACTTGATAAGGGCGGTGCCGTGATGCTGGCGGATGATATCCACCAAAGGATCACCCAACTTGATTTCACGGGCCAACTCGGCGCCATCCTTGACGTGAGACATGAGGATCAGCGCACTCATGGAAGGGGCCAGCTTGTCGTGTTTGTTCTCCAGATTGCCGATATTTTCAACAAAGTAGAGTGGTTTGCGAATCTTGCCGATGTCGTGGTAGTAGGCGGCCACCCTGGCCAGCAGGGGATTGGCGTTAATGGCCTCGGCAGCGGCTTCCACCAGATTACCGACAATGATCGAGTGATGGTAGGTTCCCGGTGCCTGAATCATCAGTTCCCTGAGAACAGGCGTATTCATGTTGGCCAGTTCCAGCAGCTTGATGTCGGTGGTGTACTTGAAAAGATACTCCACCAAAGGAACGGTGCCTGTCACGATCACCGCACAGAAGAAACCACCGGCCAGACCGAAACCGAGTTTGTAGAGGAGCTGGACATCCATGGCCCGTCCCGCCATGAGATGCAGAGCCAGAATCATCAGAATGTTGGCGACGGAGATCCACATCCCGGCCCGGTAGAGGGTCGTGCGCTGCTTGCACTGGCGAACCCAGTGGGCGCCGGTAAGGCTGCCAACCAGAGTGTAGAGCGTTATAAAGAGGCTGTTGCCGAACAGCAGGCCCATCAGCACAGAAAAGACCAGGGTAAAGATGAGGGCAATTTCAGAATTGAGAACGATACGAACCAGAACGGCGCCGACCGCAAAGGGAAAGACATAGTAATAGGTCGATGACTCAATGTAAGGGAACGAGGTTTCCAGGGCGGTGGAAATAAAGATGGCGATCTTGACCAGGAGGAACAGACCCAGAAACGCGGCCGTCAGAAAGAGGAAATCCCGTGTCCTGGGGTGGTATTTACGAATATTGATCTGGGCAAAGCTGTGGGCGGTCAGGATGAGCAGGGCGATCCCCCCCAACATGCCGAGGCCCATGCGAAAGACGCTCAGGTCACCCCCCAGTTCACGCAACGCTCTTAGTTTTTTGATATGTTCGGCAGTGACCTTCTCTCCCTCGCGTACAATCATCTCGCCCTTTTTCATCTGAAAGAGGACAGGTTTGACCTCCTCGGCTGCTTTGCGCTTTCTCGCCTCGGTCTCACTTTTGTTGAACGTGAGATTGGGACGCAGCAGCTTCTGAATGACGGCAAAGACAAGGGTACGATTCTTTTCCGACAATCCGTCAAGGGTCTTGAGCTTGGAACGCGCAAAATCCTGCGCCTCTCCCAGCCCGACCACCTGGCCGAGATTCTGGCCGGGCGCTTCCTTCTGTGTCAGCAGATCGCGGATGACAATCCCTTTTTCCCGGTCTGCTTCAAAGAGTTGCAGGTTACCGACCACCTGCCGGTTCAGGGTCTGGATGAGAATGTTGCGCAGGGAAACCTGATACTCCTCCAGGGGAGAGAGCTCGGCCAGGGCGCCCACTTCATCAGCAGTCAGGTTGATGCCGACAAGTCCCTCGACCTCCTTGAGCATGCTCTGAGAATCGCCCCCCTTGCCCTTGGCGCCCTGGATCGTCTTCAGGGCCTGCAGAAGCCGGTCTAAGATCTCCTGGCCCGCCTTGGGATCAAAGTCATACAGAGCCAGGGTGGCATCATGGGCTTCCTGCTGCTTTTTCTCAGTCAACTCCAGATCAGGGATAAGCATATCCCTGGGTGCCTTGATGTCCCGCGAAGCAATATCGCCCGGCGCGTAATAATCAGGGACGAATCCTCCCTTGGGGATAATGACCACGGTCAGCAGTACCGCCAGAGCAAAAAGAAGCAGCAGGCGGACGTAGCGATCTTCCAGGGAAAAACGGAATCCCGTGGGCAGCCCCTTCGGCTTTCGGGGGGACGATTCGTTTTTACGTTCGTTTTTAGTCATAGAAAAATAGATTCAGTCCTTTTTCGCGACCGGCTGAGGCGCGGCATCCCGGCAGGCCCGATCATAAGCCTGCACGATACTCTGCACGATAGGATGACGGACGACATCACGGTCTGAAAAATACTGCAGGGAAATACCGTCGATCCCTTGAAGAAAATCGGCGGCCTGCACAAGCCCCGAAAGACGACCGGCGGGGAGGTCAATCTGCGTCCTGTCACCGGTGACCACCGCACGGCTACCGAAACCCAGGCGGGTGAGAAACATTTTCATCTGTTCGGTGGTCGTATTCTGGGCCTCATCCAGTATGACGAAGGCGTCGTTGAGGGTTCTTCCCCGCATGAAGGCCAAAGGTGCTACTTCGACAATCCCCTGCTCGATAAGCTGCTGCCCCTTGTCCATTCCCATCATATCGAAAAGGGCGTCGTAAAGGGGGCGCAGGTAGGGGTTCACTTTTTCCGCCAGATCGCCCGGCAAAAACCCAAGCTTTTCACCAGCCTCAACAGCCGGACGCACCAGCACGATGCGGCTGACCTCTTTTTTGAGCAGGAAAGAGACCGCCATGGCCATGGCCAGATAGGTCTTTCCCGTACCGGCCGGACCGATACCAAAAACGACATCCTTGGTCCGAATGGCGTCGATATACTGTTTTTGCGCCAGGCTCTTGGGGGAGATGATTTTTTTGCGGGCGGAAATAAAAATGGTGTCCAGGAAGATGGACTTCAAGGAAGCCTTGGAGTCACTGCTGAGGATACGGACAGCGTAATCGATGTCCGTGGGGTACAGGGGATAATCCTCTTGCAGCAGGGCTTGCAGTTCCGCCATCAACCGGACGGTGAGGTCAACCTGAGACCCCTCCCCCTCGATGGTGAGCTCCAGCCCCCGGGAGCCGATACGGACCCCCAGAGAACGCTCTACCTGCTTCAGATTCTTATTCTGTTGACCGAACAAGAGGTTCGCCAGGCGCTGATCCTCAGCGACGAACCTCTTTCGCGTGTTACTCGTATCCAAAAAATGTCCCTTTGTTGGCACATATATTCGAGGGCGCAGAATATCACCGGGCAGAAATAAAATCAAATCATTTCAACACCCCTGTCACCCCCCCCTTTTCGCCATGCCGCCGGTCGAAAAAGGGGTTTCAAATTAACCCCGTTGTGCTATATAAAGACCCTGTCGCCGGAACGCCGGCCTATATCATTCTTTTGATTCAAGGGGGACGCCATGAGTGAAATTATCGATATCTATGCCCGGGAAATTCTCGACTCCCGCGGAAACCCCACCGTTGAAGTGGAAGTATATCTCGAAAGCGGTGCCATGGGACGGGCGGCCGTGCCAAGCGGCGCGTCCACCGGTGAGCGGGAAGCGCTTGAACTGCGGGACGGCGACAAGGACCGCTACCTCGGTAAAGGAGTCATCAAGGCCGTCGACAACGTCAATGAGATCATTGCCGAAGCCCTGGTTGGCTGGGAGGCCTCCGATCAGGCCGGCATCGATCGCAAGCTTCTTGAGCTCGACGGCACCGACTTTAAGAGCAACCTCGGCGCCAACGCCCTGCTCGGTGTTTCCATGGCCTGCGCCAAAGCGGCAGCCGAAGAAGCCGGCCTGCCCCTTTACCAGTACATCGGGGGCGCCAACGCCAAAGAACTCCCCCTGCCCATGATGAACATTATCAACGGCGGCGCTCACGCCGACAACAACGTCGACATCCAGGAGTTCATGATCATGCCCGCCGGGGCCGATTCCTTCAAAGAGGCTCTGCGCATGGGCGCCGAAATTTTTCACGCCCTGAAAAAGGTCCTCAAGGCCAAAGGCTACAACACTGCCGTCGGTGATGAAGGCGGCTTCGCTCCCGATCTCAAGAGCAACGAGGAAGCTCTGCAGGTCATCATGGAAGCCATCAAGCAAGCAGGCTACGCGGCCGGCGAGGACATCCTGCTGGCCCTGGACGTCGCCTCCTCTGAGCTGTTCAAGGACGGCAAGTACCATCTCGAAAACGAGAAGCAACCTGTCAAAACCGCCGCCGAACTCATCGACTTCTACGAAGACCTGGTCAACCGCTACCCCATTATCTCCATCGAGGACGGCATGGCCGAAAACGACTGGGACGGCTGGAAGCTGATGACCGAGCGCCTGGGACAGCGCATTCAGATCGTCGGTGACGACCTTTTCGTGACCAACACTCGCATCCTTAAAGAAGGCATCGACAAAGGGATCGCCAACTCCATCCTGATCAAGGTCAACCAGATCGGCACCCTGACCGAAACCCTCGAAGCCATCGAAATGGCCAAACGGGCCGGATACACTGCCGTCGTTTCCCACCGCAGCGGCGAGACGGAAGACACCACCATCGCCGACCTGGCCGTGGCCACCAACGCCGGCCAGATCAAGACCGGTTCCCTCTGCCGCACCGACCGCGTCTGCAAATACAACCAGCTGCTGCGCATCGAGGACGAACTGGACGAAGTCGCCCTTTTCAGCGGCAAAGGGGTGTTTTACAATCTGCGCAACAAATAATTGAACGATCGTTAGAGCAACTCAAAGGGCCCGCGGCATGATACGCGGGCCCTTTGAGTTCGACACTGATCGACAACTCTATTTTCAGGGGACGAAGAGCCGGTAGGTGCTCCCTTCCTTCTCCCGCCTCAGCAGACCCTTTCGAGACATCTCAAGAAGAAGCCCCTGCATGGTCTTGCGATCCTGCTCGGGGAAATAGCCATAAAGCTCCGTTTGGAGCATCCCCTCCTGCCCGGCCAGGCAATTGAGAACCCTGGTATCCATGGAAAGATCTTCGGCGGGCTCGGTGCTGGGTGCCGCCGGTGCGGGCTCTGGCAGAACAGCCTGCTGACGATCCCCCTGGTCCGGTTCAGCAGCAGGCCGCGTCTCCTGGCGGATCTCCTGTTCGACCTCCTTGAGTTTCTTCACACCCAGATAACCCGCCGCGGCCGCAGCCGCCAGAAACACCATAAATCCCACCCCCATGAGCTCTCCTCCCTTCGGGACAACGTCCCCTTGTCGCTTCGACTTCTCTCTATCCCCTGGCTACTTCACGTCATCCAGCTTCATGATGTCATCCACTCTTTCCCGCTCCAGAACCTCTTCCTCCAGCAGGGCCGCGGCCAATCGATCCAAAGCCGGTCTGTGCCCTTCCATGATGTCATCGGCTGCCTTCTCTCCCTGCTTGATGATCTTTTCAATCTCCTGATCGATCAGCCAGGCCATCTGTTCGCTGAAGGTCTTCTCGGTGGCCAGTTTACGGCCAAGGAAAGGATGTTCTTCCCCCCGGCTGTAGGTGACAGGGCCGATTTTGTCGCTCATGCCCCATTGGCAGACCATCTTCTCCGCCAACTCGGTCACCTGCTTGAGATCACTCTGCGCCCCTGTCGACACCACACCAAAAACCGCTTTTTCAGCTGACCGCCCCCCAAGGCTCACGGTGATCCGCGTCATCAGATAATCACGGGTGTAGTGATAGCGGTCATCCTCGGGCAACTGCTGCGTGACGCCCAGTGCATGCCCGCGCGGGATAATGGTGACCTTATGAATGGGGTCGGTGCCGGGCAACAGTTTGGCCACCAGCGTATGGCCGGCTTCATGATAAGCCGTAATCTTCTTCTCTTCTTCCGAAATAAAAAGCTTGCGCTCGGCCCCCATGAGAATCTTGTCCTTGGCCTTTTCCAGGTGAGCCATGCTGACCTGCTCACGATCGTCCCGGGCCGCAATAAGGGCCGCTTCGTTGATCAGACTTTCCAGGTCCGCCCCGCACATCCCCGGCGTGCCGCGAGCAATGACCTGCAGATCGACATCCTCGGCCAGTGGCACCTTGCGGGTATGCACCTTCAGAATGGCTACACGGGCCCGCCAGTCCGGACGCTCCACCACCACCTGCCTATCGAAACGTCCTGGTCGCAGCAGAGCAGGATCGAGCACATCGGGCCGGTTGGTGGCCGACATGACAATGACTTCTTCATGCGGCTCAAAACCGTCGAGCTCGGCCAGCAGCTGATTGAGGGTCTGTTCCCGTTCATCATTGCCCCCGCCCAGGCCCGTACCGCGAGAACGGCCGACGGCGTCGAGCTCATCGATGAAGATGATACTGGGCGCGCTCTTCTTGGCGCTGGAAAACAGGTCGCGTACCCGGCTGGCGCCAACGCCGACAAACATCTCGATAAACTGCGAAGCAGAAATAGAGAAAAAGGGAACCCCGGCCTCGCCGGCCACCGCCCTGGCCATGAGAGTCTTGCCCGTTCCCGGCGGGCCGACCAGCAGAACACCACGAGGAACCTTGCCTCCGAGGCGAGCGAACTTTTTAGGAGTGCGCAGAAACTCCACCACCTCCATGAGCTCCTGCTTGGCCTCGTCCAGCCCGGCGACATCGTCAAAGGTAACGCGTGAATGTTCCTGCGAGTAGAGCTTGGCACCCGATTTGGAAAAATTCCCCATCAGACCGCCACCGACGCCGCCGCCAGTACGATTGCGCAGCCCTTTGATGATGAACCACCAGAAACCAATGATGAGCAGCCAGGGGATCAGGTAGACCAGAACGGAAGACCAGACGGAGGCTTCTTTATCGGGAAGGACATGGATCTCGGCTTGACCTTTCTGCAGAAGCTCAAGCAGCTCGGGATCGTCAAAAGGTGGCAGGTTGGCAGAGAATTGCGGGTAGACGACAGCAGAATCAGGCGCCGTCTTTTCATCGTCCAAGGCAATAGGCTCCCTGAAAGAACCCTGAATATCCTTGTCCTGGAAAGTTATTTTCTGGATATTGCCACGACGGGCCTCCTCCTTGAGAAGGCTGTAGCTGATGGCAGCAACCCGCTCGACCTCAACGGGCGCCCGGTAGATCATATAGGCGTTGAACACAAAGGCCACCAGGGCCAGGACGATAATCTGACGCCAGACAATCTTGGGCATGGTGCTCCCCGGGCTTAAACAAAAGGCAAGCGTTTATTGCGAAGCAATTTTAACCTCAGAGCAAAGGGAGACGGATTCCATCAGACCGCAGCCCTCCTATTTTTCTTCCGACTTAAACCAGTGCTCAAACCAGGTGCGATGGTCCTTTTCGGCCAGAATCTGCAAGTCTTTGGGTCCCAGCCAGACCCCACCACACTGCGCACATTTATCGAGAGGAACACCTCGAAATTCCATGGGAACGATCTCTTGTCCGCATTTGGGGCATCGATTCCGGCACAGCTCCCGAATGAGCTGTTCGCGATGCTCTTCACGCATCTTCTCGATCAATTCTTTTTCGTGTTTGTAGAAATAACTGTTCTCCAGGGCTTTCTTCCGCTCTTCCCACAGATCTGTCATAGCGCACCCCCCCAGAATCATTGGATTTTATATTAGTATAACCAAGGGGATGTGCTTGGCAAGGCATGCGGACCCGAACATCACTCCAAAAGGCGGTAGTGGCCCTGCCCGAAGGAGGCACTTTTGCCGATGCCCATGAGGGCACCGAGGCGGAGGACCCAGGCAACATGAATGAGGGCGTCTCCGGCCAGTGTCGTGCTTCCGGTCACGCCACCAAGGTCAACAGCATGATCCTGCCCTTCAAGCGTGCGCCAATCCTCCCAGCACAGGGAGGAATCCGACTCCCGCACCAGAGACGCCTGGGTGAGCAGCTCCCTGGGATCCACTTCAAGCTCGACGCCACAGTGGGAAAAGAGTACCGAGGTCACTCGCCGCAACACAAAAGGAAAGACGCGACTGAACACCGGCCGAAACAGAGGCCGCCCATGGGAAAGCAACCGGGCCGGCGTCAGCAGTTGCAGAGTGAGCTGTTGCGGCACTCCCCCGAGGCGGTCCAGCTCCCAGGCCGCCGAAGAAATGGCGGGACACAAAGGCTCGACCGGCTGTCCCTCCCGCCAGATTTTTTTAAAGTGCCCGGCGGCATCGGCCGTCTCCAAAGCAACCACCTCGAAGATTCCCTCCCCCCGGCTGATCCCCTGTCGCCCCAGCATCTGCAGCGCGGGCAGAAAATCCGCCATGGCAGCTACCCCTTTGCCCCAGAAAATCACCGGCAGGCGCAGCTGGTCGCCGGCCTCGTAAAGACAGGCGTGGGCCGCTTCGGGCAGGATGACAAAGGGGGGAGTGGGTTTTTGATGACGGCGGCGTCCCTGAACGTCGAGACTGACTTCGGGAGAGAAGAGCGGACGGAAGCGTTCCCTCGACCCTTCGACAGCCGCAAGGACGGAAATCGCCTGTAGAAGTTCCCTACGTAGTCGCAGCAGCTGGTCGAGGCGCAGGTCGCAGGGGTCCTGAAATTCGAGGACAAATATCACGCGGGCGAATTCAGCCCTTTCCAACCCGGCAGGGGTTTCCGGCAGAAACATGGTCGATCTCCTGTACGGTGTCTGGCCAAGAATGACTCATCATACCTGCAACCGCGGGGCATTCCAAGGGGGGAGCAGGGAGTTGCATTTCCCAAACCACGGTAAAGCAATTGGTTGCGCCGGCACTTTCCTTCTGCTAAAGTTGGCCCCAAAACAGCGCTGAAAAGGCTCGTTTCAAGGATCCTGCGAACTTTTCCCCACACGACACATCACTATTTATCCAAGGACAAACGTCACCCATGCTGCAATTTGAGCTTCTGGCCAAGGACAAGCAGACGGCGGCCCGCCGCGGCCGCGTCACCACGCCTCACGGTGTCATCGAAACCCCCATCTTCATGCCCGTGGGGACCCATGCCGCCCTCAAGGCCATGACGCCGGCCCAGGTCGAAGAGACCGGCGCTCAGATCATTCTGTCCAACACCTACCACCTGCACCTCAAACCCGGCGAGGGCCTCATTGAAAAAGCGGGCGGCCTGCATACTTTCATGAACTGGCAGAAGCCTATCCTCACCGACAGCGGAGGTTTCCAGGTCTTTTCCCTGCCCAAGAAAAAAATTACCGAGGATGGTGTCTTCTTTCGTCATGAATATTCGGGGGATGACATCTTCCTGGGTCCCAAGGAGGCCATGGCCATCGAAAACGCCCTCGGTGCCGATATCATCATGGCCTTCGACGAATGCATCCCCTACCCGGCCACCCACGATTATACGGCCAAATCCATCAAAAAAACCTTGCGCTGGGCCGAACAGTGCCTGCGCAGCCACGGTCGCGCCGATCAGGCCCTCTTCGGTATCGTGCAGGGCAGCGTCTATGAAGACCTGCGACGCGAGTGCGCGAAGGCCCTGACAGCCATGGATTTTCCTGGCTACGCCATCGGCGGTGTCAGCGTCGGCGAAGGGCTGGAACTGCTGAAAAAGGTCGTCGACTATACGGCCCCCTTCCTGCCGGAAAACAAGCCGCGCTACCTCATGGGGGTCGGCTTACCCGAGGATATTCTGGAAAGTATCGAACGGGGCATGGACATGTTCGACTGCGTCATCCCCACGCGCTACGCCCGCAGCGCCACCCTGTTCACCAGCCGCGGCAAGATACGCCTGACCAACCGCCGCTATCGCCGCGATTTCTATCCGGTGGACCGCGCCTGCGACTGCTACTGCTGCCGCAACTTCACCCGGGCCTATCTGCACCACCTGTATAACGCCAACGAAATCCTGTCAGCGATCCTGGCGGCCATCCACAATGTCCGCTTCTATCTGACCATGGTCGAAGGCGCCCGAAAAGCGATTGAAAAGGGGGAATACCTCGATTACAAACGTGAATTTCTCGGTCAGTACGGCAGCAGTGAGGGCGAGGAATAAAGGAGGCGGGCAGACGAGAACGATGACGAGCCTGGATGCGAAAAAGGCCGCTAAACTCAGGCAGGCGCTGACCGCCGCGGGGGAAGAGCTTTATGCGCTGGTGCAGGATGCCGACATGGAGGTGCTGCGCGCCACGCTAAAAAACCAGCAGCTGACGGAAGATCACCTGCTGACCCTGGTGAAAAGGCGCGACCTGTCGGAAGATCTGCTTAAGGCCACTCACCAGCACAGACACAGTGCCGACAGCCATCGGCTCAAACTGGCACTGGCGCAGAACCCGGCCACCCCAGGCCACCTGATGCAGACCCTGCTGCCGCAACTCTTCACCTTCGAACTGCTCAACCTCTGCGTATTGCCCGGCACAACCAGTGACCAGAAACTGGCGGCGGAACGGGTTATCGTGCAACGGCTGCCCACCACGCCGCTAGGCACTAAAATGACCCTGGCCCGCCGGGGGACAGCCCTCATTGTCGGTGAACTGCTCAAAGAAGGGGATACCCGATTACTGGATGCGTGCCTGGCCAGTCCCCGTCTGAAGGAAGCCGCTATTTTTCAGTTTCTCAACGGCGCCAGGGCCACCGCCGAGACCATCTCCTGCGTGGCCCGCCATCCCCGCTGGAAAAACCGTCCCAATCTCCAGATGGCCATTCTTAAGAACCGTAAAACTCCGTCCATCTGGTATACGGTGCTGCTCCCCCGCCTCAAACCGACGGAGATCAGGCAGCTGCAAACCAACCCCAACCTGAGCCCCGTCCAGCGAAATCTCATTCAGGATGAAATGAACAGGCGCCAAAAACGCTCACCCTGATGTCTCCCTTTTTCAGTCAAACGCCACGATAAAACCGCTGCCGTATCCCTGGGCCACAAAATCACGCTGGGCCGCTTCCGCCGCAGGCAGACTCGCATAACGGCCGACCCGCACCCGGTAAAAGAGCTGACCGTGCACCACCGATTCGGCCACCGTCGCCACACCGTAGCGACTTTTCAGCTCAGCGGCAAACCGGCGGGCGTTTTCCGGCTGGGTGAAGGCACCCAGCTGCACGGCATAGCTTGCCGGGGCATAGCTGACCGGCTCACGGTACGTCACCTGTCCGGATGAACCCTTGATCTGGTAGCCCAGCGCCTCAATGCGAACCGGCGCCGTGCCCGGCCCCACCACCTCCAGCTCTCTGGCGGCCGCAAAGGAGAGATCGATAATCCGTCCTTTGACGAAGGGCCCGCGATCGTTGACCCGCACCACCGTCTGCCGGCCGTTATTCTTGTTGTGGACCCGTACGTAGACGCCGAGCGGGAGGGTCTTGTGAGCGGCCGTCATCGCATACATATCGTAGATTTCACCATTGCTTGTCTTTTTACCGTGGAAGTCCTTGCCATACCAGCTGGCCAACCCTTCCTCGATGAAACCATCGTGAGAGCGCAGCGGATCATATCTCTCTCCGTTGACCGTGTAGGGTTTTTGATGCCCCTTCAGCTCGCGCGTCTGTGGCGTGTCGAGCACGCGGGTATCGTAGGTCGGCTTGCCAGTGCAACCTGCCAGCATCAGCAGGATTCCCAATACAACAAAGAGTTCTTTCCTCATGTAAACCTCACCCAGAGAGCAGTCCGATAAAGAACAGGGCGGCGACCTTTGCGGCCTACCGCCCTGCGTATTCAGCGTACTTTTTGACGTATAGAGTTTGCCCGGACAGACAGGCTATTCCGCCACGCGGCTCATGGCCCGGAATTTCTGATAGCGCTGTTCGACCAGCTCTTCGGGGGAGAGCTGGTTGAGTTCATCCAGGTGTTTCTTCAAGTATTTTTTCAAATTCTCGGCGGTGGCCTTGTGATCGTTGTGACCGCCGCCGACCGGCTCTTCCACCACGTCATCAATGACACAACCGAGCTCGGCGATGTCCGTCGCCGTCAGCTTCAGCGCTTCCGCCGCCTGCGGTCCCTTGGTACCATCATTCCACAGGATGGCGGCGCAGCCCTCGGGAGAGATAACGGCATAAACCGAATATTCCATCATCAGCACCCGGTTGCCGACGGCGATGGCCAGAGCCCCGCCGGAGCCCCCTTCGCCGGTGATAGTGACGATAACCGGCACGGTCAACGCCGCCATTTCCCTCAGATTGCGAGCAATCGCCTCGGCCTGACCCCGTTCTTCGGCGCCGATCCCGGGAAAGGCCCCGGGTGTGTCGACAAAAGTGAAGATCGGCAGTCCGAACTGCTCCGCCATCTGCATGACGCGCAGGGCCTTGCGGTAACCTTCGGGATTGGGCATACCGAAGTTGCGGTAGACTTTTTCCTTGGTGTCCCTCCCCTTCTGATGGCCGATGACGGCGCAGGGCTGGCCCTCGAAACGGGCGAAACCACAGACCAGGGCCGGATCGTCACGAAAATTGCGGTCGCCGTGAACCTCGAACCAGTCGGTAAAAATATGCTGCACATAGTCGAGAGTGAAGGGGCGGTTGATATGCCGCGCCAGCTGAGTGCGCTGCCAGCGGGTCAGGTTGGAAAAGATTTCTTCGCGCAGTTTCTGGGCTTTTTTCTCCAGCTTTTTGAGATCGCCGGAAAAATCGACCTTGTCGGTGGAATAATCACGCAGCTCGCGGATTTTCTGTTCCAGGTCGACAAGGGGCTTTTCAAAATCAAGGTAGAATTGCATAGCCATATCTCCTGACTTGTCCATTTGGGTCGCAAGCGTGTATTTATATACCAACGTGCCCCAAATAACAATGCTTTATCGCCCCAGACAGCAAAACCCCAGGAAAAAACTAAAATTTCCCCGCGAATTTCTCTACTCGAAAGTGACCACCTTGTAGCCGAAAAGCTTGTCGGCTTCGTCCATCAATTCGTCGTTGGCGGCCACTTTAAGACGCTCAATGGGACGGATGGTTGTTTCACTGCGGTTGGGAATCACCAGATGGAGGAACGGCTCGCATTCACCGCGATGGCGCTCCATGATACTGCGCAACGAGCGCAACTGGTTTTCCTCCAGACCGGGACTGCTGACGCGAAAATGTACCTTCTTCGTCTGCCGCTCCTTGACCTCGCGCAGCGAAACCACTTCATTGGCCATCAGTTTGCAGGTATCCTCGCCAACGTCCAGAGTCCCACTGACCAGCAGCGGCTCTTCCGACTTGAGTAGCTCCATGGAGGCCGCGTAGACCTCGGGAAAGACCACCATCTCTACAAAGCCACCCAGGTCCTCCAGGGTGACAAAAGCCATGCGGTCGCCTTTTTTAGTGGTCAGTTCCTTAAGACCGGCGACAATGCCGCAGACCCTGACCTCCGACTTGTCAGGGCGCTCCTGCAGCCCCGAGGTGTCGCAGGTGGCAAAACGGCGGATGGTATCTTCATGGCGGGACAGGGGATGTCCGGTGATGTAGAAGCCGAGAGATTCTTTTTCAAACCCCAAGAGCACCTTCTCGGGCCACTCGTCCATGGCCGGCAGCTCGCCGTAACCGTTGCCGTTGTGGGAAACGATCTCGTTGACACCGAAGAGGGATTCCTGCCCCATGGCCTTTTCACGCTGTACCTTCTGGCCGATATCCATGGCCTCTTCCAGCACGACCATGTACTGGGCGCGCTTGCCACCCAGAGAGTCGAAGGCGCCGCAACGGATGAGGGCCTCCACCACCTTTTTATTGACCTTGCGCAGGTCGACCCGCTCGCAGAAATCGTGCAGGGAGCTATAGGGCGCCTCCTTGCGCACCTCAATGATGGACTCCAGCGCCGCCGAGCCGACCCCCTTGACGGCACCGAGACCGAAACGGATGGAGCGGCCATGGACGGTAAAAGAGCGATCCGAGGCATTGATATCGGGCGGCAGCACCTCGATGCCCATGGAGCGCACCTCGGAGATGTTCTTGATGACCTTGTCCGTATTCTCCATGTCCTCGGTCAGCAGCGCTGCCATGAACTCCACCGGGTAGTGGGCCTTGAGATAGGCGGTGTGATAGGCCACCAGGGCATAGGCCGCCGAGTGCGACTTGTTGAAACCGTAGGCGGCGAACTTCTCCATGAGGTCGAAGACCCCTTCCGCCTTCTTCGGATCGAGTTTGTTCTCCTTGGCGCCCTTGAGAAAGAGGTCTTTCTGCTTGGCCATCTCCTCCGGCTTCTTTTTGCCCATGGCCCGCCGCAGCAGGTCGGCGCCCCCCAGGCTGTAGTTGGCCAGGGTCTGGGCGATGAGCATGACCTGCTCCTGGTAGACGATAACCCCGTAGGTATCCTTGAGGATCGCCTCCAACTGGGGAAAGTCGTAGGTGATGGCCTTGCGCCCGTGCTTGCGCTGAATGAAGTCGTCCACCATCCCCGACCCCAGCGGACCAGGGCGATAGAGGGCGCAGATGGCGATAACGTCCTCGAAGCAGTTGGGCTTGAGCTTGACCAGCAACTCCTTCATCCCCGAGGATTCAAGCTGGAAAACCCCCGTTGTTTCCCCGGCGGAGAGCAACCGGTAGGTCTCGGGATCGTCGTCACCGATGATACGCAGGTCGAACAGGGGGTCCTTGCCTTCGCGGATGAGACGCACAGCGTTGTCGATGACGGTAAGGGTCTTGAGGCCGAGGAAGTCGAACTTGACCAGACCAATCTTCTCCACGTAGCTCATGGGGAACTGGGTCACCTGCCCGCCCGATTTGGGGTCGGTGTACAGGGGCAGATACTCGGGCAGCGGCTTGGGAGTGACCACGACGCCGGCGGCGTGGGTCGAAGCGTGACGCGTCAGTCCCTCCAGGGCCAGGGCGATGGTGAAAAGCTCCTTGATCTTGGGATCTTTTTCGACCAGTTCCTTGAGCTTGGGCTCCTGCTGCAGAGCATCCTTGAGGGTGATATTGAGCACGCCGGGGATGAGCTTGGCGATGCGGTCGACGTCGCCGTAAGGCATGTTCAGGGCGCGGCCGACGTCGCGGATAACGCCCTTGGCCATCATGGTGCCGAAGGTGATGATCTGGGCCACGTTCTCTTCGCCATACTTTTGGCGCACGTAGTTGATGACGTCCTCACGGCCGTAGATGCAGAAGTCGACGTCGATATCCGGCATGGAGATACGTTCGGGATTGAGGAATCGCTCGAACAGCAGGTTGTAGGGCATCGGGTCGATGTCAGTGATGCGGATGGCGAAGGCCACCAGGCTGCCGGCGGCGCTGCCGCGCCCCGGGCCTACCGGGATGGAGTTGTCCTTGGCCCAGTTGATGAAGTCGGCGACGATAAGGAAATAGCCGGGAAAGCCCATCTGTTTGATACAGTCAAGCTCCCGCTCCAGACGAACGCGATAGGTCTTCTCCTCCTCCTCCGAGAAGTCGGGACGGATCTTGCGGATGTCGGCGATGCGCTCGTCGAGACCCTGGCGGGAGTCCTCGGCCAGCACCTCGTCCAGAGTCTTGTCCTGGGGCTTTTCGTACTGGGGAAAGTGGTAGGTATTGAAATCGAGTTCCAGATTGCAGCGCTCGGCGATGGCCACGGTGTTGCTGATGGCCTCCGGCACATGGCGAAAGAGCTGGGTCATCTCCTCCGGCGTCTTGACATAAAACTCGTTATTGGAAAAACGCATGCGGTTGGGGTCGTCCATGGTCTTGCCGGTCTGGATGCACAGCAGAACCTCATGGGCGTAGGCGTCTTCCCGCGTCAGGTAGTGGCAGTCGTTGGTGGCCACCAGGGGGAGCTTGAGTTCCTGGGAGAGCTGGATAAGGCCTTTGTTGACCGGCTCCTGCTCAGGCAGGAAGTTTTCCTGCAGTTCGAGAAAAAGACGGTTGTCGTCGAAGACGTCCGCCATGGCCAACGCCCGCTTGGCGGCTTCTTCCATACGGTTCATGCCGATCAGGGTGGGAATCTCTCCTCCCAGACAGGCAGTCAGAGCGATCAGACCCTCGTTGCGCTCTTTCAGCAATTCCCAGTCGATGCGCGGCTTGTAATAGAAACCTTCGCGGTAGGCAGCGGAGACCAGATGGCAGAGATTGCGGTAGCCGGTGAGATTCTGGCAGAGCAGTACCAGGTGATAAGACGCCTCCGACGAACCGCGGGCGTTGCTCTTGTCGAAACGCGACCCCGGGGCGACATACATCTCGCAGCCGACAATGGGTTTGATGCCAGCAGCGGCAGCCTTGCTGTAGAACTCCAGTGCTCCAAACATGTTGCCATGATCGGTCACCGCCAGGGCGGGCATCTTGTATTCGCGGGCACGGGTGATGAGATCGCCGATCTTGATGGCGCCGTCTAGCAGACTGTACTGGCTATGTAAATGGAGATGAACGAAGTTTGCGTGTTCCATAAATCCTCTGGGACTAAAAAGGGTAAGACGTTGTAACCCGTGAGGCGTGAGGGGTGAAGCGTTTACCTCACGCCTCACAGTCTCAGATCACTTCCACGCCGAACTGGCCGAGCAGGTCAACCAGTTTGATAAGAGGCAGACCGATGAGGCTGGTGTAGTCCTCCCCTTCCACTTTCTCCATAAGGGCAATGCCGAGCCCTTCAATCTTGAAGGAGCCGGCGCAGTCCACGGGATTTTCCCGCTGCACATAGCGGCTGATCTGGTCTTCGGCAAGAGGCTTGAGGGTCACCGTGCAGGTGGCAAAATCGGAAAGGGCCTGGCCGTTGGCGGCATCAAGGACCGTCACTCCAGTGTAAAAGGTGTGACTGCGGCCAGCCATGGAGCGCAGCTGTTCCACCGCCTTGGCCTGGGTGCCCGGTTTACCGAGCACCTGGTTACGCGGATCGACGAAGATCTGATCGGAGCCGATGATCAGCGCCTCCGGGTAGCGTTCGCGCAGGCTGAGGGCCTTGTGGTAGGACAAGTGCTTGACCAGCAGCTCCGGCGCAATGCCCTTGTGCATCTCCTCCTTGTAGAGGGGCGCGTCAGCCACAAAGGGGATTTCCAGTTGGCGGAGCAGTTGGCGGCGGTAGGTGCTGGTGGAAGCCAGAACGATGGATCGCATGGAGATTCCTCGGGATAAAAATTCATCCCCTTTTTACTCCAGGCGCCACAGAATTGCAATGGTTTGAACCGGACTAGTGAGCCAACCGAATCAACCCTGCCGGCACCAGCCGGGAACATCCTCCGCGATCAGGCCGGCCGCCGAAAAGAGGGGCAAATGCACATGGGGCAGCGGTTCGCGGCCGCCTACATCCGACCTCAGGCCGCGCACCAAGGGCAGATCGAGGGCAGCCTCCACCAGGGCGGCGCGCAGTCTGTCAGCGCCACAGCGGGACAAGAAGGAAACGGCTTCCCGGCTTCCCAGCCACTGGTCGACAAAGGTCACTTCGGCTTCGCCACCAACCTCGATGAGCACTTCCCCTTCATAGCAGCCATCCCCCACCGTACCGCACACCCGCACGCCACGTCCGCTGCGCTCCACCGAATGGGTATCAAAATAAACGCCGCGGCCTTCCAGTTCTTCCGTCGCAATGTAAATCATGCTGTCCTCCTTCTCGGTTATGGTTCCATCCTACCGAGGAGAGTGACAGAATGTGTCACACCGCTTCCGACTTTTTTGCCGACGCCCTCAGCGCCTGCCGTAGCCCCGCCACAAAGGTTTTGCGCAGGCTGGCCGGCGCCAGCACTTCTACGTGCGGCAGATAGGAATAGAGCCAGGAGAGAATTTCCTGCTCTCCCGCCGCTTCAAAGGAGAGGAGCACGGAGCCGTCCGGTTGTTCGTCCAGTTGCTGGGCCGGATGCCAGATGCGCTCGCGGATCAAATGGGCTACCGCCGGGCCGAAACGGACCTTAATGGCCAGGGGCTGATCGTTGATCAGGCCGAAGGCGTTGCCGGTGAGATCCTCCAGGCGGAAGTCCTCGGGAATCTCGAAACGCGTATCGCTGCAGTGTATCTCCTGAATCCGGTCAACCAGAAAGAGGCGCAGGCCCTGGCGGTTATGGGCATAGCCGCCCACATAGAGGGAATCCTTGTAGAAGAGCAGTGTGTAGGGGTCGAACAGATATTCCTGCCCGGGGCGGTGCGGCGGCGAATAGATGAGGGTGCAGCGATACTGATACAGCAGGGCCTCGCGCAGGCGGCGCAGAATCTCTTTCTTGCCGCTGTAATCCCGTATCCCCTGAAAACGGGGAGCCGCCGCCTCGGCCAGGCGTTCTAGATGGGCCACGCTGCGCGGCGGCAGGCTGGAGCGGATGCGGCCGAAAATGGCATCGAGGTCGTCGGAAAAAGGTGTTCCCCGCAAAAAAGACAGCTGCCCCCGGCAAAAATAGAGGGTCATCAACTCCGCCAGGGAAAAGGTGATGGGCGGAATATTCTTGAAGCCGGTCATGAACCGGTACAGCACACGTCCATCTGACTCCCGCTCGCGGATGAGGGGATACCCTGCATCCGCGATGGCCTGCAGGTCGCGGTAGATGGTGCGCCGATTGACCTGGCACTCCTCGACGAGTTCCTCCACCGTGGCGCCGTAGCGGGCCTCCAGCAGGCGGATGACATCATGCAGGCGCGCCGCCTGGCTGTATTTCTTGGCCGGCTTGGTCACCCCTCACTCTTCATTCGTCACATAATACGTATACTTATGCGCTTTGCCCCGCACCTGGTCGCTGGGGTACTTGCGGATGTTCTTCTCCATCTTGGCCAGCACCGTGTCGGCCATGTCCAGTCCCAGGGTATTGGCCAGCGAGAGAGCGTAGATAACGATGTCGGCGAGCTCTTCGCCGATATCCTGGAGCGCCGCGGGAGACAGGCTTTTCGACTGTTCCACTGTCAGCCACTGAAAATGCTCCATCAGTTCGCCCGCCTCGATGGCAATGGACATGCTCAGGTTCTTCGGGGTATGGAACTGTTCCCAATCCCGCTCCCGCACAAAGGCCGCCATCTTCTCCTTCAGATCCTGCAGGGTGGTCTGGTTGTCGCTCATGAAAATCTCCTTGGATGGACCTTCGTGCAGAGGTCTTCGACTACGCCCTTTTGCGCAGTGCCTGCTCCCAGTCCCAGGCCGTCTGGATAATGTAGTCGAGATCGGCGAAACGGGGCTGCCAGCCCAGCTGGGCGGTGATTTTTCCGCTGTCGGCGATCAGCGAGGCCGGATCCCCTTCGCGCCTTGGCGCTTCCTCCACGGGAAAATCGAGGCCGGTGATGCGCTTGGCCGTCTCCACCACCTCACGCACCGAATAGCCCCGACCGTAGCCGCAGTTGAAGATGTCGCTAGTACCGCCATCGAGAAGGTGGCGCAGGGCGACCAGATGAGCCGCGGCCAGGTCATCGACATGGATGTAGTCGCGGATACAGGTGCCGTCGGGAGTGGGATAATCGGTACCGAACACCTGCAGCTTGTCGAACTCCCCCAGCGCCGTCTTCAGGGCGCGGGTGATGAGGTGAGTGGGGTTCTTGTAGCACTGACCGATGCGGCTGTGCGGATCGGCGCCGGCCACGTTGAAATAGCGCAGGGCCACATAGGCGAAATCGCCGCCGGATGCCGCCAGATCGGCCAGAAAGCGCTCCGTCATCATCTTCGAAGCCCCGTAGGGATTAATGGGCGCCAGCAAGGTCTCCTCGCCAACAGGAACCTTTTCCGGCGTACCGTAGACGGCGGCGGTGGAGGAGAAGATAAAGCGGGGGATATTCAGCTCTTGCAGAGTTTCCAGCAAGCCCAAGGCATTGACGGTGTTGTTGCGATAGTACTTCAGCGGCTGACGCACGCTCTCGGCCACCTCAATGAACGCGGCAAAGTGCATGACCGCATCGGGGCGAAAATCCCGCAGGGCTTTTTTCAAACCCTCCCGGTCAGCGATGTCTCCCTCGACCAGGTCGCCATGCAGAATCGCCCAGTGGTTGCCCGTCGACAGATTGTCATAGGTGCGAACCTCATGGCCAGCCTCCCCCAGCGCCTTGACCACATGACTGCCGATATAGCCGGCGCCGCCGGTGACGAATATACGTGACATACGCTTTACTCCTTGCAAATGACGCCGTTGACCGCTCCGAGCCAGCGACCTAAAGCGAAAGCTTCACCAGGCCGACGCTTACGGCGAAACGGGTGAGTTCGGGCAGGTTGTACAAGTCGAGCTTTTTCATCAGGTTGGCCCGGTGAGTCTCCACGGTCTTGCTGCTGACGTCCAGAACAGTGGAGATTTCTTTGACGCCCTTCCCTTCGGCCAGCAGCTTGAGCACCTGTTTTTCGCGGGGGGACAGCTGCACCAGGGCCGGCAGGGGTTTGGGATTGAAGGTGGCGGAGAGTTCTTCAACAAGGTCGATCTCGGAGACGCGGGGACTAAGGAAGAGGTAGCCGGCGCGCACGGTCTCGATGGCCTGCACGAGTTCGGTGAAGGACTCTTCTTTAAGAACGTAGCCCTTGGCCCCGGCGCGAAAGGCTTCGCGCACCATGTCGCTTTCGGCGTGGCCGGAGAGGATGATGACGAGGGACTCGGGTTTTTCGGCGACGATCTGCCGGGTGGCTTCGATGCCGTGCAGTACGGGGATCGACATATCCATGACGACGATGTCGGGACGCAGCTCCTGGGCCAGACGCACGGCGCTCTGCCCGTTGTTGGCGGTGGCGACGATTTCCATCCCCTCATGCGCGGCAAACAGGGCCCGCATGCACTCGTGGAAGACCTCATGGTCGTCGACAAAGAGGATTCGTGTCTTGCTGTCCATGGCTCTATCCGAAGCCTGTGGCAGGCTTACTCCCATTCGATGGTCGCCGGGGGCTTGCTGGAAATATCATAGACGACGCGGTTGATACCTTTGACCTCGTTGATGATGCGGTTGCTGATGCGGGCCAGGTCGGCGTAGGGCATGGGATACCAGCCGGCGGTCATGAAATCTTTGGTCTCGACGGCGCGCAGGGCCACCACGTACTCGTAGGTGCGGCCGTCGCCCATGACGCCGACGCTCTTGACGGGCAGAAAAACGGCGAAGGCCTGGCTGATCTTATCGTAGTGCCCGCTGCTGTAGAGCTCTTCGATGTAGATGGCGTCGGCGCGGCGCAGGATATCGGCGTACTCTTTTTTGACTTCGCCGAGAATACGCACGCCCAGGCCGGGCCCCGGGAAGGGGTGACGCCAGACCATCTGCCGGGGCAGCCCCAGCTCTTCGCCGATGGCGCGGACTTCGTCCTTGAACAGTTCGCGCAGGGGTTCGAGCAGCTGCAGTTTCATATAGTCGGGCAGGCCGCCGACGTTGTGATGGCTCTTGATATTGTGAGCTTTGCCCGTTTTGGCCCCGGCCGATTCGATGACGTCGGGGTAGATGGTCCCCTGGGCCAGCCATCGGGCATCGCTGAGCTTGCCGGCTTCTTCCTCGAAGATATCGACGAAGAGGCCGCCGATGATCTTGCGCTTGCGCTCGGGGTCGTTCTCCCCCGAAAGGCCATTGAGGAAGCGCTCTTCGGCATCAACGCGGATGACCTTGACGCCCATGTTTTCGGCGAAGGTGGCCATGACCTGGTCCCCCTCGCCCAGCCGCAGCAGGCCGTTGTCGACAAACACGCAGGTGAGCTGCTCGCCGATGGCCCGATGAATAAGAGCAGCGGCCACGGAGGAATCGACGCCGCCGGAGAGACCGAGGATGACGCGGTCGCCACCGACCTGTTCGCGGATGCGGCTGATGGCATCTTCGATGATGTGCCCCGGCGTCCAGCTGCCGCTGCAGCCGCAGATTTTGCGCACGAAGGTGTCGATGAGGATTTCGCCGCGGGGGGTGTGGTTGACCTCGGGATGAAACTGGACGCCGTATAGCTGGCGCGCCGCATTCTGGATAGCGCACACCGGCGCGTTATCCGTGGAGGCGACAACCTCGAAACCCGCAGGAAGGCGGGAGACGTGGTCGCCGTGGCTCATCCAGACGGGGCTGCTGCCTTCAATGAAAAAGCCGTCAAAGAGCGGGCCGGGCTGGCCCTGACTGTGCAGATCGGCATGGCCGAATTCCCGCTTACCGGCCGGCACCACCTCGCCGCCGAAATGGCGGGACATGAGCTGCATGCCGTAGCAGATACCGAGAACGGGTACACCCAGCTCGAACAGAGCCTCCTCCACGGCCGGCGCCCCCTGGTCGTAAACGGACTTGGGTCCACCGGAGAGGATGATCCCCTGGGGGGCGAAATCACGAATGGCCTGCAGGTCCATGTCGTAAGGATGCAGTTCGCAGTAAACATGGGCTTCACGCACCCGGCGGGCGATGAGCTGCGTGTACTGGGAGCCAAAATCGAGAATGAGAATCTTTTCGCTATGAATATCGGACATGATGACTCCGTATGACGTGAAACGTGAGGTGTTAGGGGGGAAACGTGAGGCGTTAGGGGGGAGGGGTGAGGCATTTACTCCTTACTCCTCACTCTTCCCGCCCCACTCTTCCCGTCTCACGCCTCACCCCTCACCGCCCTACCCCTGGCGCTCGACGCGGTAGTTGGGGGCTTCGTGGGTGATGGCCACGTCGTGGACGTGGGACTCGCGCAGGCCGGCGTTGGTAATGCGCACGAACTGGGCGTTCTTCTGCAGCTCCTTGAGGGTGCGGCAGCCGGTGTAACCCATGCCGGCCCGCAGGCCGCCGAGCAGCTGGTGGATATTGGCCGAGAGGCTGCCGCGATAGGGCACGCGGCCTTCGATCCCTTCGGGGACGAGTTTGACTTCGCTCTCCACGTCGGCCTGGAAGTAACGGTCCTTGCTCCCCATCTTCATGGCGCCGAGGCTGCCCATGCCGCGATAGGATTTATAGGTGCGACCCTGGTAAAGGATGGTTTCGCCCGGCGATTCGTCGGTTCCGGCAAAGAGGGAGCCGATCATGATGATATCGGCGCCGGCGGCGATGGCCTTGGGCAGCTCGCCCGAATACTTGATACCGCCGTCGGCGATGAGGGGGATGCCAGCCTTGTGCGCCACCTTGGCCACGTCGTTGATGGCGCTGATCTGGGGAACACCGACCCCGGCCACCACGCGGGTGGTGCAGATGGAGCCCGGACCGATGCCCACCTTGAGGCCATCGGCGCCCGCCTTGATCAGGGCCTTGGCCGCCTCGGCGGTGGCGATGTTGCCGGCGATGAGCTGCAGATCGGGATAGAGACGTTTGGTGTCGACGACGGCGTCAAGGACCCCCTGTGAATGACCGTGCGCCGTGTCGATGATGACCACGTCGACGCCGGCACGGATGAGGGCTTCGAGGCGCTCCTCGCGGTCGCCACTGACCCCGATGGCGGCGCCGACACGCAGGCGGCCGAACTCATCCTTGCAGGCCATGGGATACTTGCGGACCTTTTCGATATCCTTGATGGTGATCAGCCCTTTGAGGGCGTAGCTGTCGTCAACCACCAGCAGCTTCTCGATGCGGTGCTCATGCAGATGCTGCTTGGCTTCTTCCAGGGTGGTGCCGGGGGGCACGGTGACCAGCTTGTCCTTGGTCATGACGTTGGAGATGGGCTGGTCGAGCCTGGTCTCGAAACGCAGGTCGCGGTTGGTGAGAATACCGACGAGCCGGCCGTCTTTGGTGATGGGCACCCCGGAGATACGGTACTTTTTCATCAGGTCGAGGGCTTCGTAGATCTTCTGGTCGGGATGCATGGTGATGGGATCGACGATCATGCCGCTCTCGGACTTCTTGACCTGGTCGATTTCAAGCGACTGCTCCTGCGGCGTCATATTCTTGTGGACGATGCCGAGGCCGCCTTCACGCGCCATGCAGATGGCGGTGCGTGATTCGGTCACCGTATCCATGGCCGCCGACAGCAGCGGGATATTGAGCTTGATTTTACGGGTCAGGTCGGTGGTCAGATCGACTTCTTTGGGCAAGACTTCCGAATGGGCGGGGACAAGCAAAACGTCGTCGAAGGTCAGGCCTTCGCGTATATCCAGATCCTGCATCGCGATCTCCTTTTGTCGGTTGCTGGGCAAAAACTTTTAATCGATAATGCTATGCAATCTCCCCGGTCTGAGTCAAGGGAAAATACCGCGTCAAACGGGGATGAACATGTTGCGGTCGGTTATGCGACCAAGGAGGCCGACCAGCAGGCGCACCGTGTTCTCCAGATCGCTCAGGGACAGGAGCTCCACCGGGGTATGCATGTAGCGGAGGGGCACGCTGACCAGGGCCGCCGCCACGCCGCCGCGGGTGAGTTGCATGACGTTGGCGTCGGTGCCGGTGGCACGGGGGGCGCCCATGACCTGATAGGGGATATTCTCGTCGCGGGCCGTCTCCACCAGCAGCTCGAAGAGAACGGGATTGATGTTGGCGCCGCGGGCGAGGATCGGTCCCTTGCCGACACGGAAGTCGCCGATCTCCTTCTTGTCGACGTCGGGATAGTCGGTGGAGTGCCCCACCTCGATGGCGATGCCCACGTCGGGGTTGACGCCGTAGGCGCTGGTGGTGCCGCCGCGCAGGCCGATCTCTTCCTGCACGGTGGAGACGCCGAAAAGATCCACCGGCGAGTCGCCGCGCCGTCGCACTTCCTTGAGAACCTGGGCGACGATAAAAGCGCCCATCTTGTCATCAAAGGCGCGGGAGGTGACGCGGTCGCCCTGCAGCCGCTGCAGCCCCACGGCAAAGGTGGCGGGATCGCCGACGGCGACCAGGGTTTCGGCCTCCTGCCGGTTGCTGCAACCGATGTCGATGAACATGTTTTTGAACTTGGCCACCGTGTCGCGTTCTTTGGCCTCGATGAGGTGAATGGGTTTTTTACCGATGACGCCGGGGATGGCGCCAGTCGCGCCGTGCACCCATACCCGCTGGCCGGGGACAAGGTGGGCGTCGACGCCACCAATGGGGCCGAAATAAAGGAAACCGTTGTCGTCGATATACTTGACCATCAGACCGATTTCGTCACAGTGCCCGGCGAGCATGACGCGAGGGACATCATCACGGCTGGCCCGGAGGCGCGCCATGACGTTGCCCATGACGTCGGTTTCGATGCTATCGGCCACGCCGGTCAGTTCCTGGCGGAACACGCGCTGGGCCGGTTGTTCAAACCCGGACGGGCTCGGGGCTTCGACAAATCGTTTAAAAAAAGCAAAATCCTGTTCATTCATAATCAGCGAATCCTCACTCCTCAATCACCATTTCTCACGGCCATCACCCCCAGGGCCTTGCGTACCAGATGGTCGCTGTTGCGACGGGTCTGTTCAAATTGCTCCTCACTCAGACCGGCGCCCAAGGCAATCTTGCGGGCCATGGCCAGGGGCGTCAGATCTCCCGGCGCGTGGCTGTCCGTATTGACCACCAAGCGGGCGCCGTGCTCCAGGGCCATGCGGGCGACGTGACCATTGGTCAGGCTGTGCCCCTTGCGGGTGGTAATTTCCAGGCAGATGCCCCTGCGGGCCGCCAGAGCGGCCTCTTCGGCCGTCATGAGGCCGGGATGGGCCAGAATGTCGACGTCCGCCTCCAGGGCAGCGCGGTTGGTACCGGAGGCAACGGGCTCGACGATGGTTTCGCCGTGGCAGACGACGATCTGGGCGCCAAGACGACGGGCCTCCTGCACGGCGGCAAGGATCATGGGCGGGGGCACGTGGGTCAGTTCGATACCGGCCATCACGGTAAAGCCCCAGGCCTTACCAAGGTCGGCAGCGACGCGAACCAGACGGGGAATAATGAGATCCAGGTTGGAAAAATCACCATGGTCGGTAATGGCCAGGGCACGGTAGCCGACCACGGCCGCCCGCCGGGTCAGTTCCGCCGGGATCAGTTCGCCATCGCTGTAGATGGAATGGGTGTGCAGATCGATCACGATTTATCCTTTTCAAGAGACTGTCGGAAGGGCGCCGCCAGCTGCTGAAGACAGCGAAGAAGGTCCTGCCTCCGGTTGTCGGTCAGGGCGGCCGGATCGAGAGAAAGAACCCGAACCCCGATCTGTCCGGTGAAGAAGCGCTCCGCCTCGGCAACACCCTCTTCGCCGTCAAGCGTGATAACGCCGAAAAGTCGACGCGCGAAGGAATGCCACAGGGGAGCGGCGCTGGCCAGGGAGGGAAGCGCAAAAAGCCGTAGATAAAAGGCCTCGTTGAGGTTCAGGCGACCGGCATCGCCCAGAGGCAGTCCTTCGGCCATGTCGAGAAATCCCCGGTTCGCCTCGAACTCCCCCAGGCCTTGCAGGGCCTGCAGGAAGCTGACCACCCTTTGCTGCGAACGGGCGAGCAGAATCAGCTTGCCACTGGCCCGGTCTGGCATGGCATCGGCCGGTATCAGACGATTTCTCACCGCCAGAATATCCTCGCTACTGAGCAGCGGCTGAATGCTCGCCTTGGTGGCGGTGGCGGGCCGCACCTCTACCAGACCGCGGTCGAGCAGCTCTTTAAGAACCTGCAGAACCTCATAATCGGGTCGCGAACAATGTTCGACAAGGTCGCCGCAGCGCGGATAGTAGGTGAGCAGGTCGAGGATTTCCCTGGTAACGGGACGCAGGTCCTCGGGTACCTGCTGACGAGAAACAGTCAAACCCAGCAGAAGATCGGGCGCCGGCAGGGAACTCCTCTGCTGCATCAGCTCGTCGTTCTGCCGAAGCCCTTCCATGAGCAGATGGTCCATGGGCAAATGAATGCTGGCTTCGACATCCACCTGGGTGGGCGAAAAGGCAAAGAGACCATCGTCCCAGGTAAGCATGCGGTGGAACGCCTTCTCACCGCTCACCTGACCGGTGTGGGCATGAACAACGCAGCCATCCAGCAGATAGATTGTCCCCTTGATCCGCGTGCGGGTAAGGGTCAGCACGCCTTCTTTCTGATTGAGGCTCAATACCTGCAGCAGATCGACCAGCGACAGCCGGCTGAGGCTCCCTTCAAAATCGGCCTTCTTGCGGCTGACCTGGCGGGCCTGACCGGCCCGACGAAAGAACGCGTGAATATCGGCCAGCAGTTGCTCGGTATTGAACGGACGCGGCACAAAACGGTCTTTATGCCGACGGAAGCCTTCGACATTTTCCCCCTCTTCGCCGACGTAGAAGACCGGGATCCCCTCGGTGCGGCTGTTTGCCCGCAGCAGCTGACCGAAGCGGCTGGCGGAAGGCTCCTGAAGACGGGTATCGACGAGGATGAGCGCAGGCGGTGACTTCAGGGCCCATTCAAGGATTCTGGCACTGTCCCCGTCAGATTTCACCTGGTAACCCTGCTGGGACAGCAGAGGGGCCAGGGGGGAAAGGTCGTCCTGGGAGGAGGCAATCAGGATTTGTGCGGTCGGAGAGGCCATGGTCATCCTAGATCAGGGCTTGCAGACGGTACTGCTCCTGGAGTTTGGCGATCAGATTTTCAACAAAAAAGAAGTCACAGCTATGGAAACCAACCACTTCGCCCTCGACCTGGCGGGTAAAGAGGGCATAGGCATGGTCTTCGTTGAGATAAAGCAGAAAATCGACCTGCGAAAAACGCGGATCGTCGATGTAAATGGGATGGATGCGCTGGTAATCCCAATTGACCCTATTCTCGCCACCCAAAAGGAAGAGGGAGGTCGCCGACTGCTCAAGGGCCTCGACCTGGCCAAGGGATTGGCGCACGGTGGCAAAATCAGAACAGCCCCGGTAGACGATGCCTCGCACCCGGTTCGATTCTACCACCTCGCGACAGAAGGCTTCCATCAGCGTATTCATCCTGCCGCTGTCCAGACCAAAAGAACTGCTCTGGGCGAAATCCTCTACCCTGCCACGAGGAGCAGGCGAAGCCCCCTTGTCGGCCAGCAGGCCATCGACGATCTGCCAGAAGGAGAGTGATTCCATGCCAGCCCGCCGAAAAAGACTGTCGGGCAGCTGGGCGATGTTTTTTTCCACCGTGGCCCGCAGAGCAGTAAAGGTGGCGCCATCGACAGGAAAAGAAGCGGAGCGCATGAGCACATCCAGATCGACCTGTTTTTTCGGTCCGACCACACAAAGCTGCCCTGCCAGCGCCTTGCGGATACGCTTCTGGGCCACGAGAGCTCCCCAGTAGTCCGTTTCGGGCAGCAGAATGAAGTACTGATCGGGTGATTCCATGGCCAGTATGTCGGCGTCGCGCAGGACGGACTGCAGGGTGTCGGCCATACGCCCCACCACTTCCCCGAGTTCCCGATCGAGAAACCGGTAGGCGACCTCCCGGTAATTGGCGACAACCAGCTTGATCAGCGACAGGTTTCGGCCGTAGCGGTCACAGCGCCGCAATTCACGCTCGAGGGTGTCCGTGAGAAAAGACAGAGTGTAGCAGCCCTCCGGACGCACGCGGAAACATTGCCGATCAAAGCGACGACGCTGCAGGCTACCGACGAGGGCGCTCGCGGCGAACTCGCCGACGGCATCGGCAACGGCCTGATCCTCACGGCTGAAGTCGGGTCTTTGCGCAGGGCGCTCCACCCGAATAAAGGCCAGAGGCTCCACCCCGGAGAGCAGGGGAAGCCAGAGGGCGGCGCCACGATCCATGGTGACCGCCTTGCCCCCGTGAATAAGCCGGCGCTCTACTTCGTTGGGTCGAAAGACTTCATCCCCGACCGGGGGAACGGACCGCCCGCGACAGCTCTGAAAGCGATATTGCCGACCACCGTCCTCGGCCAGCCAGATGACGGCCCCTTCGGCCTTAAGCAACTCCATGAGGGTATCGAGAATCAGATCGCCGAGACGATCCGGATCGTCCACCTTCAGAAAAACGAGACATTTGCGATAGGCCAGGAGAATGGAGAGGAATTCGAGATTTTCGTTGAACAATTTGGTCCGCTCGACATGGAGAGCCTGGCGGAAGAGGACGCGGTTGATGAGCAGAAGGAATTCCTCTGCATGGATCGGCTTGAGAATATAATCGGCGACACCACGCTTCATGGATTCCACGGCCAGGGTCACGTCATGCTGAGCCGTCACCACGATCACTTCCTGTTCCGGATACAACCGCTTGATGGCCTCCGTGGTCTCCACGCCATTCATGCCCGGCATTTCCATATCGGTAATAACCAGATCGAAGGCGCCTTCCGCGTTGAGGATGTCCAAGGCCTCCTCGCCGCTGGCGGCCACACGAACATCGTATCCCTCGCCACGGAGGAGATCCCGGTAGAGTTCCCGGAAAAATTTTTCGTCGTCTATAGCGAGAAGTCTGCCTTTGGCCATATGCTCACAGGGACTGCTGGCTGTTCAGCCGTGTTTTTCAGGGTTGCGAAAAGATCAGACGGCTTGGGTGTAGCGAAGCCGTCCACACTCTTCAGGAAATCTGCAGATCGCCAAGATGGGAATTTTTATACACGCGCTTGATGCGTACAGGCACAATCTGGCCAATCAGATCACGACTGCCATGAAAGTTGACGATACGGTTCCAGGTCGTGCGGCCGAAAAGCTGGCCGCCGCCCTGGCGACTCTCTCCTTCGACCAGCACATCGAGCACTTGCCCCTGGTCGGCCGCCCAGATCGAGGCCGAAGCGGACTCCTGCAGCGCGATGAGGCGACCGAAGCGCTGTTGCTTGATCTCCGGTGTCAGATCGTCTTTAAGCTTGGCGGCGGCGGTTTCGGGTCGGCTGGAATAGAGGAATGAAAAGACGTCGGCGTAGCGCACCTCCTCCATCAGCGACAGGGTATCGGCGAAATCGGCTTCGGTCTCGCCGGGAAAGCCGACAATGATATCGGAGGTGATGCGAATCTCGGGACAGACCTCCTTGAGGCGGCGCACGATACGCAGGTACTGGGCCCGGGTGTAGCCCCGGTTCATGCTGTGCAGGATGCGATCGGAACCACTCTGCACCGGCAGGTGCAGGTGCCAGCAGAGCTTGTCGAGAGCACCGAAACAGTCGATCAGCTCGTCGGAGAGGTCCTTGGGATGCGAGGTGGTGAATCGGATGCGCTCGATCCCCTCAATCTCCTGGACACGGTGCAGCAACTGAGCGAAGGAGATCTCGCCCACTTCTTTGCGGCCGTAGGAATTGACATTCTGGCCGATAAGCGTCACCTCCCGTACGCCCTGCCCGGCCAGATGCCGGACCTCGTCGAGAACCTGAGTGCTGGGACGGCTGACCTCGCGACCGCGCACGTAGGGGACGATGCAGTACGAGCAGAAATTGTCGCAGCCCTGCATAACGGTGACGAAACGGCTGACCGACTCGCCCGGAGCGCGATCCGGAAAAAGGCGCAGCCGGGTGTCGCGGTCGAGAAATTCCGTTTCGAGGCAGCGGGCGCGGTTTTTTTCCACATCCCGCACCATGTCCGGCAGTTTATGCACGTTGTGGGTACCGAAGACCAGGTCGAGATAGGGCAGCTTGTCGAGCAGGCGCTGGCCTTCCTGCTGAGCCACGCAGCCGCCGACGCCGATGATAAGACCGGGGTTTTCTTCTTTGATGGGTTTGAAGCGGCCGAGATGCCCGTAGACCTTGCGTTCGGCCTTGTCACGGATGGAGCAGGTGTTGAGCAGCACCAGGTTGGCGCTTTCGGGAGCTTCGACCTGCCGGTAACCGATCCCTTCCAGCAGAGCGACGATGCGCTCCGAGTCCACCACATTCATCTGGCAGCCGAACGTTTCGAGATAAAAGCGTTTTTCCATAGCCACGCGATCAAGAATCCTTCAGAAAATGAGTTCCGGGATGGTAATCAATCGAACCGCCAAATGTCAAACGCTAAAACGAAAAAGGGACTCAGCCTCTTTCCTTTCCGTGCCCGGGTTGGGGTTTAAACAGGATGGTGAGCGTTTCGGGGTGTTCGAGACAAAAGAGCCGCAGAAGACGACGTTCGTAACCAAACCGCAGCGAGACCGTGGCCAGCTGAGGCCCGTGCCGATCCACTGAGAAGTCGACGAGGTCGGCAAGCTCTCTGGAAGCGCAGCGGTCACGGAGCAGGCCACCCCGCCAGTAAATACGGTGGTTCGTCAGTACATAGTCAACGCGCACCCAGAATAATCGGCAAAGCACGGGCAGCCCGACGGCCAGCAGCAGGCCAGCTACCAGCAGGAGCAGGCTCATCCCGGCGGGCAAAAAAGACCATCCGGCCAGGCCAAAACAAAGAATCAGCACCCCGGCCCAACCGAGGCGCCAGTATCGAAAAGTATAACAGCGGGGAGCCGGACGGCCTCGCCAAAGTATCCGCTCGCCATTTTGCAACAAGGGCTGCCAGCTCACAGCCTCCCACCCAGGGCCTTTATCCGGCCGGCAGCCGCCTGGCCGAGTTTGCCCTGAGGGTCGGCCTTGGCGACCGCCTGATAGAGCTCCAGGGCTTTGGCGGTCTGAGCCGTCTTCTCGTAAGCCTCCGCCAGCAGATAGGCCCCCTGCAGGCTGGGCATAAGCTCCATGGCCTTTTCCAGCTCCGTAACGGCGGCCTGGTTTTCATTGCGCTGGAGATAGACATAGCCCAAACCCATACGAGATTCATAATAGTTGTCATTCAGTCGGATGGCTTCCTGCAGGTAGCGCCTGGCCGGCGCCAGATCACCCATCCGCAGCGAGGCCAATCCCAGGCCGGTATAGATGAGGGCTTCCCCCGGGGCCGCGTCCAGAGCCTGCAGATAAGTCTCGATGGCGGCGGTCATATTGTTCTGGACTTCGAGCTGCTGGGCGGCGTCATAGAGCTCATAGGCTTTCTTCTTGGCCCGTAAGCCGGCCGTGGCCTTCAGGAAGGGATCTTCCCGGAAGGAAAAATCGCCGGCCTGCAGGGTAAAGGCATATTGCGACCGCACATAATCCTGGTTGGCCAGCATGCGATCCCTGGAAAAGGGGTGTGTGCGAAAGAGACCACTGAGCCACATGGGTTCGGCGCTTCCTTCGGTTTGGCGATAGAAGAATTCCTGCAGCTGCACACTGCCCAGCGGGTTGTAGCCTGCCCTGACCATGTAATCGATGCCAAGGCGGTCGGATTCGCGTTCCTGCTCACGACTGTACGAACTGTCCAGCAGCTGGGCGGCGACTTGCCCCGCCTGCTGAGCCACTGGCCCGTAGGCGGACTCACCTGTCACGCCGGTAAGTACAGCCATGCCCAGACCCAGCAACGTACCGCGCTGCATTCCGGCCACGGAATGGCGGGCGGTCACGTGGCCGACCTCATGGCCCAGTACGGCGGCCAGCTGGGCCTCGTTTTCCAGCTCCACCAGCAGGCCGCGCGAGATGGCGATATATCCACCCGGTAGAGCGAAGGCATTAGGGGAAGAATCGTTCACCACCTTGAACTGGTAGGGAAGCTCGGGACGCTGGCTAACGCGGCCCAGCTTGGCGCCGACCTCCTGGACATAGCGGGCCAGCGCCGGATCGGGATATTCACCCTTCATCTGCTGAATGACCTGCGGATAGCTTTTCTCGCCGATGGCGATCTCTTCTTCCGTCGAAACCTGGAAAAGGGCCAGTTCTTTTTTCCCGGTGACGGGATTGACGGCACAACCGTCCAGAAAAAGGAACATCAGGAGGGACAGAAGAATAACGGCGTGATTGAGTGGCTTCATGGCAGAAGACCTCCTTGTCGCAAGATATCCGTGTAAAATTAGATATTAATGCGGATATCCCAGTCATGCAACCCTTCCGTCAAAAGAACGCCTTTTCCTAAATAACGACTGTAACCCCTTATTTTTTTCTGGATTTTAATGATCGTCTCCCCTATTATTGGAGGGTTTTCCCGTCAGTCGCAATCAAAGAGAGTCGCAGAACTCAAAAGAGGAGCCACAGAGAATCGTATGTCGGAAAAAATTCGCAATATCGCAATTATCGCCCACGTTGACCATGGCAAGACAACCCTGGTGGATGCCATGCTCAAGCAATCCGGGGTGTTTCGTGAAAACCAGGTCATTACCGAAAGAGTCATGGACAGCAACGATCTGGAAAAGGAACGGGGCATCACCATCCTCTCCAAAAACCTGTCCATCCATCACGGTGGCCTTAAAATAAATATCGTCGATACACCCGGCCACGCCGATTTCGGCGGTGAGGTCGAACGCGTCCTCAAGATGGTCGACTCGGTGCTGCTGCTGGTGGACGCCTTCGATGGCCCCATGCCCCAGACCCGCTTCGTGCTGAAGAAATCCCTTGACCTCGGCCTCAAGCCCATCGTGGTCATCAACAAGATCGACCGCCCCGGCGCTCGCCCGGAAGAGGTGGTCAACATGGTCTTTGACCTCTTCTGCGAGCTTAACGCCGATGAAAAGCAGCTCGACTTCCCCATCGTCTACGCCAGCGCCAAAAACGGCTATGCCATGCGCGAACTCGAAGACGAGTCCAAAGATCTGGAACCCTTGTTCAAGATGATCGCCGAGCGCGTGTCGGCGCCGGAGGCCAACCCCGATGCGCCTTTCCAGATGCTGGTAACCAACATCGACTACAATGACTATATCGGCCGCATCGCCACGGGCAAGATCTTCAACGGCCGCGTCAAAACGGGCAGCACCATCGCCGTCATCAGCCGCGAAGGCAAGATCACCCGCGGCCGCGTCAGCAAGCTGCTGGGCTACGAAGGCCTCAGGCAGATCGAACTGGAAGAGGCTTTCGCCGGAGACATCATTAACATCGCTGGCTTTGACGAAGTGGGCATCGGCGAGACCTTTGCCGACGCCGCCAACCCCATCGCCCTGCCCTATGTGGCGATCGACGAGCCGACCCTGTCGATGAATTTCATCGTGAACGATTCCCCCTTCGCCGGTCTGGAAGGCAAATTCGTCACCTCGCGCAACATTCGCGAGCGCCTGACGCGCGAACTGCGCACCAACGTCTCTCTGCGGGTGGAAGACACGGACAACACCGACACCTTCAAAGTGTCTGGACGCGGTGAACTGCACCTCTCCATCCTCATCGAAAACATGCGCCGCGAAGGATACGAACTCTCCGTCTCCAAGCCCGAGGTCATCTATCGCGAAATCGACGGCGTGCGCTGCGAGCCGATGGAATACCTGGTCATTGACGTCCCCGAGGAGTTCCAGGGTACGGTCATCGAAAAGCTCGGCACCCGCAAGGCGGAAATGGTCTCCATGCAACCCATGGAAGGTGTCAACCGCCTCGAATTCGTCATCCCCGCCCGCGGGCTTATCGGTTTCCGCAGCGAGTTCCTCACCGACACGCGCGGCACCGGCGTCATGAATCACACCTTCCACGAATACGCCCCCTACAAGGGCCCCATCAGCAGTCGGAAGAACGGCGTCCTTATCGCTCTGGAATCCGGTGAAACCGTGGCATACTCGCTCTTCAACCTGCAGGATCGCGGCATTCTTTTTGTTGCCCCGGGGGTCAACGTCTATGAAGGCATGATCATCGGCCAGCACGCCAAGGAAAACGACCTCATCGTCAACGCCTGCAGAGGCAAGAAGCTGACCAACGTACGCGCTTCCGGCAGCGACGACACCGTCCGCCTGACGCCGCCGCGTATTCTAACCCTGGAGCAGGCGCTCGAATACATCGATGACGATGAACTGGTGGAAGTAACGCCGAAATCGATTCGGCTTCGCAAAAAGTATCTCGACGCCAACGATCGCAAAAAACACGAGAAGAAAAACAAATAGAAGAATCATCTCTCCGCTTCCATCCATTAATAAAAAGGCCCCGAATTTCGGGGCCTTTTCTGTAGCGTCTTCGCCAAAACCAACCTCTTTCTCTCGCGAAGCATAATAGCGGTTTATTCTGGAAATAATTATTTTATTTCAATGAGTTAACCGGTACAACCACCCACCACGCACCATCCCGCACCATGGATATAAACAAGCGGTATACCCAATAAAACAAACTCAGCGCTAACATATTGTTTTAAAATGCTTTTTTTGTTTTTTACCCTTGCATTCGCGGAGAGAACTCTTATACTGGATAAAGATTTTGGTAAAAAAAACCATATAACACCAGTCGAAGGAGAAAAGAGATGGAGTGCCCCATCTGCAAGAACACCAAGCATATTGAACTGAACTCTCACACCGATGGTTTCGCCAAGAATCTTCAGGAATGTGGCGACTGCGGCCTGCTGTGGATCTACAACGGCAAGGACGCCATCATCGTTCGGGATCCCTCCCAGAAACTGGCAGCCAACCAGTAAACGGAACCGGATTACCATTTAACCGCTGTACCCAAAAAGAACGCCACCAGACTCCTGTTGAAGCGGGAGAATGGTGGCGTTTTCCATTTCAGGCCGGGCCCTTGCCCCCGGGAACCTACCGGGACGATGGGGATCCGATAAAACCCAGCCGCTCGATAAGAATCTGAGCGAGCTTCTCACCCAGTTTCTCCCGCGCCAGCGTGTCGGCCCGGGAGGCAATCTGCGACCCTTCCCGCACATTCACCCGCACAGCGTCGAGGATCTTGCCATCGGGCTCGACAAATTCGACCTGGGCGGCAGCGGCGACCCAGTGCCAGGGGTCGGACGCCTTGTAGGCATCCACGCTGACATGCCCCAGCAACCGCACATCGCCGGCGATGGAAGGGGCCAGCTGAATGCCCAGACCGGTCAACGACTGGATCACCGCTCCCCGCACGATACCATCGCGATCATCCTGCAGATCGATGCCGACCTGAATCGTACCAGCCACTTCATCGGCTTTGGCCGCAATGGCCGCCGTGGCATAAGGCGGTTCCGCGACAAAACCAGAGGGGTCGGCAATACGCAGATCGGCGGCCAGAGTGCGTCGCAGTTCAAGGGCCTTCAGAGCCTGCAGATAGTGTCCAAGCGCCCTGAATCTGGTTCTGGCCTGCTCAGCCTGACGAACCTGAGCCATGGCGGTCTGGTCGGCTTCGTTTATCTCGGCGCGCAATGCCTGGCTCGTCTGCAGGCGATCCAACACCGCGAGGGCGTGCCAGAGGCCAGCCTTTTCATCCTGCCAGACCTCGGCAACACGAACCCCGGAGAGGACCTTGTCGCTGGTGGCGACAAGGTCAGCCTGCACAGCCTGCCGGTATCCGGCACCAGCAATGTTGCCGGCACGATTGAGCCACTCCGACTCGGTGCTGACTTCCCTTGAGGCGATATGCACCGTAAATATCTTGGCCAACTCGGAGCGGGCACGGTTTTCAGCCTCAGCCCGGGTAGAGGCCATCCCCACACCCACCAGGTAAGCCTGTTCGGGATAGAGCGTACTTTTTCCCAAAGTCCACTCGGGGGGTTTGGGCGCACAGGACGCCAGCAGTACCAGGGTCAGCAGACCCACCAGCACACCAATCCATCTCATGGTGAAACCTCCTTGTCATACCGTTGCATGCCTCAATAGAGCCGTAGCGTCACAAAGCGAACGGCAGTTTCTGCCGGCCGTACACGGCAAGCCCACCGGTCTTGTCCTTCCCGTATCAGGATCTGACGGCTGTCCTCTGGAGCGGGCAGGAGAGCCAGATGAATTTCAGCCGGCAGCATCGACCAGGAACGCAAATCAGCCCGTTCCGTGACCAGCGCCGTAATCTGCATGGCCAGACCGGCCAGCGGTCCGTTGTTCTTTTCAACCTGGCGGGCCGCCACCTGCTTGGCGGTCGCACGAGCGATGGCCTTGGCGAGGATACGACCATTGCGGTCCTCGAGACTGGCCCGGGCCACTTTTTCCACATCCTCTACCCGCTCGGGCCTCACCCAGTTTTCCCCATCCACGGACACTTCCAATCGACGAACCGGCTGCTTGCGGTCAACAAACTCGGGCAACGCCAGCTTGACCGGGAAACCTTGCGACGTGGGGAAAAGGGCGAAGACTTCCTGTTTGATCGGCACCATCCCGGAGGCAACAATGACGGCGACTAACGGCCGTCCATCTTCCTCGGTCAGTTCAAGCCCCTCAGCCTGATCAAGGTAGTGGCGATATTCCTCCAGCAGGCCCGAGCGCCTGGCACTGATCAGCAAACGATTCCAGAGAAAATCGGGTTCGCGCACCCCATATTTCGGATAATTGTTCTGATAGAGCTCGAGGCTTTTTCGGTAGGCGATGAAGGCATCGTTGTTTTCCCCCAGAGCCTCATAAATCAAACCGGTCAGCAGCCGAAGATAGGCACTCTCCTTGAATCTGTCCCCGCTGCCGAAAGTGTCGGCAAAGTAGTTCAGCTTCTGGTCAATCTTGCGGCTCTCGATGCGGGCCCCCTCAAGATCACCCATATTGATAAAGTTCAGGGCCTTGTAATAATTGAGGTAGACCGTTTCGTAATCGGCGCCGCTGTAGGCAATGAGATGATCATTGGTGACAAAGCTGAGAGTTTCCGCCGACAGACTGCGCGTAAACAACTGCTCGACAAGCTGATCCGCTTCCTCGAAGGCCTCGTTACTGAGAGCGTACTCCCCGCCAAGATGCAGCAGAAGACCCTTTTCCATCAGAAACAGCAGGCGGTTTTTGTCGCTACGAGCCAGCGAGGATTTTTCCAGAACAGCAAGGGCGCCGCCATATTCGCCGGATAAAGCCAGGGCGGAACTCCGCTCCAGAGCGCGCTGGTAATCGGCGCAGCCTGTCAGAGCGGCCAGCACCAGCACGCCAGCCAGCAGCGCTTTTCCCCACCGACCCATCTCTTTTCGTGTCATCGCCACCAATACCGTCGCCGGACCGATTAAAGTTTAAAGCGAGCCCGCTCGACGAATTTCTTGATTTTCTTCTCTCCCAACCAGACCTTGCGATTATTGACCATGTCGATCAGTTCGAGGTTCACCTGATAGAAGACGACCATCTCCTTGCCCTCACGATCGACGATGGAATTGATGGAGCCGATGAGCATGAAGTCGGCGCCGGCTTCCATGCCGGGGGCCTTGCGCGTCTCCGGTGACGCGTGAAGATCCTGATCGAGACGCTCCTCCCTCACGCCCTCGCGCTCCTCAGCTGAGGCGACAAAGTTGGCCCGTCCCGAGTTGATCAGAGCCCTTTCCAGATCCTTGGTAAAAGTTTCCGTGCTGATATGCTCGGACGAACGATTGCGGATCTGGCCGACGATCATGTCGGGCCTCTGGCCGGTACGGGTGACGAATTGGGACAGCCAGGGTGTGTTCAGGCAGTCCTGCACCATGGCTTCGGCGACCAGACGGCTGTCCGTATCGTTCCAGCGCCCCGACAGGTCACGCACTTCGTCTGTAGCAATGCGGGTCACCTTGGTGCCGCACCCGACAAGGCCCAGAATCAGCAGCAGCAAAAAAAGGTTAAAAAAGCGCAATCCAGACATTTTCATGCTATCTCCTTCCCTCTTCCAGACGGATTTCATCAAAAGCCTTTTCGGCATTGGAATGAACAAACCCACGCAGATCCGGATCCATCTCCTTCATCTGCTCCAGGGTCGCCTTGACGCCATCAAGGTCGAGGCGGACAAGGGTGTAGATGGTTTGGGTTTCGGGATCCTTCCAGCGATCGACCACCTTCGCCCCCTTGACCGAGACCTGGGTAAAGGTCTTGAGACTCTGCTCCACCTGCTGGGAGGTCATCTCCTGCCGTCCCATGGCGGCTGCCGTCGAAGTCTGATAATCGCGATACAGATTGGCTACATAGGTATCAAGCTGCTTGGCGATATCGGCCCGAGCCCGTTGATCTGCCGTCTGTACCGCCAGCGTCTGGCTGGAAATGCCGGCCACGGCGCCGACACCGTAGAAGACCCGGTCGCCTTCTTTCTTAAAGGCACCGCTACCCTGATTGACCCAGTCAGGGCCGCCGGCAACGAGTTTGTGTTTGCTGCTGCATGCGATCAGTGACAGCAACGCCAGGATCACGACCATTGTCCTGAGAAAAACTCTCATCTTCATATCTCCTTTGCCAACAAAAGGAACCACGACTGAAAAACAAGCTGAAACAGGGATCACCCTTTTAATGCTCGCCAAGTTTAACAGGAATACCTGGAATTATCATGGGAAAAATGGTATGACACACTACTAAAAAAGGATTCCCGCCCCGCCCCCAGACCCTTTTACCCCGAGGAGATTTAGCCATGGCCGCTCCCCTTTTCTCGCCTTTTCGCCTTAAGAACCTTGAACTTGCCAACCGCTTCGTGCGCAGTGCCACCTGGGAGGGGATGTGCGACGAAAAGGGCGCGCCTGGTAAAAAGCTGGAAGACTATTACCGGCAACTGGTACGTGGAGGCGTCGGCCTGATCATCTCAGGTTACACCTTTGTTCGTGCCGACGGCAAACAGCTGCCGGGCAAGATGGGCATTGACAGCGACGCCCTGCTGCCGTCACTGCAAAGTCTGGTCCAGGCCGTACATGACGAAGGCGGTCTGCTGATGTGCCAGCTGGTTCACGCCGGCGGCCAGACCAGCAGCAAAGCCACCGGCATTACACCACTGGCTCCGTCAGCCCTTGATTTCCCCAGTTACGGCGAGACGCCCCGTGAAATGACCGTGGAGGATATTCGCAACATCGTGACGGCCTTTGCCGAGGGAGCGGCCCGGGCTCAAAAGGCCGGGTTTGACGGCATTCAACTGCACGGCGCCCACGGCTACCTCATTCACCAGTTCCTTTCGCCCCTGACCAACCAGCGACGGGACGATTACGGCGGCACCCTGGAGAACCGCAGCCGTTTTCTTTTCGAGGTCTATGCGGCCGTGCGCAAGGCGGTAGGGAACGACTTTCCCGTTGCCATCAAACTGACGGCAGCGGACAACCTGCCCGATGGTTTTTCCATTGAAGAGGCGGTGGAGGTCGCGAAAAAGCTGGATGTTCAGGGCATAGACGCCATTGAAGTCAGCTCGGGCAGCGCCGCCTCCGGGGCCGCCTCCCCCGTACGTCAGGGAATCGATACGCCCGCCGACGAGGCCTACAATGCTCCCTTCGCCCGCCGTATCAAACAAGCCGTTTCCGCTCCAGTCATGGTCGTCGGCGGCCTGCGTTCGAGCGCCGTCATCACGCGTCTGCTCGAAAATGGCGATGCCGACCTCTTCGCCTTGAGCCGCCCCCTGATCCGTGAACCCGACCTGGTCCGGCGCTGGCAAAAGGATGAAAATCACCGCGCCACTTGCATTTCCTGCAATGGCTGCTTCCGTCCCGGCCTCAAAGAAGGGGGCATCGACTGCGTCGTCGAGAGGATTGAGCAGAAAAATCGCACACCCGTCATGTGAACCGCATCGTGCGACTGCGGCTTTGGACTTGAAAAAAGAGAACGTTGCGACTATATTGGCGCCGACTTTGACGCCCAAAACGATGACTTGGCTTGTCGGGAGGTTGTGTGGAAAAAGAACTCAATGCCAAAGAAAAAGAAATCCTGCTCGCCATGGCCCGCAAGGCGATTGAAACCTACGTGCGCACCGGTGAGACCTACGTCGAGCCCCGCGAGGAAAAGATTCTCAATCGCCGCAACGGCTGTTTTGTCACGATCAAACAGAAAGGCAAGCTGCGAGGGTGTATCGGCAACTTTCAATCAGAACTGCCCCTCTTCAAGGAGGTCGTCGAAATCGCCATCTCTTCAGCCACCCGCGACCCCCGCTTCTATCCCATAAAAGAGGAGGATCTCGACGATTTTTCCCTGGAAATTTCCGTTCTCTCCCCCTTAAAAAAAATCGAGGATCTCACGGAAATCGAAGTCGGCAAACACGGCATCTATCTGGAAAAAGGCTATTACCGGGGGGTGCTGCTCCCCCAGGTGGCGACCGAGCATGGCTGGGATCGCGATACTTTCCTCATGCAGACCTGCATCAAGGCCGGCTTGCCGCCGGAAGCCGCCGAGGCCGAAGATACCGAGATCTACATCTTCAGCGCCCAGGTCTTCGGCGAAGACCAGCCTGCATCCTGAAAAAAGCGGCCCCTAAAAAGGCCGCTTTTTTTGTCATCATCCTGTCAAAAGAGCCGGTGCCCAGGAAAAGATTACCGGGTGGCACTTCTTTCCCCGGCGTTCTGAACGCCTGGAGAGCTTGAAGCCCTGTAAACGAATTCCCAGGCGCGATACTCTGCCTTCCCCTTGAAAATTCTGTTTTCTTCCGAAAAGTTGTCCTGCTGAAAGGGTTTCAGGGAACTAGAGCTGCGCACACCCATGATGCGGCCGCCCGGGTCCCTGATCAGCGCCCATTCCCCGCCTGTCATCGGGTCCGGGTAGAGTCGCCTGATATGGCGCAGGGTTTCGAGGCTGCGCGGGTCTTTGAGCAGATCTTCCAACGAGTCGGGATAAGCCCCCGCCCGAGGCCTCTGGCCGGTGCCGGCAGAAAAACGATAATAGCTGCCGATGGCCTTGCGGTACTGTTCCCCCCGCCACAGCAGCTCTTTTTCCCGGGCCTGCTGCACGACCGTCTTCCAGCTCGTTCCCGCCAGGCCGGCGGCCAGGCCGACAACCGTCACCATGACAAGAACCATCATCAACGTCAGGCCGCGCTGGTTTTTCAGGGGCTGCCAAAGGGTCATTGTTTTCTCACCAGATCATCACTGCAGAGTAAAAGTCCAGACATCACTTTCGCTGACGGCGCCGTGGCTGTCCTCGGTGACGACTTTCCAGTAATACGTTCCCGGCGCCAGACCGTCAACCTGATATTTCACCACCGCCACCGGCGTCGGCGCACTGTCACCCCCACCCCCACCACCACCACAGGAGACCAGTAATAAACCAGCCGCTGCCAGGCACAGCAGCAGCACCGACATCGCCCCATGGCGCCTCATTGACCACAGGCCTGCGCCCAGCAAGAGGCCGGCTCCCAGTAAAAGAACCGTGGATTCGACTGAGGTGGTATCAACGGAAGTATTCGGTGAAAATGCAGCATTTTCAGCATAAACAAGGGTTTCTGTCAAAGGGTCGCCATTAGCATCCGTTCCCCTCGCCCACTCGAACACCACCGAGGAACCGACAAGATCAGCGCCATTTGCCGGAGCGCGCAACCGGGCGGCCACAGGGGGGATATTGAGCTGTCCGTAGGCGGCAAGAGCGTTGACCAGACCGTAGCCGTAGAAATTATCTGGCCCAGTCTCACCCAGATCCGTGGCCGAGGCTTTCAGGGCCGTTTCAAGCTCGCCCACAGATGCGTTAGGAAAAGCATCGAGGAGCAAAGCCATGACGCCTGCCACATGAGGCGTGGAAAACGAGGTCCCGGAGTAGAGGGCATAAGGAAAGGCGGGGTCGTTCGTCGAGGTTTTGATAAGCTCGCCTGGGGCGGTCAGTTCGGGATAGATGGCGTTATCACAGGCCGATGGACCGACAGCGCTAAAGGTCGAGACGACCAGCTCCTCGCCGACACTGCCCACAGCTATCGACTCAGGATAATTCGCAGGGCTGATATCGCCCTCTTGTCCCGTGTTGCCGGAAGCAAAGACTACGGCAATGCCGGCAGTTTTAAGCCGTTGGACATCTAGGCGAAATTCGTCGATACACTTATTTATCTCCTTTTCAAACCCCCAAGAGTTGTTCACTATATGCGGAGCATCATTGCCGTCGGGGTTAAGCATCCACTGAAAGGCTTCATGGATTCTGGAGTTATCCGCATTCCCCTCGTCATCGAAAATCTTAGCGGCAATCCACTGGGTCGCCGGAGCAACTCCGATATTGTTGCCACCCAGAATAACGCCGGTGACCGCCGTTCCATGCCCTGATTGCTCTGGATTTGTCGAATACACAGGGTCATAGGGTTCCGATGTATCGCGATACGGATCAAACCAGCCACCGTTTTTTCGCCATTTGTCCGCCAGGGCCGGATGAGTGACATCGACACCGCTGTCCATGACGCCGACGACCACCCCCGCCCCCTCATAGCCAAGAGCCCAAAGCGCCGGGGCGTTAACGGCATTGAGATTGTACGACGAAACAGCCAGAGGCGCGACCGTTGGCACGGGCTGGCTCAGGCGGATGACTTCATCATAGCGGATCGATTCCACCTCGGGCATCGCGGCGATGTCTTCCACCTGTGATGCGGTCAGCTTTACAGCAAGGGCATTGATGAGCCACAGGGTCCGCTCTCCCGCTACTCTCTGCTGACGGAGATAGCGGATGACGTTCTGCTGGCTGCCCTCAGCGTGGCTTCTGAGATGACGGATGAGTTTGGCGCGGGCGGCGGCCTGCTCTTCCCCACGCCGCAGGCCACGCACGGCGAAGGACTCTATCTCTGGCGGTTCAGCAAACTGAATAATGACCGGAACAAACTCTTCCGCGGCTGTGGATTCCAAGGCATTCTGAAGCCTTTGATCCAGAACTGCGCCGAAGGCGGCACCGCAGGTCGAGGCGCTTACCATGATAAGGAAAATCAGCCACGCCGGGACACGGTATTTTTTTAAAGTCATCGTCTGTGACCTCGCTGTTTACGGATTACTTTTTATTCTACTGTACGGCACCCTCCAAGAACAGCCCCCAAAATGAACTGACCAGTCGGTGCCAAACATCCGCTTTGCGATTTAACCGGTTTATTTCCAGCGGTTCGGGCAATTGACCAGTCAATGACTCATATGAAAGGCTTTCTTCTCCCCCCGGAAAAAGTCCGAACAACCTCAATATCTTCCAACTCTTTAGGGGGTTTTACCTATGCCATTCAGCCAAACAGCAGACAATCCCCGGCCCCAGCCTGAAAAATTTCCTCCAAAAATCCCTCCAAAGACCTGTTAAAATAGGCGGAACCGTGATGTAGTACACGGACTCACCCATTTCGGCCTAGGGCAAACCCCCTTGCCCGCGGGTTGACCCCGTCGGCTGGGCGACCGTGCCTGACAGCCTCGCCAAGAGAGCAGATCACCTTTGGTGCACCTCTTGCAGCCAAGGCTTTCGGCGCTATTATTTCAGGGGCATGCTCCTTTTTCAATGTAAGCATACTGGCAAACTTCATGGCCACTTTCCGATGCAAATTAGGGACCGCTGACGGGCGGATTCTGGAAAAAGACCTAGACGCCTCCAGCAAGGGAATTCTGAAGGAAAGTCTGGAGGATCAGGGTTTCCACGTCTTTCGTATACAACGGCGCGGAATGCCCCTTACAGGCTCCTTCGATGGTCAGCAAGGGCGGCTGAGCGGCAGCCGCTTCCTCTCCTTTAACCAGGAATTTCTGGTTCTCCTGCGGGCGGGCTTGCCCATACTGCAGGTTCTGGACACCATCATGGAACGGATGGAATCAGGCCGCCTGCTGGAAATCCTGCGGGAAATCCGCGAGGACGTCAAAGGGGGCAGCTCCATCAGCGAAGCCTTTGACAGGTTTCCCCATTTTTTCCCTTCGCTCTATATCGCCTCCATCCGGGCGGGAGAACGCACGGGGGAACTCCCCGTGGCCATCGAGCGTTTCATCGCGTACCAGAAGCGGGTGGAGGCGATCAAAAGCAAAGTTCGCAACGCTTCTTTCTACCCGATCCTGCTTTCCATGGCGGTCATTGCCGTGGTCCTTTTTCTGATGCTGTTCGTCATCCCCCGCTTTACCCAGGTCTACACCGACGCACAGGTAGAGCTGCCCCTGATGACCCAGCTGCTGATCTCCGTCTCCCAAGGCATGGGAAAGGCGGCGCCCGTGCTGATACCGCTTTTGATTCTGCTGGCTTTCCTGGCCCGTGGATTTCTGCGCACCGAAAAGGGGCATTGGCTGCGGGACAGGTTCAAGCTCGTCCTCCCTTTTTTCGGTCAGCTTTTCAAAGACTACGCGCTGCTCAGTTTCTGTCGTACACTCGGCACCACTCTGTCCAGCGGCATTCCGGTGGTACAGGCGATGCAGATGTCCCGTGGCACCCTGAACAACCTCCTTCTGGAAGAACGGCTGAGCCTGGCCGTTCGTCGGGTGCAAGAAGGCGCCTCCCTTTCGGAAGCGTTGGAGGAGACGGGCTTCTTCCCACGGTTGGCTCTGCGCATGATCGGCGTGGGAGAAACGGGCGGCTCTCTTTCTTCCATGCTTGAGGATGTGGCCATGTATTACGAATCAGAGGTGGAAAAAAGGCTTGATCGCCTGACCACCCTCATTGAACCGGCGATGATGATGACCATGGGCGTGCTGATCGGTGCCATTGTCGTCGCTATGTACCTGCCCATCTTCCAGCTTGCCGGCACGGCCGGATGATGACATCGGGAGATCGCGGATGAATTTTGAGCGTAAAAAGATCGGGGAAATTCTGGTGGAGATGGGGAACCTCACTCCTTCAGAGGTCAATCTGATCCTCGACGACAGGAACGAGAGTCCCCGACGTTTCGGCGAAACAGCCATCGCCCGCGGCATGCTCAAGGAAGACATGCTCGCCCAGGCGCTGGCCCGCCAGTTCCGCATGGAATATCTTGATCCCGGCCAGTTCAGTCTGGATGCACAGCTCTATGCCGCCATTCCTTCCGGCCTGCCGGCCCGCTTCAATTTTCTGCCGGTGCGGCAGCAGGGGGATGCCCTGGTGGTGGCCGTGGGAGACCCCACGGACGTGGCGGCTCTGGACAATCTCGAAGTTATTCTCGGGCGGCCGCTCATACTGCAGGTGGCGCCGGCCGAAAAAATCCATCTCCTTCTTGAGCGCGCGGACGGGGGCTCCAAGCATGTCCTCAAGGAGGTGTCCGAGGACTTCAAGCTGCAACTGATCAAGGAGACGGACAAGGGAGAGGAGGTCCTCTCCATCGAGAAACTGACGGCGGACACCAGCCCCATCATCCGCCTGATCGACTCGACCCTCTATGATGCCCTGAGCAAGCGGGCCAGTGACATCCACATCGAAGCCGGCCACGAAGGCGTGATCATCAAGTATCGCGTCGACGGCGTCCTCTACCGCGCCACCGAGCCTCTCGACAGCCGTTTCCAGAGTCCGATCATCTCCCGCATCAAAGTCATGAGCGAACTCGACATCTCCGAGCGCCGCGTCCCTCAGGACGGCCGCTTCAAGGTGCGCCTGGGCGGCAAGTCCATCGACTTCCGCGTCTCCATCATGCCCAGCAGCTTCGGCGAGGACGCCGTCATCCGTATTCTCGACAAGGAGGCCATCGCCTCCGACCTCAAGGGACTGACCCTGGAGGCCCTGGGCATCAGCCCGCGGGAGATCGAGCGTCTGCGCCGCATGATCCGCGAGCCCTACGGCATGGTGCTGGTCACCGGCCCGACAGGGAGCGGAAAAACGACCACTCTCTATGCCGCCCTCTCTGAAATCAACAACGACCAGGAGAAGATCATCACCATCGAAGACCCGGTGGAATACCAGGTCTCCGGTGTGGTGCAGATCCCCGTCAACGAGAAGAAAGGACTGACCTTCGCCCGCGGCCTGCGCTCCATCCTGCGCCACGACCCCGACAAGATCATGGTCGGCGAAATCCGCGACCCGGAGACAGCCCAGATCGCCGTACAGTCGGCACTGACGGGACATCTGGTTTTCACCACAGTGCATGCCAATAACGTCTTCGACGTACTCGGCCGTTTTCTGCACATGGGTATCGATCCCTACAACTTCGTCTCCTGTCTCAACTGCGTCGCCGCCCAGCGCCTGGTGCGACGCATCTGCCCCAAATGCAAAAAACCCGTGCACTATGATCGTCAAACCCTTGAGCAGTCGGGCCTGAGCTTTGAGCAGTACGGCGATTTCACCTTCTACGAAGGAGCCGGCTGCGAAGACTGCCACGGCATGGGCTACAAAGGGCGCAGCGCCATCGTCGAGCTGCTCGATCTCAACGATGAACTGCGAGAGCTGATCGTACAGAAGGCACCGGTCACCCAGCTGAAGAAGGCCGCCAGAGAAGCGGGCACCATCTTTCTGCGGGAAGCGGCACTGGAAAAAGTTTTTGCCGGTCTGACCAGTCTGACTGAAATCAACCGGGTAACCTTTATCGAACAGGTGGAGCCATCGTGATTCGACGCACCTATCTGGGACTGGACCTGCATGCCGGCCACATCAGCGCCGTCGCTCTGCGCCGTCAGGCCAAGGGTTCCCTGCTGACGGGATCGGCCACCTCCCCCTTGCCGATGGACATTCTGAAGCCGTCCCTGCGCGATCCCAACATTCTCGACCCCAGAGCATTTCATAACAAGATCCAACAGGCTCTGGCGCCACTGGCAGGCCGGGAGGACCGCATCGCCCTGTCTCTGCCTGAAGGGTCAGGAAGGCTTCTGCTGACGGATACGGATACGGCCTTCGCTTCCCACGAAGAAGGTCGGGATATCCTGCGCTGGCAGCTCAAAGCCCAGTTCCCCGTTGATCCCAAGGAAATCCAGCTTGACTACCAGCTTGCCGGCAAAACCGAGGGGGGGCGGCACAGGCTGGCCGTAGCCTTTACAACCAAAAGCGTCCTGAACCAGTACGAAGAAGTCCTCTCGCAGATCGGCTTCAACCCCGCTCATATCGACTTTCACGCCCTGAATCTCTACAACTATTACCGGCCACGCCTCGATCTGGGGGAAGATTTTTTTCTGGTCGACGTCGAAGAGAACTCCTTGAGCCTGCAATTTTTTCAGGGACATCATCTCGGTTTCCACCGCAGCCGCGAAATCGAATCTTCCACCGAAACCCTCTTCCAGGAACTCCTCAGAACCCTGGTCGGCTGCGCCAAGGATTTTCCCAAGTCCAGCCGGGCCGCGGTCTATGTGCACACCAACTGGGCGAACAAGGATGAGTTGTCCGACGCTATCCGCTCGGCCTTTGGCCGGGAGCCGATGTATCTCGACCCCCATGTCGATCGCATGGGTTCCGTCTCGGCGCTCAGCCGCCCCCAGGATCTGGCCGCCGCCATCGGCGCTGCCGAACGCATGATGTGAGGCTTTTGATGAAACCACAAATCAATCTCGCCAGCCGTTCTTATATCAATCGCCGGGGCCTTAATGCGCTTTACACCGTACTCATAGCCCTCTTTCTTCTGCTGCTGTTTCTCCATGGGCGCACTCTATTTTCTCTGCAGGCAAGACAGAGCCAGGCCGAAAAGCACCTGGCCGAAGTCCGGCAAACCCTGGGTTATCTGAAAAACGACAAAAACGCGAAACAGACCACGGACGAACTGACGGCTATGCGACAGGAAATCGCCTGGGCCAACACCATTCTTCGACAGGACAGTTTCCGGTGGACCGCCCTGCTCGGCCACCTGGAAGAAGTCATCACGGACAGTACCCGTATCCGCTCTATTCAGCCTCAATTCAAGGATGGCTCTCTCAAAATCAGCGGCGTGGCTAAAAACGTGACGGCTCTGCAGGATTTCCTCGATCGGGTCGTCGCTTCACCCCATTTTACCGACGTCTACCTCTTCAGTCAGAACCGGGTGGAAATCAAGGATGCCGGGGGACGCGCCCATGAGGCTCTGAATTTTTCCCTCGAACTCAAGGGAGCCTTCTGATATGGCCAGAGAGCACCTGATTCTAACCGCCTGGAAACAGAATAAACTCTGGCCAAGCCTTTTAATGGTGCTGTTGCTGGCCAATATCGCCCTTTTTGTCGCGGAAACCCAGGTCATCGCTCCAAAGGTGACGCGCCTTGAGGAGCAACTGATAAAAAACCAGGCGGAAGCCAGGCTTGTCCGCCAGCAAGGGGCAAACGCGGCCACTCCAGAAAATACCCTGGCCCGCGGCAGGCAGGAGCTGCAGTCTTTTCGCGAGGCGATCCCGGACAAGGAATCATTCAGCGAATTGATCGGCGACATATCTATTCTGGCCAGCCGTGCCGACCTGGAAATTGACCAGATCACCTATGCTCCCGAGGAGAAACCCGAAGAAAATCTGTTGATCTATTCGCTTTCTTTCACGGTTTCAGGAAGTTACCGGCAGCTCAAAAAATTCATCCACTCTCTGGAACATTCTCCCCGCCTGATTGTCATCCATGAGCTTTCCCTGAGTGGGAGCAGTGAAAAACAACAGGAAAGTGTAAGGATGCAGATACGCCTCTCCACCTACTTCACCTCGGAGGGCGCACGATGAACAAAAAAAATCTGCTGATGCTCCTGCTTGCCCTGCTTGGTCTCTCCATCGCCTACGCGATTATTCAATACCCCCGCCAGCAGAAAATAGCCCAGGGGGAAGCCCCCGTCAGGGCAGCAAAGAGCCATCTCTCTGCGAGCGCAGCCACCGATCCCGATCACGTCCAACTCGATTTACTGACCCCTGCCGCAGAGCCGTTTCCCGCACCGAAGAAAGATCTATTCGGCCCATTGTATCGGCCGATGGCACCTGCCCCGACGCCGGCAACACGTCCGCAGGTGAAGGCTCCCTCGCCATCTCCACCGCCACCTCCGCCCGTCCAAGAACCGTTGGCGCCCCTGCCTCGTTTTACCGTCCTCGGATCACTGGAAAAAGGCGGAGATAAACAGGTTTTTCTTTCTCTCGGTTCCGAACTGTATCTGGTCAGGCTCGGCAGTCGTTTTGGTCCGGGAGAAAAATTCAACGTCGTCGACATGACGGACCGTCAACTGAATATTCGCATGACCGGAGAAGACCGTCTGATCACGTTGCCGCTGGCAGATAAAAACGCGGGGAAACCCTTGGGGATCAAGCGCAAGGTTTCCGCGCCTCTACGTGAGTCATTGCCGGCCACAGCAGACCCCGTTGAGATGACCTTGCCCGACAGCCCGACCCCGCAAGAATCGCCAGCCGAGGTTCCCAATGAAAGCGGCTCGGTTCCGTATCTGAAAATGCCCGAATGACGCCTGTCAAGAAGAGGTGCTTTATGATGAAATATATTCACAAAACCGTCGCCGTCACCGTACTGACCTCCTTTCTTCTGGGGGGCTGCGCTGGCCGCCAGGCTTTCCGGGACGGCGACCAATTCCTGAAAGAAGGGCGTTACAATCAGGCTGTAGCCAAATACGCCGAAGCCGTGGAGAAAAATCCAGATCGGCAGGAATACCGGATGCAACTGTTCAACGCTCGGTCCGAAGCCGGACTCTGGTATATGGAGCAGGGGCAAAAACATCTGGAGAAAGAACGCTATGCCGAGGCGATGGGCGCCTTTCAGCAGGCAGCCGCCCTCGACCCCAGCGTGGAAGCGGCTAACCAGAAACTGAAACTGGCCGCGACGCGCCTCAAAGCCCGCCAGGCCACCGAGGAAGCCGGTCAGTTCCTCAAGACCGGCCGTCTGCCGCAGGCGCGCAAGAGTATTGATATGGCCCTCCAGCTTCATCCCGACAATCCGGAGGCCCTGTCCCTTCAAGAAGAAATCACCGCCCTGCGCATGACCGTCATCGATGGCTTTGAATTGGCGGTTTCATCCAGCGAACCCCTGACGCTGCGTTTCTCCGATACCAACATTCGGGACGCTTTCGGCATTCTCAGTCGGCTTTCGGGGATCAACTTCATCTTCGATGAGGACATTCGCAGTCAGAAGGTCACTCTCTTCCTCGAAAAGGCCACCTTTGCCCAAGCCCTCGAACTCCTGCTGACCATGAACGATCTGGGCAAAAAAGTCCTCAACCCGAAAACCCTCATCGTCTATCCCAAAACGCGCGACAAACTGAAACAGTACGAAGAGCAGATCATCCAGACTTTTTACCTGTCCAACATCGATGCCAAAAAAGCCGTCAACCTGCTGCGCACCATGCTGCAGCTGCGCAAGATCTACGTCCATGAAGAGCTCAACGCCCTGGTCATCCGCGATACGCCCGATGTTATCCGTCTGGCGGAGCAGGTTATCTCCGCGTCGGACCGGCCGGATGCCGAAGTCATATTTGACCTGGAACTGATCGAGGTGACACACGATGACACCCTCACCCTTGGTCCCAAGCTGACGAGCTACCTGATCAAGGGCGGCCTGGCTAAAGAAGGCGTCGATACAATTGCAGATTCGATCACACTGCGCAACTTCAACAACCTGGATTTTCTCTACACCATCCCCAGCGCCACCTTCGACTTTAAAAAGGAGCTGACCGATTCGGAGACCCTGGCCAACCCCAAAATCCGGGTCAAGAATAAGCAGAAAGCCAAGGTCCATGTCGGCAGCCGGGAACCGATAATAACAGCAACCATTACGGACAATGGGATAGTTTCCGAGAACATCCAGTATGTCGACACCGGCGTCAAGCTCGACGTCGAGCCCCTCATCAACCTGGATAACTCGGTCACCACCAAAATCACCTTGGAACTCAGCAACGCAACACCGCTCAAAGGCACAACAAGTGGAACAGTGCCACTTGTTATCACTACCACCAACGCCCAGACGGTCCTGACTCTGAGCGACGGGCAACGCACCATCATTGGTGGTCTGATCAAGGACGATACTTCCAAGACCAAAACCACCTTCCCCTTTATCGGCGCCATTCCCATCCTGGGCGACCTCATCTCGGGGCACACCGACACCAAGACCAAGCGGGAGATCCTCCTCTCGATCACTCCCCATATCGTCCAAAGTGTCGATCTGCCTAAATCCAGCGTGGCCACTATCTGGTCCGGTGGCGAGGACAATCTTAAGGCCGGCCCTATGCTCGGTTCCTTTGCTGACGAGTTTGCCGCCGAGGTGGAGCAGGCGCCACAGGCTGTCGTTCCCTCGGCCCGACCCGAGCCTAAGGCGACCCCTCTACCCTCTCCCGAGGGGCAGCCCGAATCTCAGCCTCAGCCCATGTTAGAGGAGGTGCCGACCGAGACGATGCCACTCCAGCAGGAAGCGGCCATGCCGGCCGAGAGTCTGCTGCTGCTGTTCGGGCCGTCGCTGGTAAACACCGGTGAAGAATTCCCCGTCGAGGTGAAGGTGAACAACGTTACCGATCTGCACAACGCCCCGGCGGTTCTGCTCTACGACCCCGCCCTGCTCGACTTTGTGCGTGTTGAGGAGGGAGACTTTCTTCGCCAGGGGGCGACGGCCACCCGCTTAAGTGTCTTGCCAGATCCGGAAGCGGGACAATTGGTCATTGAGCACAATCAGGAACAAGGGGGAAAGGGCGCTTCTGGACAAGGGATGCTTTTCCGGGTCTTATTTAAGGCAAAAAACGCTGGGAACACCTTCCTGCATTTTGATACGATCGACTTTCAGGACGTGCAGGGCCAGCCCGTGGCCGTCCTTCCCTCTGAACTCTTCCTGGAGGTTCGATAGTTTTTGATGATGGTTGGACGGTTGTGGAAAAACCAGCAGGGCCTGACGCTGATCGAGATGCTCATCGCGGTGACCATCCTGGCCATTCTGGCCTCTGCGGTCATCCCTTTTGCCGAGGTCAACGTCAAACGCACTAAAGAACTGGAGTTGCGCCGCAGCCTGCGGCTGATGCGCACCGCCATCGACGACTACAAGGCCGACTATGACAAGGCCGTCGCCCAGAAGAAAATATCTGCCGTCGTCGGTGAAACAGGCTACCCGGAATCCCTGGACATACTGCTAGAGGGCACGGACTGGGGCGGACTATATCCCTACAAGCGCAAATATCTCCGCCGCCTCCCCCGCGACCCCTTCGATAAGTATGGTGATGGCTGGGGATTAAGAGCTTACGAGGACGATCACGATTCTACGATCTGGGGCGGAAACGATATCTATGATGTCTACTCGCAGAGTGACCTGACCGCCCTGGACGGCACCCCCTACAACACCTGGTAGAGAGCTATGAATTCTATTTTTCGATATCGAACAGCGACCGGCTTCACCCTGATCGAACTGCTGATCATCATGTCCGTCATCGGCATTCTCTTCTCTATCGCGGTTCCTAGTTACAAAAACAGTCTGATCAAGGCCCGCGAATCGGTACTGATGGAAGACCTCTTCCAGATGCGCAGCGCCATCGATGCCTACTTCGCTGACAACGGCCGCTATCCAGATTCCCTTGAAGACCTCACGGAGGGAAAATATCTGCGCTCTATCCCCCGCGACCCTTTCACCCGTTCGGCCGAGACCTGGGTGACCACCCCTCCTGCCTTCTCGTCCTCCGGAGAACTCGCTGAAGGCCAGGTTTTCGATGTGCACAGCGGCAGCAACCTTATCTCTCTTGGCGGAACGCCCTATAAAGACTGGTAACCACTACGCCAGCCTTACCTGTGCCTCCCTTCATTGCCGTCACAGGAACTTCTATGCCCGACAAAAATTTTCTAGACGATAATGCGCATCTTGACATTTTCAAGGACCTGATCGACCAGTCTTCCGACGCCATCTTTATCGTCCACCCTGAAAGCGGCCGGGTTCTCTATGCCAACCAGCAGGCCTGTACCCTGCTTGAGTATGATTATGCCCAACTCACCTCCCTGCATCTCTGGGACTATGCTGAAAACGCAACCACTCAGGACGAATTTCAGTCTTTCCGGCAGGAAATGGCCCTAGCGAAAAATCGCCGCTTCGAAACGTACCAGCGCACCCGTTCCAGACAGAGAGTTCCGGTGGAGGTCAGCGTTCGCATGGTTCGATGTCAAAACAAAGACTACCTCGTCTCCTCCGTGCGCGACATCCGCAGCCGAAAAGCTTACGAAGCCAGCCTGATCCATGAACGCAACAAACTGGAAGCCGTCATTGCCGCCATCGAGGATGGCATGACCGTGATAAGCCCCGACTACAGGGTCCTCTATCAGAACCCGAGCCACCTCCGCAAACAGGGGGATCAATTGGGGCGTCCCTGCTACCTGGCCTACCACGGCCTTGAAACCGTGTGTGAAGGATGCCTGGTAGCCCAAACACTGCAGGACGGTAAGATACACAAAAGGCAGGTCGAGGCACTGAATACGGACGGGCGGCTGCATTTCGAGGTAACCTCCTGCCCTATTCGCGATGCCGATGGGAAGATCAGCTCTGTTGTCGAATCGGTCAGGGACATTACCCGTCAGAAATTGGCGGAAGAAGCCCTGCAGGAATCGATGCGTCTGCGCACCGAGTTCATTTCCATCGCGGCCCATGAACTGCGGACGCCCCTGGCCGTCGTCATCGGCTATGCCGAACTGCTGGCGACAGCGGAAGAATCGGAAGAATTCAGCCAGGAAGAGAAGAAGGGATTTATCGAAGAGATTCTCGCCAAGGCCGGAGCCCTGAACAAAATCATTGATAAACTGTTGGATCTCAGCCGGATCGAAAGGGGCCAGAACCTCAGTATTGAAGTGAAGTCGGTCAATCTCATGGAGATGCTCCACAATATTTTCCGATCCTACGTCAACCTCTTTCCCCGCTACCGCTTTAACATCACAATGGCAGAGGATATAGCCGAAGTCTTTGAAGTAGACCGAAAAAGGATAACACAGGCTCTCGAAAACATCCTTGGCAACGCCATCCGATATTCAAAACCCGGCTCGTTCATTCACCTGAATGTCGAGGAGACTCAGGACGGTCTAAAGCTTAGTGTCAGGGATGAAGGAATCGGCATGACGGAGGATGAGGTGAAGAGGATCTTCGAGCCTTTCTATCGGGCCAGGCCCGACGACCCTACCGTTCGTGGCCTGGGTTTGGGCATGAGTCTGGTCAAGCACATCATCGAGGCGCATCGCGGGCAGATCAAGGTAGAGAGCATCCCCCTTGAGGGCACGACCGTTACCCTCGTCCTGCCACGGTCGCCATTAACTTCCTCCACCTGAGGCCGTATTCCCCAAGAAGCCTGAAGAGCCATCAGGTCAGTGTCAGAATCTGATCGGTCACCTCGGTAAACGCCACATCGTGACTGATCAGAAAGAGCTGATCGTACCAGTGTTCCGTCACTTCTTCCTGGCCAACATCGATGGCCCTGAAAGCCTGGGCCAGATTTTCACGGCGGTTCACGTCGAGGTTGGAGGTCGGTTCGTCGAAAAAGGCCAGGCGGGCGCCGATGGTCTGCAGCATGGCCAGCCGCAGGGCCACCACGGCGCTCATGGTCTGCCCGCCGGAGAGCTGGTCATCCGCCCTTTCACGCAGTTGGCCGTCGACCATGTCGCGCAGCACGATCTGGTAATTCTCGCCCCAGGCCAATTCCTCATCGGATTCCGCGATGATCCGGTAGATGCGGTTGGCCCGTTGGCTGATTTCCTCGCGGAAGCGCTCGGACAGATAGCCCGAGACATTGCGAAATACCCGGTTACGCAGGAACCTGACGAGGTCGTCCTTCTCCCTGTACACCCTGATCTGCTCCTGCTTGGAGGCAATATCCTTTTCTATCTGCGTGAGCTTGTCGACCTCGGCGGCCAGACGGGATACGTCGGCAATCAAACCTTTAACCTGCTGGCCGAGCACATTGACGCCCCCCCAAAGCTCGTCTTTTTGCCGGCGGAGCGCCTCATGCGCGGCGGCGTCGTATTCCTGGCCCGCCTGCCTGTGGACCGTTTCCATTCCTGTCAAGGCCTCGTGTAATTGTTTCAGAAGGTTTTCGAATTTTTCAAGTTCGGAACGACGTCCAACCAGCTCGGCGGCCTGCTGCTGATTGGCGACATAAAGGTCACGAGCCTGCTGGTGTCTGGCCTTCTCCTTTTCGGCTGCCTCAATGTCACCCTGCAAGCTGCGGAAGCCCTCCAAAGCTTTCAGCTTTTCTTCCAGTTGATGCTGTGCTGAGGCCCGCTCCTTTTGCAGTTGGGCCAGGCCTTCGGCGCGGCGCTCATTGGCCTCGCGACGCGAAACAAGGCTGGCAAGCTGAGCCTCCAACCCTTCGAATTTGACAGCAACAGCCTTGATGTGATCGCTGGCCCGGCTTGCCACGTTCTCTTCCTGCTCGAATTGTTGAATTTTATGCAGAAGTCGCTGTCGCTCTTTATCCAATTCGGAAAATCTGGCTGAAAAGACGTCATCCGCCGGCTTTTCAGCCAGATTGAGACAGGGCTCCTGAAAAAAAGGGCAGATCCCTTCGGCGAGTTTTTCACTTCCTTCCGTCAGTCCAGCGCGGCGCCCTTCTAGTTGTCCGAGCTGCTGGCGCACCCTCTCAAGACGCAGGCGGATCTCCGGCAGGCCCGCAGCCAAAGCCTGTTGTCTTTCATCCAGCGCCAAGGCCTCACGAGTCTGGGCAAGTGTCTTTTCTTCAGCCGCCAAGTCTTCCCGGGTTTTTTCGATGGCGCGTGACTCGACCTTGAAGCGCTCTTCCAAAATGCCGACCCGAGTGCTGAGCTCGGCTTTTTCCTGTTCAAGCCGACGCTGCACCTTGACCTGCTCACGCAGCGTGGCCAAACTGGCCTCGGCCTGTTCATAGGCCTTCTTGCCCGGGGTGGTCTCCTCAATAACCTTGCAGGCATTCACCGCTTCATCGACCAGCAGTTTCTGCTTGCCAATCAGCTCATTGCCATTACTGATCCGCACTTTGAGACCGTCAACTTCCCTTTCCAGTTCCTTGATCCTCTTTTCGCGCTGATCCACCTCAAGCAGTCGTGTCTCCAGATCCTTGAGTCGCTGCTGCTGTGCGGCAAGATCCACTTCGACCTGCGAAAGCGCCTTGGTGGCCTCCCGGTGTTCTTTCTTCTTAACCGGCAACTCGGCCACTTGGTTCTGAAGAGGCCCCATGGCGCTTTCAAGGGAATCCACCTTCGCTTTGATGGCGGCGGTCAGCACCTTGGTCTCGTTGAAGGTCTTGCGCCAGGCATCGATACCGAGAATTTCATCGAACTTGTCGCGGCGTTTGGCTGGCTGTTTGATGACGAAAGGTCCGAGGAATTCGTGCTGAAAGGGACCGATCACCAACTCGAACTGCTCGGCCAGCGAACGACCTCCGTCAAGCCCGAGCAACTCCTTCAGGCGCGCCTCGGTCTCTTTGGCGTCCTTATGCTCCTCGACCTCGAAGACGCCACCGGCCTCCTTGGCCAGCAGCCATTTGGAGGGGGTGGCGACCGTTCGACTGACCCGATAGCGCTCAGCGGCCGCTACCTGAAAGACCACCGCAATTTCACCCCGCTTGGCGCCGATAGTGACAAAACGCTCGATATTGCCGACAAAGCTCTGGGCATCGACCCCGAACAGGGCATAACCGATCGCCTCGAAAATGGTGCTTTTACCGACCCCGTTGGGGCCGGAGAGCACATTGATTCCCGGCGAAAAGGTCAGCTCGGTATCGCGGTGGGACTTGATATTCTTGAGATGGATGGAAAGTATCTGCATAGGCCCACCTGTTCGTTTCTCTGGAATCAATCCAGCAATGCCAGCAAGTCATCGCCATCGACATCGCCTTTTTTCACGGCCTCGCGCAAACGGACCGCGAGCCTCACGAGTTCCTCCTCGCGGCCCTGATAATCGCTGCCGGCTCCGATCAGTTCGTGCAGTACCTCCAGCTCGATCTCTTCGAGGCTCTTTTTGGCTGACTCCACCTCCCCGGCACTGCTGACCAGGGAGAGATGATTCTTGATCTCGACATGCAGTGGGTCGATCAGATCTTCCAGCGCCACCTTCAACCGCTCGCGGCCAAGCTCAAAGGGGTGAAAGCCGACGCGGCCGACCAGTTTCAATTCAAGCAGCGGGTGGCGCTTGTCCGTGGAGGCATTGACCTTGGCCGCTACCTGTGCGCGAAAAAGGGTGAGGGCCTGATCGGCACTCTCGGCCCCATGAAGATCGATCGTCTCGACAAACATGGGACGTGGCGACGTGTTTCTGAATTCGGCGGCAAACTCGCCCTTTTCGAAAGTGACGAGATAGTAGCCCTTGTCGTACTTCTCTTCACCAAAGTTAACCCGCTCCGGAGATCCGGGATTGAAAGCATAGGGCTTCCCCTCGGACGATTGGATGACATACGGCTTATGCCCGTGCCCAAGAGCGACGTAGCCGAATCTGTCCGCCAGCGGATACGCTTCTTCCAGCTTCATGTTGCCGATTTCGACGGGAGAATACTTCCAGATGCCGACGTGAAAAAGGAGCAGATTATTATCCGTCGTGACAGCCTTGACGATGCGCTCGACATGAGCACCCGCCTGCGCACCGATATACCCCAGACCATAGACATTGACGCCACCGATACAAAGATGCCCGCCCATGCCCGTAGCCCCATCGAAAGGATCAAAACGATAGTCGCCTTCAGCGGTTCGCGAGGGACGCAGCAGCCGGATATATCCCATGTGCGACAGGGCCTCCATCCAGGAAATATTGTCACGGCGATGAATCCAGTCGTGATTCCCCTCGATAGCGACACAGGGGATTTTGGCATCTTTCAGTGGCTGCAAGGTTTCGATGGTTTTGGCAAAGGTGCGCGGCAGTATCTGCCCGACATGAAAGAGATCGCCGGCGATGAGCACGGCATCGACCTGTTCGTGCACGGCATCGTGAGCGATGGTCGCCAGTGCGGTGAAAAAGTCGTCATAACGCTCCTCCTCACCAGCAGAGTTGCGGTAGGTTTTTCCTAAATGGATATCCGCCGTGTGAATGAAACGCATAAGCAATCAAGTCCTTGCAACCGAGAGGCGAAAAACTGAGGGGGTAGCTTGGAACCTTCAGTTTTTGGGATTTTTAGGGTAGAACTTGCTGAAGACTTCTTCCTGCATGGGGGAGCCGATGAGAATCAAAGCATCGTCTTTCTTCAGAACAGTCTCCGGCGAGGGCACGACGACAGGATCCGCCTCTCCGTGACTTTCAAGGGCGACAATGGAGCACCCCGTCTTTTCTCGAATATTGGAGCTGGCAATGGATTTGCCCACCAGCACTGCCGGTATAGAACGGCGAAAAATATTGATTCCTTCCGTGAGAAAAACAGAGGTTTTTGATTCAATAATATTCAGCAGAATGCTTCCTCCCACGGAGGCGCTTGACACGACGAAATCGGCGCCGGCCGCATAGAGCTGTGCCACGTTTTCATCGGCAGTGGCCCGCGCCACGATGCGGATATGGGATTGTGCGTGCCGGCTGGCCAGAGTGAGAAAGATGTTGGTATTGTCGTCGTTGGTGGTCACGATCAGACCACGAGCTTTATCAATGCCGCTTTTTTTCAGCAGATGGCGGACCGTCGCATCGCCATAAATGGGGATGTGTTCTTCACAGTAGGGATTTTCCTGGCGGTCGACCAGGATGAACGGCACCGGCTTGCGGTCGAGGAAACTGGCGGCGGCACAACCGACGCGGCCATGGCCGAGGATAAAAATCAGATCCTCATCCGCCTGTTCACCCGTCAGCTTTTCCAGGGATTCGAGCTGCTCCCTGGTTCCGGCCAGCACCATCAACGCGTCATCCTTCAGCAAGGTATCGGCGGTAGGAAGGGTCAAGTTGCCACGTTCCCACAGGCCTATCACGGCCAGTCCGGTATGCTGGCGGATCAGGGATTCGGAAAGGGACAAGCCGGAAAAAGGCGTGCCATGCACAGGGATTTCGGCAATAACGAGCTTGCCGAAGCTGTCGATGATATGGGCCATGGCCCCTTTGGTCGTGGCGCGCGTGGCCAAGTAGTTCCCCAGAATTTTGTGCAGGGGAATAACCTGATTAGCCCCGGCCAGGTGCAGCAGATCCCCATGCTCCGCTTCCGAAACCAGGGCGACAATGGGAGTTTCGCAAAGGGAGCGCGCTGTCAGACAGAGATTCACATTTTCGGAGTCGCTGAGGTTGGCGATAAGATAACGCGCCTCGGACACCCGTACTCCCTGCAGCACTTCCGGGTCCGTCGGAGAGCCGACAACGACTTTCACGCCGCTGTCCTCGAGATTCAGTCCTTCGTTGGCATCTGCGGTTACCACCGCAAAGGGAATCTGCCGAATTTTCAGCCTTCGAATCAGATTTCTGGTAACTGAATCGACACCGAAGATCAGGACATGACCAGAAGTTTCCGGCGGCAGTTCAACCTCCGGACGATGACTCAATCGATATTCAATCCAGGGCGCCAGAAAGAGACTGACCAGGGTGAATGGGAGGATGATCAACAGAAAGACCACCCCCGACACCGTCACCACCGCGGCAAAAATATAGCCCGGATCGCTGTGAAAGGTAATGTCCCCGAATCCCAGGGTCGTCATCACCGTAATGGACCAGTAAATCCCGGCAATCAGCGAAAACTCGCGCCCTTCCAGATGCCACATGAAGTAGCGGAACAGAACGGCATAAAGAAAAATCATTCCGGCCAGAAAAATACAGTAATAGACCAGATATTTAATGTTTTTGACCACTCTGCCGCGAAGAAAATAGGCAAGCTCCGACGCGATTGTTTTCATTCCACCTCACCTGTCTTGAAAAAAGGATCTGCCAAGTTCACCATTTTATAGCAGGTCATAAACACCTGAGCAAACAAAGGGAGTAAAAAAGACAAAAGCCCTCATTTTCTGAGGGCTTTTTAAACGTCATAAAGCAGAGTGTTGAGATGGTGCCCGGGACGGGAATCGAACCCGTACAGCCATAAGGCCGAGGGATTTTAAGTCCCTTGCGTCTGCCAGTTCCGCCACCCGGGCAATGCAGCGCTAAAACTAATCAATTTGACGGGGAAGTGTCAACTGAAAACATGGTATATTGCGGGCACTGATTAACTTTCAAAGGAGGCCGTGTGTCCCCCAAAATATTGAAATGTCCCCGGTGCGGCGAGGCTGTTACCGTCTATCGCAATCCCGTTCCCACCGTGGATATCATTATCCGCCGTGGGAATGCTATCGTACTGGTCGAACGCAAGAACCCGCCGCTGGGTTGGGCGCTGCCGGGTGGGTTCGTCGACTATGGTGAATCACTGGAGGCGGCCGCCATGCGGGAGGTTCAGGAAGAAACGGGGCTGTCGCTGACGGAGCTGAACCAGTTCGGAGCCTATTCAGACCCCGCGAGGGATCCGCGTCAGCACACCATCTCTTTTGTCTTTACAGCCACAGGGGAAGGCCCCTTGGTCAGCGGCGACGACGCCGCCGACGCCCGCTGGTTCGAACTGGAAAATCTTCCGCAGCCCCTGTGCTTCGATCACGCCAGGATCGTGCAGGACTACCGGGAGAGGTCATTGTGATTGCTGTCAGTCAAAGAAGTGGATTTCGGGTTCTTCCGTAAGCAGGCCATATTTTGCGCAGAGATGGAAGAAGTGACGCACCCCGCGAAGATGCTCTTCGCCTAGGTCATAGGACATGCTCTGCCAGTAATCTACCAATCCCTGCTCTCCCATCCACTCTTTTTCCGGAGTATCCGCAGCCAGTTCATCCAGGTTTTCCATGGCTCGCGCCCGGGAGTGTGCCAGTTGGCGTCTGAGGGCGCGCAGGGCTTCCCCCTTTTTTTCTGCCGCATCGCGGCGCAGAATCCATAGCGCAAAAACGAAAGGCAATCCGCTGAAACGCTTCCACAAACCGCCCAGATCGTAGATCTGCTGGCCTTCGGGGCGGTTGCGGGCAGCCCGCAGCGCCCGGTCTCCGATCAGGAGAGCGGTCTTTCCCTCGGCTATCAGCTCTTCAACGGGACGATCAGGCACGGTGCTTCTGAAGTTTTCGCAACCCAGATATTCCTGCAGGAGAACCTGGAGCAGGTTGATGGAGGTGGCCGATTCTCCGGTCAGGTAAAATACCTCGTCTTTTAATTCATCCAGTTTTCTGCGCGAAAAAAGCAGGACGCTCTGAACATCGCCGAAAGAGCTGATGGAATGTTCCGGCAGCAACAGGTACTGACGCCAGTTGCGGGCATACTCAAATGATGAGGAAGGACTGACGTCGATATCACCTTCGTGAAGCATGGTGTTGAGGCGGGAGGGGACTCCCTGCACGACGCGGGCCGGATATCCTTCCAGCGTTGAGGGCAGGAAGTGAAAAAATGGGACACAATTTATGTAGTGGATATGACCGATATTCAGCACTGTCATGGACTCGTTCGCAAAACGGGATCAGGTGAGAGAGGATTCTCTGGGTCTGACACAAAGATGCCCTGGCTTTCAAGGAGTAGCCCTGTGACCCGCAGGTATTCCGTTGCGCTTCGGTTATAGTCAACCAAGGCAAGGGTATGCTCGGTGCGGGCCCGTGAAAGGTCTTCTTCGCCCTCTAATACGTCACGGGTGGTGGCAAGCCCGACCTCTTTGCGCTTAAGAAGGATATGCAGTTTTTCTTCGGCGAGAGCCTTGCCGAGTTCGGTAACCTCGATTCTCTTTCGACTGACTTCCAAGGTGAGTACAGCCTGCCGAATCTCACGGCGAACTTCCTGCTTCTTCTGGGCTAGCAGAGCCTCCTGGCTTTTACGCAGCAGGGCGCTTTTGCGCACTTCGTAGCGGGCGGCACGATTGCCCAGCGGATACGAAAGGGTTAAGCCAACCTCCCAGTTTTCAAAATCTCCCGAAGCCGTTTCCTCGTGGCTGTCGGCGTAACCATCCCCCAACCCTTTGTATCCGTAGCTGGCCACCAGATCGACAGCGGGAAGTTGCTGATTTCTCGCCAGGCTGTTTTCGAGCTCAAGTTTTTCGAGCTGGCGGCGGTGGCGCTGAATTTCCGGACGCCGGAGCAAGGCCTGCTGGTAGCCCTTTTCTTCATCAACGGCAAAGACAGGGACCGCCATGGTGGTTTCCCCCAATACGGGTGGAGCATCGGCGGCCAATAGAACAGTCAATGCGTCCAAGGCATCGCGATAGGCCTGCTGCGCCTCCAAAAGTTCTCTTTCGCGGACATTAAGGCCAACCTCAGCTTCCAGGATCTCATGCCGCGGCAAGACCTCAGCCTTAACACGGGCCTTATTCTCCTCCAGAACCTGGCGCGCAAGCAATACGGAAGCCTCACGCGTCAACAGAGTTTCGCGCAGACCCAAGGCCTGAAAATAGGTATCGCGCACCTGGGCTACGAGCACGGAAGCTTTGGACAGTAGATCTTCGAGGGAAGTTTCACGTTCCTTGGCAGCAAAAATAATAGCCTGTTCGGTAGGCAGTACCCCAAAGTTTTTCAGGAGAGGTTGGCGTAAGGTCAGCGCCACCTCGCTGGTATAGGCCGGGTTGATGGCGCCAGCCGGATCGTCATCCTGTCGACGGGAAGCATAGACCAGCCCGACATCGGCTCCACTGGGAAGCTTCTGCAGGAGAGAAAAGGACAGCTGCCGATAACGACTTTCCGCCCCCCTGACCGAAGGGGTATAGAAAAGGTTGAGGGGCTCTTGCCCTTGTCCTTCGCTGAAGGAGAGTTCAGCGTGGGGATCGTAGAGGCCGAATCCCTTCAGCTCCAACGCGCGGCTGGCCCGATGTTGGAGCTGCTGCGCCTTGAGATCGAGATTACGTTCGATGACGAGACGTTGTGCCTGCGCCAAATCAAGAGAAATGGGGGGTTCTGCCCAAGCATCCTCCTGGAAAACGACCAGTGCTATCAAAAGAAAACAAAAGCTTCTCATTGAAAATCGATACGGGCGATGTCGCTGGCGCGAATCTGGTAGTTACCGTAGGAGGTTTTCCCATAGAACATGGCCCTTTTTCGGCTGGTGACTTTAAGAGTTTCTCCCGTTTTCAGGGCCAGTAGAGTGTGAACATTTTCCCCACTGATATCGCCAAATTCGACCGATTTGAGGTTCCGGAAAAAAACCGTCACCTTGCCGTCACCCAACCATCCCTCGAAGTACGTGTTTCCATCCATGGAAAACTGGGATACCCCCGACCTTGTGCCGCTGCGATCCTGCAGACTGACAGTATAATTTTCGTCAGGTTCGGGAACCGAACCCTGCGGACCGCCTCCCATGCCCAGCAGAATCAGAGCACCCAGGGCGATAAAAACGGACAGCCACAGACGTTTCATTATGGTCTCCTTTCGACATAGACGATTTTCAGCAGATACCGTGGCTCAATGACCACTTAGGGGATGCTGTGCAGATTCCTTGAAAGTCCAGTCCGGGTTCAGGTACCGGGCCGACGCAAGCTGTTGGGCCAAAGTCCACTCGGATGAGGTGACCTCATCCGGCAGCAGTGTAATCTTAAGGCAGCGGGCAAAGGTCTCAATCAGTTGTAGCTCAAGCATATCAACCGTGAGAGGATGATCAAGCCAGCGATTGACCCAGCCTATCTTATGACCGTAGGCTGACACCCCCTGCCCTTCACAGGCCTCCACGCCAGGAGTCAAGACTCGATAGAGAATATCCAGATCCAGATCGACAGGAATCGAGCCATGCTGAAGAAAAACCCCCTCCCCTCTTTTCTGAGAGCTTCCAGCAATTTTACATCCCCGACACGTCAACTCATAATGAGACACGGCGGTAAAGCAGGCGCTTTCTGGGGGCGCTTCGAATCTTTTTTGGGCAGGCTGCCCGGGGCACAACTGGACATCGAGCCCGCAGGCCCTGAGGGTCTGCCCAACGATATCCGCAATAATCCTGTAACTGGACAAAAGTCCGGCCGGGAAAAGGGGCGTGCGGTCGGGAGAAACGACCGCGTAGGTGACCTCCCGGTCATGCAGCACCGCCCTTCCTCCTGTCATGCGCCGCACGATCTGAATTCCCAGTTCGGCACAGGCCGCCAGGTTAACGGCCAGGTTTGTTCTCTGTGCATACCCCAGACTCACTGTCGCCGGCTGCCAGCGATAGAGCCTGAGTACTGGAGGCGACTGGCCAGAGCGGACAGCATGCCACAGGGCCTCATCCAGAGCCATATTAAGCGGGCCTGAAAGCGGCCCGGTCTGCAGAAGCCGCCACGAAACCAAGCGCACCCCCCAAAGAGAAAAAGCCAGGAAGACTCCTGACTTTTCCCGTCTGCTAGAAGAACAGTCGTTCCATGAATCCGGTATCGACCTTGCCTTCTATAAAGTCCTTGTTGGCCATGATCCTCTGATGCAAGGAGATGGAAGTACGGATGCCCTCGATAATATATTCGTCCAGGGCGCGCGACATGCGCTGGATGGCTTCTTCGCGGGTATCTGCGTGTACGATGAGCTTGGCAATCATCGAATCGTAGTGGGGAAGAACCGTATACTTGTCATAAACGGCGCTGTCCACCCGCACGCCAAGACCACCAGGAGTGTGATAGCCATCGATCTTGCCGGGAGACGGCGTGAATTTCACGGGATCTTCGGCGTTGATTCGGCACTCGATGGCATGACCGTGGAATTTCACATCGGATTGCTTGTAGCGCAGGGGGATCCCGTAGGCCGAACGGATCTGTTCCTTGATAATGTCGATGCCGGTGATCATCTCGGTAACGGGATGCTCTACCTGCACGCGGGTATTCATCTCCATGAAATAAAACTTACCATCCTGGTCAAGGAGGAACTCCATGGTACCGACACTGGTATAGTTGACCGCCTTAGCTGCCGCCACGGCACACTCTCCCATCTTTTTACGGATGTCGGGGCTCAGCACCGGGCAGGGGGCCTCTTCGACCAGCTTCTGGTGACGACGCTGGATCGAGCAGTCACGCTCACCGAGATGAATAACGTTGCCATGCTTGTCAGCCATAATCTGGATTTCAACGTGGCGCGGCTTTTCACAGAACTTTTCAATGTAGACATCAGGGTTGCCAAAGCCGGCCTGGGCCTCGGAACGGGCGGCCGCGAAGGCATTGCCCAAAGAAGCCGGTGAATGAACCACCTTCATGCCGCGGCCACCACCACCGGCAGTCGCCTTGATAATGACGGGATAACCGATCTCTTCGGCGATGCGCTTGGCCTCTTCAACAGAGAAGACGCCTTCTTTGGTGCCAGGGAGAATGGGAACCCCAGCCTCGGTTACCGTCTGCCGTGCCCGAATCTTATCCCCCATGCGCCGCATGTTTTCAGGAGTCGGTCCGATGAAAGTAATGCCGCAATTGGCGCAGATCTCGGCGAATTCGGCATTCTCAGACAAAAAGCCGTAGCCGGGATGGATTGCCTCGGCATCGGTCACTTCGGCAGCGCTGATAATAGCCTGCATGTTGAGATAGCTTTCCGAGCTGGGAGCGGGGCCAATGCAGATGCTCTCGTCGGCCATTTTGACATGCAGGGCCTCATGGTCAGCCGTCGAGTGTACCGCAACGGTTTTGATCCCCATTTCCTTGCAGGCGCGAATGATGCGCAGAGCGATCTCTCCGCGGTTTGCGATCAGGATCTTGTGAAACATGGATTATCTACTCCTATGAATGCTTCGATAGTCCGAAAGGGTCAGCAAGCGAGGTGCAGGCTGACTTCGGAGCGTCTTTCCCCAATCAGAGCTTCTCGACCACGAAGAGAGGATCACCGAATTCCACGGGCTGGGCATTTTCTTTAAGAATTTCGATGACCTTGCACTTGAAGTCCGCTTCGATCTCGTTCATCAGCTTCATCGCTTCCACAATGCAGAAGACCTGGCCTTTTTCAACCACGGAACCAACCTCGACATAAGAGGCTGATTCAGGCGAAGGCGCCCGATAGAAAGTGCCGACAATAGGGGAATTGATGATTTCCTGGCGCTCACCGAGGGCCGTCCCGGCAGCGGGCGCCGCTGCAGGAGCGGGGGCGGCTGGAGCTTGCATGACAGGAGCGGCAGCTACGGCAGGAGCAGCCATTTGCGCTGGAGCGGCCACATGCACGATCTCCTGGGTTGTGCCACGACGGATGGAGATTTTTTCTTCCGTGTTCTCCATTTCGAATTCGGTGATATCCGTTTCGGTAACCATCTTGATCAATGTTTTGAGATCTTTGATATCCATTTATATCCTCCTGTTATTTTTCTTTACACAAAGGGACGAACCACCTAGGGAGCGTGTCCCTGCATCATGAAAGTCGGTCTGCCCTTCCACCGGGGAGAGCCGTAAAGTTTTTTGGTATTTTAGTAAGAACCCGATAACCATCCCTGGTCACCAGCACCATATCCTCGATGCGCACCCCCCCGGTCCCAGGGATATATACGCCCGGTTCGATCGTAAAAACCATCCCTGCCGTGGCCACGTCATCACTTCGCGCCGACAGGGTGGGCGCCTCATGAACCTGCAAACCGACGCCGTGCCCGAGGCCGTGCCCGAAAAAATCACCATAACCATGGGCCAGGATGTGCTCACGGGCTGCTGCGTCAACATCCTGCAGTCGCACACCGGGACGCACCATCTGCATGGCCCTGTCGTGCGCTTCCAGAACAATGTCATAAATATTTCGCAACCTGGACGAGACCTCACCGACGGCAAGCGTAACCGTTTCGTCGGAGTGATATCCAGCCAGACGCGTGCCAAAATCGATGGTAACAAGATCGCCCTCAGCGATTGCCTTATCCGAAGCGACTCCATGGGGCAATGCCCCGCGGATGCCGGAGGCGACAATCAGATCAAACGATCTGTCCTCCCCTCCCAGCCGCCGCATGGCAAATTCAAGAGCCAGGGCAATATCCCTTTCGGAAACTCCTGGCCTTATCTGGGGCAGCACCTCAAAAAACGCTTCAGAAGCAATAACGGCTGCTTTTTCGATGAAAGCGACCTCTTCATCCTGCTTGATCGTTCGCAAATCTCTGAGCTCTTTTCCGAGAGGAATCCAGTCCAGAGAGAGGTTGCTTTCCTTGAGGCGCTGAATTTCAGCGCAGGTCATCGACTCCGCTTCAAAGCCGACCCGAAGGCATCCTTCCGACAGAAGGAAGGATGTCACTCCTTCGGCCTTAAGCCGGTATTCCAGGACATCTCCCGTCTCCACCTGCTGACGGGCCTGCGAGGTATAACGAGAATCGGTAAGAAAACACGTTTTCCCCCGAGTAAGGATCAAGGCTCCGTCCGATCCGGTAAACCCAGAGAGATAGCGGATATTGGCCAGTCCGGTAAAGAGCAAAGCGTCCAGTTTATGCTCCGCCAAAATAGCCTGTACGAAGGCGGTTCTGTCTTTTACCATAACGGGCTTTTACCCTCAATAACTATCTATTTCAGTCTCGCTAAAAGACCACGAATCGCCAATTGGTAGCCAAAGGTCCCAAGGCCGGCAATCTGCCCAAGGACGACAGGAGCCACATACGAGTGCCGCCTGAACTCTTCACGCGCATGCACATTGGAGAGATGAACCTCCACCGTGGGAATGGCAACCCCCGCAATGGCATCGCGAAGCGCTACACTGGTATGGGTCAGCCCTCCCGGATTGATGACCATCCCGGCAACACCTTCGTTCCGGGCAGCGTGGATACGGTCGATAAGAGCACCTTCATGATTTGATTGGAAAAACAAGAGGGTAACGCCTAATTCCCGACCGAGAGCTGCCAACTGACGATTAATATCATCAAGAGTCTCATGACCATACACTTCAGGTTCACGGGTGCCAAGAAGATTGAGATTGGGACCATGCAATACAAGAAAGGTCATAACGGGCCTTATTGAAGTGCATCCAAAAACCGGGGTGCCTCTTTCATGAGGAGATAGCGCCCTTTGCCAAAGTTGCCATCAGATCTTACCGTCAGCGCCACAAAATATTCGGGCCCAAGAGCGCGCAAAATGACATAAAACCGTGAGGTCCTGATAGCCACTTCTTCCATGGCCCCGGTGCCAAGTACATCAATGGTTTTTCTGATTTCTTTGAGGATATTGGCATATTCCACCGAAACCAGCTGCAGGTCGACATCATCAACGGGCTGAAAATACTGGTCGATGGCAATGCCGTCGTATCCCATAAGGACGGCGCCCACGCCGCCGGAGGTCTTCTCCACAATTTCCTGCAGCATTTTAGCGAACATCCATTTTCCTCCTGTGGATGGATTCAAGCCAGCCATTCAGGATCACGAGCATATCAGGAGGCGGCGAATTCTCGACAACGGGGGCCGGCAAAGATTTCGGTGGCTCGGCAGGCTTGGCGGACGCAACCGCAGCATCGAAAGGCGTCTCAAGATCGTTACTGCCACCAGAGCCCCCTTCCGCTTCCAAAATGCTCTGTTTCAAAGCCACGAGTTTCTGTCTGACAGCGTCATTGTGGTCATCTGCACGCAACAAATCCCGATAGACCTTCAGGGCTCGACGCAGAAATCCCTGCCGAATGTAGATTTCAGCGATGGTAGCTGTGGTGATCGGTGCCACTCCACGATCGGTAGCACTTTCAGTTGATACAGGGGTTGCCATGGGGGATGGTTCTATCCTGGAAGGGTTAGTATCTCCTCCCTCTCCCGTCAGTTCTTCGAGCTGTATTTTGATCTCGTCATCCTCAGCGACCAGAGCAGCTGCTTTTTGCAGCCACTGCAGGGCGAGGTCATCCCGATCCATGAGTCTGCAGGTCCGCGCAAGTTCTTTGAGAGCCTCGCTGTTTTCAGGCTCGGTAGTTAAAACCTTTTCGAAGGATTGCAGCGCATCCGCAAATTGTCTTTTCTCGACCTGAATACGACCCAGGGCAAGAAAGCCGGGAGGATAAAAGGGCTGGGAATGGGTTCCCTTCACAGCAATATCCAGGGCGTCGTCAAGCAGACCCATATTTCGGTACGCCTCGGCCAGAGGAACAAAGACCGTGGACTTCGGGTCACGAGACAAAATTTCAGTGTAGGTGGCTATTTTACCAAGAAGGGTGGAGGCGGGAGAGCTATTTGACATGCGCGATACCTAACCTTCTGACAAGTTGTTCAAAAGAGGGGCGAAAAGCGCTTCCGGGTCAGGGATATCTCTAACCAGACAGTCCCCGATTCCCTTGTTGAGCACCATGCGCAGAACTCCCTGTTTGACCTTCTTGTCCCGTCCCATGGCTTGGAGATATTGTTCGATTGAAAATGACGGGAAGGAGACTGGCAGTCTGAACCCAACCAACAGGTTTTTAATAGACTGCACGTCCTGACTGGAGCAGAGCCCGAGCGACATGGCAACCTCGGACGCGAAAACCATTCCGATCGAAACCGCTTCCCCATGGCGATACCTGCCATACCCCGTCAGCGTTTCAACCGCATGTCCGAACGTGTGTCCAAAATTGAGTATAGCCCTTAGAGAGCTTTCTTTTTCATCAACTTCTACAACATCCGCCTTGATTTGGCAAGACCTCTTTACGGCATGAACGAGGGCCTGGGGATCCTGTTTTAAAAGCCTGCTTCCGTGAGAATAGAGCCATTCAAAAAACGTGTCATCGCGTATGACACCGTATTTGACAACCTCGGCCAGTCCCGCCGAAAACTCACGATCAGGCAAGGTGACAAGAGTTTCCACATCAATATGAACGTGAACAGGCTGATAGAAGGACCCAATCAGGTTCTTGCCCAAGGGATGATTGATGGCCGTTTTCCCTCCGACAGAGCTGTCAACCTGGGAAAGCAACGTGGTTGGGACCTGAACAAAAGGAATTCCGCGAAGATAGGTGGCTGCGGCAAAGCCGGTAATATCACCAATAACCCCCCCCCCGAGGGCAAGCAGCCCGGAGGAACGGTCGAACCCTTTGTCGATAAGCGCGTCATAAATTTGCTGCAACGAAGAAAAGTTTTTAAATTCTTCCCCATCGTTAATAAGAATCGAGGTCGGAGAGAACTTTTGGGCCGCCAGAATATCCGTAACACGCTGACCGTATAATCCATAGACCGTAGGATTGCTGACAATGGCAACTTTCCGCGGAAAGGAAACCGCGGCCATGGCCGCACCTAATTGGTCGAGGATTCCCTGTCCAATCCAGATTGGGTAGCTTCGCTCTCCAAGCCCAACGACAATTTTTTCAGGCACGATGTGTCTCCCTTGAGAGCATCTCGACGATGGTGAGCGCGACTTCTGCGGGGTCTTGATTTGTAACGGGCACACAAAGATCGGCCGTTTCGTATAACGGTCGCCTTCGTTCAAAAAGAGCCTGTACCTCTTCAAGAGCCTTGCCGGTGACCAGCGGACGATCGGGGCAAGCAGCAATCCTGGAGACAATGGTTTCCCAGTCATTCTCAAGATAGACGACAGTACCCAGGCGCCGCATCAACTCCCAGTTCTTGGCGCGCCCCACTATACCGCCACCGGTGGCCACAATACAATGCGTTCTTTGCATCATAGCCGCCAGCGCTTCACTTTCGAGCGCTCTGAAGTATTCTTCTCCTTTGTCACTGAATATGTTTTTGATCGAAGTTCCGGCCTTTTCTTCAATCCAGCCGTCGAGGTCGATAAACTGCCGCCCGGTCAAAGCAGCCAAAGCTCGGCCTACCGTCGTTTTTCCCGCCCCCATAAAGCCGACAAGAATAAGATGACCTCGCTTTTCACCAGACACAAAGTTTTCTGTCATAGCCCTCTTCGACTTCGCCCCCTACCGGCTTTTTACACAAAAAAGGACAGGTCACCCTGTCCTTTTTTGCACGGCATGACCGAAGCCCACCTTATTCGGAGATAATCCTCGGCGTAATAAAAACAAGCAGTTCGCGACGATCATTGGACTTGTTCGTCGACTTGAACAAGTGTCCCAGCACCGGGATGTGCATGAGAATAGGCACCCCCTGCGAGCTGTAGGACTCATTTTCTACAAAAATGCCACCAAGAACGGTCGTCTCGCCATCCTTGAGAAGCAACTTGGTTTCCGCCTCTTTTTTATCGATAGCGGGCGCGGTCGCTCCAGCCACAGTCGTCGGAGTATTATTGGATGCCTTGATTTCAAGGATAACGGTATTGTCAGGGTTGATGATGGGTTTTACCTGCAATTCGAGGGTCGCATCGACGAACTCGGTTCGGGTTCCAGCATCACCAACGGACTGATAAGGTATCTGCGTTCCCTGGGAGATCGTGGCTTCCTCACCGTTGAGTGTCGTCACCCGCGGCTTGGAGATAACCTTGCTCTGCCCCCGTGTTTCCGAGGCAGCCAGTCTCAAATCAAGAATCGTGGAATCGATACCAACATTGCCGAACCGGAAGTTACCTCCGAGTCCTGGGGTGCCGACCGTAGACGGGAGCAAGAAACTACCGCCACCGGCGAGATTGCCAAGAGCCGGATCAAGGTAGTTATCGCCGTCACCAGTGTAACTGACCCCCCAGTTGATACCGAGGTCACGGCCAAAGTTGGAGTTGGCTTCGACAATTCTGGCCTCGATCATGACCTGTTTCTCTGGGGTATCAAGAATCCTGATCAGTTTTTTCACTTCGACAATGCGGGAAGCGACATCACTGACGATAATCTGCTTATTGCGAGAATCTTCGGTAATTTTTCCGCGCTCAGTAAGCAGCTCACGCGCGGGGGCTGAGACGTTTTTCAGATCCGTGTAACTGACACTGATCACCTCAGTCACCAGATCTTCGAGTTGTTCTTTGGTGCGGGCGGCGGTCAGCTTGGCTTCATCCATGGAGCGGATTTTGCCTTTGGGCAGAATACGAACCACGTTGCCTTCCTGGATCATGCCCAGCTCCTTGATTTCAAGCACCAGATCCAGGGCCTGATCCCAGGGAACATCGATAAGACGCAGGCTGATGTTGCCTTTGACTTCTTCACCGACAATGATATTCAGATCGCTTACCTCGGCGATCAACTGAAGAATTCTTCGAATATCAGCATCATCAAAAACGAGGGTTACCTTTTCACCGGAATATTGAGGCTTGACCACGGCAGAAAGGGTTGTCGGGCTTTCTTCAGACAGGGCGACGTCCTGAACGGGGGTCACACCACCTGCCTCTGGGGTCGCCACAGCCGTAACCGCAGGGGTTTCCGTCGCAGCCGACACAGCGAGGCTGACCGTCTCCAGGGGAGCAGCAGGCGCTTCGGCGTAGATGCCATCTTGCACGATCAGCCGAACCTGTTTGCCCTCGGCCTTCAGTTCATAGGGAACAGCGCCTTTAAGTTCAGCTGCGAAACGAACTGTCTGACCAGCTTTTTCCTGAACCGTGTAAGGTGTGATGAGTTTGACCGCACTTGGGAAGGCGGAAGCGTCAAAAACACGACGCAGACTGCGACTGATGTCGGCGTTTTTGACATCGAAAAGAACCACATCCCCTTTCTGCTGGGGTTGGCTAATCGTTGCCGGGGCAGAAAGACTTATAGTAAAGACAGATCGACCATTTTCAGCACTGAAATCCAAAGCCTCGACATCAACAGCAGGGGAAGAGGCAGAAGCGACAGGTTCGGGAGCAGAAACCACCTCGGCAGCAGGAGCCGTAGTCCCAACCGGCACCATAGCCTCTACGGGTAGCTTGGTCGCATCCTTCACCTGACCAGCGGCGTTCCAGGTAACAAACACCTTGTTCTCAACACTGTCGACTTCAAAAGAAGGAAGAGACTCGCCAGAAGCATCGAAGACAAAACGGGTTTTATCGGGGTAGGCACCAACCCTTACCTTGTCAAAACCGTCTTGGGCAGGAAAAGATTTTTCAGTAAAGCCGGGCTTGACCTGTAGAAGGTCAACGACCAGGCGGGATGGTGTTTTAAGAGTAAAATACTTGAAAGCCGGGGTCCCTTCGGCCAGGCTGAAAGTCGCCTTACCTGGGCTTACCTCGACCGAAGAAATCAACTTTCCTGCAACGGGAGCTGGAGCAACAACCTTCTTTACCGCCGGGGCAACCCTTGCTGCAGGTGCGGCAGCCACCGTCTTCGGCTCGGCTGATCCCCTGAAGGTCAGAGTAAAGCACTCCTTGACCAAAGAAACATCATAGCCTGACGGCTTGGACAAAACCAGTTCAACTCGCCCCAGCTTACCTGAAGGAAGCGTCGTTGTTGACGCCTTGACTTCCTTAAGGGGGGATTGATTGACAGCAATCAAAGGAGAGACAGCCGAAACATCCATGCCGGGAAAATCAATGACTACCCGCACGGGGTCAAAAGATTCATAGACCGTGTAGCGGTATTCGACCGGCTTTTCGGTAATCAACTCCACCACGGGCAGGCCATTGGCTTCCTGCACCTGAACGTCGATAAGCCGGTTTCCAGAGGTAGTTGAAGGCTTGTCGACAGCACCGGCGTATCCGACCAGAAGGAAGAACACTGCAAAGACAGCGGAAAGGCTAATCTTGCCCATTTTAAAACACAGACCCCCAAATAACATTCGCTTCATATCGTTAGACTCCTTCCCTCTGCGGAAGTTGGATTTTTTGTTCACTCTGCTGTTCCTTACCCATCATATCCAGATAGGTTTCAAGAATCACGACGGCGTCTTTCTTTACCGAGGTCACCACGCCCCCGTTACGACCCACCTTAACTCCTTTTTTAAGGATATAGGATTTCTGATCTGGTGCGATGACCATGGCAACAGGATCACCCTTGCCTAGAATAATCCCGATCAATTTAAGTTGAGACAAATCGAATTTCTGCAAAGGGGTCAATTGCTCAGGGGCTTCCATGGAAACTCTCTTAACCTGAACAACAGCCTGAAAGGGATCCCGCTTCCCCTCTGCCGTATAGACATACTGGGGAACCTCTTTGACCTCCTCTTCAGGAGCAGCCGCTTCCTTGGGTTTAACCTGAGCCTTGGTGACAGGTTTTTTCTGCTTGGGGGCGGTCTTAGTCGTGTCGTTGTCAGCACCACACCCACTAAGCAAACCCACGGCCAGCACAATTGTCAGCAATGGCAAAAAGAGTCTGCGCATCATTATCTCTTCCTCTTCTTTTTATCAGATTGCGCTGCGGGTTGATCCACAAACCGGAATGTCGTCGCCATACAATCAACTGACAGCAGATTACCCTTACCGGCTGAAAGCTTTACATTTCCGATATTGACAATGCGAGGCAATTGGCCAACCTCATAGAAGAAAGAGGCCACCTGGTGAAAGGAGCCGACCAGTTTCAACTCTACGGGGACATCGGCATAAAATCCGCGGGAGACCTCTTTGCCCGGTTTGAACCGAAGAACCTCCAAACCCTGGTCATTGGCCAGAGAGGCAATGCTCGAAAGGAGGCTGGGAATTTCCTTCTGGTTGGGGAGTTGGGTCAGAGCCGCCTGCAGCTGCTCCGACATTTTCTCGAACTCAGCCTTGAACTTGGGAAGGTTATTGGCTATACGCCGGTCTTCCTGCAGTTTGGATTCAAGAGATGCACTCTTTTTCTGCAGATTGCGGAGCTCTTCCTGCTTGGGAAGATACAGCGAGTACACAAAGAGAGCGACAACGATTGCCACAAGCCCTGCCAGAATAAGAATTCTCTGGTAGAGAGGGAGCTTCAGAAGTTTTTCAACGCGAGGATTCATGGTCTACGCACCTCATTTCGCGGGAGATTGTTTGGCGGGCATCTGTGCTCTGCAGGAGATCTCAAACTTGTGCAGCACATTTTCCTTGTTGCGAGTCTGCTCCACAACCCTCAGCTCCACATTTTGATAGTAATCAGAGGATTCAAGCTTTCGCATAAATTGCGCCACGGTCTCTTCCGTAAGACTGATCCCGCTCATAACAATACTGCCGTTTGATTCCGAATAGCTTATGATCCACATTTTTTCAGGAATAGATAGACTCAACTCATCGAGAAGACGCACAGGCCCGGTCTTTCCGTCGCTGAGTTTATCCAGTATTTCAAGTTTCTCCCGCAACTCCTGCTGTCGCTTCTTGAATTCGGCCACCTCGCCGATTTTCTTTTTCAAGGAGGCAATTTCTGCCTCTTTTTTGGAGATCAATTCCTTTTCGTCGCTAACCTTCGAAGAAACCATGGCATAAAGCCCACCACAGGCCAGCAAGGCAATGAGCAAAGCCACGCCGAGTATGGCCAGCTGCCCCTTGACTATCTCCTTCTTTCTTGCGGCCTTTACGGGTAACAGGTTGATCCGTATCATTTATCCCCCGCCCTCCTCATCGCCAGGCCAACCCCTACGGTAAACAAAGGGCCGACATTCTGGATGTATTCAGGGTCAAATTCCTTACTATCGACAACCATCTGCTCAAAAGGATTAAATACTTCCACGGCAATACCGAGACGCTTTTCCAGCATCCCTTTAATTTCAGGAGTCTTGGCCACACCTCCCGTAATAAAAACCTTGTGAACCTTTTCATCTGCCGAAGTCGCCGAGAAGAAATCGAGAGAACGCTGCACTTCCTGGGCCAGGCTCTCCGACGCAGAAGCCACGACCTCCTGAACGGAACCGGCATCGGCGCCCTCGACATCCTCGCCAAGCTTTGCCCGCTCACTGTCCTCGCTATTGAGACCGAGGCGTTTTTGAATCTCGTCGTTGACCATATTGCCACCGACCTGAACGTCACGGGTAAACACCGTATTGCCCGCCTTGAGGATATTCACGTTCATGGCGCTGGCCCCCATGTTGATCAGGGCAATCACCTCGTCATCATCAAAACCACGACAAGACTCAAAGGCATTCTCAAGGGCGAAACAATCGACATCCACGACAATCGGTGTCAGACCGCATTCATTGAACACGGCGACATAATCGTTGACCATATCCTTTTTGGCAGCCACCAGAGTGACGTTCATAATGGAAGGATCATTGGCGTCCGCTCCAAGAATATGGAAGTCGAGGTTGACCTCGGAGACTTCAAAAGGAATATACTGCTCAGCCTCCCATTGAATCGAAGCCTCCAGCTCATCTTCTGTCATGAGCGGCAACTGTATCTTACGGATGATAACCGAATGGCCGGAGACCGAGGTGGCGACATTTTTTGTCTTGATCTTGAGGCTTTCCACCAGACCACGGATCGTATCCGCCAATGCCGCCGAATCCATAATGGCATTATCGACGATGACTTCCGGAGGCAATTCGGTCATCCCGAAAGTCACCAGGTGAAAACCACCCTTGGACTCTCGCAACTGCACCAGCTTTACAGAACTGGATCCGATATCGACACCAATCAAATCCTTATTTGACCTGAACAACATGAATTCATCCCCGTAAAAAGGTTGACTGACTTTTTCACCACATTAAACCACCGTCATAGAAAGCAAGGTATATGCCAGTGACTTCTAATCTTCGGGAAAGATCTTTTCCTTTTCCGACAGGGGCAATCCCAGCGCCAGGATGATCTTGCGCATGGTGGCCATTCGGCAGGCCTCGCCACGCTCAATGCGATCCACCGTCAAAGGTGACACCCCAGCCTTACGTGCCAGCTCTGCCTTACTCATAAGCAAGGATTCACGAATATCCTTTACACGGTTTCCGGCCATCCAGAACAACTCCCATCCGACATGATAGTTATGCAAATTGTGCATAATTATATTTCAGTAAAAACACCTGTCAAGAACTATATTTCTATAACATATTGTTTTTTATAGTTAAATAGACTTAAAACACAAGATAGGGCCATTAACCCCGATCGGCATCACAAGATATAGGGGGCAATAATGACATTTTTTTTAGACTGGAAAGTCAGATCAGGCAAAAAGGGAAAGGTACCAGGAGATGATTGCATAGCCCCAAAAGAGATAAATCAAAGCTCCCAGGGCCAGAAAAGGGCCGAAAGGAATGGCCAGACGGCTGTCGGCTTTTTGTGCCAGCATCACCGGCACGCCCACCAGGGTTCCGAGGAGAGAGCTGAAAAAAATGACGGGGAAAACCGCCTTCCAGCCCAGAAAGGCACCGATCAGGGCGAGCAGCTTGATATCGCCGCCGCCCATACCTTCCTTTTTGGTCAGCAGTTCGTAGAGGAAAGCCACCAGATACAGGCTGCCGCCGCCAATCAGAATGCCCAGCAGCGAGTCGGTCCAACTAAGCCAGGGAACGAAAAAAGAACACGCAAATCCCACCGGTATCCCAGGCAGACTGATGACGTCGGGAATGATCTGGTGATCGAGGTCTATAAAGGTGATGACCACCAGCGCAGCGGCGAAGAGCCAGTAAACGAGGGTGGCGGCCTGAAATCCAAAAGTCCACAACACCAGCACAAAAAGCCCGCCGGTGAGCGCCTCCACGGCGGGATAACGCAAGGAAATAGGCGCTTTGCATGAGGCGCAGCGTCCTCGCAAAAAAATCCAGCTCAAAACAGGAACATTCTGGTACCAGCGGATGCCGGCATCGCATTTGGGGCAACGGGATGGCGGTGAAATAACGGACTCTCCCGCTGGAACGCGATATATGCATACATTGAGAAAAGAGCCGATGACGGCACCAAGGATAAAAGCAAAGATCAAAAAGGGGTATGGCATGGGAACTCCCAAAAGCGAAGACTCACTGTCGCGTGAAAAGTTAAGACGGCCTCCCGGTTGAGCGAGCCGAAAGACCTCTCTCCAGTAGATGATTGACGGAGGACCACACCTCGTCGACGCTGATATCTTTAATACAACGAGCTTCTAAAAGACAGGGCGGCGTCGTGCCGAAACGGGTGCAGGGAGAACAGTCAAGACTGAGATTGATAACGCGATGATGTTCCCCTTTGGGTGCCCATTTGGCTGAAATGCCGGGACCGAAGAGGGACAGGGTCGAGATCCCCAACCCCACGCCCAAATGCAGCACACCTGAATCACCGCTGACTAGCAGGGTACTGCGTTGCAGGATGGCTGCTGTTTCCGCAAGAGTCGTTCGTCCCGCCAGATTGAGCCCACCCTGTTTGACGATCTCCTCCCCTGCTCCGCGATCCTCCCCTCCCCCCACGACGACGACATTCATCCCCGCACGGAGCAAGCGCCCGGCTAATTCCCTGAACCGTTCCGTTCCCCATCGGCGCTCGGGGATACTGGCACTGGGGAAGAGGGTGACGATGGGTTCGCCCATGCCGGCAAGCAGTTCCTGAACGCGGTCGGCAGCGACCGTTGGGACAGAAAGAAAAGACTTGTTGCCAACGGGAATGCGAGAAATGTCGAGAGGACCAAGAAGGTGGGCGAAGCTCTCCAACTCATAATCGTCGTGGGAGTACGCCACCGGGTGGGTAAACATCCGCTGTCGTTCGTTGGTAGCGAAGCCGACCTTGAAATTCGAGCGGATCAAACGAGCGACAATCGCGGAAAGCCTGTGCCACTGCTCAGTATCGATGATGGCGTCATAGCGACGACGCATGACACTGAAAAACTCTGCAGGCCTATCGTAGTGGAACACGTGGTTAACCTGAGGACACAAGGCAAAAACAGCGGCATTGCGCTGTTCTGCCAGAATGTCGACTGTTGCGGCAGGATAGGCGCGTTTCAGCGCCTGGATGGACGGAATAAGGTGGACGGCATCGCCGATACCGCCAGGGCGAATAAATAAGACATTCTGCAATGTGTCATGCAAGGCGCCTGGCGCCTTGGGTTTTGGCAAAAGCCTGCAGAGCCAAGACCCTAGAAATGTATCAACTTTTTTTAGTGGCATAGTGTCCAAACTATTTGACCTTCGCCACCAGATTCAGGTTATCGCCCATCCCCATTAACTTTCCAGCAACCGCTAAAGGAGCACATAGCATCATGGCGACAACGCGATTTTTACCAAAGACCCATTTGACAATCTTATGTGGAAAAACACGCATGATCGCGCCGGGATAATACAGAGGAGTCGGAGTTTGATAAAACTCAAGGACTTTGAAATATTCGTGATTCAAAAAAGCCTGTAATGATTTTGGCGAGAAGAAATTACAGTGCCAAGGAAGAACCCAGGCCCATTTCGTTTCGAATAGATAACGTCCGAGGCAGTTGATATTGGGAACAATAACCAGAACCACCCCATCATCTTTGAGAAAGCCACGGATTTTGCGCAGTACCAGCCCGGGGGCAGAAAAATGTTCGACGATATGACGAAGCACGACGACATCGAACTTCTCCGTTATTTCCACATTTTCAATGTAATCGCAAATGACGTCGATGCCGTATTTCTCACGGGCGAACTCGGCCCGCCCTTTGGAAGGTTCCAGCCCCGTCACCTCAAATCCCTGATCGGCATAAACCTTGGTGGTCCAACCGGTTCCGCAGCCAATATCCAGAAGACGCAGTGCCCCCTTCCCCTTTACGCGCCTCAGCGCCCGAATCTCCTTTTTGATGAAATAATGGACATAGATTCTTTTCAGCATACGGGAATTGAACAACTCGGCGTTTTCCAGCCCGTCCATCTGCCGATGGTCCAGTTCGGGAATAAAAATCGGGCGGGCGAACAAGAAACTGCACTCCGGGCATTGAAAGAAATTGGATTTCTTTCCCTCATTCTCAAAGACGTACGAGATATCGAAGACCGGCGTTGCGCAGACCGGGCATGAAAAGGCTTGGTCGCTCTGAAGACGAACCTTGTCGAATGATTTCAAATCGTAAATCCATTCAGGGGAAGCGGCGCTCACCGGTGTGTATCGAAACAAAAGTTGAGAAGACCGTATAAAAGACGATCAACAACAGCAGGTAAAAACCAATATGAAGACCGGCGGCAGGCCTGCCCAGCAGAGGGAAAAGCACGAAAATAAACGCTGTGTAATCCGGAAAAGAGAAGAAGGATTTGATGTTCTTGTCGAACCACCAGCGGCGGTAGCGATTCACCAAGGTGAACAGGGCGAAAGAAGGTTTATCACTTTTCTCGGTGGCAATAGCAAAACCGCTGAGATAGCTGATATAGCTTTCGGCCACATGCATGAACATCATGCCGAATATCATCGGCGTTCCCAGCAGACCCTGAGAACCCGCCAGAACAAGAAGAATAACGACATCACCGACAAGATCAGCAACATGGTCAAGATAGCGTCCAAGTTCAGAGGTCTGCCCTGTAATTCTGGCGACCGTACCATCCGTGCAGTCGCAGACATAGGCTAGATAGTAGGCCAAAGCGCCACCAATGAGGGCCCAACGCTCGCCCTGCAAAAAACAAAGAAGAGTAACTCCGCGCAACCCCATGGCAAAGAAGGTAATTTGGTTAGGAGTGAGCCGCGTACGATTGACTATGAGGACCGTCAGGCGACGGGCCAGCGGGTAGATGAAAAGAAGCGCCCACCAAGTCTTAAGGGACATGGCAGTATCGGCGAGCTTCACGTTAATCAGATCACGCTCACGGGATATTGTTTCAGCATTCATACTCATCGCCTACCGAAGTCGACCCTTCAGAATTGAAGTTGAAATGTCATTGGTCCGCTTAAGATAAACAACGTCACAGTGCATTTTCAAAAAATCAAATTCACCGGTCCAATCATCACCCATTACAAAAACATCGACTCGATGCTCCTTGACATCAGAAATTTTCTGGTCCCAAGTAGATTCGGGAATAACCTTGTCGACATATTTGACGGCTTCAAGTATTTCCTTACGTTGTTCATAGGGCAGGAAAGAACTTTTGTGTTTGACCGCGTTAAATTCATCTGTGGAAAGGCCAACAATCAAGTAATCTCCAAGGGCCTTTGCGCGCTCTAGAAGCCGGATGTGGCCAACATGTAGGAGATCGAAGGTACCGTAAGTAAGGACAGTTTTCATATATTATTTTCTTTCTGGCTTGCGCCCAAAAGAAAGACAGACCATCTCAAACAATCTGGCTATTTTTAAAAAAAATGCCAAAAAGAAAGCTACGCACTTTTCATAGAGAGTCAAATCACCCCGCTTCAAAAGCCTAGAAAGCACTGAAAAAGGGGCAAATGCTTCATTATATAAAAACTTAAATAAACTTTTATTTTTGCTTAAAAAGAAATTCCCCCCAGAAAGTCTTCTGTTTTTTAAATATATTTCATAAAAATTATTCCTTGCGGGATGACTCACTACACTATTGTCACAATATTTGATTGAAAATCCAAGCTCAGATGCCCTTTTTCCCCACTCAAAGTCTCCGCATGACAAAAGAGATTCATTGAATTTGCCAACTTTTTCAAACACAGATTTATAACTCATCATATTGGCAGTAACGGCAAATTGCATATTTTCCACATATCTCTCTTGCTGAAAAGCATATGCCTTATCATAAATTTCGGCACAGGTTCTTTTTTTTGATTTGAAATTAAGTTCTATCTTACCACCAATCCGTGAAACACCTGCCTCTAACATCTTAATGCCGTTAGTCAGCCAGTCTTTATGAGGAATGCAATCAGAGTCGGTAAAAGCGAACAGGTCCCCCCTAGCAACCATAACACCAGCATTCCTGGCAGCGTATGAACCGAGCTTAGATTCAGAGATAAAAATGTAATTGGGAAAAAGGTCTGGAACCACTGATTTATCATCTGGATCGTTATTGACAATAATAACTTCAAATGAATTTTCAGGATAACTTTGTTTTGACAATGCTAAAAGACATATTTTGAGCCTGTCCCAATCATAGTATGTTGGAATTATTACAGAGACAAATGGGCAATGTTTCGATTCAGACATCACATTATTCATTAGAACAGACACTCTTTATAACACATTAGTTTTACAATAAAATTGTTTGCTTTCATATGTCTTCTAAGCTTGATTTCCTTATTGTTTGACGCTACACAATTTGACTTCACGTTATAAATTCTAACTTCAGATGAGCATCGCAAATTGCGTCTTTATTGCCAGAATACGTTATCATCAAAGGCTTTTCATGTATATGGCGAAGCCCACCATGATCACCCAAGCCAATCCGACGAGGAACATGACCGGATCTTTCAGCAGAGAATCCGTAGGGTCGCCGCTGTTTCCGCGCTTTACGATGAGAATGTAGCGAAACAACCCGAAACAGCAGAGGGGGACAGTGTAGATCAGACGATGTCGGGTTATGACATACAGGGTATAGGTTACCAATACGGCAGCACCCGATATGTAAATGTACCCTTCCAACACTCCGGGGGGATAGTCCTCTAAAACCTTTCGATGCTCAGAGGATGATTCTCCCAGCAGGTATTTTTCTCCCAGCCGCTTCCCACAGCTAAGAAAAATGGCCAGCAGCAGCACGGTGAGAAAAAGCCAGTCCGACACTTTGACATCGAAAGCAGCACCACCTGCAAAAATCCGGAAGACAAAACCCGAGGCGATGCAGAAAATATCGAAAATCGGTTGATCTTTCAGCTTTATCGAATAGGCTGCGGACAGACCCAGATAAGCCAAAAGCCACATTAAAAAGGCAGAAGACACACTCGATCCCACGATTATCGCACCAGCAAAAAGCAGGATCGCCAAAATTATGGCAGCAGGAACGGAAATTATCCCACTGGCCAGAGGTCGATGCTGTTTTCGTGGATGGGCGCGGTCTTTCTCACGGTCGCGTAAGTCATTGAACACATACGTACCGCTTGAAGCCAGACAAAAGGCCACAAAAGGAACAATCCCTTTTTGCAAAACACCCGGTTCAAAAAGGACTCCCCCCAAAAAAGGGGGAAAGAGCAGCATCAGGTTCTTCAGCCACTGATGGGGCCGCAGTAATTGCAGAATCGGTTTAAGTTTCATCGGCTCTCTAGGCGGCTAATTTGAGTGGCTGCAGCCCCACGATAATGGGCATCTTGAGGTGCCTGAGCATAAGCCTTTTTGAAATAGTCAAGCGCCCTGGCCTCGTCCTCCAAAGCCAGATACCGCTTTCCAATACGATACAGGGTAAAAACTTGAGGTTTAAGGCGCTGTTGTTCCAGAAGCCAATCCAGGTTTTCTCTATGAATAGCGGCCTCGCTCTCGGGAGTATCTACCTTACCCAGGCGCATATCGTTGACTTTGATCAGCGACTGCAGTACATCAAATCGTTTTTTGGGGTTTTGTTCTAAAAGAGGCAGCAGCATTTGGCGAGCATCATCCAATTTTCCCTCGACCGCGAGTGCATAGGCCAGATTCATATCGTCACTGATATAAGAAGCTGGAGAATCATCCACCTGCATGCTCCCCAATATTTTTTTTGCTTCTTCAATACTTCCAGTTTTAAAAAGGGCAGAGGCCAGTTCACTCTTCGCGGGAGGGAAATTGGGGCTTTTAGCCACCGTATCACGATAGAGACGCACGTTATCCTGCCAAATCCAGGCGCGATGAATGGTCGTACTGAAAAAAATACCGAGCCCAGCAATCAGCACCATGTTTACAAGCGGCCCGAAGGAAGGGGCGACTTTGGCTTTAACATACATAGCAGAGCTGGCGGCCAAGGGTGCAACGAGGGCCACAGGAGCGTAAAGGTAGCGTTCAGACAGGGGAGTCCAGGCCATTTTGCCAAAAACAATCAGCAAGGCGGGCGACAGCACGCAAAAGGCCATTAAACCGAAGGCACCCAGCACATCGGCACGCCAGGCCAGGTAGAGAAGAGCCAGGGCCAGCAGAACACCAACCAGAACGTACCAGCCTGAGATTTCGACAATCCCAAAGTTGAGCGGCCAGGGAACAAAAAGTTTCTTAAAATAAAAACCATAGACCTTAAAGGCTACACGGACCTTATCGAGCCATTCAAAAAGTCCATGCCCTTCGTTCCCCGCAATACCCTTTAGAGCTGTCTTAATGCCGCTATCTCGCTCTATAGCCAAAGCACGTAAAGAGAAATAGGCCAGGATACTGCCGAGCGTTGAGGCCAAAAGCAACCAGCGCTGCTGCAGGCGGCCGAACAATCGTGCCTCTCCGGGATAAACGGCAATCAACCACAGCATGCCTGGCAAAATGAAGACGGCCACTTCTTTCGCGAGTGGAGCGACAAAAAGCGAAACCCCGGCTCCCGCAATCACAACGGGATGTTTACTTTCCAATGCCAACAGGGTTAACCATACGGCCAAAAGCAAAAATACGCTCATCAGCAGATCGGTACGACCGCTGATCCAGGCCACGGATTCAGTCGCCAGGGGATGAAGAGCAAAAAAGAGACCAGCAAAAAGAGCGGGCCACAGGCTACCGTAATTAAAAACTTTAAAAAGTTGTCGTGTGATGGCAAAAACCAGAAGAGCATTGATCAGATGGAGCAGAATATTCCCCAGATGCATGAAAGAAGGAATAGAGCCCCAAAGATCACGGTCGAGGGTGTACGTCAGAATGGTCAAAGGACGGTAATAGTAGGAACCACTACGAACGAAAAGACGTTCCAGTCGTTCTAAATCCAAGGGGCCGGCCCGGTCGATATTTGTGACCATTTTAAGGTCATCGACCGAATTATAGCCGGCATGTACGGTAGGGTAGTAGGCAAGAAGGACGAAAAGCCCTATCAGACAGAGACAGTGCCAGGTTCTGAGACGCATCAGGACTCTCCTTCGCTCCTGGCGACCAGATCCAGAAAGTATTTTTCCACATCCCGGCGGCGGGGTTCGATAAGGTCGAAGGCGCCGCCATGCCCTAGAAGCTCTGCAGAAAAAGTATCGAAACCGTCTCTTGGCACAAAGACTTCACACACGCCATCGCCACAGTCTGAACCTTTAAGAGACTGCATTTTGGCCGACTCCAATCCCCGCACCCGGCAGAAGTAACCATCGATCCCTTCTCGAAGCAATTCACTGACGACACGCTGTTCACGGAAAATACCGTTGACAATCACACCGATACGATCACAGACCCGCTCCACATCTGCAGTCACATGCGTACTGAAGAACACTGTTTTCCCCCGCGCCTTTAAATCGAGGATAATTTCTTTGACCAGAGCCCGGCCAATGGGGTCAAGGCCACTCATCGGCTCATCCAGGATAAACAGATCGGGGTCATGCAGCAGGGTTTGGGCAATACCGAGGCGCTGCACCATGCCCTTACTGTAGCTTCTCAGAGGACGTCCAGCCGCGGCAGTCAGGTCAAGGAGGTCGAGGACACGGTCGCCTTGGGACTTGATGGCGTCCCGAGTCATACCAAAAGATTTTCCAACGAAATCCAGGTATTCGCGTCCCGTCAAAAAATCGTAAAAAGCTGGATTTTCAGGCAAAAACCCGACACGGAGCCGAGCCTCTGAATTATTGACTGGAGCACCAAAAAGTAAGGCCTCCCCGCCACTCGGACGAATCAAGCCCATCAGGATCTTTATCGTTGTGCTCTTGCCTGCTCCATTTGGACCGAGAAAACCGAATACTTCACCGGGTACGATATCCAACGACAGATCACGAAGAGCTTCGACCTGCCTGCCTCGCTTGCCCCGATAGGTTTTTTTGAGTTTTGATATATGAATCGGATAGGATGTTTTATTCAAAGCCATAACCTGTTTGCCAAAAGAAAGATGTCAGGGCGCATTATCGGGCGAATCGGGGGACGAGGAGAAAGCGAATTTACTGGTGGTGCGAACTTGCTGGTTTTGATCGAGGTAGAATCGGCCACCATAGGGGTCCGGGGGTAAAGTATCAAGAAAACCACCTGCGACAAGTGCTTCAAGAGTATCAGGCGCCCGCCCCTTGGCCGCCGTATAGCGATCACGTGCCTGCTCGATGAGTAAAACCGCCTGAAAAGCCTCGATTCTTACCTGTAGCGATTTTTTGACAGCAGGATTATGCGCACTGTTCAGCATGGTTTGCAGGTAATCTATGGCCATCTGGGTCTGTCCGGATTCCTGCAGATAGCGGCCAGCCAACTTGTTAAAAAGTGCCGAACCAGATAGTTCACCGGCGCGCATATACATTTGGGCGGCTTTTTCTTTATCACCGAGGAAATATGCGTAATTGAAGCCCGCAAAAAAAGGTAACTGCCAATCCCAGGTGCGATGCTGCATGCCGTATTCCAGCAGATCGGAAGCCAGTTGATACTGACGGGCATCCCAAGCCAAAATAGCCTGCCCGAAATAATACCCATCCATATTGTAAGGATCAAGACGCAAAGCCGCATGAACAGTGCGCGACATAGCCGGGTAATCCGCTGCGTAAATAACCTTGCCGGGTTGATCAAGATGCCCGGTCAGGGACCCGTAGTAGAGGATCACCTTGCCGATGATCGAAGCTGCCATCATCTCCTGATAGTCGGGTAAAAGCACCTGCAGGACCTTGGGGTTGGGAACCAGTCCAAGTTTCTCCTCGAACGGTTTCTGCGCCATGGCCCGCGTAAAGGGGCCAAGCAGAGCTAAATAAGCGAGCAGCACACAGACAGCGGGTGCGACGTAACGCTTCATGGCCAACCTACCCGAGTTCCCGCCGCGAATAAATAGCGGCAGCGAGGATCAAGACAAAAGCTGTATAAAGAAGGCCATAGCAGGCGGTAAGAGCAATAGCGCTGAGGTCGAGAGGCAGGGCATAAATGGCGTTAACCTTTAAATCGAAAGCGGAGAAATTGGGCAGGATGTAGTAGAGCACCTCCGCCACTTGGCGAACCAGCGGTGTCAAGGTTTGCCCGGCCGGCGAGAGGACATAATCGTAAGCCTGCTGCGATGCGCCACCAACCAGGTAAACAGCAAGAGTACCGAAGACCGGGAGAAAAAAAGAGGTACTGACGGAAGAAAAGAGAACAGCGAATCCAACCAGCAAAAGGCACTGGAGCATTTCAAAGCCAAGAGCAGCTATCACTGCCGTCCAGGCCACCGACCGTTCGGGAACGTATGTTGCCGAGACAAAGGCGACCACAGCTAAAGTCAGCCCCCCCAGGAAGATAACGGTCCCAAACAAAAATGTGCTGATCCCAACAAAGCGCCCAACGACGTAACGCCCTCGGCTGATCGGCAACGTCAACACACCGTGGGTATATCTCCGTTCGACATCACGCCAAAGAGAAACTGACCCAAGAAATATTGCCAGCAGCAAAAGCAGGAAGGAAACCAACGACAGACTCAAAGTCAAAGACAACTCCGTGACCTGCCGCATAGACAGGGCGCTAATGGCTGGGATCACCAAGAAAATCAAGGCGCAACTCAGAATACCCTGCGGCACCCGATCACGGAGTATTCCCTTGAATGTGACAATAGCAATCGACATCAGTAGAAATCTATTTCTCATAAAAAAAACGGGATGTCGAAACATCCCGTTTGGAGTTAAAGCTGTAGCTGATTTACATCTGATTCCAGGATGTGAAGTCGGTAGTATCAGTTGCGCTCAAAGCCCCGCCAGTCCAAGCCGGATTGCCGGGATCGACCGAACCTGGGGTCTGGAAAATCGCTGTGCTGTCATAAGAGGTACCGTAAGCTTTGGTGCCACTCTTATGCTGTGTTGCAATCGCATAACCATTGCCACCAGCGTCACAATACCAAGCAATGGCAACCCCAGTGGATGTCTTTCCAATAGAGGTACGGGTGGCTGCCGTGGCAGCAGCAGCTTCATCGCCATACAGAGTACCACCGGTAATGGCGAAATCATCAATATATGTATCATTTCCTGCAGCAAAGCTAGACACTGCAAACAACAAAAGAAATGCAGTTAACACAAATGTCTTTTTCATAAATATCTCCCAAATTAATAATGTGTAAAAATTTGTTTACCTTCAAAAATACTGTTTTAATTAGAGCTCGAACGCCATATCGATCGGATATTCCTGATTGTCAGCGTTATAGGCTTCCATGCCAGTCTTCATATTCTTCAGGTCAGACTGGGATGCGCTGTTGTAAGCCTTCTGGCGGTAAGAGGCGAACTGGGGGATAGCAATGGCGGCCAGGATGCCAATGATCGCGACGACGATCAGCAGCTCGATCAGGGTAAAACCCTTTTGATTCTTTCTGAACTTTTTGAGCATGTCTGTACTCCTTTCGGGGTTGATGTTTCATGCCGGAAACGGCACTGACTTCATGTGATGACATTATCCATAGCAAAGCACATACCAAAAAGATAACACTGAAATTTTTATCAATATACTCCTGTTTTTATTGCATTTTATTCTTGGACCCATCCCTGACCGGAAACTTCTTCATGCGTTTTTCAGCCAAAGACCCAGAAATCACGCTGCCACGTTGACAAATATCGTCACTCTTCGTCCCCATCCGCGTCGATGCCAAACTTGGCCAGACGGTACCGGATGGATCGAAAGGAGATGCCGAGCAGTTCAGCCGCCTTTTTGCGCACGCCGCCGGTCTTTTCCAGGGCTCTAAGCAAAATATCTTTCTCGATGCCGCCAAGATAGGCATCGATGTCCAATCCGGTATCCGGAATCTGGGTGATCCCTCCTTCGGCGGAAGAGACATCGGCGGCCAGGTTGGCGGGCAGACAGTCTTCCGTCAATTCCTCACCCTGCCCCAGCACCAGGCAGCGTTCGACGATATTTTCCAGTTCACGGATGTTGCCTGGCCAGTGGTAGTCCAGCAGGCGGCGCATGGCTTTCTCACCGACATGCAAGCCCTTTTTTCCCGTGAGTTTCTGGTAGAAATGCTCAATCAGCAGGGGGATATCGTCCCGACGGTCGCGCAGAGGTGGCAGCGCCAGCCGAATAACGTTGAGACGATAGAAGAGGTCTTCGCGAAAAGTACCCTGGGCGACCTCGGTATCCAACTCTTTATTGGTCGCGGCAACGACGCGCACATCGACGGGGATATCGCGGGTACCGCCAACGCGTCGCACTTCCCGCTCCTGCAGAACACGCAGCAGCTTGACCTGCATCATGGCGGGCAATTCGCCAATTTCATCAAGAAAGAGCGTGCCGCCGTTGGCCACTTCAAAAAGCCCTGGTTTCTGCTGAATAGCCCCGGTGAAGGAGCCCTTTTCGTGGCCGAAGAGTTCACTTTCGAGCAGGTTTTCGGGAATGGCGCCGCAGTTGATGGGCACAAAGGGATGCTCATGCCGTTCACTGTTGTAATGGAGGGCCCGGGCTACCAGTTCCTTGCCTGTACCGCTTTCCCCCGTGACCAGAATGTTGGCCCGGCTGGCCGCTACCTTGGCGATCAGGTCGTAAACCTGTTGCATGGAACGACTTTTGCCAATGAGGTTGCCGAAAGAATAACGCCGCCCGAGTTCTTTTTTAAGCTCCTGGTTTTCCTGCTTTAAGAGTTTGCGTTCGAGGGCATTTTTGACAATGAGGCGGATTTCCTCATTTTTGAAGGGCTTGGTGATATAGTCGTAGGCCCCCTGCTTCATGGCCTCCACCGCCTGTTCGGTGGACGAAAAAGCGGTGACCATGATCATGGCCGTTTCGGGAGTGCGGCTCATTACCTGGGCCAAAAGTTCAAATCCGCTGAGCCTTGGCATCTGGATATCGCTGATGATCAGATCGTAGCTATTTTCCTTGAGCAGCTCCAGCGCCTGAGCGCCATCACTGGCCACATTGACCCCATAGCCCTCTCTTTTAAGCATGATGGAGAGGAACTCCCGCATGCTTTCTTCGTCATCGACGACCAGAATGTGCGCATCTCTTTTCAAAATGATTACCTCACGGCCTTTCTCGCAACAATGTAGCCGATTATAGCGGTTTGGCAAGCAACTGACAATTTTTGTTTCATGCAGGTTAAAAAGACGTCGTCACTTAAGGCAGGATGAGGGTAAAGCGGGTACCCTGGGGTTCGACATGGCGCACGTCGAGGCTACCGCCGTGGGCCTCCAGGATAGCATGGACCGTGGCAAGTCCCAGGCCAGTGCCACGATCCTTGGTGGTAAAGAAAGGATCGAATATCTGGCTGCGTATCTCTTCGGGAATTCCCGGACCAGAATCTTCCACGTATATTTCATGGAATTCGGGATGGATGCCGACATGGAGAGTTCCCCCGGCGGGCATCGCTTCAGCCCCGTTGATCGCGAGATTCCACAGGGCCTGATGCAACTGCTGAGGATCGGCAAATATTCGGCAGGCGCCGGGATAGTCCCGATAGATGCGGACGGCGGCAAAGCGCGGGTCGCAACTGGCCATTTCAATAAGGTCATCCAGAAGAGAGGATACGTCGACGGATTCTTTGCGGGGCTTGGCCGGACGGGCGAACACAAGAAAATCGCTAAGCAGCAGGCTAAGGCGATCCGCCTCACGTACTACGATGCGCATCAGGCGACGATCATCTTCGTTCATGGAAGGATTTTCCATAAGAAGCTGTACGGAACCGCTGATCGACGCCAAAGGATTGCGAATTTCGTGAGCCATGCCGGAAGCGAGCCGCCCGACCGCCGCGAGACGGTCAGTGCGCTTGAGCTCTTCTTCCATGGATTTGAGATGGGTGAGGTCCTGAAAGGTCACCAGGAGCCCGATGGTCTTGTCGTCCGGCCCATCAAGAAGGGAGGTGGCGTAACCTAAAATGAGTTTTTCGCCTCGTGGGCTGACGAAAGTCCCCTCACCACGGCTGATGAGAATAAAATCTTCTCCGCGCAGAAGGGGCATATCGGGAAACAACTCACTGACGGGACGGTTATAGACATCGGCCAGGGAAAACCCTGTGATACGGGAAGCGGCAACATTAAAGGAGCGGATTCTGCCTTGCTCATTGACAATCATCAGACCGCTGGGCGTATTGGCCAGAATGGCCTTGTTAAGGGTTTCGAGTTCTTCGTAGTCGATTTCTCGTCGTGCCAGATCGCGCTGACTGCGGCGCTGCCGTTCGACCAGAATGCCGCTAAGAAAAGCGGTGAGAAAAAAAGCAGTGACATTAACGAAGACAGCAAAAAATACTTCGCCACCGTCATAGTAATCGACAAAAAACACCCCTTTGAGACGAGGCAAATAGCCATAGTATTGCAGGTCGAGAAGGCTGCCATACAGAATGGCGGCAGCAGAGGCAACGATATACAAGTCCTTCCTTGGCAGGAAAACCCCGGCACCCAGAATGACCAGAATAAAGAGAAAAGAAAAAAGACTGTCGATACCGCCGGTGAGGTATATGAGGGTTGTGCAGAAAAGAAGATCCCAGGAAAACTGGATATGCAGGAAAAGGCGGTAAAGACGGACCTGGGGCAGCAGCAGAGCAGAGAGAAGAGCCTGAATAAAGGTGGCGGCAAAAAGCAGATAAAGATAGGTATGCGCGGTGGAGCCTTGGGGAACGCCACCGCGCATCTGGTAAACCAAAGTGCCACCGAGAAAAAGGGCGGTCACCAAAATTCTGACAAAAAGCAGCCAAGCCAGTTGACGCCGGCTCAGGGACAAGGGCCGGTCAACGGTCGAATCATAAGCGACCAAGTGCCTACCTAGCCTCCGACCGTGCCGGCGAGCTTGAATATGGGCAGATACATGGCGATAACCAGGCCACCGACGGTCGTGCCGAGAAAGAGCATAAGCAGCGGCTCCATCATCGCCGTCAGGTTGGCGACAGCGTCATCGACCTCGTCATCGTAAAAATCGGCGATCTTGTTGAGCATGGTATCGACGGCGCCGGACTGTTCACCAACGGCGATCATCTGGCAGACCATGGGCGGAAAAACGCCGGATTGCTCAAGGGGTTCGGCAATGGTCTTGCCTTCACTGATACTCTGCCGCACCTTATAGATGGCAGTTTCGACCGTTCTGTTGCCGGCAGTCTTGGCGACGATATCCAGCCCATCAAGGATAGGCACGCCGCTGGACATCATGGTGCCAAGCGTGCGGGTAAATTTGGCGACGGCGACCTTGCGGATGAGAATGCCCATAACCGGCAGTTTGAGCGCCCAGGCATCGATCTTTCTGCGGCCGGCTTCGGTCTTGTATATTCTCTTGAATCCCCAGATAAAAATCACAATGGCGGCGATAATAAACAGAATATAGTCCTGGATAAAGTTACTGAGGTTGATGACCACCTGGGTGGGACCAGGCAGGGATCCACCAAAATCGGCGAACATTTTCTCAAAAGCGGGGATGACGAATATGAGAATGACGGCGATAACGACCAAAGCAATGCCGATGATGGTGGTCGGGTAGGTCATGGCGCTCTTGACCTGTTTTTTCAGCTTGAGCGCTTTTTCGATATAAGCCGCCAACCGGTTGAGAATGGTATCGAGAATACCGCCCACCTCGCCGGCGGCGACCAGGTTGACATAGAGCTCATCGAAGGCCTTGGGGTGTTTTTTTAGAGCTTCGGCAAAGGTAGAGCCCGACTCGACATCTTCTTTGACCTGAAGCAGGATTTTCTTGAAGGTGCTGTTGTCCTGCTGCCGGCTTAAAATATCGAGGCACTGAACCAAGGGCAGGCCGGCGTCGATCATGGTCGAAAACTGGCGAGTGAAAACAACCAGGTCCTTGGTGGAGATTTTAGGCTCGAACCCAGGGATTTTCAGCTCCATATCGAGACCTTTGCCCCGCGCCTTGATGTTGGAGGGCGTAATCCCCTGACGACGCAAGGTGGCAGTAACCGCCGCCTCGTTCTGTGCTTCCATTTCTCCTTTTTGTACCTGGCCGGTCCGGGTTTTTCCTTCCCAAGAGAATTTTGCCATCAGTCCCCTCTTCTTCCTTTAAATGAATTATCCGCGCCCAGGCGCCGTCGGCACCTGCCGTTTTAGCACAGAGGCCGGGTTGGCAATCATCTGCTTGAGTTCTTCCGGTTCGGAAGAACGCGTCAGGGCCATTTCCATGGAAATCTGCTTTTTGTGATAGAGCATGAATAACGATTGATTCATCGTCTGCATACCGAACTTATCCTGCCCCATCTGCATCTGCGAATACATCTGATGTATCTTGTCGTCACGGATGAGGGCCCGTATGGCCATATTGGGCACCATGACCTCCAAAGCCAGAGCACGCCCCTTGCCCGACATTTTGGGCAGCAGGATCTGTGACATAACCCCTTCAAGCACGAAGGAAAGCTGGGTGCGCACCTGGGCCTGCTGATTGGTGGGAAAGACGTCGACGATACGGTTAATCGATTGTACGGCACTGTTGGTGTGCAGGGTGGCGAAGCACAGGTGCCCCGTTTCGGCGATGGTCAGCGCCGCCTCGATAGTCTCCAGGTCGCGCAGCTCGCCGAGCAGCACGACGTCGGGGTCCTGGCGCAGAATGTACTTGAGAGCCTTTTTGAAGGACTGGGTATCGGAACCGACCTCCCGCTGGTTGACCACGCATTTTTTGTGGGGATGGATGTATTCGATCGGGTCTTCGACGGTAATGATATGTTCATGGCGCTCGCTGTTGATGGAATCGATGATGGATGCCAGCGTCGTCGACTTACCACTACCCGTAGGCCCGGTAACCAGCACCAGTCCGCGCGGTTTATGGGCAATGGTGCGAACCACCGGTGGCAGCCCCAACTCTTCAAAGGTCATGATTTTATAGGGGATCTGCCGGAAGACACCGGCCATGGCGCCTCTTTGCAGAAAGATATTGCCCCGGAATCGGGCCAGCCCTTTGACGCCGAAGGAAAAGTCCAGTTCGTTTTCTTCCTCGAACTTGCGTTTCTGGGAGTCAGTGAGGATGCTGTAGCAGAGTTGCTTGGTTTCCGGCGGCTGCATGGGAGGAAGCTTCATCGGCACCATGTGCCCGTCGATGCGACACTGGGGGGCGCTGCCGGTGGTAATATGCAGGTCGGAACCGCCCTGATCCACCATGGCCTTAAGCAATTGGTGCATGCTGGGAGTTCCGGGACGGGGTTGCTGTTCACTGGTCATAATTCGATCCGTTTCCTTTGGTATGTATCCATGACTCGCCGGTTCAATCGTCAGCCACGGTACTGCGCAAAACCTCTTCAAAGGTCGTGGCGCCTTCTTTGAGTTTGGTCAGGGCCGACTGGCGCATGGTTTTGACACCGAGTCGCATCGATTCGCGTTTGATCTCGGCAGTATTGGCACCGGCCAGAATCAGTTCACGGATTTCCTCAAACATGGGCATGACCTGGTAGATGCCGACACGTCCCTTGTAACCGGTGTTGTTGCAGGCCGGACAGCCCTTGCCCCGGTAGCAGACGTACTCATCGACCTCCTCGGGAGGGGCGCCGGCGTCAATGAGGGCCTGTTTCGGTACATCCTCGATTTCTTTACACTCCGAACAGACCCGGCGTCCCAATCTCTGCGCGGTAATCAGGTTGACGGCGGAGGCCACCAGAAAGGGCTCGATGCCCATATTGAGCAGACGGTTGATGGTGCTGGGAGCGTCGTTGGTGTGCAGGGTGGACAGGACGAGGTGTCCCGTCAGGGCGGCCTTGACACCGATCTCGGCGGTCTCAAAGTCACGGATCTCGCCGATCATGATGATATCGGGGTCCTGCCGCAGAAAGGCGCGCAGCGCTGAGGCGAAGTTCAGACCAATCTCCTCGTGCATCTGCACCTGATTGATGCCGGCGAAGTTGAACTCGACCGGGTCTTCGGCGGTGGAAATATTCTCGGTAACCTTGTTGAGCTCGGCCAAGGCCGAATAGAGGGAGACGGTTTTCCCGGATCCCGTCGGCCCCGTCACCAGGACCATGCCGAAGGGCTTGTGGATCTGTTCCTTGAACCACTTGAGCGCGCTTTCCTCATAGCCCAGCTTGGTCATGTCGAGCTGCAGGTTCGACTTGTCGAGCAGACGCAGACAGATCTTCTCACCGAAGAGCGTCGGCAGACAGTTGACGCGGTAGTCCATGTCCTTGCCGCCGGGCAGCTTGATCTTGATACGGCCGTCCTGGGGCAGGCGCCTTTCAGCGATATCCATCTCGGACATGATCTTGATGCGCGAGGTGATGGCATTTTTCAGTTTCATGGGCGGCTTCATCACCTCATAAAGCACCCCATCGATACGATAACGCACGCGGAAAGACTTTTCGTAGGGCTCGATATGGATATCAGAGGCTTTGCGCTTGATGGCGTCCGTCAGAATCAGGTTGACCAGCTTGACGACAGGGGCATCCTCGGTGGCCTTTTCAAGAGCATTGACGTCGACTTCCTCTTCATCGATCACTTCCAGGTCGATGTCATCGAGGTCTTCCATGACCTCGGCCAAGGTCGCCGACTGGTCGAAATACTGGTCGATGGCGTTTCTGATGGCCGTCTCGGAAGCGACCACGACCTCGACATTGTAGCCGGTCATGAACTTGATATCGTCGATGGCGAAGATGTTGGAAGGATCGCTCATGGCGACGATAAGGGTGGCGCCGGCGCGATTGATGGGGATGATCTGGTATTTCTGCGCCACCTCCGCCGTAATCAGCTTGGTCACTGCCGCGTCGATCTCGAAATCGTTGAGATTGATGGAGGGCACCCCGTACTGGCGGGAAAGAAAGGAGGCCAGCTCATCTTCCTTGATAAAACCCAGCTTGACCAGACTTGCTCCCAGTCGCCCGCCCTGGGTCTTCTGCTCTTCCAGGGCCTTCGTCAGCTGTTGGGAATTGATCAGATTATTACGTACCAGCAGTTCGCCAAGTCTGTTACTTGTCATGAGACAGATGTTCTCCCGGGATGTCATTTTCCCTGAATTTTATTAAAAACAATTCCTCAAAAAAATTTTTATCTATTTGCTTAAGTGAGGTGCAACCTTCTCACTCCGTCAATATACTGTCTGCCATCACGCCAGAAGGCGACTCTTGCCCCGTCCACAGGGCAAAGGCGGCCTCTCCCTGGGCAATCAGCATCCCCCGACCGTCAGCCGTACTATGTCCTCGTTTTTCCGCCTCTATTTGCAGAGACGTCTTGCCGCGAGCGTAGACCATATCGTAGACGCAGGCGGCTTCGGGCAAACAGTGCCAAGGGAGGTGGGCACAGGATTCACCTTTGAGGCCCATGGCCGAGGTGTTCACCAGCAGGTCAACACCGGCAAAAAACTGGCACAATTCCCCTGCGTCCAGTGAACTGCAAGCAAAATCCGTACCCGGAAAAAAGGCGCTAAAAGATTCACACAGCAGGCGCGCTCGCGCTGGAGTCCTGTTGGCGATCACGATAGTCGCGGCGCCAGCCTGGGCCAGTGCCACCAGGGCAGCGCGGCTGGCGCCGCCGGCACCCAGGACAAGAATCTTTTTCTTTGCCGGCACGAAACCGAGATCGACACCGAGGGCATGCAGAAATCCCGGCGCATCGGTATTGTGGCCGACGAGATAACCGTCTTCATGTGTCACCGTATTGACAGCCCCAATCAGACGGGCCTGCTCTGTCACCCGGTCAAGGAGTGGCAACACCGCTTCCTTGTGGGGAACGGTCAGATTCACCCCCCACAGCGAAAGGGCTCGCAAAGCCTGGATGGCGCCCGCCAGATTGTCCGGGGTTACGTGGAAGGGGACATAGATCGCATCGATACCGGCAGCAGCCAGCGCCGCATTGTGCATGCGCGGCGACAGGGAATGCGCCACGGGATCCCCGAAAATTCCAAGAACACGCGTGCTGCCCGACAGCTTCACAACGCCTCTCCCTTGCTCAAAGTCGACTCCTGCAGACCACAGTCAAGATAATCCCGGTATTCGAGAATGGGGGTTTCAGCCAAAAGCTGGCGGGCCCGGCAGATATCGGCATGAATCGCTTTAACCAACAGCTCGACGGCAGGAAACTGCACTTCGTCACGCAGGTGCTCGACAAAGTAGATACGCACCGTATCCCCGTAAATCTCGCCGGAAAAACCGAGGATATGCACCTCGATGGTCGTCTTCGTGCCGCCGAAGGTCGGATTGGTGCCAATATTGGCGACGCCATCCCACAGGGAGTCCTGCCAGCGGACCTTGACGGCATAGACCCCCGGCCGCGGGAGAAGCTCCTTGTCCGTGCTCAGATTGGCCGTAGGAATGCCGATGGTGCGGCCGCGGGACAGACCATGTACGACCTGGCCTTCGAGGGTAAAATGCCGCCCCAGATAACGGACCACCTCCGCCACCTCCCCGGCGCCGATGAGCTGGCGGATACGGGTGGAGCTGTAGACCAGGCCTTCTTTGCTGACCGGCCCGACCACCTCCACGCCAAACCCCCATTTGCTGCCCATATTCTGCAAAAACTCGACATTTCCCTCGCGGTTTTTCCCAAAAGCGTAGTCGTAACCCACCACCAGATGCTTGACCCCGATCGTGCGCACCAGGATATCTTCAACGAATTCCACGGCGGAAAGACGAGCCGTCTGGATGGTAAATGGGGCACAAATCAGCACGTCAATACAGGAGGCTTCGATAAGGCGCTCTTTTTCTTCATAGGTATTGATGAGGCGAAGAGCACGGTCGGGGGCAAGAACCTTGAGGGGATGTGGCACAAAAGTGTAAACCACTGAAGTCCCCTTGATGGCGCTGGCCTTGGCCACCACACGGCGAAAGATTTCGCGGTGCCCCAGATGGATGCCGTCGAAGTTGCCCAGCGTCACTACGGCGTTTTCAAAGGGGGTCGTGATATTTTTCAGATCTTTGAGGATGATCATCGTTTTTTCGATTTTCTCTGAGGGCGTCGACCTTTCGGTGGCTCCTGCGAATCAGCCGGGTTGACGGCCAGATCGACCAGCACGAAATCGATTTCCCGCCTTTCCACGCTGACATTTTTCACCTGGACCTCGACTTCATTGCCTACCTGAAAAATGCGTCGTCGATACTGCCCGACCAGGCGATGCCTGTCCTCTTCATAGGTATAGAAATCGTCGCTGAGGGTGGTGAGATGAACCAGTCCTTCCACAAAAAATTCTTTCAGTTCGACAAAGAGGCCAAAGGGCTGCACCCCGGTAATATAGCCAGCGTACTGCTCCCCTACCCGCTCCGCCATGAACTGGCATTTTTTCAGTTCGACAATTTCCCGTTCCGCCTCCATGGCTCGCCGCTCTGTCCGGGAGGTGTGCTCCCCCATTTCAGGGAGCGCGTCCGCGAGACCTTTTTTCTGCGACTCCGGCAGGCCACCGGACTGCAAAGCCTGGCGCAGCACCCGGTGGACCTGCAGATCGGGATAGCGCCGAATCGGTGACGTAAAATGACAGTAATGGTCCGCCGCCAGACCGAAGTGGCCGAGGTTCTCTGGCGAGTAGAAAGCCTGTTTCATACTGCGCAGGAGGACCTGGTTGATCGTCCGTTCCTCGGGTTTGCCCTCGACCTGCGCCAGCAGCTCCTGCAGAGCGCGGGGATCGACCCCCTGCGCCTCCAGGTTGAGCCCATAGTTGAAGAAGGCGATAAATTGTTGAAACGCCTGCAGCTTGGCGATGTCGGGAGGTTCATGTACCCGATAGAGCAAAGGGATGTCCCGCTGACCAAGAAAAAAAGCCACCGCTTCATTGGCAGCGAGCATGAACTCCTCGATCAGACGATGCGCCTTGTTCCGTTCGGCCTTAATGATGTTTTCCGGCTCTCCCCGCACCCCAAGGATGATTTCCGCCTCGGGCAGGTCGAAATCGAGGCTGCCCCGCTGGCGACGCATGGCGGTCAGATCTTCCGAAAGCGCCAGCATTTCCGTGAGCATGGGGTGGAGTTCCCCATAGCGCTCGATGGTTTCCGCCAGCTGTTTCTCCACCATCTCATGGACTTCGGTATAGGTCAGCCGCGCCCGGCTGCGGATGACCGCCGGGTAGAAACAGCTGTCCTGCCGGCGGGCCTTGGCGTCAAAGACCATCTCGGCCACGAGCGTCAGGCGATCCACCTGGGGGTTGAGAGAACAGATACCGTTACTCAGTCTCTCGGGGAGCATGGGGATAACCTGCCCGGGGAAGTAGACGCTGGTTCCCCGCAGATAAGCTTCCTGGTCGAGAACCGATCCTTCCTTCACGTAGTGGCCGACGTCGGCAATCGCCACCCACAGACGACAGGTGCCGCCCTCCTCTCTCCGGAGACAGACGGCATCATCGAAGTCCTTCGCCGTTTCACCATCGATGGTCACGAAAGGCAGGTCGCGCAGGTCTTTACGCTGTTCCAGATCACCAGGCTGCACATCCTCCGGCAGGAGACTGGCCTCGGCCAGAACCTCGGCTGGAAACTCTTGGGGAAGCCCGTGTTTATGGATGATGGAGAGAATTTCGACGGCTGGGTCAGACGGGTCACCAAGCACCTGAACGATGTGACCTTCGGCGTTGCGAAATTCATTGGGATAGGCATCGATGGCCACGAGGACGACCTGACCGGCTTGCGCTCCAAGCTCCTGGCCTTCTGGCACAAAAACAGGCTGATTCAGCCGGGGATCGGCGGGATGAACCGAGCCAAACTTGCGTCCCGGCTCATAAAGGCCGATAAGGGTGCTGTGGGCCCGTTTCTCCACACTGACAATGCGTCCCTCTGGTTTCCCTGGCCTGCCCCCTCTTTCGACCCGAACCACGACCTCATCACCATGCATGATTTCGCGCAGAAAGCGGGCTGGTACAAAGACATCAGGGCCCTGACCGTCCCGTGGCGAGACAAAACCGTAGCCGTCGCGGTGCACGGAAACCGTACCGGTCACCAGGGTCGGCTGGCGGGGGAGAGCATAGCGATCCCCTTTGAGACGCGCCACCTGGCCGTCGGCCGCCATGCTTTCAAGAAGGCGGTAGAATTTTTTTCTTTGGGAAGGAGAAATGCGCAGACCCTCGGCGATTTCCCGGGCAGAGAGGGGGCGCCCGGGCCTGCTTTCAATGAATTTGACAATATCGTTGGATTTGACTGGCATCGGCTAGTAGTCGATATCCTTCGGTGACGGCCTCCCGGTCTGGCCTGCGGAGCCGGCTGCAGGTTTATTCAGTCTTCGACTTTCTCCGTGGGTACGATCTTATTGATGACAAGGCCGGTCAGCAGCTTCGGATAGAAATAGGTTGATTTCTGCGGCATTTTTTCCCCGGCGTTGGCCACATCACGCACTTCGCTCATGCGGGTGGGATTGAGCAGAAAAGCCAGCTGCACCTCACCCGTCAGGACGCGGGTGAAAGGTTCGTCCATGTTCTTGACATACTTCAGATTGGTCTGCTGTTCCTGGGCTTCCGGAGAGATCTTGAGTATATCTTCCAGCACGAGGCGATGAAGGATGGAGACATCCAGCGTGCGCAGTGCCTTGGGAGCTTTTTCGTCGAAGAAACGGTCCATGACCGCCTCATCTTTCAGTGTCAGGAAATAGACGGTATTCTCGCCGCCGTAGAGGCCAAAGACATGGCCGCTCTCCCCTTTTTGCTGAAGGGTGCGCTGCACCTTCTTGCGCGCCTCGGCATCCTCAGGGTCGAGACTCATGGACTCGACCTCAAAGTAGGGACGCAGAGCCGTGATGAAGGCTGGCATGCCAAAACCGGACAGGTTGTACAGCAGCCGATGTGTTGGGAAGATCAGCATACCCTGGTCTTCCATGTTGGCGAAATACATCAGCACGTAGTTGAAGGGTTCTTTCCCTGTAAAGTCAGGATGCTTCTCCCGCATGTAATTACGGTAATTGATAGCCGTTTCATAGCGATGATGGCCGTCGGCGATAAACAGGGGCTTGCTGTCCAGGAGCTCCTGGGCCTTGCCGATGACCAGGGAATCGGTGACCTGCCAGAGACGATGGATGACACCATCGTCATCGGCCACTTCCACATCAGGGGTACGTTCTTTCTGGGAACGGCTGAGAGATTCGAGTACGCAACAGGGGTCGGCATAGAGGGAAAAGATCGGACTGAAGTTGGCGCCGCAGGCTTTGGTCAGATTCAACCGGTCCGTTTTGGGCCCCGCCAGGGTCTTTTCGTGGGGTTTGACCACGCCGGTGGAAAAATCCTCAATACGGGTCAGGGCCATGATCCCTTTCCGAACGACCGTCCCTAGCCCCTCGACTTCATATTGCTGGTCATAGAGGTAAATAGAGGGCTCACCATCCCGCGTCAGGGTCTGATCCTGCTGCCACTTTTCAAAATCGGCGGCGGCACGGGTGTAACAGTTGTTTTTCTCGTCGTCCCCCGCCGTCTTCTTGCCGAGAATAAGCCGCACCACGTTGGACGGATGCCGGTCATACAGGTCGTCCTGCAGGGCAGGAGAAATAACATCGTAGGGGGGCGCCATTACCGCATCGGGCTTTTTAACCTGCGTCAGGTTGTAACGAAGCCCGCGAAAAGGAACAATCTTGGCCATAGTGCAAACTCCCTTAAATGACTGAAAATGAAGTCTACACTATAGGAAAAGGGTACTTGGGTTGCAAGGGAAAAGATTTTACCGAAAGCAGCTGCAGGCCCCGTCCCACCGAAGGATCGTGACCCGTCCGGTGCTGGAGTGACTGACCCCTACGGCAAAAGTCCGCTCATCCTCAGCGCCCTTGCTCCTGCCAAGACATAGGTAGAGACTGTTACTTGAACCATCCGGGTTAAAGGAGAGGTAGCGGGGCGAATCATCCTCGGCACAACTCTGGGTATAGCGCAAGAAGAGCCCTTCTGGCAGAGGATAACCAGCCGCCAGGTCTTCCCACTCCGAACTGTTTCTCGACAGATTGCCTAGCTGAAAAATGAAAGAGGGATTCTGCCCTGAGGCCGGCTGCTGAGACACGAATTTGACCCGGTATTCCCGATGGTGGGCGACAGCGGCCGCCCTGGCCTCGCGCAATGCCCCGGCGATAGCACGCGCGGCGGAGCGGTTTTCCTGCTTATCGAGCCAGGCTCCATAGATGGGCAACGAAACAGTGAGCAGTCCCGCGGTAACAGCCAGTGACATAATCAGTTCGAGCAGGGTGAATCCTCGTGATGAATAGTACAAAGAGCCCTCCAGGATTATAAATTTCAAATCGAGGAGAAATCTAAACGAATTTTAATATTTTTCAAGCCATAAATTAAAAAGCCCCAACTACGTTAGTTGGGGCAGGAGGAAACCAGACGGTGGTAGGCTCTCTATTGAAAGGATGTCGATGAGGCATTCCATTTGCGAACCTTGAAAGCTCCGGTGGTGGGAGAAACCATTTCGATCAGAAGTTTTTTGCGGTCATTCAAGGTGGTTATGGAGCTATCGCCGTCAATGATGCAAATACCGCCGAGGTCGGAGCCAGAAGTGCTTACGACAGAACTTGCACTGGCTCCTCCGCTGGGGAGGAAGAGTACCGACTGGTCATCGTCGTTGAAGGCACAGCTGGAACGATAGCGAATATCGAGATTTTCCGAAAGAGTGACGGGCGTCTCCATTATCGGCCAACTCGAGCTGTTATAGGAGAGATTGCCCCCCTGCAGCTGCATGGTCGAGGGCGCCTGGGGACTGTCGGGAGCCGCATTGAAAACCACCCGATATTCCCGATGCTCGGCAATGGCCCGACTGCGGGCCTCACGAAGCAGCGCGGTGACAGCCTGAGCTCCTTCCCGGTACTTGGCGTTGCGAAGCCAGTCCAGATAATAGGGGGTGGCGATAGTCATAAGGACCGATATCATGGCGATGACCACGATCAGTTCTGTCAAGGTAAAACCGGCGTTACGAGGCTTGCGTCCAGTTGATATCATCGGGAGAATTCCAGGTTGAGGTCATATTCCTGAGATGAGCGCCGGCCTTCTTCGTCTTCAACGACAATGCGAAAACGCCATGTCCCCTCTTGCGCGCCGGTTACATCCCAGGTCAAAACACCAGTTTCTTCGTCGATGACAGCTCCTGCCGGCCCCTCTTCAAGCTCATAGCGGAAAGGATCGTCATCGGGATCGTACGCTTCAACCTGATACACATAGCGCATACCGGCAAAATCGCCGGGGGGGTCGGAGACGATCCGCGGCGGTCCATTGGGAATACTCAACTCGGTGCCTTCAAAAACACGGCCCTCATCCTCACCGTCGAAGGGAACGACCTCGGCCCGAACAATATCCCCCCTCTGGAACTGATCCCCAGGCAGAACGGGGTCGTCCTGAAAAGAAAGGGGCTCGCCATTGAGATACCATCGGTATGCGTAAGTAATGGTATCGCCGTCGGGATCAACCCCCTCGGGATTGAGCTCAATATCGACCCCCCTGAAGATATCAGCATTCACGAAAGGAACGGCAATAATAGCCGGCGGCGCGTTGCCGATAGTCACTTCGGCAGAGACCTCCTGAGACATGTTCTGCACTGTCAGACCAACCACATCACCTTTGGCGGCACTGTGTGGTGGCAGCACCGCCCCCGTGGCCTCCAGCAGCTCGCCGTTTCTTTCCCAGGTAAACGTCAGTGTGCCCGCAGCCCCTTGCACCAGGGCTTCGATACTGTCGTTCACCGTGGGCGACTCAGGCAGCAGCCGCACCGTCATTTGGCCGCTCTCGCTCCCTGTAGCGAGCGCCCTGGCGGTATCGGCCCCCTGACTGGCAGCCTGCGGAGCGGTTTCGGGGGCGACAGCGGGCGTCCCTCCGGAATCACAGCCTCCCATCAGGAGAAAAAACAGAAGGCAGCCGATATTCCATGAAATAACCTTGAAGTATTTCAATTACCACTCCTTCCAGTAAATCTGAAATATGGTGCCGCCCGAAACGGGATTTTCGCTGCAGAGGCCACCGCCGCAACCGATCAGCAGCGTGGCATCACCACTCGGAGGCATCACCACAACCAGACCGGAGGGGATACCGATGCCGAGAGCAAGGGAACGGTCTTCCTTGCGAAGCACATCGTCGACCTCGTTGAGAGCACGCGTATTGCTAACGGAGGTGGGGTCATCCACATCATTATAAGGATAAAAGTTCAACACCGCCTCGCCGGTTTTGTAGTCTACCGCATAAAGGCGCGAAATGCCAAGGTTACCTACCTCGCAAGGGTCGGTGGACAACGCCGAAGGGGCCGTGGGCATATAGGTCGTGTAATAGGCCACCTTGTTGAAAATCAACGGCGAGGCCAGCACCTTTTCGCCGCCGTGCGTATTTTCCTCATTCAGCCGATCGAGATCAATATACCAGCCAAAAGTGGTATCCGCATTGAGGCTGTCCAGGATAGCCTGCTGGTCAGCGGCCGTCGTGGTTTCCAACTGCAATTCATTGCCGGTGACATCGATCAGGTTGCCATTGGTTGGATAATTGACTACCGTGGCATCCGTATTCTGCCCCATGTCCTTGACCATGTACAGGCGGTCGACAACAGCGGTATTGAGGGGATGGGCGCGGTCGCCGGTACCGAAGGCCACCATCCAGTAGCCCGGCTCCTGCACCACCGAGGGGCGATAGAATATCTTGCGTCCCTCGCTCGCCCCGGCCCAGAAGATGACGCGGCCGGTCCAGTTGGCCGGATCGGTGCTGCCCACGGAAAAGCGCCAGAGCCGGCCGCCCAGATCCCCGACATACAGCCGGTCGGCGTAGCCGTCAAAATCGGAATCGAGCACCGTGATGTCGGAGGGAATCGCGACCTTCAGCCAGGAGTCGTTTGAAGCCGTATAGCCCCAGATCTTGGTCGGGGCCGTCGGGATGGTCGGCACACCGCTGCTGTTCAGGGTCGCCACCTCGAAAGCGTAGACGCCTCTGCCTTTGGCGTCAGGTCGACTGGTCAAGGGACTGTTCGGGTTGACGTCAGAGGCGCTGGTGACGTTGCCTTCGCCCACCAAAGGATCGAGGGGATCAGGGAAATTGAAGGTCGACCCGAAGCGGCTGTCTTCCTCCTTGTCGTAGCCGGCGCCAATAAAAGCCACGACCTTGCGCTCGGTGCCGATCTTCATCAGGTGCATCTGCGGCTCACTCCAGGTCTGCCCCAGGTGTGGGAAGAGCACATTGCCGCTGCCATCAGTGGTGGTATTGTCAAACTTCCACAAAAACTTGGGATTCAGCGGATCCGTCACATCCAGGGCGTAGTAGGCGTTGCCGCCCCGACGCTGGCCGAAAACCAGAATAACCTTGTCGTCCAGCCCATTGTCGGTGACGCCAAAGGGATCCAGGTCGCCCGCCATGGTCTCCGCGATCGGGCCGATATTGCCATCGCCATCCTTGTCGTAGATATAGGCCACCGGCGAAGAATCCATATAATAAGGATGGCTGCCACTGGTCAGTTCCTTGAGTTCGGGGATGATGTTATCCGGGACAAAAGACCACATCTCCTGTCCGTCCGCATCGCGGAAAGCGTGCAGCATGCCGTCGTTGCTGCCGACGAAGATCATGGTCTTGTTAACAGCGGGGTCCACTTCATTGTCTTCGGTAAAAATATAGGAGTTGTAATTAACGATCAGCGGTTTGGAATGAAGGATATCCCCCATAACCCAATCGCGGGTATCGGTGGTACTGCCGTCTCCATTTTCGTCGCCCGTATCATAGCCGTAAATGTAATCGACAAGAGCAACGGCGTCGGCGGCGTCCTGCGTAGGATCCATGGAGGTGATATCGAGCATACCCGCCGTGACATTCGTGGTATTGAAACGGTTACTGGTGTGGGTGAGATCTGTCTCGGTGGTGAGGTTGGAGTAGAGCATGCGCGTGGAAAGATCCCGCTCGACCAACCCCTCGCCCACACCGCCATCTTCGACATCCCCGGCATCCGCGTTTAAACTCCAGTAGGACTGGGCGTTGAGCTTGAAGCCGCCGGAAGGAATGCCATCGCAGGCCAGGGTGGTATCGTTGGGATCAGGACAGGTGGCGACCTCCCCGTTCTGATCGACGATCTCGGACAGGGCGTTAATACCGAACTTTTTCAGATTACCGTGCCAGGACGTCCCCGAAATGGGTTTGAAGAAGCCCAGATAGACGCGGGAACCACTATAGGTCCTGTTTTCGGGGCTGGTCGGCACCACCGGCGCGGTAAAGGCTGTATCGACCTCGGCCACGATATTGTTGAGGATGTTGTCGATCGCCGCGCTGACCTCATTGGTACTGCCGGCCTGGGCAAAAAGACCATGCCCATCTTTGGCGGCGTCCTTCAGAAGGGGGTTGGTGGGGGTGAACACCAGCAAGGTATGCGTGCGGATATTCTGCTTGTCTTCAAAAGTCAAGGAGAGATCCGAATCAAAGGCGTACTTGGCGATATCGTCCAGCATGTGGGTGCCGTTGCCGGATACATTGGCCTGGCACTGGTCACCGGCGTCGTCGTCGCCATCGTAGTCCCCGGCATAACTACCCACCGCCGGTAGATCTTTGCACATGTTGGGGTCGCTGTCACCGACGCTCTCGCCGTTGGTGATCAAGATCACGAAATTTTTATCGCAGGAGTTCTGGATGGGCGAATCCGGCACATAGGTATTGGAGATTGGGGTGTAACTGGAAGTGCGCTCCATGTCGAAATAAAAGCGGGCGTCAAAAAGGGATTCCGCCAAGGGGCGGCTGTTGCCGGGTGTCATCGCCACATAGTTGCTCAGCTCATCCAGTTTGGTGAAAAAGGCGGCACGGTTGGTATCGTCGGAGAGGTCACTGACCGGGAAGGTGACCTGCCCGCCTTTGTTGTTATGACCGAACTCCATGATGCCGATGCGGATGGTGTTTTTCACCCCTTCTGCCGCCGACTTCAAGGCTCCGATAACGAGGTCGATCTGCGAGGTTGTTTCACCGGTGGCTGGCGGCGCCTCGTTGTAGTTAAGAATATTACCCAGGTAGGTCGTGCCGGCGCTGCTTTTGCCGCAGGTGCCGTCATTTTTGAGCTCCCAGCCGTCAGAGCCGGAAAAACGGCCACCTAAAAGGAGAGCATGCTGAGCGTCTTCACAGGTGACCTTGCTGAGAAAGTCATCGTAACTGCTGGCGGTGATATGGGCGACATAGTTGGACTGCCCGGTCAGCTTGTAAACCGTCCAGGTGCTTTTCGTAGCTGCCGGGACCGTGACGTCAGGGGTACCGTCGCCGTCGGTGTCATAGTCGTCTGGGTCTGGATAAATTTTGAACTGGGTCGAGTCTTGATCTGCCCAAGGCAGCAGGTCGGCATAGTTCAAATTGCCGTCATCGGGGGTTGAATCCTGCAACCCCAACGCATAGGGGCTGCCGGCGGCAGAGTTCCCCATGGTCGAGCTGTTGTCGATGATGAAGAGCAGATTAATGGGTTTGGCCACTTCGGCGTCCGGGTCGGCCGGAGGGCTGTAGGCGTAGATGGCCGAGTCGCCCAGAAAGGTGTCTGCCGCCACGGCGGACAAAGGGCAGACAGCCAGCAGCAACAAAAGCAGAAGCGTTACGATTGTATTTATAGGTCTAAACATAAAGAACCTCCGCTCTTATTTGGGAACGATGCGCGCCACCTGGGCTTCGATGCGCGACGTGGCCCTTGAGGGACCTTCGGCCGTGACGTTGATGGTGTAAAAACGCGACTGGAAATAGGTCGGATCAGAACCGCTGCCCGGCGGCAGTGGCCCGGTGGTCAGAAAACGCACCTCATTGACGGCATCGGTTTTCAGGTGGCTGTTGGGCGTATCGGCAGCGATCGCCGTGGCATGAGTGCCATCGAGAGTTACCGCGCCTGCCCCGATGGTTGAATAGATATTCTCACTGACGGTGGCGTAGGTAATGGCTCGCTCCGCCGCATAGAAAGCCTGCTGGCTGGCGCGGTAGTTGCGTGAAATACTCAATTCGGTATCGGTGGTATTCAGGGCCATGACGCCAAGGAGGCTCATCAGAGCCAGCATGACCAGAGCGATGATCAAGGCAGCGCCGCGCTCATTGCACAGGCTTCGGCCCCTGCCCTTGCCACAAAGATTGATTTTCAGGAAGAACAACTTCTTCATAAACAGAGACTCCCCATAAAAAACCCTAGCGATTTCGCAAAGTGACAACATTGGTCAGGCTTCGTGTTTTCACGTCGCCCTGCACATTGGCTTCGCCCGTCACGGTGACCCGCACGGCTCTGATATTCCAGCGGTCCGTACCCGTGACAGTGGTCAGGGTGCTGCCGTTCTCCATCAGATATTCATACTCCAGGCCGGTGACGCCATTGACCAGGTTGGCCCCCACCTGCCTTTTGGCGGTGATCCGCTGAGCCGCACCACCGTTAATCTCCTTGAAAATCTCGAAATCCTTGAGATAAAAGGCAATGGTGCCCGGATGCGTACCCGAACTGACCACCATGCCATCACCCGCTTTGTACTGAATGCCCGGTGAGGCGCCGAAGCCCTCCAGGGTCACGGTACGGGCCGTCCTGTTATTGCCGACCACGCGGAACAGGGCTGCGTACGGCTGCTCCTGACTGGGGGGCCGCAGAATGCGCACGAGGTCTCCAGTTGTGGCCTCCGCAAAAAAGAGGTCGACCATGTCGGAGGACCCCAGGGTGAAGGTGGCCTCGGTGTCGCCCGCGGCAATCGGTAAGTCGCTGTCGATACGGGCGGCACGGCCGGAGGGACTGGCGGTATTCATGATGAAGGCGTCCCCCTCGACGGGAAAATTGGGCGCGTTCTGGATGGGGGGATCATCGAAGGCCACCACAAAACCGGCCATGCGGATATCGCGCACCATCTGATCCATGGCTATACGCAGGTTCTGCTGCAGCTCGACCACCTCATCCTGGGTGGTGGCGGTACGCTGGGTGGTCAGGTAAAGGCTGTAGATGGCCATGGTGACAATGCCGAGGAGCGCCATGGTGACCAGAATTTCAATCAGGGTAAAACCCCTGTGATCAACAGATTTCATATGCGCCTCTTGAAACCAACCAAAGTAATAGGACGATTGAGCACGCCGCCGACCTGGGTCACCGTTACCTGCACGCGACTGACATTGACGACGCCATCGTAGTCGGCGTCGATGGAATAGGTCGCCGAAAAGGTGCCACCACCTTCGACGGCAAGGGTGGCTTGCGGCGAGCCGACGGTGCCGAAATTCCACGCCAGGTCAGTGGCATCCGCAGCGAAGACCGGCCGGGAACCATCCCAGGAAAGCACCTCTTCCAGGATACCTTCGGCCACGGCCGTCCCGGAAGTGACGATATTGGCCGTCGAGTTGCCCCGAATCGAGGTGATCTGCATGCCGGCGACCGCCAGCAGACCGATGGCGAAAATAGTGACGGCAATGAGCAGCTCGACGAGGGTAAATCCTGCCTGCCCCTTCGTAAAGCGAGATCTCTTCATGTTTCGAATCTCTCCCAAATAGGTGAAAACTTTATTAGACATTTCAAAAAACTTGCAAAAAGTATACCCCCTTTCCTCCGCAGACACAACCCATGGCCATAGCAGGAAAAGGGGGCATATAAAGATGTCAACGGAATTGCAAGCCGGGCAAAAAACCCCGGAAAATGCCCTTAAATGTCACCGGACGTCAAAGATCTGACTAGCATGCAAAAGATCATCGGCGATCAAGGCAGCTGCCCATCGAAGAGATAAACCCGGAAGACCTCACCCTCTTTGTTTATCTGGTAGCCGACCTGAGTCCCCGCGGTGAACAGAGTGCGGGCGACATATCTCCCCTGCTCGTCGTGAAAGGTCACCCGCGGAGACAGGCGCTTGATCGAATCGTTGATGATCAGACGTTCCGGCTCAATCTGATCGATCACGCCAAAGCCATCGTAGGAAAGAGGGACACGGCGGCCGTCGGCGGCCATAGCCGCACTCCCGACCAGGGTGAGAACAAAAAGCAGCGCCGCCAGAGTGAGGCCCAGCCTCCTCGGAAAAAACTTATGGGAAGCAGTCAGTACGGTCTTGTCTTTTATCCACTTGAGCATATCAACACTCCTTTTTTGTCATTGCTGACGACATGCGCCTCATCAACGCTCCAGCCAGTAACTCATCCCTATGCGTTCGGCATCGACGTCTTCTTCTTCGATCACCCCGGTGGACGAACTCATGTACAGGCGTTCCACCCCGTTCCCCAGGCGGATGATCTTTGGCATGTGCAGCATGCCGGTGAAGGACTTGCCCGTAGGCGCCACATAGACGGGATCATCGACCGTACCGATATTGATCAGATCATCCGGCGAACCGATGCGGAACTGGGCATCATCCAGGCGCCCTCCGCTTTCCGCGTCAATGACGTAGAGGAAGGAATCGCCGCCGCCCGAGCAGGGCGAGGTATTGGGGACGAAGGAGACGACGAATACCCGTCCATCACGGATGAGAAAATCCTTGATCGCCCTCTCTCCTTCATACGGTGCCGTATTGGGAAACCTGACAAACCAGCCGGCATGGGCGGCCGGATTGGGCTGCTGATCGTCGATGGTGATGAAGCCATCCCCGTTGACATCGCTGTTGTTGGTCGAATCGTTGTCCCCATCGACGATATCAGCCGCCGTTGTCCAGTCAATGAGATGGTTGCTGAATGTCCTGTAGGTGGCGGTATCCTGATAGGCAATATTCCGGACATCGATGATGGTCTGCTGAAGCAGGGTCGCCCCGTTGCCGTTGGACAGGCCTCCCGTGGTCGTATTAAGACTGCCCAGATACTCCAGGTCATCGGCGTCGTCACCGGAATCCCAGATGCCGTAAATCCCTTTAGGGGAAGCATCGGCGCGATCCGTCTCGCCCAGGAACTTTCCGGTACCGAAAAGGACCAGGTAGCCGTGCTTCATGGGATGGCGCATGACATCGGGCTTGGCGGTGATCGCCTCCCCGCCAATATTGACCAGCGGTTGCGGACTGGTACCGTCATGGAAGGCGACAGTCCATGCAGCCGCATCGTTCGCGGTCAGGTCGAACTTCCAGAGGTTGCCCTTAAGATCGCCGGCGTAGACGTAATCCGCCCGGTTGTCATTATTGACGTCAATGACCGAGGGGGTGGACAGACCGTTGTCAGAAGCAACACCCGTCGCAATTTTGCGAATGACATTGCCATTGAGATCCATCACATACAACATGGCCTGCCCATTGACACTATTGTAGCCGTTGCCGAAAATAATGACCCACTCGTGATCGGCATTGCTCGAATTGGAGCGAACAATATAAGCCTGGCTGTACGTGTAGCCGAGATCGTCGTCCGGCGAGGTGGCGGGATCGGCAGGATACTCCCACTCGACGATCGGGGCGACAGCCAAGGCTTCATCGGAGGTGGCGCCAATCGAGCCGACATTGGCGATATTCAGGGCATAATACCCCTTGCCCCCCTTGCCGAGCCCACCGATCAACAGCGTCTTGGTAGCGCTGATACGGCGGGCATAGGGCGTCAGGTCGACATAGAACTTATGCTGATAATCGGGATCGGTCAGATGGTGGAGGTTTTCGAAAACCAGGTTGGGAACATAGGAGAAACGCTCCCGCCCCGTTTCTGAGTCAAACGCATGCAGCATGCCGTCATTGCCGCCGGCATAGACGGTTCCATTGAAGTACATGGGGGATGAATGAACGATATCCCCGAGCACCCGAGTGCGATAGCGGAAACCGGTGGCGGTGACGTTGTCGGTGCGCCCGCGCAGAAACTCGATCATATTGCCGGCCGTCGTCGCGTCCGCGTCCAGGAGGGTACGTTGCCCGGCACTGATGTTGGCGCTGCGGAAAGGGACACCGGTGGCGGTTTCCGGGTTGTAGGTAATAACTTTGCGGTCGTTCCAGTCGATGGTCTGCAGGACATGGGAAGCCTGCCAGAGAATTTCTCCCACCCCGGAGCGCACGGCGCCGCTGATGGGGTCAATGGGATAGGCGATGACATCGCCGACCCACTCACCGGTCTGATAGCGAGCCTGGTACAGCACGGTATCGGTTTTCAGTTCTTCACTGTTGACCGAAACGGAGTTGCCCGAGGCGGGGTCGGTCAGATCAGTGACGATGCTGGAAACGGCCTCGATCATCTCTTCCGGGTTCATGGCGCTGAAAAAGAGACCGCGACCATTGACGGCGGCATGCCACATGTCATCGATCTTGGCGCTGTCGCTATAAGCCGGGTTGGGCCAGGCAGGGCGAGGGGTCCGGTCATCCAGGAAACAGGTATTTTCTTCGTACAGGGGCGAGTCCTCCACCCCATCGTCGTTGATATCGGCGAAATCGATTGAACCCTGTACACCGAAAGATACCGTGTAGGTGACCAGATGCTGATAATTGGCCTGGTCGCATGAATTGGTGGGAACGACATTGGACAACGTGCTGGAGAGGTCGTTTTTATAAAACTTCATGGCGATGTCCGCCAGCGTATTGGAATAGGAATCGGCGTAGGGGGCACCCAAGGTGCCATCCTGGTTGCCTACGGAACTGAAAGAATCGTTATAGTAGCCATCGGTCATGACGATGGCGAAGGCTTTCTGGCAAGCGCCGCCATCGTCTTCGGCGGCATAAGGACTGCCGTCGACACCAGAGCTGCCACTGATGCCGCCGTTATGATTGTCCCCCTGGTCAAAATAGCGGCCAACGTTGTAAAAAGCGGTGCGCAGCGGCGTGCTGCCGCTCGCGCCAACCTCATAGAGAATGTCCAGAAGGGTACCGGTCTCGTTGACTACCGTAGCCGCCGTGGCGGTGGGAACAAACTTGACGGCGTCTGCCGCCGTACTCGTGCCGGTGCTGCCGGAGTGCCGATCGACCCGAACGCTGCCGGTGGAGCCTGCCGCGAAATCGTAATTGCCCAACAGAACCCAGTCACCGCACACATTGCTGCCCGAGTCGCTCTGGTCCTTGTAGAGGGTATCGGTACCACCGTCATAGGCTATGGTGTATTTGGCATTGCTGTCACCGGTGCTGTTGCAGTGCCACCAGGCATAGACATCGTAGTTGCCGCTGGTGTTGAGACTGGGAGTCCAACGGGCATAATCGCCTGAATCGGCCGTATAGCGGCTGTTGGCCTGATACGCCGTGTCCAGATAGCCGCTGGTGTCGTAATAAACCCAGTAACCATCCCATCGTTTCCTGCCCGTACTGACCCAATAGCGTCCACTGCTGGGGCTGTCCCAATCGCCATTTTCGTAGTATCCGCTATCGCCGTTGTCAACAACGCTGGTTCCCGCCGCCTCCTCAAGCTTAATGGGGAGTACCCGGGTGCGGGTTGACGAATCGTTAATGCTATAAATTCCAACATTTACCCGCGACATCTTTACAATCGAATGCGAAACAGCGGCCTTGGCCGTAAGCTCGCGGCGTCGGTAGAACGAAAACCAGTCGGCGAAATTCTGCAGATCCTCGGCGTCGGTTTTGAATCGGCTGACACTGCCATCTTCATTGAAAAGATTGGGCCGGATGCTGTCGGGTGGCGTCTCCACCGGGGTGAGCAGGCTGACCGCATCACCGGAGGCGGTCACTTCGTAATAATCCCGGCGATCCAGGGTTCCGTTCGAATCAGAATCGACGAAGTTGACGAGATAGATCCTCTCACCAGTGTCGAGTTGGCCATTATCGTCCGCATCGTCCCAAGTATAATAGTGGGCGTTGTTGATCCGCACCGTGGAAGGCATGCCGACCGGCGTGAACTTGACAGCGTCGGCCATGTAGGTGCTGACGCCGGAAAGCGTGGCCGCCAGGTGCACGGACTGGGCGTCGGAAGGAGACTGGGAGCGAAAATACCAGGTTCCCAGCTTATACCAGCCAGGTGACTTGTTCTGGTTCAGGGTGACCGTGGCCGTGCCAGCACCGTTATTGTAGGTCACCGTGTAATTGGCGGCCGTATCACGTGACGGGTTGTTGTCATTGATCCAGACCCAGACATCATAATCGCCATTGCGGGGGATCTGCGGCAGCCATTTGGCTTCCTGGGCCGGATCGACCACATTTTTCCAGTGATAGTTATCCCCGATGCAATTGGAGGTACTGGTGCCCCAACCGGCCGAAATCACGAAATTGGGTCCGGGAACGTTATCGACAACGACCTCTTCCACGGCGGTCAGATTGGCTGTCGTGTATTCCAGCCGCAGATCAAAGGTCGGCGTGGCATTGTGGGGATTGGAGCGGGGCGTGCTGACATCGGCGTGGCTTTTGTTGGGCCAGGGTTTATAGTCGACGGATGGGTTGTAGTAAATCTTGTTGTAACCCGACCACTGGGATTTCCACTCCAGGCGCTCTGAACCAGTCAGGTGATAAGTGGTCCAGTAGGAGGAAAAGGTGTTGTCATGGCCTGGCGAGTAATGGGCCGGATCAAAGACATAGTAATGTCCGTCGAACAGGCCGTCTCCTTCAGAAGTCATGAACTCCCAGTCCATACTGCCCGAGTCGTCGACGACGAACATGATGTTGGGCGCGGCCGAGGTGATGTTGGTGCCCATGGGAGTATCACTGATATCCACCGACCAGGCTGGCAGGGCCGCAGACAGGAGGATTGCGAGGGACAGCGTCACGATGGACGACAACGAGGCTGTTTTCTTCAAAAAACCAAACACGGGTGTGTAAATCGCGGATGCATTCTTCATTTTTACCTCCTGATCAAAACCGACGACGGTAACCGACTTCCACTATGGACTGGCCCCTGAAGGCCCCTGTGGGATTGTCGTACAAACCGAAAACGCCATACTGATGAACCTGGCTGGCGGACATATCCAGAGACCCTCCGGCCGCGATACCCTCATAAACCACGGAAAATCGCGTGCGGCTGTCGATATCCGCCACGGCGGCCGTATCGTTGGCCGGATCGGCGTCACCTACAACCCAGTTTCCCAGGTTGGCCGCATCAAAATCGCTGTTCAGATTCAACCAGGCCGGCGGTGCCGCCGCGTCGGGAGCGATTTCATCGGAGGGCAGGCTCTCCAGCCGACTGGTCGCTTCCAGGGCCGACGCTTCGGCGAGATAGAAATTCTTCTTGACGATCCGGTCATTGCTGGCGATCTTCTGCTCGATCTCTGAAATATCCAGAGCCGAAATACCGATGATGGTGAGCAGCGCCATCAGCAGCAGGGCGATGAGCATGATGGACCCCCTCTGATTCTGCAGTATTTTCGATGATTTATTCATGGCAGACAACCTTCCTCACCCCTGTTGACATCAGCGGATCTTGATCGATTCGACAAAGTAATTCTTGGGTAGCAGCCGTTCTCTCCAGGTGACAATGACCCGGATAATTTTGGAGTTGGCGTCACGGTCAGCGATATTCCAATACACCATGAAGCTGTCATTCAGGGTGGACGGATTCTGACTGTGGTCGGCGGCTGGGCGGTCGTCAAGGCCGGCGTTGCCGTCCGCATCCGTATCGACCAGGTCGGCATGCTCAAAATTCAGCGTCATCAGTTCTTCCAGTTTGCTTTCCGCCAGCAGGGCTCCTTCCGTCATCAGAGTCGCATTGACATTGTGACGGCTGGAAAAAAACTGCATGTTGGTGACGGCCAGAATGCCTATGACGAAAATAGACATGGCAAAGATCAGCTCGATCAGGGAGAATCCTCGTTCATTCAGGCGCATCTTCATGACTAAAGCCCCATATTCCGAAGTTTGACAATGGTCGACACATCGCGGTAATAGAATCCATCGGCCGGGGAAAGTACCGTGTTGGCGACCACGAAAGATCGGGAATTCACGTGCTCCGGCTGCGGGTTCTGGCTCCGGGCCACCAGCCAGATGCGCAGGGCCCGAATATCGGCCGCCCGGAACAGAATGCCGGTGTCGAGGGTATTGATGGCACCATCGCCATCGGTGTCGTCGTCGGAGGTGATCTGGTCATCGCCGTTGGCGTCGAGCTCAAACCAGTTCCCTCCGGGGGTCGGGATGGCCCAGTGTATACGCCCACCGGCGTCGGTATCGAGCTCCCCGTCGCCGTCCGCGTCGAAAGCGTAGGCAAATCCCAGGGCCACCACGTTTGCTGCCACAATATCGGCGGCCGTCGTCTGGCGCTCCAGATTGCCGCCAGCAAGGGCATAGCTGATCGACTCACCGGCATCGGCCACGTCCCAATCCTCATTAAGGTCCATGGTAACCCTGATAGCGTTGATACCGGCATTGAGCACACCCGCGCTGGACTGGTGCGAGGGGTCGTAGCCGGTCATCCGCAGATCTTTGGCCATCATGGAAACGGCGGCGCGCAGGTTCTGCTGGATATCGACCACCTGGGTCTGCACGGTATAATCCCGGCTGTTGGTCACATAGAGCCCCAGCATGGCCGTACTGAAAATACCCACCAGGACCAGGGTCACCAGGATCTCGGTCAGCGTGAAGCCTTTCTGGTTCATCATGATTATCCTTCCTCGCCTCTTCACCGCCGGAAGAGTCAAACAGAGCCTATTGCTGGGATACGGCACCGGCCAGAGTGACGTTCACTGTGCGCTCCCGGGATTCGTTTTTCAGGGTAACGATGCCTGAAGACGAGGCAAATCCCCGGTTGTTGAAGGTGACGACATTGCCGAAATTGGTGGACGTCAGCGACACCCCTTTAGGCATATCCTGCTGAGCCAGAATCCGTTCACCGCCGTCGCGCAGACTATTTCCGGCGGTGCCGCCGCCGCTGCCGTCATCGATAAAGACCATGTAACTGCCCACGCCGCCAGCAGGGGTATACGCACCGCTGACAAAACGGGCCACGACATTGACATTACTGGAGACCGCGGTCGACTTGCCCAATCGCAGAGCCGACAACAGGTCGCGGCTTACCGCCGAAAAGGCGGCATTCTTCATCCAGAGCGACACGTTGGGGATCGCGATGGTCATGACTATAGCCAGCAGGGCCATGGCAATGATTAGCTCGATCAGGGTAAAAGCTTTTTCGCTGGAGACATCCACAGTCATCTTCCCCTCGTCAAATAAGTTTAGAACCTGTGCCCACAGCTAAAGCAAAGACCATTCCAAAGGGGGAATAAACCGCAAGTGGCTGTTTTTATATGTTAATCATGAGAGGACTGGCGAAGGCACGCAAGGATCTACGCAAATTTTGCGCAGTCACATGCAGAGTTTTCATAGGAGGGTGTTAGAAAAATCAGGAGATATCGTATTCCCTGATTTTATAGATGAGGGCCCGCAGGCTGATTTCGAGCAGTCTGGCGGCGTGGGTCCGGTTGCCATCGGTCGCCTTGAGCGCCTTTTCGATGTACTCCCTTTCGAGTCGGCGGATGGCTGCTTTCAGGGAATAATTATCGCTGTGGTCACGGGATTTTCGCCGCGCTTCCCAGGGGAGAGCGCCTTTGTCGATTTCATCCCGCCGGCAGAAGATCATGGTTTTCTCAAGGAAGTTCTTCAGTTCGCGAACGTTACCCGGCCAGGGGTAGTCCTGCAGGGCGGCAAGAGCGTCCGACTTTAAATTGGGCACGCTTCTCCCCTCGCGTGAAGCAATCTGTCCTAAAAATCTCTCCGCCAGGGGTTGGAGGTCTTCGCGCCGCTCCCGCAGGGGGGGGATGTCAATCTCAACAACCGCCAGCCGATAGTAGAGATCATCCCGGAAACGTCCGCCAGCCGCTTCTTCGCGCAGGTCGCGGGCTGTGGCGGCCAGAACCCTTACATTAACTGACCGGGGACGGGTTTCGCCGACCCGCAGGATTTCTCCTTCCTGCAGGACACGCAACAGCTTGGGCTGCAGGTCCAGGGGCAACTCACCGATTTCATCAAGAAAGAGTACGCCGCCGTCGGCTGCACTGAACAGCCCCTGGCGCTCGCGGTCGGCGCCGGTAAAGGCCCCTTTGACATGGCCAAATAGTTCTGACTCCATCAGCCCCGAGGAAATGGCACCGCAGTTCACGGCGACAAAAGGCTTGTCGTGACGGCCGCTCCGGCTGTGCAGCGCCCTGGCGACCAGTTCCTTGCCCGTGCCCGTTTCCCCGGTGATCAGCACGGGAGAGGTGGAATCAGCAACGGCGTCCACCAATTCGAGCACCCGCGCCATGCCAGACCCGGCAAAGACAATTTCGTCCCTGAACTGGGTCTGGCTCAACTCTTTTTTCAGCTGCCGGTTTTCCTGCTGCAGGCGTAGACGCTCTTCCGCCTTTTTGACGGTCAGCAGCACTTCATCCGGCTTGAAGGGTTTGGATATGTAATCGTAGGCGCCCAGTTTCATGCATTCGATGGCGGTGTCGATTGCGCCATAGGCGCTCATGACGATCACCGTGGCCGGGTTGTTGGTGCGGCCCAGTTCACGCAGGAAGGTCATCCCATCCATTTCCGGCATGCGGATATCACAGAGGACCAGGTCAACCGTCGCGTGTGAAAGGATGTCCAATCCCTGTAGTCCCTGAGTGGCCTCCAGAACCACATAGCCCTCCTTTTCGAGAACCATACGCAGCATGTGCCGCATGGACCCTTCATCGTCCACAATCAGAATAGTGCGTTCTCTGGTAACCATGGTGTCCATCATCCCTGTTCCTTAAGCCATACAGTGAATACGCTTCCCCGGCCCGGTTCCGACTCAACATCGATCCGCCCGGCGGCTTCATCGATGATGCGGTGAGACACGGAAAGACCCAGTCCTCTGCCTTTGCCGGTGAATTTCGTAGTAAAAAAGGGGTCGAAAATATTGGCCTTAACCTCGGGAGCCATCCCCGTGCCGTTGTCCGCCACGGCAATCCAGACTGACTGGTCGGTGGTTCCGCCAGAAATACGGACCTCCCCATCGGCCGAGGTGGCATCACGGGCATTGAGCAGGAGATTGACAAAAACCTGCAACAGTTTGTGCCGAGGGATAAAGACCGCAGGGAGGCCTTCCGGGAGGTCGACCGCCAGCCGGCGGTCTTTCCATCCTCCCTGACTGCGCAGAATATCACAGGCATCCCGCGCCACCGCGGAAGGGTCGAGCCACTCCCCTTCACTTCGTCCAGGAGCCGCGTAGTCGAGCAGATCTTTGACAAGGCGGTTGATACGTTCGGCTTCTTCGAGGGAACGGCCAATGACGTCCGCTTCTCTCCCCTCGGGAAGTTCCTGTTTCAAAAAACCGAGATAGCCGATGATCGCCCCCAGAGGATTACCGATTTCGTGCCCCATGCCAGCAGCAAGGTGGCCGACGGAGGCCATCTTTTCCGACAGGATCAGCTCTCGTCTGGCCTGCTGCAAATCCCGGTTTGTCCGCTCCAGAACCTCAATATTGGCCTCGGTCTGGGCTCTGCTGTGGGACAAGGCCTCGATCATGGTGTTGAATGCGCCCGCCAGTTCGGCGATCTCACGGGGGCCGTCTTCCGACAGTTTGTGCTCCAGGTTGCCTTCGGCCACCTGGCGTGTGCTCTCGATCAGCATACGCACAGGCCGAATGACATTGCGACGCAGCAGAAACATCCCGAACAGCGCCAGAATTGCCCCATACAAACCAACATAGATCAATGCGACCCTTCTGGCTTCCAGGAGTTGCCGTGACACATCGTCCAGCGGGAACAGGGCCTGCATGGTGGCGACCCGCTGCCCTTCATGACGGACAGGCAATGTAAGGACAGCAAAGTTATCGGCGGAACCGGCAAAGGGAAGCAGAGAGGTGGAATAAGATACGGAGAACAGTGGCCCTTCCCCGTATCGCGCCAAGCCAAGATCGTCCTTGTAAAACATCAACCGACCGAAACGGTCGTCTTGAACAAGGGGCGCAAGGTCTCTGTCCAGGATCTGCCAGGCGGTCGCGCCCAACTGCGCCGGAAGCAGGCGCACAGGATGGTCGTCTTCGAAAGAGCCGGACGGGGCTTCCGCCATCTGGGCCAGATCGGGCGCCAAAGCCCTGGCCGTGGTCTGCAGTACCAGCGACGCCCCTGCCAGTCGCTGATCAAGGATCTGGGTTTCAGCGATTTTCAGAATGAGCAGACCGGAAAACAGGAGGGCGGCCCCCATCAACAACGCGATGCTGACCACAACCTCGGCCTGAAGGCCAAACCGCCTTTTACCCATGGGCCACCTTTAAAAAGTTCACCATATATCCGTTTGCGCCACCAGCGTTTTGAAGGGTATGATTTCCCATAGTCAAGAGAAGATCAAGCTGTTATGATGCCGATCATTTTATCCGGAAAGGATTTCTGCCATGCCCCGCATACCCGTTGTCGATCAGGATGAATGCATCAGCTGCGAAGTCTGTGTCAGCATCTGCCCCGAAGTCTTCCGCATGCAAGGCGAGGGAGATGATCATCACCACCATAAATCCTTCGTCTACAACCCCACCGGCGCCCCAGAGGAGAAGATTGAACAGGCCATGGACAACTGCCCCGCCGCCTGCATTCACTGGCAGGACTAGACGGATCGGGGATTCATCTTGGCCCCTGACCTGCGAGGCCAGCCTGTGACCTTGACCTCTAACATCCGCAAGCTCTACGCCTTTTCCTTTCTTAAGATGGCCCTCTTTCCCATGGCCATCATCACCCTGTTCTGGAAGGACCACATCGGGCTGTCGCTGAGCGAGATCCTGCTGCTGCAGGCCATCTTTTCGCTGGCGACCCTGCTGATGGAATACCCGTCGGGCTACCTGAGCGACCGCCTGGGCTACCGTCTCACCCTCAGCCTGGCCTCGCTGCTGGGCATCGCCGGCTGGAGCTGGTACACCGTTGCCGGCTCCTTCGCCGGCGTACTCGGGGCCGAAATCCTACTGGGCATTTCCTACGCCTTTATCAGCGGCGCCGACAGCGCCCTGCTCTTCGAGACGCTAAAGGCCGACGGCCAGGAGGAGCACTACGCCCGCTACGATGGCCGCATGACGGGTTACGCCCAGTTCGGCGAAGCGGCGGGCGCCATCTTTGCCGGCACCCTCTACGCTTTCGCTCCTTTGACCCCCTTCTTTCTGCAGATTGCCGTATGGGGGCTGGCTTTCGTCCTCACGCGCACCCTGCAGGAACCGCCACATCTACGCCAGGGAGCGCCCGCCGCCGGTCTGAGCGAGGCCATCCAGATCAGCCGCCACGCCCTGCTGGAAAATCACCGGCTGCGCTATGGCATTGCCCTGGCCGGCCTGCTGGGCCTGGCCTCCTTCATCCCCGTCTGGCTCATTCAGCCCGCCATGCAACTCAACGCCGTTCCCCTGGCCTGGTTCGGGCCGGTGTGGGCCGGAGCCAATCTGACCGTCGCCCTCTTCTCTCTGCTCAGCCACCGCCTCAGCTTCCACCTGGGCCATCGTGGCATGATCATCCTCTGCCTTTGTCTGGTGGTCGTCGGCTATGCCGGGCTGGGACTGGTGGAGAGTGTCTGGGGCTTCGTGTTCTATTATCTGCTGACCGCCATGCGCGGACTGCAGGGCCCGCTGCTACGCCACCACCTTCAAAAAGAAAGCCGCCCCGGCACTCGGGCCAGCATCCTGTCGCTCAAATCCCTCGTCTTTCGTCTGCTCTTTGTCGCCAGCAGCCCGCTGGTGGGCCGCCTGGCCGACAGCCAGGGCCTTTCCACGACCTTCCTAGTGCTGGCCGCCGCCTTTGCCCTGGTCCTGCTCCCCTTCGCGATCCTCTTTCTGCGCAGCCAAACAACCCCACCCGCCACAGTGAACGACTAACCGCCTCATGCCTCACGCCTCACCCTCTCCAGCAGGGACTGGGACAGGGAATAGAGCACCGGCACCACCACCAGGGTAAGCATGGTGGACACGGCCAGACCGAAGATCACCGCGATGGCCATGGGTCCCCACCACTCGACGGACTCTCCGCCGATTTCCCAGGTGAGGCTGCGAAAATCGAAACTCAGGCCAACGGCCATGGGCAGCAGGCCGAGGATGGTGGTCATGGCCGTGAGCATGACGGGACGGAAGCGCACGATCCCGGCGCGGATGAGGGCTTCGTTCAGTTCCAGTCCCTGCTTGCGCAGCTGGTTGATGTAGTCGATAAGCACGATGGCGTTGTTGACCACCACCCCGGCCAGGGAGATGACGCCGATGCCGGTCATGATGATGCCGAAGGGGGTCACAGTCACCAACAGACCGAAAAAGACACCGGACAGAGACAGGACCACCGAGGTCATGACAATGAGCGACTGGGACATGGAATTGAACTGCGTGACGAGAATCAACGTGATGAGGAAGACCGCCGCCATAAAAGCCTTGCCGAGAAAGGCGGTGGCCTTCTGCTGTTCTTCCTGCTCACCGGAGAAGTTGACGCGATAACCGGCCGGCAGGTCCAGAGTGGTCAAGCGATCCTGGACCTCGCGCAGCACTTCGTTGCTGTTGCGTCCATAGGTGTTGGCCGACAGGGTCACCACCCGCTTCTGGTTGAGGCGGCGGATGGAGCCGAAGCCGGTACTCAGTTCCACCTGGGCCACCGTCGACAGGGGGACGGGGGCGCCGGACATCGTGGGAACCAGCAGGTTCTCAATATCGCTGAACTCCTGGCGGCGGGGCTCCGGCAGGCGGGCGACGATATCATACTCGTCCTTCCCTTCGCGGTAGACGCCGAGCTTACTGCCGCTGATGGCCGCCTTGACGGTGCGGGAGATCTCGGCCGTTGACAGGCCGAGCAGACTGGCTTTTTCGCGGTCGACCATCACGCGTATCTCCGGCATGGCCATGGAGAAGTCGTCCTTCAGGTCAACCAGGCCGGGCACATCCTGAATGAGCGCCTTGGCCTGGGCGGCAAGCGCCCCCAGGGTCTCGACTTCCTCGCCGCTGATTTCGACGTTAACCGGCGGCCCCGTGGGAGGTCCTTCCTCCTGCTTTTCCACCTTGATTTCCGCGCCGGCGAAGGGCACGACGGTTTCGCGGATACGAGCGAGGACATCATTGGAGTTTTCCCGACGATCGTGGCGATCCTGAAAATCAAGGGAAATCTTGCTCATATGGGCCTGCCCCGTCGAGCCGCCGCTGTCGCCGCTCGAACCCACCCCCACTTCGGCGATAACATAGCGGATATCCGGCTCCTGCATGGCGACCTCTTCCACCGCCAGCGCCAGCGTGTTACTGGTATCGAGGTTGGCCCCTTCCGGCGCCTTGATCTCGACGAAGGCCCGGTTGGGCTCGGTGTCGGGGAAAAGTTCGACGCCATGGCCGTAGACGGCGTAGATGGCCATCAGCCCCACCAGAAAAATCACCGAGGCCAGCACGACCAGCCCTCGGAAACGCAAAGCCACCTCCAGCGTCCGGCGGTAGAGCCGCAGAATGAAGGGCTCGCGCTGTTCACCGGCACTTTGCGCGGGAGGCACCCGCATGAAGCTGGCGCACACGACAGGATTGATGACCAGGGCGACAAAGAGGGAGGCACTCAGGGTAACTATCAGGGTCAGGGGCAGGAATTTCATGAATTCCCCCATGATGCCTGGCCAAAAGAGCATGGGGAAAAAGGCGCACAGGGTGGTCAGGGTCGAGCTGATCACCGGCCAGCCTACCTCGGAAACGGCCTCCCTGGCGGCGTCGAGGCGGCCCTTGCCTTCCTGCATGTGACGGTAGATATTTTCGACAATAACGATGGCGTTATCCACCAGCATGCCCAGCGCCAGAATCAGGCTGAACAACACCACCATGTTGAGAGTGATGCCCAACGCCTGCAGAATGGTGAAGGAGAGCAGCATGGAATAGGGGATAGCCAGGGCGACAAACAGAGAGTTGGTGAAGCCCAGGAAGAGAAAGAGAACGAGGATAACCAGAATGAGACCGTTGAGGATATTGTTCTCCAACTCGGCGACGATGCGGCGGATGTCCTTGGACTGGTTGAGGGTAACGGCGAGCTGCACCCCTTCCGGCAGCAGGCGTTCCGCTTCGCCGAGCAGGGCAAAGACCTGATCGGCCACGGCAATGATGTTCTCCCCCGTACGCTTTTTGATGGAGAGGGTGACGCTGTCGCGGCCGTTGAGGCGGGCGTAGCTGGTGCGATCCTCGAAACTGTCGTGAACGGTGGTGACGTCCTTGAAATAGACGGGGCGGCCGTCACGGCTGACCAGGACCAGATTGTCGATCTGGGCGGGGTCGGTGAATTCACCCGGGATGCGCAGCAGATACTTGCCGCGGCCGATGTCGATACTGCCGCCGGGGATGTTGACGTTTTCCCGTTGGATGGCCGCTAGAATCTCTGAGAAAGAAAGGCGATAAGCAGCCAGGCGCTCAGGATCGAACTCCACCCGGATCTGCCGTTCGCGGGCCCCGGCCAGCACCACATCAAGCACTCCGGGGATCTCCTCAATGCGATCCTCCAGTTCTTCCGCCACGGCCTTGAGAACCCGCTCGTCGACATGCCCCGAAACGGCCACGGAGAGAATAGGGAATTCGGCGAGGTTGATTTCGAGGATGGAAGGATCGTCCTCCAGGTCGTCGGGCAATTCGCCCTTGGCCTGGTCGACCTTGTCGCGTACCCACTGCAGGGCGTTTTCGATATCCACATCGGGCGTGAACTCGATGGTAATCATGGAGGAGCCTTCGGCGCTGACCGAGCGGATTTCCTCCACGTTCTTCAAGCCTTTGAGCTTGCGTTCGATGGGCAGGGTAATAAGAGTCTCGATGTCGGCTGGAGCCACCCCTTCATAGATGGTCTGCACCAGCACGTAGGGCACCGTGATATCGGGAGTCGATTCCCGTGGCAGCGTCAGATAGCTGGTGAGCCCGCTGATGACCACAATAACCATGAGGGCAAAGACGGTGCTGCGGCGGCTGATGGCGGCATTGGTGATAAGCATGTCAGTCGCCTGCCACCTTGACTTTGGCTCCATGGGTCATGAGCTGCTGCCCTTTGACGACCAGACGCTCCCCGGCCTCTACCCCACTGAGGATGACCACTTTATCACCGATGACGGCCCCCAGTTCAACGGGACGACGAAAGACGGCTCCCCCTTCTTCGACAAAAAGAAACTTCTGCCCCTCCCTTTCGACGACAGCGTACAGCGGTACCGCCAGCACATCGGGAAGACTGCGGCGCACGATGCGGGTGCGCACGATCATACCGGGGCGAAGCAGTCCGGTGCCATTGCTTACCTCTATTTTAGCGAGGTATGTCTTGGTCGAGGCGTCGGCTTTATAGGCCAGATGGATGATCTTTCCCGGCAACACGATCTGCGGCAAACCTTCAATGGCCGCCTGCTCGATGCGAACCTGGTCGCCAATCTTAACAAAGGCCACATCTTTTTCCGGCACCTCGATGAGCACTTTCAGGCGATCGATCTGAATGACGACGGCCGCAGCGGTACCCTCCTTGACATATTCCCCCCGATCCACCAGCAGACGATCGAGCCGGCCGGTCACAGGAGTTCGCAGAGCGCTTTTTTCCAGGGTAGTTCGCAGGCGCTTGAGCTCGGCGTCGGCCACGTCAAAGGCATTGATGGCCGTGTCGAACTCCTGGGCGCTGACGAAGTTCTGTTCACGCAGGCGCCGAATCCGCTCCAGCTCTTTCTGACGCAGGCGATAATCGGCCTCGGCCCGTTCCAGGCTGGTCTCCAGAATGTCCGTGTCCATATGCAGGATCGTCGCCCCCGCCTTGAGCTGATCGCCTTCCTGCGGGCCGATCTGCCTGACGGTGCCAGCGACTTCAACGGAGAGGGTCAGATCCTCCCAGGCTTCCAGCGTGCCCGGCAGGGTGAAGGTCTCTTCGAGGTTTTCCGGCTGCAGTACCTGCACCTCTACCGTGGGGATCTGCCCGGGACGCTCGGCGGCAGTGAACGTTTGCGGATTCTCCTTATCGCTGCAGCCCAACAGCAGCGCCAGAGACAACAGGGTCAAAGACCACCTGACCGGCAGCCCATACCGCCCTTTTTCAGGGGCTGAGGCTTGACTGCGATGGCAAAAATCGACTTTCATGCTTTATCCAATGATGATAATGAATAGATAAAATTAAAGTTGCTGCAAAACCCGCGCACAGGTGCGTATTATTGATTACAGGCTGACAGGGGTCAAGACAAAACCTGAAGAGATAAAAGGAGTTTTCTGTTGGACCTGATGAGAATTTTCAACACCTATTACCCGCCGGGCACCAAGGCCCACGACATCCTGCTGCGCCACAGCCGCAAGGTGACCGAGAAGGCCGGCCTGATTGCCGAAAAACTCGGCAGCAGCCGCGTCAACCTGAAGTTCGTGCAGGAAGCGGCCTTCCTGCACGATATCGGCATCTGCCGGACCCACGCCCCCGAACTGGGCTGTCACGGCGACCTGCCGTATCTGGCCCACGGCTACAAAGGTCGGGAACTGCTGGAAGAGGAAGGCTTCCCCCGGCATGCCCTCGTCTGCGAACGTCATATCGGAGTGGGCCTGACGGCAAGGGAGATCGAGCGAGACAAGCTGCCCCTGCCCGTACGGAACATGGTACCCAAATCCCTGGAGGAAGAGATCGTGGCCTACGCCGATCTCTTCTTTTCCAAAAACCCGCTGGAGAATGACGAGGAACGGTCGGTGGAGGCCGTCCGCCAGAGCCTGGAGCGCTTCGGTCGCGACAAGGTGATCGTCTTCGACCAGTGGCACCGCTATTTTTCCACCGGCGTGCCTGTCTGAGAAAGGACTGTGGATGGAAGACTGGCTGCAGGAGCTCTTTGCCTGGCTGCCGCAGGGCGGCAGTTACTATCTGCTTATCGCCTTCATCTCCCTCTTTGAATCCATCGTCGGCATCGGTCTGCTCATGCCGGGGAGTGTGCTGGTGGTCTTCGCCGGGTTCCTGGCCGCCAGCGGCAAAGGGGCGATCCTTCCCTTGATGGGGAGCGCCGCCTTCGGCGCCCTGCTTGGCGACTTGCTCAGCTTCTGGCTGGGAGCGAGGCTGGGGGCTCAGCTCATGAGGCGCCCCTTCCTGCATAAGCGTCGCGCCCTGGTCCACCGGGCGGAAGCTTTTTTCGCCACGCATGGCGGCAAAAGCGTCTTTATGGGGCGCTTTACCGGCCCCATCCGCGGTTTCATCCCCTTTGTCGCCGGCAGCTCTCGCATGCGGGCGCTGCCCTTTGTCCTCTATACGCTGATCAGCGCCATCCTCTGGGGTCTCTGCTATCCGGGACTGGGCTACCTCGGCGGCGCCAGTTGGCAGCAGGTCCGGCGGCTGACCGGGCAGCTGAGCCTGGCGGTGACGGCCTTGGTGGTGCTGCTGATTCTCAATGGCCTCTTCTGGAAAAAGTTGGCGCCGCGGCTGGTCGACCTGGGCACGCGCGGATGGTTGCGGCTGCGACGACAGGGTGAACGGCTTTTGCAGGGACCGACGGCGCAACGGTTGCAGCGCCGCTATCCCCTGCTCTGGCAGTTTCTGGCCGACCGTTTCAGCCTGCGCAAAGGGGCCGGTCTCTACCTGACCACGGGGCTGCTTTTCAGCGCCCTCTTCGCCGCTCTCTTCGTCGGACTGACCAACGCCATGCACATCCGGGAGCCTCTCTTTCGCTTCGATCTGTGGGTTTACGCGGAAGTGTCCAAGCTGAAGCATCCCGTAGCCGACGCCTTCTTCATGGCGGTCACCACTCTGGGCAGTGCGGGAGCCGTGCTTATGCTGGCGCTGCTGGCCCTGTTCTGGCTGATGCTTTACCAGCGTTTTTTTTCGGCCACGATCCTCGCAGCCGGCACGCTGGGGGGTGAACTGCTCGTCTTTGCCCTCAAATTCGTCTTCGACCGTCCCCGCCCCGTCCCCCTGCTGCCCCACCTGGAGCCATTCAGCGCAAGCTTCCCCAGCGCCCACGCTTTTGTCGCCCTGGTCTTTTATGGATTATTGACCTATATGCTGCTCGACCATATCCGCGATTGGCAGTCGCGCGCGGTTCTGCTTTTTTGCGGCAGCTTCGTTGCCCTGCTCATCGGCTTTAGCCGCATCTATCTGGGCGTTCACTGGCTCAGTGACGTGCTGGCGGGCTTTGCCCTGGCGGCCATGTGGTTGACCTTTCTTATCACTGCCTCCGAAATTCGCCGCCGCTACGCCGGCGAATTTCCCTGGCATTCGCACTGGCCGCCCCTACAATTCCCTCGGGGGATACGGCTGGTGCTCCTGAGCCTGGGGATTGCCGCTGCAATAGGCGGCGTCACCCTGCTCATCCGTGCCCAATTGCTGCAAATGGGCTGGCCCTGAGACGTCAACTGTGATAGAGAATGAAGCCGAAAAACCCGACTCTTACCTAACGCATAAAAGGAATAGCCATGAATATACGCATGCCTGCCGAATGGGAGAGACAGGACGGCGTCCTGCTGGCCTGGCCGCACCAGGACAGCGACTGGGAGCAGCACCTGGATGTGGTCGAACCGGTCTTTCAGCGGCTCGCCACCGAGATCAGTCGTTTTGAGCGCGTCATTATTGTCGCCCCAGACGTCGAACGCGTCCGCACGCAACTCGCCCGCACCGACGCGGACATGACGCGCATCCGCCTCTACACTATTCAAACCAACGACACCTGGTCGCGGGATTTCGGGGCCATCACGGTCCTGCGGGACGGCGCCCCCGTCCTTCTCGACTTCGGGTTCAACGGCTGGGGCCTCAAGTTCGCCGCCCATTACGACAATCAGGTTAACCAGGCGCTGGCCAAAGACGGCGCTTTCGGCTCCATACCCCTTGAAATCCCCGGGCTCATTCTCGAAGGAGGCAGCCTGGAAAGCGATGGCTGCGGCACCCTGCTGACCACGGCGGAATGCCTGCTGAACCCCAACCGCAATCCGCATCTCTCCCGGCCGGAAATCGAGACCCGGCTGAAGGCGCTGTTGGGATTCAACCACTTTTTATGGTTGGAAAACGGTTATCTTGCAGGCGACGACACCGACTCGCACATCGACACCCTGGCTCGACTCTGCCCCGACGATACCATCGTCTACGTAACCTGCGACGATCCCGTCGATGAGCATTTCGAGGCCCTCAAGAAAATGGAGGCCGAGCTGCAAACCTTCCGTACGCGGGACGGCGCGCCCTACCGCCTGCTCCCCCTGCCCTGGCCGCGGGCCGCCTACGACGAGGACGGTGAGCGTCTGCCCGCCACTTACGCCAATTTCCTGGTCATCAACGGAGCCGTGCTGGTACCGACCTATGAGGATGCCCGGGATGAACAGGCGCTGCAGGTCATCGCCGAGGCCTTCCCCGGCCGCGAAATCATCGGCGTCAACTGCCTGCCGCTGATTCTGCAGCACGGTTCCCTGCACTGCGTCACCATGCAGTTTCCCGAAGGAGTTCTGCCATGAAAAATCTCACCGTCGGACTGGTTCAGCAGTCCTGCAGCGCCGACCGCGAGGCCAACGTGCGCGCCAGTATGGAGGGGATCCGCCGCGCCGCCGATCAGGGTGCCGAGCTCGTCGTGCTGCAGGAGCTGCACACGGGGCTGTACTTCTGCCAGAGCGAGGACACCGCCTGCTTCGATCAGGCCGAGACCATTCCGGGTCCGTCGACGGAAGAATTAGGCGCCCTGGCCAGAGAGCTGGGCATCGTGCTGGTGACTTCTCTTTTTGAAAAGCGAGCGCCGGGACTCTATCACAACACAGCGGTGGTGCTGGAGAAGGACGGCTCCATCGCCGGCATCTACCGAAAAATGCACATCCCCGATGACCCCGGCTACTACGAAAAATTCTACTTCACCCCCGGGGATCTGGGCTTTACCCCCATCGATACGTCCGTCGGTCGTCTGGGTGTACTCGTCTGCTGGGATCAGTGGTATCCGGAAGCTGCCCGCCTCATGGCCATGGCCGGCGCCGACCTGCTGATCTACCCCACAGCCATCGGCTGGGATCCCCGTGATGACCAGGAGGAACAGCAGCGGCAGCTGCAGGCCTGGGTCACCATTCAACGCAGCCACGCCGTGGCCAACGGCATCCCCGTCATCAGCGTCAACCGTGTTGGCTTCGAGTCCGCTCCAGAAGAGACAGGTGCCGGCGCCCAGTTCTGGGGACACAGCTTTGTGGCCGGCTGTCAGGGAGAAATCATCGTGCAGGCGGGTGAGCGGGAAGAAGTTTTGCTGGCCGACCTGGACAGGGAACGCAGTGAGTCAGTGCGGCGCATCTGGCCTTTTCTGCGGGATCGGCGCATTGACGCCTACGCTGAGTTGACCAGGCGCTACCGGGACTAAGGCATCAGTTTTTCAGAAAACAGGGGATTTTCAATATCGGAAAACCAGCCCCAGATTCAGGGCAAGGGAGGTCCAGCAGACCTCGTGAAGGCGCGTGGAGGCGACAGTGCCATCGGTGAGATAGATGAGATCCGTGCCATCCTCGGCGCGCCAGTCACCGTAGGCCAGGACCAGCTCCAACCCCCAACGCGAATCCAGGGCGTATTTCCCCGTTACTTCGCCAACCAGGCCATATCCCGTCGCCTCCTGGACAAAGCTTTTGGGATGCTGCATATCGCTGCGAAGATTCCAGTTCGCTTCGGCCCGGAAGTCGACCAGATGGAGTTCCAAACGCCCGGCAAGAGAGAAGCGCTCTACGGGGGAAAAGACCATTTCCACGCCCGTCCAGGGTCCGTGCCACTGGGTCTCATAGGTGCTGTCCAACCCAGGAAAAGGGCCGAGGGCAGGGACAGTCACCTCCCCTGCCCCGAAAAACTGGTCAGCAAGATCCTGTTCGGAAAGGACCTGCACTCCATCGTGCAGGGTCAGGTTCTGCGCGTGGTAGGAATAGCCGAGCAACGGCGTGATACGTAAGCGCCCACTGGCCAGAGGAAACTGCGGGCCACCGGCCAGAGACAGATCAAACACCTCGCCCTTATCCGCCGCGTTCTCGGAGCGGGACCACTCGTCCCCGCGGTCCGGGCCGGCATAATCCGAGTCGCGATTCTCCCCATCGATAATCCAGCCGTAGCCGGCGCTGGCCCGCAAAGCAACGTCAAAAGCTCCGCGCGGACGCTTCCATACGTAATGGCCATATCCCTGCACCTGAAAAATCTCAAGATCATTCCAGTGTAGCTCAGAAAGCACATCCAGCCCCCCGCCGCCAATACTCCAGCGCAGGTCGTCCTGGCGCAACCCTGAACGCAGTCCGAAGTCTGCCTCGCCTGACCACACGGACGTCGTCGGGAGCAAAGCGAGAATCGTCACGACAACAGCAGAAAGCAGCCTGAGTTTCATCAAGATAAAACCTCTCCGGCTTGGGATTCTCTTTTTATAGTAACCCAAAGAAGTATGCAGACAACTGACGATTTTTCGTTGGAAACATTTGACAATACCCCCCGGATATGGTTTTTCTAGGGCCGCAAAGGAGTTTTGACATGTCACCTAAAAAATCACTGATTAGCTATTCTATCTTCTGGAACTGCGGTCTCATCCTTATCGGCTCCTTCATTCAGGCTATCGGCTTTAAAGCCCTGGGTGAGCCGCAAGGCTTCGTTCCCGGGGGACTGTTCGGCATCTCAACCCTGATCTACTACAAAACAGGTTTTTCCAATACCGGCCTTATCTATCTCGTTCTCAATGTTCCCATGTTTATTTTGGGATATATCTTTATTTCCAAACGTTTTCTGAGCTACAGTTTTCTTTCCATGCTCACCCTGTCCCTGTCTTTCATGGTGATCGATTTTCAGATCAACTTGACGGACCAACTCTATGCCGCCGTGACCTTCGGCGTCATCGTTGGGGCGGGGGCCGGCATAGTCCTGCGTTCACTCGGCTCGAACGGCGGCCTCGATGTGGTGGGAGTCATCCTCAATCAGAGATTCAACCTCGGTCTGGGCAAGTTCTATTTCTTCTTCAACTGCGCCCTTTTTACCTTCAGTTTCGCCGCCCTGGATAACGATCTGGTCATCGCCTCGATGATCGCCGTCTTCATCACCTCGGTGACCGTCGACTACTGCCTTTCCCTCTTCAACCAGCGCAAGCTGGCGCTGATTATTTCAGAAAAGCCTCAGGAGATCGCCGATCAGGTCATGTCGCACATGAAAATAGGGGCGACCTTCCTGCCCGCCATCGGCGCCTATCATCGCAAGGAAAAAACCGTGCTGATGGTGGTCATCAACAACATTCAACTCAAACGATTAGAGGAGATCGTCTTCACCAGCGATCCCTACTCCATGTTCATTGTGGAAAACACCTTCAATGTGCTGGGCTCGACTTTTTCAAAGCGCAAAATCTACTAGAGTCAGCGCAACAGGTCGACACGAAAGCGCAGACGAAGAAATTCCAGGAAATTTTTGACTTCTTCCAGGGCCAGCCGGAACCGACCGCGCTCCATGCGGTTGAGGTCTTCAAGGGAGATATAGTTGGTCGGCGTCTCTCCCCGGCGAATGGACGCGACCTGACCGCGAAGTCGCTGGAACACGAGATAATTGAAACTGGCTTCGATATCGGCGGCCATCCTGGAATCGAGAACACCCGCTGCCACAAGGGCGTTGATACGGTCGCGAGTGCCGCCATCAAGTATCCCAGCCTGCAGGGAAAGCACTTTCACGCCTTCGGTGAGGGCAAATATCCCAGCTTTTTTCACATCCACCAGCCCTTGATGCGGTCCTTTTTTTTCAACCTTGATCCGCCCGAACCACCCAAAGGGTGGACGAAACCCCTGCACATTCAGCGCGGCTCGCGCCAAAAAGACTTCATTTTTGCGGATATTGTTGAAAATATGTTCTTTCAGAGCCTTTTCCAGAGAGGGATCACCATAGAGTGTGCGCAGATCGAAAAACATGCTCCCCTTGAGAATGTTTTCTGAGCTTATGTTACCCAGCCAGCCGTCGAGTTCCTGCCGCCATGCCTGCAGGCTTCGACGCCAGGGGGGATTTTTGGCCATAATGCCTCCCGGACAAGGAGGCACACCGGTCTCTATAAGGGCGTCGATAAGAACCTGGGAAAACTCCTCAAGCCGCCGCACCTGGTCATCAGAAAGATGGTCGGCATAAACGATGGCATTGTCCTGATCGGTGGTCAGAGTCTGTTCATGCCGCCCTTCGCTGCCCAGCACGATAAAGGCAAACTCCTGCGGGAGATCGGCGAATTGATCCCGGCGCAGCAACGCGATCAGACGCAGCAGGAGCTGATCGTTGAGCTGGGCGATAAGCCGCACCAGATCGGGCGTCTTAACACCAGTGCCGGTAAGATGGACGACCAGTTCATTGATGCGGGACCGTAAAATACGCAGATCAGCCAGACTTTCGGCCTCCTCGATGTCGCGAACCATTTTGTGGGGAGAGCGCGTCTGCAATTGCAGAATGTCGGAATCGGTAAGGATCCCAATCAGGCGGCCGTTGGCATCAACGACTCCCAACCGATGGATGCCCTGGCGGGACATACGGTAAAGGGCCTCAAAGAGCAACTCATCCTCTCCGATCACGATCAGCGGGCTGCTCATGATTTCTGACACCGAGAGCCTGTTCGGATCCACTCCACGCGAGACGACCTTGTTGCGCAAATCCCGGTCGGTGACAATCCCGACTGGCGCCTCGTCTGCCGTCACCACGATGCTGGAGACATTCTTCTTTCGCATGACGTCCACGGCACTTACCAGCGCGTCATCGGGCAGACAGGTCACAACTTCACGTTGGCAGACAGCCGCAATCGGCAGGAAGAAAACGTTAGCCTCTGGCATGGCGGATCCTTTGTACGGACAAGGTGAAGAGACAGGCCTCAGTCGATTACAGTCACTTGCTTAATGACGATCGGCTCCTTGGGAACATCGTCATAACCAGCCATTTTGGTGGTCGCCTGCTGTTCGATCGTATAGACGACATCCATACCATCGACCACCTTGCCAAAAACGGCATAGCCGAAGTTGTCTGGGTCGGTGCCGGTGTTGTCGAGGAACTTGTTGTCATCGGTATTGATGAAGAACTGGGCCGTGGCGCTGTCCACTTCCTGTGTGCGCGCCATGGCGACAGTACCGGTTTTATTCTTGAGCTTGTTCCTGGCTTCGTTCACAATCGGTTCACGGGTGGGCTTTTCCTGCATTTCGGAGGTCAAGCCTCCTCCCTGCACCATAAAACCTTTGATAACACGGTGAAAAATGGTGCCGTCATAGTGACCAGCCTGGGCATAGGTGATAAAGTTCTCGACGGACACAGGGGCTTTTTCGATGTCCAGTTCGAGGATGATTTCACCAAGGGATGTTTCCATCTGAATAAGAGGGTTAGACTGACTCACGGGATGACTCCTTCAGTTTTAGTGTGTTCTGTCGGGAAAGTATAGGTAAAGCATCGCGCTGAGGCAAGCGGTTAGAGGAGAATAGTCGGCGATGACTCCGGTTACAGGTTCTTTTCCAGCAGGAGGGGCGACAAGGGCAGTCCTCCTGATCATCTGGCTCTTTTTGGCCGGCTGCATGCCGAATCGCGCTTTAACTCCGGCAGCAGGCGTGGGCACGACTCCATTCGAGGACCCCATCGCAGGCATGTTGGACGGATTTCCTCCAGCCTCCCTAGGAACAATGGGTTACAGTATCCAGGTCGGCGCCTTTGCCAGCCTCGAGAATGCCGTGCGTCTTGAAGCAAACCTGACGGCCCAGGGGGTTGACGCCTACTACTTCCGCGACGAATCAGGCTTGTACAAGGTCCGTTTCGGCAATCACTCCCACTATGCCGAAGCGCGCGGCGAAGCAGAGCGCCTGCGCAATCGTGCTGTCATTAGCGATTTCTTCATCGTCATACCGGAAGACTATGCCCACAACCGTATCCAGCGCAGTGGCCAGGGGGATCTGGGAACCGAACTGGTCAGAACGGCTCAGCGCTTTATCGGAGTCCCTTATCGGTGGGGTGGTGAGGATCATGAAAATGGTTTCGACTGCAGCGGGCTGACCATGGTCTGCTATCGTTTGAACGGTCTCAACCTGCCGCGTAACTCACGCAGTCAATACCAGGCGGGGGTACCGGTGCAGCGACACGCGCTAAAGCAGGGCGACCTGGTCTTTTTCGCTACGCAGGGCGGCCAGCGGGTCACCCATGTAGGGCTCTACATCGGCGGAGGACAATTCATCCATGCCCCCCGCACCGGCAAGACCGTTCGCACCGAGAACCTTTCCAACAGCTTTTTTACCCGCACCTTTGTGGGTGGGCGCCGTTACTTCTGAGTTACACCTCCCGACCTCTTCAGAGCACCAATAACAAAGCCCCTGCCGAAGGTTTCCGGCAGGGGCTTTGTCGTGGTCCAAAAGAGTCCGGCAGAGTTATTTGCCGTATCCTTCCATTTCATCAAACTGCAGGTACTTGTAAACCTGATCAACCTTTGGAGCCACCTTCTCCTGGTAGACGGCCAGATACTCAGCCGGCGTGGGGAGCTTGCCCAGGTTGGTGATCACGGCGCCGAGTTCCGCGCTGCCGAGATACACCTTGGCACCATTGCCGATACGGTCATCAAAGTTACGGGTTGAGGTGGAGAACATGTTCACTCCATCAGGTACCCGGGCCTGGTTACCCATGCACAGGGAGCAGCCGGCGATCTCGATACGGGCGCCAATGGCACTGTAGATGGAGAAGAGCGCCTCGTCCTTGAGCTGCTGCTGATCCATGCGGGTCGGCGGGCAGATCCAGGTGCGGACAGCCGGGTTGAACTTCTGGCCGCGCCAGATTTCGGCAGCGGCGCGGAAGTGACCGATATTGGTCATGCAGGAACCGAGGAAGACATCCTGGATCGGTGTGCCGGCCACTTCGGAGAGGAGCTTGACATCATCGGGATCGTTGGGGCAAGCCAGGATCGGCTCGGTGATCTCGGCCAGATCGATTTCGATGACGGCAGCGTATTCGGCCTTGGCATCGGCCTTGAGCAGTTTGGGATTCTTGAGCCATTCATTGACGGCGTCGATGCGGTTCTGCAGGGTCTGCGGATCCTGGTAGCCCTCTTCGATCATCTTCTTCATCAGGGCCACGTTGGAGCGCAGGTAAGCGCAGACGGAATCTTCGGAGAGCTGGATGCAACCGGCGGCGGCAGAGCGCTCGGCGGCGGCGTCGGTCAGTTCGAAAGCCTGTTCAACGGAGAGCTCAGGCAGACCTTCCATCTCGAGAATACGGCCATTGAAGATGTTCTTCTTGTTCTTCTTGGGCACGGTCAGCAGGCCCTGCTTGATGGCCCAGTAAGGGATGGCATTGACAGCGTCACGCAGGGTGATGCCAGGGTTGAACTTGCCCTTGAAACGGACCAGCACGGACTCAGGCATGTCCAGAGGCATGAAGCCCATGGCGCCAGCGAAAGCCACCAGGCCGGAACCGGCCGGGAAGCTGATGCCAATGGGGAAGCGAGTGTGGGAATCGCCGCCGGTGCCGACGGTGTCAGGCAGCAGGAGGCGGTTCAGCCAGCTGTGGATGACGCCGTCACCGGGACGCAGCGCGACACCGGCACGCTCGGCGATAAACTGGGGCAGGGTCTTGTGCATCTTTACGTCCGCCGGCTTGGGATAAGCGGCAGTGTGGCAGAAGGACTGCATGAACATGGGGGACTGGAACCTGAGGCAGGCCAGTTCCTTGAGCTCATCAGCGGTCATGGGGCCGGTGGTGTCCTGGGAGCCGACCGTGGTCATTTTGGGCTCACAGGCGGTGCCGGGCAGTATCCCATCGACGCCGCAGGCCTTGCCGACCATTTTCTGGGCCAGGGAGTAGCCTTGGCCGGCCTTGGGGACAGGGTTCACCGGTTGTGTGAAGATGTCGGATTCGGGCATGCCGAGAGCGGCCCGGGCTTTAGCGGTCAGGGCGCGGCCAATGATCAGGGGAATGCGGCCCCCCGCGCGGAACTCATCGGGAACTGTGTTCGGCGTAATCTCGAAGGTCGTGATAACCTTGCCAGCCTCGTCAGTCACTTCACCCTTCTTGGTATTGATGACGATGACGTCGCCGGTGTTCATTTCCGTCACGTCCATCTTCAGCGGCAGGGCACCGGAATCCTGAGCGGTATTAAAAAAGATCGGCGCAATGACGCTGCCGATGATGACACCACCGGTCTTCTTGTTGGGAACGGCAGGAATTTCGTTACCGATATGCCAGAGAACGCTGTTGCAGGCGGATTTACGGGAAGACCCGGTGCCCACCACGTCGCCGACAAAGGCAACTTGGAAACCTTCTTCACGGAACTTGGCGATGGTCTCCAGCCCACCGGGGAAGCGGGTCTTGCCCATGGCCAGAGCATGGAGAGGAATATCGGGGCGGCTCCAGGCATCACCAGCAGGCGAGAAATCGTCAGTATTGATCTCACCTTCCACCTTAAAAACTTTTACCTTGATGGTTTCAGGCATGGCCGGCTTGTTGGTAAACCACTCGGCTTTGGCCCAGGACTCCATGACTTTCTTGGCGGCGGCATTGGACTTGGCCAGTGCGGCGACTTCATCAGAGGCATCGTACACAAGGGTGATGCCGGACAGAGCTTTGGCCGCTTCGTCTGCGAGTTCGGCGTCTTTGAGGGCGTCAACGAGGGGCTTGACGTTGTAGCCGCCCATCATGGTGCCGAGAATACGGACGGCCTCTTTTTTATCGAAAAGAGGGGTTTTAGCCTGGCCTTTCAGAACTTTCGCCAAAAAGTCAGCCTTGACTTCGGCAGCGGGGTCCACGCCGGGAGAAATCCGCTCCGTAAACAAATGCTTAAGAAAATCCTCTTTACCCTTAGGTGGATTCTGCAGCAGCTCACACAGTTGCTGGGTCTGCTCGGGATTCAGGGGAAGCGCGGGGATGCCCTGGGCATTCCGCTCGGCTTCATGCTTTAGATAAGCGTCGATCATCTCTCTCCTCCTCAAATTATTGCGGCCTCTTTTCGCCAGTTGGCATAACCGCTATTCACACGGTGTCCCGGTTGCGAAGCCTGCGAATTCCAGCTTCATCCAGGCGCATTTTCCATACTAAAACTTGCATACTGTATACGATTTACAAAGCCCTTGTCAACGTCCAACTCCGACAGCTGGCGTTACTTAAAATAGCTCACAACGCAACTCCCTACCATTTTTCCCTTTATTTTGGCCTGTGGTCCAGAATCTCGCAGTGCGACACATTCTGTCACGGAAATGACCTAGTCTTTATTCAAATAAAGGAGGCCGTCATGTTTGAAATACTCATGCTCATCGGTTTTTTTTCAGCGGTTTTGAGCACATTGATCAGTCATTCGCCCAAACAAGATCCCTTCGCTCAGAGGCCTGTGCGACCAAAAAAACAAAAAGCTCGTTCTCGAAAAAAGGCGAAAACTTCAAATCCACCCAACGCCGAAACAATATTCCGACCACGTTTAAAAAAGGTGGCCTATTAAAAAAAAACGCCCGGAGGCATAAAGCCCCCGGGCGTTTTTAATGGGACAACAGCAAGAATCTACTTCATGAGATCTTTGACTTTTTCATAGCCGAGAGCATAGGCTTTCTTGTTCAGATCAAGAAAAGCTTCAGGCACGCGAGCCAGAACAGCCTTTTCGCCGGCCTCGCGAGAGACCGCTCCCGTCAGGGCAATCATGGCACCAAGAGCCACCACGTTGGCGACGATTTCACGACCAAGATCCTCTTTGGCAGTGCGGGTAATGGGGAATTTGTAAATCTTGAAGTCCCCTTGGGGCTCGTTTTTAACAAAGTCCGAGTCGAGCAGCAGAACTCCGCCAGGCTTGATGCCATTGGCGTACTTGTCGGCAGACTCCTGCGTCATGGCCAGGCAGGCGTCGACAATGGTAGCCTTGGGGTAGTCAATGGGTCCGTCGGAGATAATAACCTCGGACTTGGAAGCGCCACCACGGGCTTCCGGACCGTAGCTCTGGGACTGAACGGCGTGCTTGCCTTCGATGATGGAGGCCGCTTCAGCCAGAATGATACCGGCGGTGATCAGCCCCTGACCACCGGCGCCGGAAAATCGAATTTCAAATCTTTCAGACATCGATCCTTCTCCTTATTCGCTGGATAATCAGGCGCCCTGCGCCTTGGCGATAACCTGGGCATACTGCTCGCAGTACTCGGGCTTTTCTTCTTTGTAGAGAACGCCGGTGAGTACTTTCCCTTCAAGCTGCTCCGCCGTCATCTTGCTGGCGGCCGCCACGGGAACGGCAATATCCTTGAGACGCTTCATCATATCGACGACGCTGCGGAATTTATTGCGGCGACCATAGGTAGTGGGGCAATCGTCGAGCACTTCGATAACGGCCATCCCCTTATGCTTGATGCCTTCAGCGATCAGCTTGTCAATCTGGGTAGCATGAAAAGCGGTGGTACGGGCCACAAAGGTCGCACCAGCGCCGATAGCCAGTTTGCTGATGTCAAAAGTCGGGTCAGGGTTACCATAGACCGTAGTAGAAGCCTTGGCACCGGTCGGGGTGCAGGGAGAAAACTGGCCACCGGTCATGCCGTAAATGCTGTTGTTGAAAATGACATAGGTCATGTCGATATTACGGCGGCAGGCATGGATGAAGTGGTTCCCGCCGATGGCAGTACCATCGCCGTCACCGCCGACACAAATTACATTCATCTCAGGTTTGGCCATTTTAACGCCGGTAGCAAAGGCGGCAGCACGGCCGTGAGCGGTGTGCAAGGTGTTGAAGTCCACATAACCGGGGAGACGGCTGGCACAGCCAATACCGGAAACGATAGCGGTATTGTTCTTGTCGAGACCGCAAATGTCGATGGCCCGGATCAGGCCCTTCATGGCAATCCCGTGGCCGCAGCCGGGGCACCAGATGTGGGGCAATTTACCGGGGCGCAGATATTTATCGTAATCGAAAGCCATGTTACTTAACCTCCTTGACTTTATCAATGATCTGGCCGGGGTTGATCGGCTCGCCGTCGACGCGACCTAGAAACCCAATCTCACAGGCCCCTTTGGCAACGCGCTCGACCTCAAGCACCATCTGGCCGAGGTTCATTTCAGGAACAATGATGGCTTTGGCCTGTTTGGCCAGCGCGGCAACCCGTTTTTCGGGGAAAGGCCACAAGGTTATGGGACGGAAGAGACCGGCCTTGATACCTTCCTTGCGCAGTTCGTTGACAGCGTAACGAGCCGAACGGCTGGTAGAGCCATAGGCGAAGATAACAATTTCTGCGTCTTCAGTCAGGTACTCTTCGTTCTTCTCGATGTCGGCCTGAGCCGCATCAACCTTGCGGATCTGGCGACGCTGCTCGTCATCCACCAGGCTGGCCTTAGTGGTCGGGAAGCCGTCCTGGGCTTTGTTCAGACCGGTAACATGGAAGCGATATCCTGTACCGAAAGCTGCCAAGGGAGGCACGTCACCGAAAGAGGTGTCAAAAGGCTTGTACTCCTCGGGGGGTACAGTCGGGCCCTGACGGTCAATCACTTCGAGATCACCCGGCTCGGGGAACTCGATACGCTCGCGGCTGTGGCCGACGATTTCGTCAAAGAGCACCTGCACAGGCATGCGGTATTTCTCGGCGAGATTGAAAGCCCGCACCGTCTCCGAGAAGATCTCCTGGCAGGAAGCAGGCACCAGAGCAATGGCGGCATGGTCGCCGTGGGTACCCCATTTGGCCTGCTGAACATCAGACTGTCCGGGACCAGTCGGCATACCCGTGGAAGGACCACCGCGCATAACGTTGATGATGACACAGGGCACCTCGGCGATGCAGGCATAGCCGATGAGTTCCTGTTTCAAGGATACGCCGGGACCAGAAGTCGCGGTCAGGACCTTGGCCCCAGTGAGGGAAGCGCCGATAACCGAGGCCATAGCCGCGATTTCGTCTTCCATTTGGATAAATTTCCCTCCGACCTTGGGAAGTTCAACAGACATGACTTCCGCAACCTCGGTAGAGGGGGTGATGGGGTAGCCGCCGAAGAATTTGCAACCGGCGTACAGAGCGCCTAGTGCACAAGCTTCGTTCCCCTGCAACAGAGCAACTTTCTTAGCCACGTTAACCGACCTCCTAAAATTTGAAATTAATCTTTGAAGACTTTGATAGCAAAGTCGGGGCACCGCAATTCGCACTGCATGCAGGCGATGCAGGCCTCGGGCTTGGCAACCTTCACCAGAAAGGCATCCATTTCCAGGACCTTAGTGGGGCAGAACTCCACACAGATGCTGCACCCTTTGCAGTACCTTTCGATCACTTCCACTCTCGGACTGCTCATTACCGCTTTTCTCCTTTGCGAGTTTTTACCGCGCATAACGCGGCCGGACAAAACGTTACCAGAATCTACAATGCCCTGAAATTGGATCAGGGACAAACCCACTGGATCATAATTCTTGAGAAATAATTTTAACTAGCAAAAGCAGGCAAACACTGTTTCCACCCCAAAAACCGGTGCAGTATACACATTTTATCCAATAATTCAAATGCAAAAGAAGGGCAATGTTGCCATTGCCCTTCTTTTGCAACAATCACTGGAACTTGGATTACTTCATGCTGTCAACGAGGCCTTTAACAGCAGCAACGGACTTGTCCATCATGGCCTGTTCTTCCGCGTCAAGCTTGAAGGAAATGATGCGTTCAATGCCCTTGGCGCCGAGAACGCAAGGCACGCCAACATAGTATCCTTTGACACCGAACTCACCGTTAAGCAGAGCACAGGTGGGCAGAACACGCTTCTGGTCTTTCAAAATGGACTCAGCCATGGCGATGGCGGAGGAAGCAGGACTGTAGAAGGCACTGCCTGTTTTGAGCAGGGCAACAACCTCACCGCCGGCTCCGCGGGTCCGCTTAACCATGGCTTCCATGACTTCTTTGGCCTTGGCAGCGCTGCCATATTTCTGCTCCAGCAGTTCCATTACGGGAATGCCTTTGACACTGGCATAACGAACCAGGGGAACCATGTCGTCGCCGTGTCCGCCCAGAGTCATGGCGGTAACGTCCTTGACGGAAACGCCGAGCTCCCAGGCAATAAAAGACTCGAAGCGGGCAGAGTCAAGGACGCCGGCCTGACCCATAACGCGCTCAGCCGGGAAGCCGGTAACCTTCTGGCAAAGGGTAACCATGGCATCGAGGGGGTTCGAAATGACGATGACGAAGGCTTCAGGGGCGTTGTCGCGGATACCCTCGGCCACCTGGGTCATGATTTTGGAATTGACTTCGATCAGGTCGTCACGGCTCATACCAGGCTTACGGGGAAGACCGGCGGTGACGATGACAACATTGGCCCCGGCGATATCTTTGTAGTCGTTGGTCCCTTTCAGGTTGACGTCGAAACCGTCAACAGGGGAAGCCTCGGCGATGTCGAGCATCTTGCCCTGGGGCAATCCCTCGACGATATCAAACAACACTACGTCACCAAGCTCACGCAGGGCGCAGAGCTGAGCCAACACACCACCAATTTGCCCACCACCAATCAATGCAATTTTCGGTCTAGCCATTGTCTCTCTCCTCATCGTTGGAAAATTAGAGTGGGACGGGGCATCAGACCCCGTCCCGACCGTAACACACTATGAATTACAGGCTGTCGATGATTGCGTTCAGAGTTGCACTGGGACGCATTTCCTTGTTGGCTTTTTCCAACACGGGACGGAAATAACCGCCAATGTCGGCAGGACGACCCTGAGCAGCCAGCATCTCCTGGTTGATCTTTTCCTCGTTGGCAGTGAGTTTTTCAGCTACCGGAGCGAAACGCGCTTTCAGTTCGGCATCCTTGCTCTGAGCGGCAAGAGTCTGGGCCCAGTACATGGCGAGATAGAAGCTGCTGCCGCGGTTGTCAATCTCATTGACTTTGCGGGAAGGCGCCTTGGCGTTCTCCAGGTATTTGGACACCGCCTCATCGAGGGTTTCGGCCAAAACAGCGGCTTTGGCATTCTTGAAATTGTCAGCAACCATCTCCAGAGACGGCACCAGCGCACAGTACTCGCCCAGGGAATCCCAGCGCAGGTGTCCTTCACGGAGGAACTGTTCGACATGCTTGGGCGCGGAACCACCGGCACCCGTTTCGAAAAGACCACCACCAGCCATCAGCGGCACAATGGAAAGCATGCGAGCGCTGGTGCCGAGCTCCAGAATCGGGAACAGGTCGGTCAGGTAGTCACGCAGAACGTTGCCTGTCACCGTGATGGTGTCGAGTCCTTTACGGGCGCGCTCACAGGTCAGCTTCATGGCATCAACCGGCTTCATGATGCGGATGTCAAGACCGGCTGTATTGTGATCCTTGAGGTAGGTGTTGACCTTTTTGATCAACTGGGAGTCGTGGCCGCGACTTTCATCAAGCCAGAAAATCGCCGGTGCACCGGAAGCTTTAGCCCGGCTGACAGCGAGTTTGACCCAGTCCTGAATCGGCGCATCCTTGACCTGACACGCGCGGAAAATATCGCCGGTCTCGACTTTTTGCTCAAGCAGAACGGCTCCCGAGGCGTCGACGACGCGCATCGTCCCCTTGCCGGGAGCGGTAAAAGTTTTGTCATGGCTGCCGTATTCTTCGGCTTTTTGCGCCATCAGACCGACGTTGGAGGTAGCGCCCATGGTGGAGGGATCAAACTGGCCGTTCTTCTGGCAGTCCTCAATCATAGCCTGGTACATGGTGGCGTAACAGCGGTCAGGAATCATGGCGATGGTGTCCTGCAGCTCGTCGGCCTTATTCCACATCTTGCCGCCGTCGCGGACGACAACAGGCATGGAGGCGTCGACGATAACGTCGTTAGGTACGTGCAGGTTGGTGATCCCTTTGCGGGAGTCAACCATGGCCAGGGCCGGGCCGGACTCATAGCACTTGGCGATATCCGCCTCAATGGCAGCCTTTTTGTCGGCAGGCAGACGGCTGAGCTTGGACAGAACATCGCCGAGGCCGTTATTAACATTGGCGCCGATCGCTTTGAGGTCGGCAGCGTATTTCCCCAGGGCGTCCTTGAAGTAAACCGTGACGGCATGGCCGAACATGATCGGGTCGGAAATCTTCATCATGGTCGCCTTGAGATGCAGCGACAGCAGGACGTCCTTCTCCTTGGCTTCCTTCATGCACTCGGCATAGAAGGCGCGCAGTTTGGCGACATCCATGTGGGTTGAGTCGAGAATCTCACCAGCCTGAAGGGAGAGTTTGTCTTTAAGAACAGTGACGCTGCCATCGGCGGCAACGAACTCGATCTTGGCCGTAGTGGCGGCGGGAATGGTGGTCGAGGTCTCGTTTTCATAGAAGTCACCGCTGTCCATAAAGGCAACGCGGGTCTTGGAAACATCAGGCCAGGGTTTCATCATGCGATGGGGGTTTTGCTGGGCAAACTTCTTGACCGAGGCGGCGGCGCGACGGTCGGAGTTCCCTTCGCGCAACACCGGGTTAACGGCGGAACCAAGCACCTTGGCGTAGCGACCCTGAATCTCTTTCTCAGCATCATTTTTCGGCTCTTCCGGATAGTCAGGAACGTCGTAGCCTTTCTCCTGCAACTCCTTGATGGCCGACTGCAGCTGAACGATGGAAGCCGAGATATTAGGCAGCTTGATAATATTGGCTTCGGGGGTCTTGGCCAACTCGCCGAGTTCGTTCAAATAGTCGGCAACCTTCTGTTCGGGCTTGAGGTTGTCCGGGAAGTTGGCGAGAATGCGCCCGGAGAGGGAGATGTCGCGGGTCTCGACAGAAACGCCGGCCCCCTTGGTGAAGGCCTGCACGATCGGCAACAGAGCGTAAGTAGCCAATGCGGGTGCTTCGTCAATCTCAGTCCAGATGATTTTTGCTTCTTTCGTGGTCATGTTCTCTCCTTAGTTTTTATGCCAACATCGCCAGAGGATCACCAATATCGGCAGAATCAATCCGATCTCAAATTATCCATCAGGACACTCGACCGGCACCTGCACACAAACCCCTGGCACAACAAACAGTTAACGAGTTGGACTGGATAAAACCTCCAGTCAATCGTGTATACAGTATGCAAAAGACCGGGGAGTGTCAAGAAAAAACATGTCGTTTATTGGGGCCCTTAAGGCCCCACAAAGCCCATTTTTACAACAGAAAATCACTCAACTAAGCCCCTGTCTTTCAGCATGATGTCTACCGGGAATATATCAGATCGTCTGGCTTTTTCCCTCGCCTCATCCATTTGCTCGGCACTGAGATCCCTGGGAATGCTCAAAACCTGCCCAGGATAGATTTGGCGAGGATCCTTGATCTGGTCCCGGTTGGCTTTGTAAAGAAGAGGCCATAAAAGACTGTCGGCATAAACCTCCCCTTTCGCCGCTATAGACCAGAGGTTTTCGCCTCCCACAACGGTATAGTGTGGCGCCAGCGTCGGTGCCATTACTGTGGAATCCTTGCCGGAGACATCTCCCGCAGTGGGAGAATCCGACACCTTGGCCGCTGGTGGCTTAGAGGGTTTTTTTTTCGCGGGAGTGTTTACTGGCTGGGAACTCTTGTCGACGGACTGAGCGGCTTCCAGCTCGCGGAGACGGGCCGCCTCGTCGAGAGATCGGGATATCGCCCTGCGGGCATGGGCATGGGCCAAAGGAAGAATATGGCGAGCTTGCCGGTAGTCACCGTCATGAATGTATTTCTCCGCATCGGACAAGGCGGTACTGGCCGAGCGGTATTCAAGGGGTGCAAGCTGCGGCGCCCCCACAGCATACGCCTGAGCAACGGATTCTCTGGCCACCTGAAGCTCCTGCCGGGGGAGTGAAGCACACCCCCCCAACAGAAACAGAAGCGTAAACACCAAAAACTTGTACATTTATTAAAAAACCTTCCTCACCCGAGAAATCAGAAGAGGATCACGCCGTCGCGAACAAACAGAGTACTGGGCGGTAGACTATTTAGGGCGTGTTGCCAGGCGGATCGAGAGCTCCCGAAGCTGTTTTTCGTCTACCAGATTAGGCGCCTCAGACATCAGACAGGTTGCTTTCTGCGTCTTCGGGAAAGCGATTACGTCCCGGATCGAATCGGATCCGGTCAGAATCATGACAAGACGGTCCAGCCCGAAGGCGATTCCTCCGTGGGGAGGTGCGCCGAATTCGAGAGCGTCGAGCAGAAAGCCGAACTTCTCCCGGGCCTCTTCAAGCCCGATTCCCATGAGATCGAACATCTTGCTCTGGATGGCCTGATCATGGATACGGATACTGCCACCACCGATCTCCGACCCATTGAGCACCAGGTCGTAGGCCTTGGCTCTGACCTTGCCGGGATCCCCATCGAGCATGGGCATATCTTCGTCCATTGGCGCCGTGAAGGGATGGTGCACAGCAACATGTCTCCGTGCCTCACCGTCCCACTCGAGGAGAGGGAAATCCGTGATCCATACGAACTTGAAATCGTTCTTGCTGGTCAGGCCAAGCTTGTGACCCAGGTGTCCACGCAGCCGGCCCAGCGCCTCGTTAGAGACCCGGTAGCTGTCGGCGACGAACAGCAGAAGGTCGCCAACCTGGGCATCCAGAACGCGATTGAGCGCGGCAAGTTCCTGCTCTGTAAAAAACTTGGCAATAGGAGACTGCCACCCTTCCTCAGTAACCTTGACGTAGGCGAGACCTTTGGCTCCATAGATTTTGGCAAACTCCGTGAGATCGTCAATCTCCTTGCGGGAGAAGGAGGCACACCCTTTGACGTTAAGTGCTTTGACGATCCCCCCCCCTTTGACCACTTCGGCAAAGACTTTAAAACCGGAATCCTTGACCAGGTTGGAAATCTCCACCAACTCCAGATCAAAGCGCAGATCAGGATTATCCACCCCGTAGCGCGCCAAGGCTTCTGCATAGGTCATGCGAGGCATGGGCAGGACCACTTCCACACCAATAGCCGCGCGGAAAACTTCGGCAATCATCCCTTCCATGATGGCAATCACGTCATCGCGATTGACAAAACTCATCTCGCAGTCGATCTGGGTGAACTCCGGTTGACGATCAGCCCTCAAGTCTTCATCACGGAAACATTTGACAATCTGGCAATAGCGATCATAGCCGGAGACCATGAGGAGCTGTTTAAACAGCTGGGGAGACTGGGGCAACGCATAGAAAGTGCCTGGATTGACACGGCTGGGGACCAGATAATCGCGAGCGCCCTCGGGGGTGCTTTTGGTCAGCACCGGGGTTTCTATTTCGAGAAAGCCCTGATTGTCGAGATAGGTGCGGACCGTACGGGCGACGCGATGCCGCAGCATGAGATTGCTCTGAATCCCTGGGCGCCGCAGATCCAGATAGCGGTGCTTGAGGCGGATATTCTCGGCTACATCGGCATATTCGTCGATCATGAAGGGGGGGGTTTTGGCCGTGTTGAGAACGCGCAGTTCACGAACCTCCACCTCAACTTCCCCGGTGAACATCTTAGGGTTGACCGTTCCTTCTGGCCGTGGGGAAACGACCCCGCGCACAGCAACGACATATTCATTGCGAACCCGGTCGGCTTTAACATGTGCTTCGGGATCTCGATCGGGGTCGAGAGCCAACTGAACGATTCCTTCCCGATCCCGGAGATCAATAAAAATAAGACCCCCATGGTCGCGGCGCCTCTGCACCCATCCCATGAGACAAACGTCCTTGCCGATATCTGCAGCGGTAACACGTCCGCAATAATGGCTTCTTTTCCAGTCACCAAGAATGTCGTTCACGCCCTGTCCTCCAAAATGGTTAAATCGACCACCGAACCGTGGCCAAATCAAGCAAAAAGCGATTATACAGAGCCTTTTTGCGTGCCGTCAAGACAAGATTCCTGGCGCGCGCGGAGCACTCTTTCACGCAGCTCTTCCTCAAGGCGGTCTAAGGCCACCTCTTCCTGGCTAGCGTTATCCATATCCTTGAGCTGGGCCACTTTCCGGGCCAACTCATCTTCCCCGACAATCACCACGAAACGGGCACCGAGTTTGCCCGCTCGCCGCATCTGCGCCTTGAGGCTCTTGCCGGAAAAATCCATCTGCGCATGTACGCCATGACGCTGAAGCGCGGACATAAGAACAAACGCCTTTTGGCTGGCTTCTTCCCCCATGGCCGCCAGAAAGACATCCGCTCGCGAGGCACGCTCCCGATCTTCACCCTTCATCAGGACCAGTCGCTCCAGCCCCATGGCGAAGCCAATACCGGGCAGAGAGGGTCCTCCCAGGTCAGCGATAAGACCGTCATAACGTCCACCGGCAGCCACTGCATTCTGGGAACCGAGGCGGGTGGTAACCATTTCAAAAGTGGTCTTGGTATAGTAGTCGAGCCCGCGCACCATGCGAGGGTTGATCGTGAAGGGGGTGTTCAGCAAACGCAGGTAACCCTGAACCTGGGAAAAATGATCGTCACAGCCTGAACACAGGTGATCCAAAACCGACGGCGCCTGGGCGGTAGCCTCTTTACAGCCGGCGGCCTTACAATCCAAAACGCGCAACGGGTTGGTCTGATAACGCCGTCGGCAATCCTCGCAGAGCGCCTCAAGGCGCTGCTGCAGGAAGGCCACCAGCGTCTGACGGAACCCGGGACGACACTCCGCACACCCTAAGGAGTTCACCTGCAATTCGACATCGCCGATGCCGACCTCGTCAAAATAATGGATCAGCATGGCCAGCACCTGAGCGTCAACGCGGGGATCCTCCACGCCAATCACCTCGGCGCCAATCTGATGAAACTGACGATAGCGGCCTTTCTGGGGGCGTTCGTAACGGAACATGGGTCCCAGGTAATAGAGTCTGGCTACCGGATCCTGCGCATACATTTTGTGCTCGATGTAGGAGCGCATGACCGGTGCGGTCCCTTCCGGTCGCAAGGTCAGAGAGTTTCCACTTTTATCGTCGAAGGTGTACATTTCTTTTTCAACGATATCAGTGGTCTCACCGATGGAGCGGCAGAACAGCTCCGTTTTCTCGACCACCGGAACCCGAATTTCAGCAAAGCCGTAGGCGCCGAAAACTTTTCGGGCACTGCTTTCCAGAAATTGCCAGGTTTCGACCTCACCCGGCAGAATATCGTTCATTCCCTTAATGCCTGCAATACTCACGGATCTATTCCTTTTTTAAGCTGTATTTTCTGCACACAGAACCGGACCGCCACAAGGCCAGCTGCGCCATCAAGGCGCAGACCCCCTTCAGGAAGAACAATCGACGGAGATTCCCTGTCATGGAGTAGGAGTGTAAAACGCAGACGGACGGTGCGGAGACACAAGTCGGCAGAAACAGACGGCGGGAATCCGTTGCTCAGGGCCTGATTTCCCAGGCCCCACGAATCACGTTACGTGTTTTTTTCCCTTCGTACATCGCCCGGTCTGCCAGATCAACGATACTGTTGCGATCATCGGCATCGTCGGGAAAAATGGCACTCCCCACCGTGGCGGTCAGGCGACAGTTAATTCCCATCTCCTTGAGAAAAACATTCTCTTCTATGAGCTTGCGAATTCTCTCCGATACCAGGGCCGCCCCCTTGGCATCTGTCTCAATAAGAAGGGCGGTAAACTCATCTCCGCCGTAGCGAAACAGCGAATCGACCTCGCGAACGGCTTTGTGTAGAAGACTACCGACTTCCTTCAGCGCCGCACTGCCGGCCAAATGCCCGTGGGTGTCATTGACTTCTTTGAAGTGGTCGATATCGATAAACACCAGAGCAAACTTAAAACCAAAGCGCTCTGCCCGTCGTATCTCCTGCTCAAGCACGATCTGCAGATAACGATAATTGAAAAGTCCGGTAAGATCGTCGATATAAATAAGTTGTTGAACATCCTGATAACGTAATGAGTTTTCAAAGGCCAGCGCCGCCTGGTCCGACAGGAAGGCCAGATTCTCTTTGGGCAGCGGATGAGTAAGTTCCCCAGCCACCGGGTTGAAGACGACAATGGCGCCCTTCAACTCCCGGGAAAGAAAAAGAGGAAAAAGGCAGACTTCCTGGACATTGTCGGGCCACTCATCCTGTTTTCCCAGTTCAGAGCCTTTCAAAATGCGCACCGTTGTCAGGTCCGACAGATGAGCCCGTATGGATGTGGCCAATGAAAGGGCAGGAGACGAATCGACTCCCTCCAACCCAGCAAGACGTAAACGGTCTCCATCACACAGAAGCATGGCAAAGCCGCGGCCATTGCCAACCTCCTTCAGCAGGGTATTTACCGCTTGGGGTAAAAGCTTGTCTATCTCCAGGTAGGACGCGAGGTTCTGGCCCTTCTGATAGAGGCGTATCTGGCTTTTCAGAAGGGTGTTTTCATCCAGAAGGCGGACCTGATCCAGGCAGGAACGAACGACATGCCGCAGCTCTTCAGGATTGAAAGGCTTGATGAGATAGTCCCGGGCGCCGCCTTTAAGGGCCTTGATAGCGGTCTCCAAGGTGGCATGCCCGGTGACCAGAATGACTTCAGGTGGGTTTTCCATGTTGCGAACCAGGTGCAAAACCTCCAGCCCGCTGATATCCGGCATGACCATGTCGGTCAAAAGAATATCGACCCCTCCACTGGCGACCCGCTCAAGGGCCGCATTACCGGATGCGTAAGATTCGACGTCGTAACCTTCCTCGCTCAGAAGCTCGGAATACATCCGGCGAAAAAAAAGCTCGTCGTCAACAACCAGTATTGTGGGTTTTTTCATTCAAAAAGGTCCCCCTTGAGTACAGCCCGAAGCTAACAAAACCAGGGATTTCTGTCAACGGAAAAGCCTTGAGCGCCACTGATACACGCGCCATCCATCCCCTTCGCTGACAAACCGTAATGAACCGTTCCAATCCGTACGGTAAAACGAAACTTGCCGTGCCACAAGCTCATTCACCACCGAGGAATGGGGAAAACCATAATGATTTCCCAGTCCAACAGAGGCAAAAGCGGCCTTGACCCCCAGGGAATCCACCAGAACTTCAGTCGATGAATGTCGACTGCCATGGTGAGGCAATTTCAAAAGGCTGATGGCCCCAAAAGGGAAATGGTCCAGCAATCCATTCACGCCAGCGGATTCCAAATCACCAGTGAGCAGCAGGCTGTCTTGGCCAAAAGATGCGAATAGCACCACTGACCGTTCATTGATGTCGCCAACCTGGGGCGGCACATACAGACCCAATGTGGCTGAATGATCCAGATCTTCATGCGTCCACCCTTCAGGAAGCGTTTCCGGTGAGACCTCTGCCATGCGGAGAGAATCCAGAATCACCCTTGGCAAATCTTCCTTGGCGAGAGCTGAACGGAAGGTGCGCACGGGGAATCGGGCCAGGACCGCGCCCAGCCCCAGATAATGATCCGGGTGGGCGTGGGTCATGATGACGGAATCAAGTTCTGTTACGCCAAGATGAGCCAAGGCGGGCAACAGCAGGCGTTCACCCACATCAAATGTTTCACTGTAGAGCCCGCCTCCGTCGACCAGGTGGTGCTTGCCATCAGGCGTCGTCAGGAGCAGGGCGTCCCCCTGCCCTACGGAAAACACCGTCAAAGAGATCGCCGGTGATTCAGCCTGGGGAAGAAAGGTTAATAACAAGGCCACACAGGTCAGACCTGCACTAATCCAGTAAAATCTCCGCCAGAGCAAAAATACGACGACCAACAGAACAGATAGCGAGACAATGGCTATCGGCGACAGAAAAATACTCATACTGTCGAGTACGGAAAAGGAAAGCAAAGACTGAACCACCATCAAGACGGCCGAAACGATGTCTCCGCAGGCGGCAAAGGTCAGATTCGCCAGTAAAGGGGAAATTGGTCCCAAAAGAGACCCCGCCAGCGCCAGGGGAACGGCGGCAAAACCGACTGCCGGAACCGCGACCAGGTTGGACAGAAGACCCGCCGGGGAAAACATGTGGAAATGCAGGGCAACTAGAGGTGCGGTCGCCAGCGTGGCGGCCAGAGTAGTCAGAAAAAGGAGGGTACCCCATCGCAAAACCAGAGGCCAACGGTTGAGCTTCAAGGCCGTTCCCACATGCGGCACAACCACCATGATTCCCAGGACACCGGCAAAGGAAAGCTGAAAAGAAACCTCAAATAAAGACAAGGGACTGGCCAGCAAAAAAACAAAGGCGACTGTAGCCAGCAGATGAAGAGGGTGGCTGCGTCTTGAACTCAGACAGAACAGGGCCACGGCAACAGCCATGAGAAAAGCTCGCAACGTCGGGATGGCGCCACCGGTGAGAAGGAGATACCCGCCCAACAGGGGCAGAATAAGCGCCGGAAGAAGCCGGCGCGGCGGCGCCATCAGCAAAAAAGTCTCTGACCGACAATAAAAAAAACGGCCGATTCCATAGAAAAAGGAAGCGATTATACCCAGGTGCAATCCTGATATGGCGAAGAGATGTGACACACCGCCACGGGCCAGAAGGTCACGCTGTACAGGGAGGAGTGAGCTTTTTTCACCAACGGCAAGAGCCTTGACAAAGGGAGACAAATCCTCGGACACAGCCCCGTCGATGTGCCGAACCACCCTGTCCCGCTGCTGGGAAAAAAAACGTGCCAAGGAGAACCCTGCAGATTGCCGGACCAGCACCAGATCCTCAAAGCGGTCCAGAGCAGCCGTCACATAAATGCCCTGACGGGCGAGGTGACGGGGAAAATCGAATTCCCCGGGAGTCCCGAAAGAATGAGGCCTTTTCAGGCGGCCATAGAAGCGTACGATATCGCCAACACGGACAGACGATTCACCTGTCTCAATGAACACACGGACCTTGCCGCGGCAGACGACCCCAATCCGGCGACTGTCGATTTGAGAAGCATCCATGTCGAGGGCAGTGCGGCCCAGCGAGCGGTTTTCTATTGAGGCTACCCTGCCCTGCACCGAAACAGCCTCGCCGCCGGCAAAAGAACGGATATCTCCAGAATGCAAAGGGGGTGAGAGGTGGTGATAAAGAGAGAAGCCGAAACAGACGAGAGCGGCCGGCAGCAGAAAAAAAGCCCCGGCAAAACGGCGCGCCACCAGCCAGGCAGCTGCTAGAACGGCAGCAAGGGCAACAACGATAAGAGAAGGCTCCGCAAAGGAAGCCAACATTATCCCCGCTGACAGAAAGAACAGACAGCTAAAGGCATTGAAGCGTCCGGCTTTCATAGCGTGGCCGCCGGCAGTAAAAAGGAGATGGTATCCACAGCGTCAGGGGGCTTTCGTGACAGGAGGCGATAGTCAGCCATACGCAAGATCGGAGAATTAAGTGTCACCCCTGGGTGCGAATGAGTTCTTCGGCCTTTGCCACATCCTCCTTACAGCCGATAAAGACCGGCGCCCGGTCGTCTATTTGGCGCGGCTGCAGATCCAGAATCCGCTGATGTCCGGTGGAGGCGGCTCCTCCCGCCTGTTCAATGAGGTATGACATGGGATTGAGTTCGTATAGAAGGCGAAGCTTGCCGTCGGGACTCCCCTTGAGATGGGGGTACATGAACACCCCTTTCCCCTTCATAAGAATCTGATTGATATCGGGGACAAAACCACCGCTGTAGCGCAGCTTGGCCCCATTTTCCTCCATGTAGCGGACAAAGTTTTCCGTACCGGGGGAGTAGAGATTGCGCTGACCGCCGGGAGAATAGATACTGCCCTTAGGCTGCATCTGGATATTTTCCCGCACCAGAGTGTATTCCATCAACTGGTTCATGCCGAATTCATGCACGCCACGACCCGTGCTGTAGACGAGAGTCGTGCGGGGTCCGTACAGGATATACAGCGCCGCCACCTGATTTCTGCCCGGCTGCAGCAATTCGCCCCCTTCGTAGATGGAGACAATCGTCCCCACGGCCAGGTTCACATCGACGAGAGAAGACCCGTCCAGGGGGTCATAGGCCACAGAATAACGCCCCTCGAAGTCCGTCGAGATGGGAATAATGTCGCTGGTCTCCTCTGAGACAATATTGGCTACAACTCCGGAATGAAGCAGGCGTTTGCGCAGGATGCGGTCAGAAAGCACATCCAGTTCCAGCTGATCTTCGCCATAAAGATTGGAGGTTCCCGCTACGCCGAGATCACCGGTCCTGATGGAGTTGACGATATACTTGGAAGCATCGGCGATCTCGCAAATAAGCCGCGTCAGATTGCGATCCTCTTCCTGCTCGCGCAAATACCGTCGGAGATCCATCTGAAATTTGGTCTGTCCAGCCTGGCCCATCCACACACCTCCCATGCCATGAAATAAAAACATCTGTAAATTCGGTCATTCATATTAGTCCAAACCCACCCTTCCAGCAAGCCCGCCACGGAAAAAAGCGCGGATATCTTGACTCGGGATATAAAACTGATATTTTTCACCCACAATATCTTGATTTTACAGAGGGAGGAAACCCATGGCAGACGAAAAGACCTCGAACAGCCAGGTTAACAAGACTGAAAAAATCTGGGATGCTACCAAAAAGGGGCTCCATACCGCCGCTTTTAAAGCGACCCAGATGAAGCGTGTAGTTCAAAAGCGCATTGATCTGGCGGCCATTCACAAAAAGATTGGCAGCGCTCACACGGACCTGGGCAAACAGATCGATGACTGCCGAGAAGCAGGAGAGGCGGATATCCTGAGAAATGCCGAAGTCGAAGTCATCTTTGCCCGGCTCGACCAATTGAAGCAGGATGCAGCGGCGCTGGAGGAAGAAATCGAAACCATCAAGGCAGAGGAACCGACCGAACCGGCGCCACAAAAAAACGACACACCTCCTCAAGCTTGAGCGTTACCCACTTGAACAAGAAAAAGCCCCCGCAGCCACATCGGGGGCTTTTTCTTGTTCAAAACGATTTCAGCTTTTAGCGCACATGTTTACGGGGGCGAGGCACGCTGTGCAAATGCTCGTCCTTATATTCACGATCCCTTTTTTTGAGGGCCTCTCTCTCCTCTTCCTCCATGCTATCGAGTTCAGGGGAGTGTCTCTCCATGATTTCGAGCTCAGCATCCAGTCGTTCCAGGTTTTTGTCGAGACCAGGTTCCTTTTTTTCGTTTTCCACCGGGGTGTTTCGCTCGGCCATGATGCCTCCTTGCCACTTCTGGGACCTCTGCCCCATCAGGCCCTCTGCCCGAACGGAGCAGCCAGCGCCACTAAAGAATCTTGCGGCTGTTGCCATGCATTTCTATTGTAGCGCTCAAGATCAGGATAGCAACAGGGCTGTCGGGAGGATCCTTTTATTCAGGTCTTTTTCCAGCTTTAAGGACTTCGATCATTTCATCATGAATATGGCCATTACTGGCCAGACATTCAACCCCGTAAATATCGAACAGATCTCCGTCAAAATCACTGACTCTGCCACCGGCCTCGCAGACAATCAGCTGCCCGGCAGCGACGTCCCAAGGTTTGAGTTTCATCTCCCAATAGCCGTCCAGGCAACCGGCACCGACGTAGGCCAGGTCCAGGCTGGCGCTTCCCGGTCGGCGACAGGCCTGCGCCGCCTGCTGGAAATGAATGAAATGGTCATAATTATTGGCCGCGCTCTTTTTGCGGTCATAGGGAAATCCCGTCGCCAGTAAAGAATTGTCAAGCCGGCCTGTTTTGGAGACGCCTATCTGCACGTCATTGAGAAAAGCCCCTTTTCCCTTTTCTGCACAAAAGAGTTGGCGACTGAAGGGGTTGTAGACGACCCCCAGCGTCACTTCCCTTTCAACCTCCAGAGCAATGGAAACGGCAAACCAGGGGAATCCGTGGGCGTAATTGGTGGTACCATCCAGCGGATCGACAATCCAGCGGTAGCGGCTGCCACTGTCGACGTACTGCCCTTCTTCGGCCAGAATGTCATGCCGAGGAAAAGTTCCCCTCAGGATGGTTACAATCACCTCCTCTGAAGCCCGGTCCACTTCCGTGACGAGATCAACATCCCCCTTGTGTTCAACAGTCAGTGAGGTACCAAATCGCTGCATAAGCACCTTGCCCGCGGAAAGGGCAGCCTCAATGGCGATTTCTTTCATAAAGTCACTCCTTCAGGGCGACATCCATCCTCTGCGTGAATAAAGAGAATGAACCCCGCAACGGCAAGTTTAGCGGTCGGTAGACAGATTCCCCTTCTCACAATACAGTCGCGTCGCCCCCACCACGGCGAGAGGAATACAGAGCAACTGCATAAGCGGAATAGCCAGAAGACAAAGCACCCCAACGGCGAAGCCAAGATGCAGGGAAATCTGTCCGAAAACATAGCGGCGCTGCTGGGCAAAGGATAGCCTTTTTCGGCTGAGAACATAGCCGAGATACTCAACGGTGAGAAAAAAGAGGGTAAAGAGTATGGCGGCCACCGAATAGAGTAGCTGGCCAAGAACCGGGATCAGGTTAAGCAGCAGCAGAGCCAGCATGCCGATAACGAAAAAGCTCATCTTCTTCCCTTCCACAATGATAGCGCGCCAGGCATCGCCGCCAAAGGTTCTCCAGGAGAAGGGCTCGGCCGTGCCGACGCCGGTCACAATCTCTTCCGTGCGCTCGGAAAGAAGATCGTTAAAGGGCGAAGCAAGCAGATTCCCCACTACGGTAAAGCTGAAAAAAACGAGCAGAGCCGTCACAATCGAGGCGATCAGCCAGGCGAAAAAAGTCAGAAAGGCCCAATACCAAGCTTCACCGCTAGGAACATAACGGGCGACAATGTCCCCGAAGAAATCCAGCCCCAAAAATACGGCGCCCGAAAACACGACCAGGTTGATCAAAAAAGGGATCAACACATATTTAAGTAATTTCGGGTTTCTATAGACGAAACGAAGACTTTGGAAGGGATAAAAAAAACCGCTGGCAAAACGGGACATGGGATTGTCTTTCAAAATATCCATCATCATTTTCTCCTTCACATCCGCCGTTAGGGCTCAAACTGGAGATCACCGAAAGTGCCATCATGGAGGATTTCGGCACCGCCATGATGACCCTCATCGATCTCAAGGTTCGGGGAGTCCAGCTGGCCATCGATGATTTCGGCACCGGCTACTCTTCTCTAAGCTACCTGAAGCAGTTCCCGGTGGACAAATTGAAAATTGACCGTTCCTTTATCGGGGATGTACTGCACGATGAAAATGCTTCCGCCATCACTCTGGCCATCATGGCCCTGGGACGCGCCATGAATATGACGATCGTCGCCGAGGGAATCGAAAATGAAGCCCAGGTGGAGTTTCTCACCCAGAACAACTGTGCTATCGGCCAGGGCTTCTTTTATGCCCGCCCCATGCCCGCATCGGCCTGCGAAGAGTTTTTTCGAAAAACGCAAGCTCGCGATTGGGCCGTTATCCCTCTGGCGAAAGCACGCCAAGCCACCGGGTAGCGTCAGTTCCCGCAAAAAAGGCCAGGGTTTTAGCCCTGGCCCTATTTCGCCCTATCCTTTCAGCGCCTGAATCTTTCGCAGGCTTTCCTGCAAAATCCCCAGCTTTTCCTCGGCTTCTCTCTGCTTGCCTCGGTCCTTCTCCAGCACCTCGGGAGGAGCATTGGCGACAAACTTCTCGTTAGAGAGTTTTTTGGCGAAGAACTCCACATCCTTCTGTACCTTGGCAATCTCCTTACCAAGACGCTTTTCTTCCTCGTCGATATTGACCAGACCCGCCAGGGGCAGCAGAATCTCGACGTCACCGGCCACCTGGGTGGCGGCCTGATTGGGACGCTCGACGCCTACACCGTAGCTCAACTCACCGACACGAGCCAAGGCACGGATGTACCCTTCACCGGCTGTCATCACGGTGACCGCCTCTTCTCCCTTGCAGTCAAGCACAGCGGCAATCTGTTTGGAGGGGGGAACATCCATCTCGCCGCGAATGTTGCGGATGGCCTTGACGACATCCATGATCCATTCCATACGGCGGGCTCCGTCCAGGTTGACGGGCAAATCTTCTCCCGTGGGATAGTCGGCCAGCATGATGGAATCGACGGGGCGGCGGCCAGGCAGCGCCTGCCAGATCTCCTCGGTAATAAAAGGCATGAAGGGGTGAAGCAGACGCAGCAATCGCTCGAGTACGGTGAAAAGTACCACCTTGGCGCGGGCCTTGGACGCTCCGTCGTCACCATAGAGATCGTCCTTGCTGAGCTCGATATACCAGTCGCAGAACTCGTGCCAGGTGAAGGCATAGAGAATGGAGGCGCCTTCGTTGAAACGATACTCAGCGAGGGCCCGGCCTGTGTTCTGGGCCGCCTCGTTCAGACGGGTCAGAATCCACTGATCAGCCAGAGACAGGTCAAGCTGGGCCAGATCGATGGATGACGGATCAAAGTCATCAAAATTCATCAGCGCAAAGCGGCTGGCATTCCATAGCTTGTTGGCGAAGTTGCGGTAGCCGGCAATGCGCTCGGTGGAAAGCTTGACGTCACGCCCCTGGGCGGCAAAGGCAGCCAGCGTAAAGCGGAAGGCGTCGGTGCCGTATTCCTCGATAACGGTGAGCGGGTCGATAACATTTCCCTTGCTCTTGCTCATCTTCTGTCCCTGAGCGTCGCGCACCAGGGCGTGGATGTAGACATCCTTGAAGGGGACCTGCCCCATGAACTTGATCCCCATCATCATCATGCGCGCCACCCAGAAAAAGAGGATGTCGAAGCCGGTAATAAGGCAGGAGGTGGGATAGAACTTCCGCAGGGTCTCGGTATTTTCCGGCCAGCCCATGGTGGAGAAAGGCCACAGAGCTGACGAGAACCAGGTATCGAGTACGTCTGTCTCCTGGCGGATGTTGCTGCTGCCGCAATGGGCGCAGCTCTGGGCGTCTTCCATAGCGACAGTGATCTGGTCGCAGTCGTCGCAGAACCAGGCGGGGATACGGTGTCCCCACCAGATCTGGCGACTGATGCACCAGTCCTGGATATTGTTCATCCACTCGAAATAGGTCTTCTCCCACTGCGACGGCACGATGCGTGTCTGACCGGTCTCGACGGCCTTGATCGCCTCCTCGGCCAGGGGCCCGACCTTGACGTACCACTGTTTGCTCATGTAGGGCTCAATGACAGTGCGGCAGCGGTAGCATTCGCCGACAGCATTGGCGTAATCGTCGATGCGTTCGAGCAACCCCTGATTTTCCAGGTCGGCCACTACGTTGGCGCGGGCCTCGTAGCGTTCCTGCCCGGTATAAGAACCACCGTTTTCGTTCACCACACCCGAGGGGTCGAAAATATTGATGAATTCAAGGTCATGACGCTTGCCAAGCTCGAAGTCATTGAAATCATGGGCCGGGGTGATCTTGACAGCACCGGAGCCGAATTCCTTGTCGACGTAGTCGTCGGCGACAATGGGGATTTCCCGGTTCATCAGTGGCAGCAGCACCTTCTTGCCGATCAGGTCCTGGTAACGACCATCTTCGGGGTTGACGGCCACGGCGGTGTCGCCGAGCATGGTCTCGGGCCGGGTGGTGGCCACGATGAGATAGCGGTCAGTGCCAATCACCGGATAACGTAGATGCCAGAGATGGCCTTTCTTGTCCTCGTGTTCGACCTCCAGGTCAGAGAGCGCTGTGTGACAACGCGGACACCAGTTGATGAGCCGATTGTCGCGATAGATAAGACCCTCGGCATGGAGGCGTACAAAGACGGTGCGCACCGCCGTGGAGAGACCCTCGTCCATGGTGAAGCGCTCGCGCTCCCAGTCACAGGAGGCGCCTAGGCGCTTGAGCTGATTAATGATCTGCCCACCGGACTGCTCGCGCCACTGCCAGACTCGCTCAACAAATTCTTCGCGGCCGAGGGCATGACGGTCACGTCCTTCAGAAGCAAGCTGTTTCTCCACCACATTCTGGGTGGCGATGCCTGCGTGGTCGGTGCCGGGCATCCACAGCACTTCGTGACCTGTCATGCGCTTCCACCGCACCAGAATATCCTGCAGGGTATTGTTGAGAGCATGCCCCATATGCAGAACGCCGGTGACATTGGGGGGCGGGATGACAATGGAATAATGGGGCTTGGAGGATTTTTCGTTGGCGTGGAAGTAACCTTTGTCCTCCCAAACCCTGTACCACTTATCTTCAACCTCTTTCGGCTCATACCCTTTGGGGAGCGATGCTTCCATGAACTGATCCTTCCATCTCTATATGCTCAGGGCCAGACCAAGCGCCCTGGTGTTGGCAATCGTTTCAAAAAGGAAATGGGGATTCTAGCAATCCCCATTTCTTCCGTCAATATGTCACGCTGTCTGCCGCTTAAAGGATGATAGCTACAGGGCAGCCCCTTCCTTTATCTTGCGGATTTCTTCCTTGATCAGACTTTCCGCCAGGTCTGGAACGACCTCCCAGGCAATTTTTTCGAGAATGGTCCCCGCAAGACGTTCGACCACTTCAGCGGCAACCCGCTCGACAATGCGAGACACTTCCGCTTCGGAGACAGCCGGCGCTTCTGCTGGGGCAGGGGTATAAGCAACAGGGACTTCCTGCGCGGGCTCCTCGAACAACGCCTCGGCAACAGTCGAAGCAGTTTCTTCGAAAACAATCGGTTCCTCATCAGCCGAAAAGGGTGTACCGAAACGGTCTTCCGGGCTTTCCTCCTCAACAGCAATTTCAGAGGAGTCCTCATCGACAGACGCTGCGGAAGGCTCCGAAAGAAGATCCTCGTCCTCCCATCCTGCCAGATCCGCCTCCTCCAGGATATCCTCGTCGGACAAGGCCAGAATGTCCTCGATTTCCCCTTCCTCTTCCACGGACGCAGGCTCGGAAGCGGGCGTCTCGTAAGTCCCCCAGACATCCTCTTCCGCCTCGCTACTCATAAGGTCCAGGTCGGCGGTAGGCGGCTCAGGAGGGGCCTCAGGAGGGGCCTCAGGAATTCCCGGGCGGTCTGCTGTTCCCTCAAGCCCGTCCGTTTCATCACCCCACAGATCTTCGCTGGCTTCAGCGCTCATCAGATCCTCTTGGGCAGCCACCGAAGTCGAATATTCCTCGTCTTGCCAATCCTCCTCGCCTTCGACTTCGAATCCGAAATTCTCCAGGGTGGCCTCTTCTACCGGATGATCTGCCAGACTATCAGCGGCGTCTTCCTCTTCGCCAAAGGCCTCGGTCTCTTCATCCCACAGGTTTTCATCGGCCTTAATAGTCGCTGCTTCCTGCCCCAATTCCTCTTCGTCGAAAGAAACATCCGACCAGAGATCCTCATCGGACCCAGCACCGCCGTCCCCAGATTTCGCCACAGGGGATTCGAGGGGTTGGACAGGTGCGGCGACGGCAGGCTCAAGTTCCTCCCACATGTCCGCTTCAATTTTTTCACTCGGGACAGGCGCACTTGAAGGATCCAACAACGGTGCTTCGGCTTCTGCCATTTCGGAGATCTCGGCAGAGATATCTTCGGCGGCGGCCAGCAGCTCTTCGACTTTCCTGATGAGGGCCTGTGATTCAAAAGGCTTGGCAATCCAGCCATCCGCTCCACAGGCGCTGGCTTTATTTTCGTCAAAGGGTTCGAAGGTTCCGCTTAAAAGCAGAACGGGCACACCTTTAAGCCCCCCTTCCTGCTTGATAGCCGCGCAAAGCTCATAGCCGTTTTTCCCGGGCATGAACACATCGGCAAGTACCAAATCGGGACGGCTGGTGCGGGCTTTTTCCAGAGCGGCGTCACCGTTGTCAACAACGACCAGGTCGTAATCTTCGCTGGCAAAGGTAATGCTTATGACTTTCTGGATGGTAATACTGTCGTCGGCCAACAACAGTTTTTTGCTCATTCAAGCCTCCTTGGCACCCTTCGATAAAGGGGGCCGGCAAAATTCCGCGTAAAAAGCCGTATGGCATGGAATCAAAACAGCGTCAAGCCCTGGAGGGCGCATAACGACCAACTGGCCCGGGCCCATCCCGCCAAAACGGGGCTGAACCGCCGCCAACAGACGCAAAAACGTCATAAAATTAGCACAGGGAAATCAGGCTAGTCAAGCTTTCTCCATCGGAAATTCAAAGAGTTAAGGCCATTATAAAATCTTCCAGGGCTGGGGCAGAAAAAGCCGGTGATACAAATTGATGGCAAAGCGGTCCGTCATGCCCGCGATAAAATCGGCAACGGAAATCTCAAGAGGATCCCCGCAGAAACGATCACCTCCATGAGCCACCAGCGCCTCCTCGTTCTGCATGAAAAAGAGAAACAGTTCCCGTAGGATACGAGAAGCCTTGATGAAATCGTCATGGACGGTTCTGACCTGATACACATGAACAAACAACCATTCTCGCAGAGCGTCAATGGCTTCAACAACAGCAGGAGACAGCGATATACCCCCTCCATCTATACAGAGCGAGGCCTGGATCATGTCACAAACCATCGTGTTGATCCTCTGGGAGTGACTACACCCAAGAACATCTACAATGGCTGCCGGGACCTGTCCCTTATGGATAAGGCCAGCACGAAGTGCGTCGTCAAGGTCATGATTGACATAGGCAACAATATCAGCCAACCGTACGATCTGACCTTCCAGGGTTTGCGCCCTTACGGCAGGATCCTTGGCCAGAATAGGTCCTCTCCCCTTGGAGTGCTTGACGATACCGTCACGAACCTCTTCGGTCAGGTTAAGCCCCTGCCCCTCCTTTTCCAGGCAATCGACCACACGCAGACTTTGCAGAACATGATGAAAGCCACCTGTCACCAGTTCACTCAGCACCTTTTCGCCGGCATGACCAAAGGGCGTGTGGCCCAGGTCATGACCAAGCGCAATGGCCTCAGTCAAATCTTCATTCAGACGAAGAGCCTTTGATACAGTGCGGGCAATCTGGGCTACTTCGAGTGTGTGGGTCAGGCGAGTACGATAATGATCACCTTCCGGAGCCAAAAAAACCTGAGTCTTATGTTTAAGACGTCGAAACGATTTACAATGGAGTATGCGATCCCGGTCATGCTGAAAAGCAGTGCGTACGGCACAAGGGTCCTCCGGTTTTTTACGTTTACCACCATGACCGCTCAGACAGGCATGAGCTGACAGAGAAGTCTGTTCTTGTCGTTCGAGCTGTTCTCGGATAGTCATAAAAACCTTATAAATTATAGTTTATGTTTGTTAAAAAAGCTCCACTAGAATTGACTTAACCCCGTTGTCATGGCAACACAAAAGTTACCCGCGGAAGTGAGACTTTTAAAAGATCAAAGGGATTCTAAAATCGTTTATGGCAACCATCCCACAGAAGACGCCCTTGTTTCGGTGTATGTTATGGCCTCGTCTTGAAAATTGTCACGAATTGAAACAAACCATCCCGTCTAAAACTAACACAGAGGCCTTTATCAGGAACAAGTTTAACAGTTATAAACAACTAAAATAATTTTTCCTCTTGATTTTAAAGCCAACAATTGTTCTATTATAGCTTTTTATCACCAATTGATATCACAATAAACCCCACATCAAACAGGAGGAAGATCCCCATGGCAACACTTCTCGAAATGGCTGCCGAAATTGTTGCGGCCCACGCATCGACCACGCCCATGTCCCGCGACGAACTGGTCGCCGAACTCAGCGAAATCCACAACGCTCTCAGCGCCCTTGAAAAAGGTGAAGCTATTGCAGCCGAAGCGGAAACCATCGAAGTGCCCGCTGTTTCACGCAAGAAAGCCTTCGGCAAGGATAAGGTTACCTGCATGATCTGCGGCAAAGAGATGAAGACACTGGCCCGTCACCTGCGTACGGCCCACGACATGAAACCCAGCGAATATCGCAAGCAGTTCGACATCCCCCGCACGCAGCCCCTGGCTGCCCGCTCCTATTCGGAAAGCCGGCGGCAAATGGCCGTCGACAGGGGTTTGGGCGAGAATCTCGCCAAAGCCCGGGCGGCCAAGAGCAAGACAAAAGCTAAAAAGTAACAGGTTGCCATAGCAAAACACGATTCACAAAAAAAGCGCCCTGGCGGGGCGCTTTTTTTGTAGAAACCAATGACTGACTTCAGTTCAGCGTAAAAGGAATGGTGCTGATGACTGTACCGTCCGCATCGAGCACATCCACTCGCCAATCACCCACCCATTCAGGGAGAAGAGCTTTTAAAGACCAGGTTCTCCAATTGTTGGAGCGAACAGCAAGATCAACCCTGGCCATTTCTTCGTCCCCACGGTACCAGACATGGGTCACCTGGCTGTCAGACTCAGCACCGACTATACGGGTAAAACAATACAGCTTTCCGACGTCAGCCGAATAACTGGTCAGAGAATCGACAGGGTTACGATCACTGACTTGGGAGGTGATCACTCCTTCGGCCACTTCCAGGGCAAAAGCAGAGACAGGCAGACTGAGCCATGCCGCGAGCACAGCGACAAAGGCGATCACAGACAAGCGCTTCATAGATTTTTCTCCTTTACAGATCGAATGATGTTGCCAATATGCTTAACTATATACCATAGGCGTTACCGGTACGCCAGCCGAGGAGGGCATATTTTTAGCGGGAAATGCCCTGGTGTTAAATTTCCCTTGACCCAGCACAAAACCCTGCTCTAGATTGTTTTGCCGCCACAAAAAGGATAATCGATATGAAACGCGTCATCGTCGGCGACAAGCGAGAAAAGGTTCTTACAACACTCGAAGTCATTCTCAAACATTGGGGATACAGGGTTGTGGTATCTTCGCGTCCTGAGCAAATAGAGGCTTTTTTGCTGGAGACATCCCCGGACCTGCTGTTCATAGGGGCCCATTTCCTGCAAAACGACCACAGAAAACTTGCAAATGCCACTGGAGAAAAAGCAGCCGACAAAAATTGCCCCCTGGTGGTTCTTAAGGACAACGGCTTGCCGATTCCTGCCAACCTCCCATGCGAGAGCCTGGATGTCCCTATCGGACTGTTCGAACTCTACGCTATGATCCAGAAACACCTTGAAAAAACTCCGAGGAAAAACTTAAGGTTGGACCTCAAACTCCCTGGCGTTCTCTATCGCGATGGTTCTCCTCATCTGTCAGAAATCCTCAGCCTGAGCGAGCAGGGCCTTTTTATCCGCAGCGCCTTTCGCCTGGCACAAAATGAGCCGCTTCAGGTCATCTTTCCCCTGATGGGGATGAAAAAAGAACTGGAGATTGAGGGACGGGTTCTGTACAACGTTCTGCCCGCGCCAGAGAACAACTATCTGCAAGGCTCTGGCGTAGAATTCCTCCACCTGACCGCACAAGACCTACTTTGTCTGCAGCGTTTCATTGAAGGTTGCTTTCTCGGTGAAATGTCTCCGAGCGAAAGAAGCCTTATGGATCTGACGGAGGATCAGATTCAGGGCCTCGACCAGGAAGTTTCATTGAAACTTATCAGCAGTCACTGACACCAGAGCCTCTCTGTCAGAAAACGCTTTTTCCCGTGTCAAAGGACACGCCCAAAGCAACCGCCAACGTCGCCGCAACATCGGCGAAAGAGGTGCGCTCGCCGAGGTCCCTCCCCTTTTCCAATCCCCGATGCCAGATAAGTAGCGGCACAAACTCACGGGTATGATCTGTCCCGGGCATCGTCGGATCACAGCCATGATCGGCCGTGATCATCAGAAGATCCCGCGGCCCCATGGCCTGCTGGAGATGCGGCAGCCAAAAGTCAAACTCTTCGAGGGCCCGACCGAACCCTGCCGCATCCAGACGGTGGCCATAAAGCATGTCAAAGTCTACCAGGTTCGTGAATATAAGGCCCCGACATACCACAGACAATGCCTCCAGGGTCTTGGCCATGCCATCGGCATTGCTCTCAGAGGAAACACTGTCGGTAACACCTTGGCCGGCAAAGATATCGCTGATTTTGCCCACAGCATACACCCGCATACCCGCCTCCTTGATCCGCTCAAGGATGGTCGTTTTGGGGGGAAGGAGGGAAAAATCATGCCGGCGTGAGGTCCGTCGAAAATCAGCGGCGCAAGTGCCGACAAAAGGCCTGGCAATCACCCTGCCAATGCGGTAGGGGTCTAGCAGGCGCCTCGTGATGCGGCAGAGCTCATAAAGGCGTTCCACAGGAATGACATCTTCGTGGGCGGCAATCTGAAAAACCGAGTCGGCACTGGTATAGACAATGGGTCTGCCCGTGCGCAGATGCTCTTCGCCCAGCTCCTTAAGAATTTCGGTGCCGCTGGCGGCGACATTCCCTAGAGGCACCAAGCCTGTCTCGCGCTGGAAGGCCGCCATGATTTCAGCCGGAAATCCATCGGGATAGGTTGAAAAAGGTTCCTCCTGAACAATGCCGGCAAGTTCCCAGTGACCGGTCGTGGTATCTTTGCCGGTGGATACTTCCCGCATACGGCCGTACAGACCCTCTGCCGCCGCCACCGGCGGCACCCCTTCCACGGGATGGATGTTCCCCAGACCGAGCTGTTGCAGGTTTGGCAGCCGCAGGCCGCCACAATAGCGAGCCACGTGACCGAGAGTGTCAGCCCCTTCGTCCCCGTAATCCCTGGCGTCTTTTTGGGCGCCAACACCAACGCCATCCAGGGTAATCAGCACCACCCGATCAAAGGCCGCCTTGTTCATAGATCCCTCTGACGCCGCCACTGGTCGACAATAGCCACCCCACCGCTTGTGCCGATGCGGGTCGCGCCCGCGACAAGCATACGATGACACGTTTCCCAGTTCCGTATACCGCCGGCGGCCTTGACACCGATACGGCCAGCCACGACCCCGGCCAAAAGAGCAACATCAGCCTCTGTCGCACCGCCAGGACCAAAACCCGTCGATGTCTTGACATAGGCGGCCCCACCCTCCACGACCAGCCGAGCCAGGTCGGTTTTGAGGGTATCCGCCAGGTAACAGCACTCCAGGATCACCTTGACCCTGGCACCATCAGCAGCGGTGACCACTTGACGGATATCGTTCAGAACCTCATCGTGGCGCCCCTCCAGTGCCGTGCCGACATGAATAACCATATCGATTTCAGCAGCCCCTTTTCTCACCGCGTCCTGAGCTTCGAACGCCTTCACCAGGGAGTTGGCATAACCGAGAGGAAAGCCGACCACCGTTCCCACAGCGACCTCCGAACCATAAAGAATATCGGCCGCCACCGCGACATAGGAAGGCGGGATACAAACCGAGGCGAAACCGTACTCCACCGCTTCCTCACATAGTTGGCGAACCTGGTCCGAGCGGGCATCCGCCTTCAGAAGGGTGTGATCTATCAGGGCAGCAGGATTCTCAAAATGCATGTCCAGCCTCTTGATTTGGCATGGGTCAAACAGCAACGGGCCGCGAGAAAAAGCGGCCCGCCTCCTTCTACAGATAAAGGCATGTGCCTCAGCTGCGGTAATCAGAGTTTATTTTCACATAATCGTAGGTCAGATCAGACGTATAGTAATCGCCAGCCCCTTCGCCCAGGCCCAGGTCCACGGTCACGGTAAATTCCGGTTTTTTGAGCACTGCGGTCGCCTTTGCCTCGAAGTCCTGGCCGGTGCTTAATCCCTCACGGACGACGGGAACCTCGTCGAACAGAATGGAGACACGGTGGGGATCCACCTCCGCCCCGGAATAGCCAGCAGCGGCGATAATGCGCCCCCAATTGGCATCGGCACCGAAAAAGGCGGTTTTGACCAGGTTGGAGGTAGCGATGCTGCGAGCCACCGTTTTGGCCTCGACGGCATCGAGGGCCCCTTGCACATGAATGCGGACAACCTTGGTGGCCCCTTCACCGTCACGTACGATCATTTTGGCCAGATCCAGCAGAACGGCCTTCAAGGCCTGCAGAAAGGCAGCCCCTTCGGCTGTCCCTTCCTGGATAGGGGCATTGGCGGCCAGACCATTGGCCAGGATAAGGACCATATCGTTGGTGGACGTATCGCCATCCACGGTGATGCTGTTGAAGGATTCGCCAACGGCCTCGCGCAGAGCATCTTTCAGGAAAGAGGGCTCCACCTCGGCGTCAGTCATCACAAAGCCGAGCATGGTCGCCATATTGGGATGAATCATGCCGGCGCCCTTGGCGATGCCCATCAGGGTATACTGTCCTTGCCCGCAGGGAACATGCACCGACGCCATCTTCGGAAAGGCGTCGGTGGTGCGGATGGCCTGGGCCACATCCTGAGCGCCACCTTCGTTTAAAGCCGCGGGAAGCAGCGGAATGGCTCTTTCGAACTTGTCCAGCGGCAACGGCACCCCGATGACGCCGGTAGAAGAGACCGCGACCAACTCTTCTTCAATCCCCAGAACGCTGGCACAGAGCTCTCCGCAACGGCGGGCATCCTTGAGGCCCTGTTCTCCAGTACAGGCATTGGCATTGCCACTATTGACGAGCACAGCCTGGCACCGGCCAAAAAGGATGCGGGGAGCGGTCACCTGTAAAGGAGCGGCAATTACCTTATTGGTAGTAAAGACACCGGCGGCCCTCGCCGGCACTTCAGAGAAGATGAGCGCCAGATCGGGTTTTCCTGATTTTTTTATGCCCGCCGAAGCCGCGGCGAAACGAAACCCGTTGACCTTTTCGGATATGGTCTCAGTCATAACAGATGCTCCAAAATCCTGACGTAATAGATGAGATAGGGCGTACGCCTGAACCCTGCGAAAGACGTCCTTCGCTCAGGCTCCGCAACATTTCTTATACTTTTTGCCACTGCCGCAAGGACAGGGATCGTTACGTCCGACCTTGTCCTCTTCCCGGGTGACCGGCTGCTTATCCTGGCTCTCGCCCCCCACCCGATTCAGAACAATGCGACGCCGGCGCTGCTCGGCTTCCAGTTTCTCCACATCCTCGTCTTTGGCCAATTGAATACGATAGAGTTTCTGCACCACTTCCTGGCGAATACGCCCCATCATCTCCATGAAGAGACTGTATGCCTCCCGTTTGTACTCTTCTTTAGGGTTGCGCTGTCCGTAACCCCTGAGGCCGATACCCTCCTTCAAATGATCAATGGAAAGAAGATGGTCCTTCCACTGTGAATCGATGGTCTGCAGCAGCAACACCTTCATCAGGTGCTCCATGACGGGAGACGAGAACTCCTCCTCCCGCTGCTGGAGCCGCTTGACAACCTGATCCCGGAGGTGTCCGATCAGACGCTCCTGAGTCAGGTCGGCAGCGGTAGTGTCACCCAAATCCGGTGGAAAATTGAACTGGCCAAGGAAATCTTCCGCCAGGCTCCCCCAGTTCCAATCCTCGGGACGGGTCTTTTCGGGGCAGAAGGTCGCCACAATATCCTCGACGGTTTCTTCGATGATCGATACGTAGGTTTCGCGCAGATTCTCACCGGCCAGAACCTCCTTGCGCTGGGTATAAATAACCTCGCGCTGCTTGTTCATGACATCGTCGTATTCGATCAGGTGCTTGCGGATATCGAAGTTGTGCCCTTCCACCTTTTTTTGAGCGTTTTCGATGGCCCGCGAAATAATGCCGTGTTCAATGGGCTCTCCCTCGGGAATCTTGAGCTTGTCCATGACAAAAGCGACGCGGTGTGAACCGAAAATACGCAGGAGATCGTCTTCGAGGCTCAGATAGAAACGGCTGGCGCCGGGATCGCCCTGACGACCACTGCGACCGCGCAGCTGGTTGTCGATACGGCGCGATTCATGCCGCTCGGTGCCCAGAATATAGAGCCCGCCGGCCTCAAGCACCGCTTCCTTTTCAGCCGCACACAGAACACGGTATTTTTCCAGCAGAGCCTCTGCCGCCGCATCGGGATCTTCAGCCGACGCCGCTTCCTTGCGGGCGAGAAGCTCCGCATTGCCACCAAGAATGATGTCGGTCCCGCGACCAGCCATGTTGGTCGCGATGGTCACGGCCCCCTTGCGACCGGCCTGCGCTACGATTTCGGCCTCTTTCTCGTGATGCTTGGCATTGAGAACGTGGTGAGGAACTCCGCGCTTGCGCAGCATTTCGGCGAGCACTTCCGACTTCTCAATGGAGATGGTGCCGACGAGAACCGGTTGTCCCGTTGCGTGACAGCCGACCACGTCGTCAACAACAGCGCGGAACTTTTCTTTTTCTGTTTTATAGATGACATCGGCGTAGTCATTGCGCCGCAGCGGGCGATTGGTCGGGATGACCACGACTTCGAGTTTGTAAATCTGATGGAACTCGGCTGCTTCCGTATCGGCCGTACCCGTCATACCGGAGAGCTTGTTGTACATACGGAAATAGTTCTGAAAGGTGATGGTCGCCAGCGTCTGGTTTTCGCTCTCGATCTTGCCCCCTTCTTTCGCCTCTACCGCCTGATGCAGCCCGTCGCTCCAGCGCCGTCCTGGCATGAGGCGACCGGTAAATTCATCAACGATCATGACCTCGCCATCCTTGACGACATAGTCGACATCGCGGCGGAAGAGGGCGTGGGCCTTGAGGGCCTGGTTGACATGGTGGAGGAGCTCGATATTGCGGGGCTCGTAGAGATTTTCCACGCCGAGCAGTTTCTCGACTTTGGCTACCCCTTCCTCGGTCAAACTGGCGGCTTTGGCTTTTTCATCAACGGTAAAGTCGCCTGTGTACTGTTTGAGGGTCTGCCCGATCTTGCCGTCGCGGGACTCGATGACCTCCCCCTTTTTAAGCATGGGGATAATGCGATTGACCGTATAATACAGCTCGCTGGAGGCCTCACTGGGACCGGAGATGATCAGGGGTGTACGGGCTTCATCGATCAGGATGCTGTCGACTTCGTCGACGATGGCAAAATTGAGATCGCGCTGCACATACTCGTTAAGGGCGAACTTCATGTTATCGCGCAGATAGTCGAAGCCGAATTCGTTGTTGGTTCCATAGGTGATGTCGCAGCCGTAGGCTTCCTTGCGCTGGACATCCGTGAGACCATGCACGATGCAGCCGACGCTGAGGCCCAGGAAACGATGGACCTGCCCCATCCACTCCGAATCCCGGCGTGCCAGATAGTCGTTGACGGTAATGACATGAACGCCACGGCCACTCAGGGCGTTGAGGTAAGCCGGCAGCGTGGCAACGAGGGTTTTGCCCTCACCTGTCTTCATCTCGGCTATTTTTCCTGAGTGAAGAACCATGCCGCCAATCAACTGGACGTCAAAGTGGCGCATACCGAGCACCCGCCGTGCCGCTTCACGGACAACAGCGAAAGCTTCGGGCAACAGATTGTCGAGGACTTCCCCCTGCTCAAGGCGTTGCCGAAATTCGGCGGTTTTGCCACGGAGTTCCTCGTCGGACAAAGGAGATATAGAGGCTTCCAGGGCGTTGACTTTATCCACACCAAGCTGCAACCGCTTGAGTTCACGCTCATTCTTGCTGCCAACAATCTTTCGAACCAGTGAACCGATCATCAAAAGGCTCCTTACCGTTACAGTATTTGTTCAGCCTGCTCCGCACATCCCCCTGCAACAGGAGATCGGCAGCGCTGAAGACGCGGAATCATAGCATAGCCCGGAGAATCCTCACAAGGACTATGACACTCTCACACAGCCGCTTTTTGGCACGCTCAAAAAACAAAACCCCGGGAATTCCGGGGTTTTTAGATCGAGAGGTGCGAGGTGCACTAGATATATTTTTTCGGATTCAGCGGCACACCATTAAGGCGGACCTCATAATGCAGGTGGGTCCCCGTTGAAGTTCCTGTATTGCCTACAGCCGCGACCTTATCCCCCCGCTTGACCCGTTGCCCGACCTTGACAAGAAGCTTGGAATTATGGGCGTAAAGGGTTTTGAACCCATAACCGTGGTCGATGACCACCATTTTTCCGTAGCCAGGAGCTGTTTCCGCCCGGCTGACAATGCCGTCGGCGGTGGCAATCACGGCAGTACCGGTGCTGGCAGCGATATCAAGTCCTTCATGCATTTTACGCTTGCCTGTGAAGGGAGAATTACGCATGCCAAAATTAGAAGTCACCCACCCTTTGACGGGCCAGCCATTGGGCTTGGCAGCCATAAGAGAGCGCTGGTCGTTGAGAAAACCCTGAACCTCCTCCTGACTTTCACGACGAAGCTCAATCGCCTCACGGATCTGGTCGATCTGCCGCTGCAGTTCGGAGAACTCCGTGGCCGCATCGTCCTCCGGAGCCCCCCCCATGCCATTCAGGGCATCGGGACGAGGACCGGAAAGCTGAGCCAACACCCGAACTTTCGCATCATTCTGGGCCAGAACCACCATTTCTTTGCGCAGGTCTTCGATGTTGGCACAAAGCCTTCCAATTTCCTGCTGCTGGGAACGGCTTTCAGCACGCAGGCGCTGCAACTCCTGACGATCGACGTGAGTTCTGACATAATCGAAAAGCAGAGCGCCCGTGCCTAGAAAAAGCAGGATAGAACAAGATATGGCCAGAGAGATCCAACGACGGGGCAACGTGAATCGTCGCACCCGGTGAGACCCTTCCGGAATGACAAGCAAAGTAAATCGTTTAGCGGACAAACGGTCCTCCTGGTTTTTTAATATCGCACCATTCGAATGAATATGAATCCGCGACGCTCATTAATAAAAGAAGCCATCAAGCCTTGTCAAGCTATTTGGAACTCTGCCACCTATTCATGCGGCGCCTGTTGACGTTTTTGGGCTCACTTTGCCGTCATAGGGCAGAAAGGTCAGAGTTCGATGCTCAGGGCAATTTCATCGCACTCGGGAAACTTGGCGCATTTGATACAGTCGCTCCAGATCTTGTGCGGCAATTCAGATTTTTCAATCAGGTGAAAACCCATCTTCTCAAAGAATCCGGGCTTATAGGTCAGGGCAAAGACTCTTTTAACTCCAAGCTGGCGCGCTTCTTCAAGGCAGGCCATGACGAGCTGACGACCAATACCTTTAAGACCGCAGGATTCTAAAACCGCCAGGGAACGCACTTCAGCCAGATCCTCCCAGCAGATATTTAGTGAAACCGTACCGACAACGTCTCCACCCTCCTCATAAACATAAAAATCACGAATGGTTTCATATATTTCCGACAAGGAACGAGATAGCATCAGCCCGTCCTTGGCATAACCAATCAAAAGCTTGTGGATGGACTTGGCGTCCGGTATTCTGGCCCTGCGTATCATAGCGTTGCTTCTCTCCCACGTGCAAAAAACGACCCGACACAACGAAAAAGCAGAAAAAAAGTCCGACTCAACCCTTGGCAGAGGAGGTAATCATCTCCCGGGCATGGGCGAGGGTTTTTTCGGTCACTTGAGCCCCACCGAGCATCCGGGCCATCTCTCGAACTCTTTCTTCCCCTTCCAGGGGGACCAGTGCCGTGAAGGTTCGTCCACTCTGCTGCATCTTTTCCACCCGATAATGTCTGTCACCAAAAGCAGCTACCTGGGGTAGATGGGTAATACAAAGTACTTGCAACCCCTGTGCCACTCTTCGCAGTTTTTCTCCGACTGCGGTGGCGGCCATACCCCCGACACCAGCATCGACTTCATCGAAGACGAGAGTGGAGACACCGTCACGCTCGGGCGCGACACTCTTCAGGGCCAGCATGATGCGTGAAAGCTCCCCCCCTGAAGCAATCCAGGCCAGGGGTTTTGGCTCTTCACCGGGATTGGCGGAAATATAGAATTCCCCCCTCTCCAACCCTTTCGGGCCCGGCGCGGCAAGCGGAAAAAGGCGCATCTCGAAACGGGCTTTCTCCATGGCCAGTTCTTTCAGCTCTTTTTCAAGGGCTTCACGCAACTTTTCGCCGGCGGACCGACGGGCCTCGCTCAACTGCTGGCCTGCCTCCTGAAGGCGCGCACGGCTTGCGGTCAACTTTTTGTCCAATACTTCACGTGTGGCGTCAATATCTTTGAGAATTTCCACTTCATGATCGACTTTTTCTTTGAACGCCAGAATCTCATCGATATTGGTGCCGTATTTACGCTTGAGTCCGGCCAGCAAGGCCAGGCGTTGCTCCACCTGGTCCTGACGCCCTTCCTCATAACCTCCCTGGCCCGCGTGCTCACGGAGCTGAAGGGCGACGTCTTCAAGACCATAGAATGCGTTACGAACGGCCTCACCGAGGGTTCCCAGGCGGGGGTCCACTTCACGTAATCCTTCCAGCTGGTCAGCCAGCAACCCCAACTTTTCGCAGACAGATCCTTCCATGTCATAGAGGAGCTCATGCCCCCCTTCCGTAGCGGCGACCACCTTTTCAGCATGCTGCAGGCGCAACCTTTCGGAGGCCAGGCTTTCTTCTTCGCCGGGCTGCAACTGAGCCCTGTCAATCTCCCGACTCTGGAACGTCAGCAGATCGAGGCGCTGCTGCCGTTCCTTTTCGGCTTCTTCAAGCTTCTTCCGGTTGTGTTCAAGTTCCTGGGTCGCACGGTAAAGGTCGCGATAGCGGGCCACATCCTCCTGCAAATTGGCGTAGCGATCCAGAAGATCCAGATGCGTGTCGGACCGCTGCAGATTCTGGTGCTCATGCTGACCATAAATTGTCACCAGTTCAGAAGCCACTTCCTCCAACTGGGCCAGTTTGGCCAGGGACCCATTGATATAAATCCTGTTTTTCCCCGACCGGCTCACCAGTCGCTTGATGATCAGCTCGTCCCCGGCCTCAAAGCCCTCGGCCTCCAGTCGCTGTATAATCCCGGATCGGCCGGAAATGTTAAACATGGCCTCCACCTGGGCCTCGTCTTCTCCGGTTCGTATGACTTCCGGCCGAGCCCGATCACCCATGAGCAGGCCGACGGCGTCGATGATAATCGACTTCCCGGCTCCGGTTTCGCCCGTCAAGACATTAAAGCCGCCTTGGAAGGTCACATGTAAACGGTCGATAATCGCAAAGTTTTTGATAATGAGATCGGTCAGCATAAAGAAGCTCGTCCCCTCAAATTGTGCGTGAAATGCATTGTTCATTTAGACTGGGATCAACGTTCCCCCCACTTCAATTTAGTGCGCAACACCTGAAAGAAGTCCTTGGAAGGACTTTTGACCAGCAGGGTACTGCTTTTAGAACGGCGGACCTCGACAATGTCACCGCCCTGCAGCGGCATCCCAACCTGTCCGTCCGCCGTGAAAACCACGTCCTCGTCCTGGAATTTGACCTCGATGCGGATAATCGATTCATCAGGAACGATAATCGGACGATTGGTCAGCATATGGGGACAGATAGGAGATATGACGAGACAATGCAGGCCGGGGAACATGATGGGGCCGCCCGCAGCAAGATTGTAAGCCGTAGACCCGGTGGGGGTGGATATAATCAGACCATCCGCCTTGAAGGTTGTCAGGTAGACATCGTCGACCGAAGCCTCCATATCGATGATGCGGGCCAGGGCGCCCTTGTTGATGACGACATCGTTGAGGACCCTGAAGCGCCCGGCTTTCTGCCCCTGGCGCAGGACAACAGCGTCCATCATCATGCGATCGCTGACGGTAAAGTCGCCCTGAATGACGCGCTCCAGCACGGGATAGAGTTCATCGAGGGTGACTTCGGTAAGAAAGCCAAGGCTGCCCAAGTTGACCCCGAGAATAGGAGTTTTAAGGTCGCCGACCTGACGGGCCACGGAGATGAGGGTGCCGTCTCCGCCAAGAACAAGGATGAGGTTGACCATGGCGGGGATCGAGCGACCAGGATAACCCTGGGCACCCCCCAGTTCCTCCGCAAGACCTTCCTCGAAAAAGACCTCTATCCCCCGCTGTGCCAACCAGGTGTTGACTTCGCGTGCAACCTGCACCGCTGTGGGGTTTTTGCGTTTGATGTAGATACCGATTCGCTTCATGGCAGACCTCACGGAAATACAGACGCTAAAAACTATCACACACCTGGGGCAAAGTCCATCGCTTTCAAGAACTTAGACTGACAGGCTCTTGTGACGGCCGATGTTCTGTGGTAGTTTTCCCAAGGTAGCCACAGGGCTGCGGAGAGGAAGATTATGGATCTATTTACCCATGATGCCAAGAGCGCCCCCCTGGCCGAACGACTGCGTCCGCGCACCCTGGCTGAGATGGTCGGACAAGAACACCTGATCGGCGAAGGAAAGATACTGCGCAAGCTCATCGAGGCGGACCAGGCGGCGTCTATCATCTTCTGGGGCCCGCCTGGCACGGGAAAGACGACCTTGGCTCAGGTCATCGCCAACACGACCCGAAGCCGCTTTGTCTTCTTTTCCGCCGTGATGCAGGGCATCAAGGATGTGCGGGAGATCGTGCAGAAAGCCCGGGAAGAAAAGGCCTACCACGGGCGCAAAACCCTGCTTTTCGTTGATGAGATCCATCGCTTCAACAAGGCCCAGCAAGACGCCTTTCTGCCTCACGTAGAGAAAGGCGACATCATTCTCATCGGCGCCACCACCGAAAATCCGTCCTTCGAAGTGAATTCGGCGTTGTTATCGCGCTCGCGCGTTTTTGTTCTGCAGACACTAAGTCCTGACGATATTCGCCTGCTGTTGACGCGCGCCCTGCAGGACGACCGCTGGCCAGAGGGACGCGGTCTACAGGTCGACCCTGACGCTCTTGATTTTCTCGCTGGACAGGCGCAGGGTGATGCGCGGGTGGCCCTTAACACGCTTGAACTGGCGGCGTCAACAGCGGGAGCCGACAAACGGATTACCCTGCAGATTCTGCAGGACGTTCTGCAGAAGAAGCCCCTCCTCTACGACAAAGGAGCCGAGGAGCACTACAACGTCATATCGGCTTTCATCAAGAGCCTGCGAGGCTCCGATCCCGACGGGGCCCTCTACTGGCTGGCCCGCATGATTGAGGCGGGAGAAGACCCCCTCTTCATCGTGCGCAGGCTGGTCATTTTCGCCGCCGAAGATGTCGGCAACGCCGATCCACGCGGCCTTCAACTGGCCATTGCCACCATGCAGGCCCTGCAGTTCGTCGGCATGCCGGAAGGCCGTATCCCCCTGGCCCAGGCCGTCACCTATCTGGCCACGGCGCCAAAAAGCAACGCCTCGTACAGGGGCATCAATGAGGCGCTCGCCGAAGTACGCAAGAGCGGCTCCCTGCCGGTGCCGCTGCATATCCGCAATGCTCCGACCGGCTTGATGAAAGAGCTTGGCTACGGCCAGGGATATCGCTACGCCCACGATTACGAAGAGGGTTTTGCGCCGCAGCAGCATTTGCCGGACCAACTGCAAGAGCGTCAATTTTACCGCCCCAATGACCGCGGCTACGAAAAGATCATCAAGGAAAGAATGAGCCACTGGGCGAACCTTGCCCATCCTTTACCAAGGGGGCCAAAAGAAACGGCGCAGGACGACGAAGGGAAGTCCCACCAGCAAGACACCCATGAAAGTTAAACAGCTTGGACGTACATTGGTGCGGTCCGCACAGGATAGTCGGAACATGAGGGAACTCTTCCTTCAGAAGTTCCCACGCCTTTGCGCCTCGCCTTTTTATTGTACAGCTCCTGAATAAAAATCCTTTCCGGTTGCGAACTCACGCCACCCGAAGGAACCTGTCCTCCCCTAAATCATCTCAGAGAGGCCCATGGAGAACTATCATCTTGCCAGAGCATTCCTGGATTCCATCACGGAAGAAAATTGCCGTGAAAAGGGCCGCGAAGTCAGCCAAAAAGCCCTGATCAACAAGCTCAACTCCATTAATTTTCATGGCGGTCATATTTTGATCACACTCTCGCACCGCCGCTATCCTCAGAAAATAACCCTGAAAGCGGCTCCCCAGCCCTGCTTCAATGCGCAGGCAGACTTTCTCTGGCTGGAACCTGAGGGTATCCGGGCCAAGCTCAAGGCCTACGAGTTCGATAACCTGATCATTGCCGACGGCCTCAAACTCATCGTGGTCAAGCCTGAGCTTGTCAATATGGCTTCACAAGGGATGCGAATCTTGCTGCCAAAGATGGGCTGTGAAGTGCGTTCCAGAAAAACACAGCGTTTCCCCTGCCTACCCCTGCAGGTGGACGTCATACAGAACAGTGCCCATTTCAAAGGAGTCCTTCAGGACTTTACTGCCTGTTCTTTCGCCGTCAAATTGAGCACTGCCGCACCCCAGACCTTCAATTGGCTCAACCCCAATGAACCCGTCATGGTTGTGCTGAGCAACGACACAACACCCCTTTTTGGCGGAGAGTGCCATATCGTCTATCAGAGCTGGGAACAGAAGACCCGTACCGTGGTTCTGCACATCCAGCGCCAGATGACTCCGCGCTTCAAAAGCAAGGAATTCAGAAGTCCGCGGCAGGAACTGGTTCCCTCCCCCAATATTCAGTTTCTGCACCCGCTGACAGAAAAGAAGATCGACCTTGGTGTCATCAACCTCTCCGGCACAGGGCTGGCCGTCGAAGAAGACCTGTCCCACTCCGTGCTGCTGCCGGGACTTATCATTCCCAAACTCCAGCTGATCTTTGCCACCAGCTTTACACTGACGTGCATGGCCCAGGTTATCTATCGGCGGCCTCGCAGTGATGACCCGGTAGAGACCCGTGTAATTTGCGGGTTGGCCATACTCGACATGGAAATGGAGGAACATGTCAATCTGCTTTCACTCCTGCAGCAGGCCAATGACCCGCGTTCCTATCTCTGCAACCGGGTGGACCTGGATGCGCTGTGGCATTTCTTTTTTGAAACGGGCTTTATCTATCCGGAAAAGTATGCCCACATTCAGGCCAAAAAAGAAAAGTTCAAGAAGACCTACGAAAAACTCTACACCGAGAGCCCTCGGATTGCCCGTCACTTTATTTATCAGGACAAAGGCGTGATCATGGGGCACATGGCCATGCTGCGATTTTACAGCAAAACCTGGCTGATACACCACCACGCGGCAGACCGGACACTGTCACAGAAAGCGGGCCTGGTGGTCCTGGAACAGGCGGGCCAATACCTAAACGACTCCTACAACCTCCACTCATCTCATATGAATTTTGTCATGTGCTATTTCCGACCGGACAACAAGTTTCCTCGCCGTGTCTTTGGAGGTGTGGCGAAATACATCAGCAATCCCAAGGGATGCTCGATGGATGACTTTGCCTATTTCTATATTGAGCCTGAAAATGGATTGGAGCAGCGGGCCGACGAACCTTGGCATATGCAGCCTTTAACAGAGGAGGACCTCGTTGAGTTCGGCTACTTCTACGAGCACCTTTCCGGGGGGTTGATGATTCCGGCCATGGATCTGGAGCCGGGAATCGGAAGCGGGGATGAGCCCGATGAAGAATTTTTCAAGTTAGGGCTCAAAAGGCAGCGGTTTTGCTTCTCTTTAAAACAGGACGGTGAATTGCAGGCGGTGATCCTGATCAATCTCTCCGACGCGGGTCTCAACATGTCTGAGCTCACCAACTGCATCCAGGTTATCGTCCTTGACCAGGACAATCTCAACAGGGTCGATTTGATGGCCGCGCTGAAAAGACTGGGCAGGCAGTATTTCGAGGGGGATAAAATCCCGGCCATTTTATACCCGGTCAAATACGCCAAAGACCAGGAGATAAAATATGATAAGATTTACACAATGTGGATTTTGAATTGCCAGAATCTTGACCAATACTTCAAATTCTGCAACACTTTCCTGACACGCATATAAAAACATCATATGACGAAACAGGGATGGGTGGCGCTATTGTCCAAAAACGACGAAAAAGTCCTCGCCGAAAAAAATCTTCCGCTGTATAACAGCCGAATCATTCACGCCTATCTCGCCCTTCTAAAAGACAAATACCCGCACATCGACGTCAATAAAATTCTGCGGCATGCCCACATGGATCCCTGCGAGGTCGCCGATCAGGGGCACTGGTTCAGTCAGGAACAGGTCGACCTGTTCTACGAAAAACTTGTTCAGCTCACTGGTGACGAATCGATCGCCCGGGAAGCGGGGCGGCACGCGGCTTCCCCCGAGGCGCTGGGCGCCATGCGTCAATATCTTCTTGGCCTCGTCGGCCCGGCCCGCGTTTTCAATCTGATCCAGAAAACTTCGGTTCAATTTACCCGTTCATCCGAGTACAGTTCCCGGGAGCTCGATTCCAACCGGGTCGAAATCACGGTCACCCCCCGCAGTGGCGTTCAGGAAAAAGAATTCCAGTGTGAAAACCGGATGGGTTTTTTCGAAGCCATCATCATGATGTTCAATTTTCATCGCCCGGGCGTCACCCACCCTGAATGTCTTTTCAGGGGAGACCCCTGCTGCCGGTATGTTGTTTCCTGGGAAGACACCCTGGCCTCTCTCTGGGCCAAGATCAGGCTCAGGTCCATCCCCCTGTTCTTTCTCCTCGTTTTCGGGTCCCTGCTCTACGCCCCCGGGTTCACTCTAACCGTCATCCTCCCCGCTCTCACGATCATCCTCTTCGGCCTGACCGTCATCATGGATATTGCCGAAAAGAAGGAACTGCGTTCCAGCCTGAGCATCCTCATGGGCTCAACAGAAAAACTGGTGGACCAGATCAACATTAACCACGCCAATGCCAGCCTGACCAATGAAATCGGTCAGGCCCTCAGCCAGCAGACTGACATTGACAGCATTCTGGACAAGACAATCAAAATCCTGGAAAACTACCTGGATTACCAACGCGGCATGATTTTGCTGGCCAATCCCGACCGCACCACATTGGAGTACAAGGGCGGATTCGGTTACACGGAAGAGCAGGAAGCTCTTTTAAAAAACACCAATTTCGATCTGACCCGGGCCGAATCGGCCGGCATTTTTATCCGATCTTTCCGCGAAAAGCAGCCCTTTCTGATCAATGACCTTAAAGACATCGGCCAGCAACTCTCCGAGCGGAGCCTTAAATTCGCCAGTTTTCTTGGCGTGAAATCCTTCATTTGTTGCCCGATTATCAGCGAAGAAGAGACGGTAGGCATTCTGGCCGTGGATAATCTCAAGGCACCACGCCCCCTCGTACACAGTGACATGAGCCTTCTGATGGGCATCACCCCCTTCATCGGCATCAGCATGCATAACGTCAAGCTCATGAATGCCCGCGTAGAGCAGTTCAAATCGACCCTGCAGGTGTTGGCGGCCAGCATCGACGCGCGAGACCCCCTGACAGCGGGACATTCGGAAAAGGTCACCGAATACGCTCTGGGCATATGTCAGGAGATGGACCTGCCCCAGGACTTTACGGAAATGATCCGTGTGGCCGCTCTTTTACACGACTACGGTAAATTGGGTGTCCCCGATTCCATCCTCAAGAAGGAGGGCCGTCTGACCAGCGATGAATACGAAGCGGTCAAAACGCATTCCCTGAAGACGCGTACTATTCTCGAACAGATTAATTTTGAGGGAGTTATGGCTGAGGTACCCATCGTGGCCGGGGCCCATCATGAAAAATATGACGGCACCGGTTATCCCGAAGGGCTCATAGGAGAGCAAATTCCCCTGGGGGCCCGCATCCTCGCTGTTGCCGACTTTTTCGAAGCGATCACTGCCAAAAGGCATTATCGCGAGCCAATGCCCCTAGATGTTGCCTTCGAACTGCTGCGAGAAGGGATTGGTCGTCATTTTGACGCCCGCGTCGTCATTGCCTTTATGGATTACTATACGCGGGCATACCTGGGGAAGCCAGCCACGGACCCCGGGCGCTCTTCTGTAACCCGGAATGACCCGCGCGTCCCTATAAAGGTTCAGCTCTCTATAGAATTTTCTGGCGCTTCCTGGCCAGGCTATACGGTAGACATGGGTCCGGGAGGCCTCTATGCCACCAGTAACCAGACCGTCAGCTTGGGGCAACGACTGCATCTCAGCTTCGACCTCCCCGGCCCCACGACCACAACCATCCGGGTCCAGGGCAGGGTCGCCTGGGTCAACAACATGGACATCAGGCGAAAACCGTCCTATCCCTTGGGCTTCGGCATTGAATTCACGTTGATTTCAGACGCGGAAAAACGGGCCATTGCCGATCACCTCAAAGCAGCCCCGTCCGCAGTGGCCCCTTATTGACCCCATTTATTTCACGGGTTTCCTTCCACGACAAGCAATGAGCGGGGTATAAGTGAAGCGCCTCGGGTCTTTAAAACAGGCCATGAACTCCTCCCGAAACTCCTCGTATCCACCCGGATAATCCGAAAAAGGATATCCCGAGTTCTGGGCCGCGACTTCGACTTTCGTAGCCCAGTTAAAGGCATCGGTACTGCCGAGTTCACCATAGATCAGGTGGTGGGCCGACAGCTCAACCCGGATTTCCTCATAGCCCAGATCATAAAGGTAGGCATAGAGCTTTCGTCCCACGTAGGGATCGAAATCGGCGTTCTGCTCCAGCGTTTTCATCACACCACAGACCGTTTTTTCCAGGCGGACAGGGAGTCCGTAATGATTCAGGCAATTGTAGTCAAGATCTACCAGACACATGATGCCACCGGGGCTTAAAATATCCGTTAATCGCTGCACGATGGCAAAACTCTCCTGGCGGTGGTATTCCAGAAAAAACCGCGACCAGATAAAATCGAAGGGGCCCAGATCTTCAAGAGAGGCATAAACATTTCTACAGACAAACGTGGCCCCCGAAGAAGATTGCGTCCTTTGGGCATGGGCGATGCGTTCCGCCGAGGCATCAACTCCCAGAGCACTCCCACCGGGTTGAACCAAGCCATGCAGAAACCCGGTAGTTTTGCCCGATCCGCAACCGATATCGGCGACTCGCATGCCAGGACGCAGCCCGGCCCAGAGAGCCTGTTCACTCAATCGCTCTCTATCCGTCTTCTGATCAAGCCGCAAAGCTTCCTTCTCGTTTTCCATAAGATATTTTGATTTGGACAAGGTGGTATCCTCCTTAGGTCATTTACCCTTTGAAGTTTTGACTCTCATTTCAGCCCCGGACTATAAAAACCATCGTCTGATGACATTGACATAAGTTGAAACTGTGGGAAAAATTCTAAACAGACTCATTTCTGATACCCACGCAAAGGGAGATTACCATGCTGAGCCCTCGTGACCTTCGTCCTTTGTTCCTGGCCATCCTGACTGGAGCTCTTCTTTTTCCCCAGACTATTTTGGCTTCCGGGTTCGGCATATTCACCCAGGGAGCCAGCGCGCTCGGGCAGGCCAATGCCACCGTCGCACACGCTGACGGCCCTTCGGCCCTGTACTTTAACCCTGCCCTGCTCACAGATTTGCCGGGAACGGCGATGGAACTGGGGACAACCCTGATATACCCCCGACGAGACTTCACCAGTGACACAACCGGCCGGAAAGATTCCACCGACAGCACCCTTTACGCTCCCAGTACATTTTACCTGACGCACACATTCAACGAAAAATTCAGCGCCGGCGTTGGCCTATTCAACCCTTTCGGATTGGGAACGGAGTGGGATGACAATTGGGAAGGACGCTATCTCGCCACCCGTTCGGAAATTGTCACCTACGCCTTTAACCCTGCGGTGGGCTACCGGCCGACCTCCTGGCTGAGTATTGGCGCCGGCCTGAATCTTCTTTACCTTGACGCTACCCTGGAGAAGCAGGTTAAACTCTCCTTTATCGGACTCGACGATGGACAGCAAAAATTCACTGGGGACGGAACAGGAGTGGGATTCAATCTGGGCATTCTTCTTAAACTGAACCCGAAAATACAGTTTGGGGCAGGTTATCGAAGTCCCATAAAGGTTGACATCGATGGTCGCGTCAACTTCACTCTTCCTGACCCGGGTCTAGCGGTTATACTGCCTGATACGACAGCACAAACGGATATCACCTTGCCCCAGCAATTGGTCGCCGGACTGGCCTTTTTCCCCACCGACAATCTTACCCTTGAGACGGGCATCCGCTGGGAAGACTGGTCTTCTTACGATGAGTTGCACATCACCTTCGCCCAACCAGTGGGCGGCTCGACCTTCGCCATTTACCCGAAAAACTGGCAGGCCACCTGGGCCTGGAACCTGGGCGGGAAATATCGCCTGAACGAAAGGATCTCCCTGCTAGCCGGATATCTGTACGGCGAAGACGCCATTGGCGATGCCACTTTTGAGCCGTCCGTCCCCGATGCAGACTCCCACCTGTTCTGCCTCGGCACGACCCTGCACTTCGACCGGCTGGCCATATCGCTCAGTTACGGCTACCAACACCTTGAAGGCAGGCGCAAGAACAACAGCTTTCTGCCCGATGTCGATCCAGCAGTGTCAGACCCGGCCGACTACGCCAGGGGAAGCTACGAGTCAGAGCTCCACCTGCTTGGATTAAGTGCTGGATACCATTTTTGACACGATCCTTGAAACAAGACCTAAAAGAGCGTTAGCCCTGTCGGAAAAAGCCAAGGTAGTGGAGGTCAGGCTGGGAGACTTGGTGATCGCCCCACATTGGCACCTCTCTAGCGCCAGACACCTTCGAGGGGGGCCCCGCAGGCATCACATGCCCCACCAGCCAGATGGCTGGCATCAACACGATATCCCACCCGGGAAATAACCTGCTTGCCACAGGCCGGGCAAAACGTATTTTCACCCCCCTCCCCGGGCACATTCCCCTCATAAACATATTTCAACCCCGCCTCCAGCCCTATCTGCCGGGCGCGCCGCAAGGTCTCCACGGGCGTAGGTGACACATTCAGCATCTTGTAGGTCGGATAAAAAGCGGTGACGTGCCAAGGGACCTGGGCACCGAGCTCGTTGCGGATGAATCCGGCCAGGGCGCGCAGCTCCTCATCGGTATCGTTGTGGCCGGGGATCAGCAGCGTAGTGACTTCCAGCCAGATTCCGAGTCGCCGGTAGTCCCGCAGAGTATCCAGCACCCCCTGCAGACGGGCTCCCGCCACCTCCCGGTAGAAATCATCCGTAAAGCCCTTGAGGTCGACATTGGCCGCATCGAGATAGGGAGCAATCCGTTCGAGCGCAGCGGTACCCGTATAGCCGTTGCTGACAAATACATTGCCAAGACCGGCTTCTTTAGCCAGGACGGCGGTGTCATAGGCATACTCGTAGAAGATGGTCGGTTCGGTATAGGTATAGGAAATGCTGCGGCATCCTGCCGCCAGAGCCCGCTGCACGATATGGGCAGGGGACACCTTCTCCCCCGGTATCGGGCCCCTGGAAGCGGTCCATTGGGATATGTCGTAATTCTGACAGTGCCGGCAGCGAAAATTGCAGCCAACGGTAGCCATGGAATAACTGGTGGACCCTGGAAGATAGTGAAAAAGAGGTTTTTTCTCGATGTGGTCGACGTTCTCGGCAATCAGCTTTTCATAGACAAGAGAGTAGAGAATGCCGTCGCGATTTTCCCGCACACCGCAAAGGCCTCTCCTGCCGGAAGCAATCAGACACTGGTGACGACACAGCGTGCAAAGTGCCTTGTCTCCATCTTTTTTTTCCCAGAAGGCCGCTTCGTGCATGAGTCCCTCCCTGACAATTCCATCCTCTGCACGAAGTATAACAGAAGCGAAGAATATCGGGGCATCCCCGCCATCAGAATTTGAAGCGCCTCATGCTGACGTTTAGCAGCAGCCCGACCCCGATCATGGTTGTCACCATACTGGTGCCTCCGTAGGAAAAAAGAGGCAAAGGGACGCCGACGACAGGAAGCAGACCAATGACCATCCCCAGATTCACCACCATATGCCAGAACAGCATGGCGACAACCCCCAGGGCCAAAAACATGCCGAATTTGTCTGCCGCACGTCGGGCAATGTAGAGACCCCAGATAATAATCAGCAGATAGAGCGCCAACAGACCAAAGCCGCCAACAAAACCCCACTCTTCAGCAAAGACGGAAAAAGCGAAATCGGTATGCCGTTCCGGCAAAAAAGAGAGCTGGGACTGGGTTCCCTTCATGAAGCCTTTGCCCCAGAAACCGCCACTGCCCACGGCTATTTTGGATTGGATGATGTGATACCCGGAACCCAGGGGATCTCGTTCGGGGTTAAGAAACGTATAGACCCTCTCTCGCTGGTAGTCATGCAGCAGGAACCAACCCCCGTACGCCCCCAGAAATCCCAGTACGGTCAACCCAATAAAAGTGAGCCTCTGTATGCCGGCAAAGAGGGCGACCGTCAGGCCGATAAAGACGACCATCATCGACGTACCCAGGTCGGGTTGCTTCATGATCAGCAAAACGGGTATCGTCAGCAGCGAAAAAGGAGGGACCAGTTCCCTGAGGTTGTGGCCGAAAGCGTGTCCCTTTCGGCTGAAATGGCAGGCCAGCGTAATAATGATGACGATTTTCATGACTTCGCTCGGCTGCAGATTGAAAAAACCGAGGTCGAGCCAGCGTGTGGCCCCCATGGAGGTCTTCCCGACCAGAAGGACACCGACCAGCAGGAGCACGTTGAACCCGTAGAAAAAAAACCCCATATACTCAAGGTGACGATAATCGAACATGCAGACGATCAGGGCAATGACAATTCCCAAAGCAAACCAGTACATCTGTTTGACGTAGATGGGGGTTCCCCCCTGGGACCAGGGGGCGGAGGCGCTGTACAGGTTCATCATACCGATGGCGGCCACAAGGCAGACCAACCCCAGGAAAAACCAGTCGAAGTGTGTCAGTAAACGGCGGTCAAACATGGCATTCAGTCTCCCGCATAGGGCACATGATCGGGCAGGGCACCAACGTCAACCCCGAAATAATTGGCCATCATTTTCATGGCAATCGGGGCGGCGACGCTGCTGCCATGTCGACCATGTTCAACAACGACCGCAACGGCAACTTCGGGTGCGTCGGCCGGCGCATAAGCTACAAAAAGCGCGTGGTCCCGGAAACGGTAAGGAATCTTATCCTCATCCTCCTCTTTGTCATCGTCGTCCTTGAGACGGACAACCTGAGCAGTTCCCGTCTTCCCAGCCACCTTCAAGCCGTCGAGCTTACGACTCCAGGCCGTTCCTCCCGGTTCGTTCACGGCAGCCACCAGCCCGGTATGGACCGCCGACAGATCTCTTGGAGAGAAGGGGGTTGATTTAATAATTTCGGGGGAATGTTCCACCAGAACATTGCCGACAAGATCGACAATCTTCTTTACGACCTGAGGGCGATACACGGTACCGCCATTGGCCACCGTGGCCGTCATAACCGCCAACTGCAGGGGCGTGGTCAACACATAGCCCTGTCCGATAGAGGCAATGACCGTTTCACCATCGTACCAGGGAGCGCCAAACCGCCGTCGTTTCCAGTCCCGGGTCGGTATCAGTCCCGACTTCTCCCCCTCCAGATCAATACCAAGGGGGCTGCCAAGACCCAGGTCCGAGGCAGTTTCGGAGAGCCTGTCGATACCGAGATCCTGCGCAACCTGATAAAACCAGACATCACAGCTTTCTTTCAGGGCCTTTTTCAAATTCGTTTTGCCGTGCCCCGTTCTTTTCCAACAGCGGAATTCCCTGTCGCCCACCTCGAGCTTCCCGGTGCATTCAACGGATGTAGACGCGGTGATCAGTCCCGACTTCAAGGCAGCCAGTGCGGACACAATCTTGAATGTCGACCCGGGAGGATACTGTCCCGTTAGAGCCTTATTCTGCAGCGGATGGCGTGAATCCTTCAGAAGGGAGATCCACTCTTCAGAACTTATGCCCTGCGCGAAAGCCTCCGGGTTGAAGGAAGGCCGACTGACCAGAGCCAGAACTTCACCTGAATGAACATCCAGCATCACGGCCGCCCCGGCATGATCTTCAAAAGCCACTTCGGCGGCCAACTGCAAATCCCGCTTGATGGTCAGGTAAACTCGATTTCCCGGAAAGGGGTCTCGGGTCTGGAGGCTGCGAAGAAGCTTGCCTCTGACGTCAACCTCAAGTCGTTGCTGCCCTTCATGCCCGCGCAGGGTGTTTTCCAGTCGTTTTTCAACACCACTTTTACCGACAAATTCACCCGATCGGTATCCTGAAAAATCCTGACTCTGTAATTGCTGCTCGGTAATCTCGCCAAGATAACCAAACAGATGAGCACCACTTTCCTGGTACGGATAAGATCGGACGGGACGAACACCGGTGAGCAGACCGGGAAGATCAGAAGCATTTTCCTGGATGACTTCCATGCGATCCCTCCCGATATCTTCCGCCAAGGGAAGTGGCCGGTAGGCGGGTAACCTTTTTCCCTTCTGATAGCGTTCGTGCAGAGTGACGGCATCCTCATCCAGGTAACCGGCAAGCGTTTCCAGAAGAAGATCACTATCTTCCACGTCCTGACGCAACACAGAGACCCCGAAAGCCGGCCGGTTATCGACTAAAAGCAGGCCGTCACGATCATAGATGGAACCCCGCGGCGCTTCGACGGGAATATAACGCAATCGATTCTTTTCTGAAAGCCGCAGATAGACATCGGCATTGATGACCTGCAGATACCACAGACGCATCAACAGTAGAAGAAAAACGACCGCTGCCGCCACAGACACCACAACAAAACGGGTTTTCAGGCCGGGAGTCTCCGACCAGCCGGCATTGAGTCCCATAGCGGCTATCTCAGTTTCTGTAGCCCGGGAATGCTCCCGCGGGGAAAAAAGCGTTTTTGAATCAGCAGACACCCTGTCAGAAGGAGCCAGGTAGCCAGGAGATTGAGCATAGCTTGCGGCAACAAGCGCCATAGGATAAGCGCAGCAACAGAGCCGGCATGAGCGAAGAATTTCAGTGAAAAAACCAGAAGGCCGCCCTGGATGAACGTTCCGGCAAAGGCCATAAGGAGCAGAAGCAGAGAATTTTCCGTATTGAAGCGATTGACGGTTCCACGGACGAGAAGGAAAATAACCAGGAGAACAAAGCCATGAAGTCCAAGGTAATGCCCGGCAAAAACATCAAACAGGCACCCCAGGGCAAAGGCCAGCAGACTGCCGCGCACAAAATTTTCCAGCAGACCGACGTAGACGATAAGAATCAGGAGCAGGTCAGGCTGGAGCTTGAAGGGGAGCAGAACGGGCAGTAATGATGTCTGCAAAAGGATAAACAGGTAGCCGATAAAAAAATAAACATAAACAGCCCGGCTCATGGGTTTTCCTTCAACAAAACAAGAACCTCTTCCAACTGGTCGAAATCGACGGCGGGGACTATCTCGACCTCCTGAAACATACGATAGCCTTCGCGAGCCACCTGGGTCACGGTGCCGAGGACGATCCCCTTGGGAAATATCCCTCCCATCCCGGAACTGATCACGCGGTCACCAATGGCGACATCCTGGTCACGCAGGGCATATTCAAAGGACAGACTATCCCCGCGCCCGCGAGCCACACCGCGTGTGCGGCTTCTCTGAACCAGGGAGGCAACCGCCGAGGAGGGGTCGGTGACCAGCAGCACCCGGGCATGCCCCGGAGCAACCGCAATAATTCGACCAACGGCACCTTCGGGCACGACCACGGCGAGCCCTTCTGTGACCCCGTCAGCAGAGCCTCTGTCGATGACGACCGTACGGAACCAGCCGGAAGCATCCTCACCGATGACACGGGCAGGGAGGGCGGGAAGCTGAGTATCTTCTCTAAAATTAAGAAGCTTGCGAAGCCGTTCGTTACTGAGACGGACTTCTTCAAGTTGGTCCAACTCTGCCTTGAGGCGCCTGTTTTCTTCGTGGAGTTCGCGATTGTCCTTTTCAGCACCCACAAGCCAAAGATAGCGACCCCAGGTATCGGCAACCGTAGTTACCATGACATCCATGCCCTGTTGCAGGGGGCCGGTAAGAATGAGAACCACCTTTTCAAAGAGAGTGGTCCGTTCCTGATGGCGGAGATGGGTCGAGTAAAAGAGCAGCGCCGAAAGAACGAAGGCGCAGAGAAGAAAAAGAGTCCTGTATTTTTTAAGCAGATCCAGCATGGAAGTCCGGACTCATGACAGGAAAGACAAGGAGGGCCTATGGCCCTCCTTGAGGACGGGAAATCGGGGTGAAGTCACGACCGCAGATGGCCCCTGCCTTTAGTAAGAAATGGCGACACGCTTGAGCAGGTCCAGCTCATCGAGCACTTTGCCTGAACCAAGGACAACGCAGGAAAGGGGGTCATCGGCGATAACCACAGGCAGACCGGTCTCTTCTCGTAGCAGGGCATCCATATTTCTCAGCATGGCGCCACCACCAGCCAGCACAATCCCCTTATCGACGATATCTGCAGCCAACTCGGGGGGCGTTCTCTCCAGCGTGATGCGAACAGCCTCTACGATGGCGTTGACCGGCTCGGAAAGAGCCTCCCTGATTTCATTGGAATCGATCTCCAGCGTTTTGGGGATACCGCTGACGAGGTCGCGACCCTTGACCTCCATGCTGCGCACCTGGTCGTCAGGATAGGCACTGCCGATATCGATTTTGATCTGCTCAGCGGTCCGCTCACCGATCAGCAGATTGTACTTGCGCTTCATATATTGGACGATGGCTTCATCCAGCTTGTCGCCACCGACTCGCACGCTTTTGGCATAGACGATACCCGCCAGGGAGATAACAGCCACTTCCGTGGTTCCACCGCCGATATCGACAATCATGTTGCCTGAGGCTTCAGTGATCGGCAGTCCGGCCCCGATGGCAGCGGCCATAGGTTCTTCAATCAGATAGACCTCACGAGCGCCGGCGGATTCAGCGGATTCCTTGACGGCCCTTTTCTCCACCTGGGTGATGCCGGAGGGCACACAAATGACAATGCGAGGTCGAACCAGAGTTTTGCGGTTATGAACTTTCTGGATAAAATACCGCAGCATCTCTTCGGTGATATCGAAATCCGCGATGACGCCGTCCTTCATGGGGCGGATGGCCACGATGGAGCCAGGAGTTCTCCCCAGCATCTTCTTCGCTTCCATGCCCACGGCAAGCACTTTGCGCTGCCCCATGCTATCCTTCTGTACCGCCACTACCGACGGTTCGCTGACGACAATCCCCTTCCCCTTGAGATAGACCAAGGTGTTGGCTGTTCCGAGGTCAATGGCGAGATCATTGGAAAAAATGCCAAGAATAGCATCAAAAAGGTTGAACATGTTTCGGATGTCTCCTTTCACCCGCATACGGGGAGGACTTTCCCCAATGCCTAAAATGTCGCTTACACTACCAAAAGCACAAGGGTTTTTCAAGCCAATAAACCGAAAAAGTTATTGCATTTCGCCCCCTGATTGTCTAACATGCGCCCTGTTCCTTAGACCTCATTAAACCGCTTAAAGGAGAGGTTCGTCAATGCTTGATTTGATTCGCAAAAAAAAGAAGTCCGCCATCGTTAAACTCGTCTTCTGGGCGATTATCGCCACTTTCGTGGGAACCATCTTCCTTGTCTGGGGCAAAGGCGACGATGGCCGTGACGAGACTCCAACGATCGCCATCTCAGTTAATGGCACGGATATCAGCTACACCGAGTACCAGAATGCCTATAACGATCTCTACCAGCTTTACCAGAACATCTATCGTGAGCAGTTTACTCCGGCCCTGGAAAAACAGCTCGGCATAAGGAAGCAGGTTGTCGATAGCCTGATCGACGAGACACTTCTTCTGCAGGAAGCCAAAAAACTCAAGATCGACGTGAGTCAAAAAGAGCTCATCGATTCCATCGCGACCATCCCTGCCTTCCAGGACAATGGCGTCTTTAGCAAAAATCGCTATCTGCAGGTTCTTGCCTATCAGCGCCTCTCGCCTGAAGATTTCGAAGCCTTGCAGAAACAGCAGCTGCTCATCGCCAAGGCTCAGGCTAAAATCCAGGAAGGTGTCAGCGTCTCCAATGAGGACATTGAGCAGGAATACCGGGACCAGAACGAAAAGGTCAACCTGGTCTTTGCCAAATCACCTCCGGCCCTCTTTGAGCATAAAGTCGAAATTCGCGTCGAAGACCTTGAATCTTTCTTTGCCGACAATCGAGAAGAATTCCGCATTCCTGAATCAGTAGCCCTGCAGTACCTGCAGTTCGATCCCAGCCGGTACGCAGACCAGGTCATCTTTTCTGACGAAGACCTGGAAAAATACTACCGACGGCATCTGGATCTTTTTGAAATCAATGAACAGGCGAAAATTTCACACATTCTGATCAAAGCAGCGGCGGGCACCTCGACTGAATCGCTCGAGAAGAAGCGCCTGCTGGCACAGAAAATAGTGGAAGAGATTCGCGCCGGCAAAGATTTTGCTACCCTGGCCCGCAAGCACTCCGATGATGCCCGCACCGCAGCCAACGGCGGTGCGATGGGCTACGTCACCCGTGATCAGCTCAACAGGGAGGTGGCTGAGGCAGCTTTCGCTCTCAAGCCCGGTGATCTCAGCGAGGTCGTACAAACCTCTGAGGGTTTTCATATCATCCGCAGTGAAGGCTACATCGAGGCGGGCATAAAACCTTTTGCAGATGTGTTGGACGAAATCAAAACCGGTCTGAGAGTTGAAAAGTCACAGCAGATGGCCATGGAAGCGGCCATGGATGCCTACAACATCAACCGCAAGAGCGGCGATCTATCTGCCGCCGCCGCTGCCAACAACCTTGTCCTGCAGGAAACCGGTTTCTTTTCTCGGCAGGAGGCTATCGAAGGACTCGGTACGGTCCCTGAGATTTCGGCCGTAGCCTTTGCCCTGGAAGAAAAGGAACTCGGCCGCCCTGTTGTTCTCCCTGGCAAGGTCATCCTCTATGGTGTCAAGGAGAGGCGCCCCTCCCGCCTGCCTGAATTGAGCGAAGTACAACGTCAGGTTGAGATGGCCTTCCGCCAAGAGAAAAGCCGCGAATTGGCACTGGAGGCCGCCAGAAAAGTGCTGAAAGGCATTGAGTCCGGTAAATCGTTATCATCCCAGGCGGCCCAGCAAGGGCTTCCCGTAGAAGAAACCGGCTTTTTCACCCGATCCTATGGGTCATTCGTTCCCCGTATTGGCGACCTAGCTGAACTGTCTCAGGCCGCCTTCTCTCTCTCCAAAGAGAATCCGGCGGCTCCCGAGGTCTACACGTTCAACGGTCAGTACCTGGTCGCTGCCCTAAAAAACCGCCAAGAGGCTGACATGGAAGCCTTGACCCCCGCCATACGGGACACGCTTTCTGGAACGCTGCTGGCGCGAAAACAAGAGCAGAAACTGGCAGAAACACTTAAAAACCTGCGGGAGCAATCGAAAATCACCATCGCTCCCACGATCCTTAGCGCCCTTAAAGATTAAGAGGAGTAAGGCCATGACGCCGGTCTTAATGCAAGCCAATTGCCCCGATCTCAAACTGGTAAATCGAGGCAAGGTCCGTGATATCTTCGACCTTGGTGAACATCTGCTGATTGTCACCAGCGACCGTATCTCCGCCTTCGATGTCATCATGAACGAAGGCATCCCCAACAAGGGATTTGTACTGACCCAGATTTCCAAGTTCTGGTTCGACCAGATGCAGGACATCATTCCCAATCATGTCATTGCCACCGACATGGATGATTTCCCAACGGAAACCCACAAATATCGCGACCAGCTCGAAGGGCGCAGCATGCTGGTCAAAAAGGCCAAGCCCCTGCCCGTCGAATGCATTGTGCGCGGCTACATTTCGGGTTCCGGCTGGAAGGAATACCAGAAGCAGGGGAGTATCTGCGGCATCCCCCTGCCGGCAGGAATGGTAGAAAGCCAGAAACTGCCTACTCCCATCTTCACGCCCTCCACCAAGGCTGAACTCGGCGAACACGATGAAAACATTGCCTTTGACAAGGTCGTAGAGCTTTGCGGTCTTGAGATGGCAGAGGCAGCCCGCCAAGCTACCCTGGCAATCTACGAAAGAGCACGCGACATTGCGGACGGTAAAGGCATTATCATTGCTGATACAAAATTCGAATTCGGTCTTTATGAGGGAGAATTGATCTGGATTGACGAAGCCCTCTCGCCCGACTCCTCCCGTTTCTGGCCTAAGGACCTGTACCAGCCTGGTGGTGCGCAACCGAGCTTCGACAAGCAATTCCTGAGGGACTACCTGGAAACTCTCGACTGGGGCAAAAAAGCCCCCGCCCCCAGCCTTCCCGAAGAGATCGTCCACAAAACAGGCGAGAAATACATGGAAGCTCTCACCCGGCTGACGGGGATCTCCCTGTAAAGCGACAAGCACACAATCCTCAAAAGCCGGAGTTCTTCTCCGGCTTTTTCGTTCCACCCTTTAATGGCGGTTTTGTCCAGGCGATACCGGCCCTATCACTCTTTTCGGAGGCACTCCATGCTCGAGAAGCTGTTTCACCTGCATCAGCACGGCACCAATGTGCGCACGGAAATCACTGCCGGCGCCACCACCTTTCTCACGGGGGCCTACATCATCTTCGTTCACCCCTCCATGCTGGCGCAGGCTGGCATGGATAAAGGGGCGCTGACCACCGTAACCTGCCTGGCAGCAGCGCTGGCCACTCTGCTAGTGGCTCTGTGGGCCAATGCCCCTCTCATGATGGCCCCAGGAATGGGACTCAACGCTTTCTTCACCTACGCCCTGGTCCTTGGACAAGGCGTTCCCTGGCAAACAGCCCTCGGTGTGGTCTTCCTATCCGGCGTCTTCTTTCTCATTCTCACCTGGTTGGGTGTGCGGGAGCGCATCGTACATGCCATTCCCCTGTCTCTACGCTTGGCCACATCGGTTGGCATCGGACTGTTTATTGCCTTCATCGGCATGCAGAATCTCGGGCTGATTGTTAAAAGCGAGGCGGTCCTCGTTCAACTGGGCACCTTCACTCCCATGGCTATCCTTGGACTCATCGGTCTTTTGCTGGCTATCATCCTGGAAGTCCGCCGCGTTCGCGGCTCCATCCTGCTGGCGATTCTTATTACGACGGCAATCGGCATGATTCTGAAAATATCCCCGCTGCCCAGCGCCTTGATCGCCATCCCCCCCTCTCCGGCTCCCCTCGCCTTTCAGCTGGACATACTGGCTGCTCTTAAAATTTCCATGTGGGCCAGTATTTTTTCTTTCATGTTTGTCGACCTTTTTGACAGCCTGGGAACCATGCTGGCAGTCTGCCGCGAGGCTGGCATGGCTGACAAGGACGGGAACATTCCTGGACTGCCAAAAATGCTTACAGCAGACGCCATGGCGACCATAGGCGGTGCTCTGCTGGGAACAAGCACAACCACGACCTATGTTGAATCGGCCAGCGGAGTTTCCGACGGCGGTCGCACCGGCCTTACCAGCGTCGTCACCGCACTCCTTTTTCTCCTGGCCCTTTTTTTTACGCCGGTCATCGCCTCCGTACCTGCTTACGCCACGGCGCCTGCCTTGATCCTGGTGGGAATATTCATGATGCGCGGCATCGGTCAGGTTGATTTTTATCAATTTGAAGAAGGAGCTCCGGCCTTTCTGACATTCATTCTGATGCCACTAACCTACTCCATCGCCACCGGGCTTGCCTTCGGTCTCATGTCTTATGTTCTCATCAAGCTTTGCCTTGGCAAGATTCGCCAGTGTGACCCCTTCCTGATAGGAGCCGCTGTCTTTTCCCTGGTCAGCCTGACCCTATAAGCGCCAGCTGAATCTCAAAGCAAAGAGGACCCACAGAAAATATATTAAAAAACCTGTTGACAGTCATCGATCCGTTTTGATATAAAGTGCTCCGTCAACAAGGGGCTATAGCTCAGCTGGGAGAGCGCTTGAATGGCATTCAAGAGGTCAGCGGTTCGATCCCGCTTAGCTCCACCAAATAGAAAAGGCCTGCGATTCACTTCGCAGGCCTTTTTTGTATCTAAGAGCCGGATAGGCTAGAAAAGCATTGACTAATAATTTTCTAATCTTTTATTATACACCTCGAAAGACACAGAATGGTTGTACCTGTTATGCCCCCGGTGTTCACTCACCGGGGGACTTTTTTTAGATTATTCGGGATTCTTCAGTACAGGTGAAAAAGAAGGGCCCCACACCATGCGGGGCCCTTTTGCTCGCGGGGCTTTGTTCGCAAGCAATGCATGGGCAACCTTACCAAAAAAATCAAAAGATGGATATCAGGAATTTCCTGATGTCACCAGTAGCACTTCCCCTTTGCTGACGGCCAGCGACCTTCCTGTTTTTTTCGCCTAAACGCTCAATTCCCTTGACCGTCGCCGCATATATTCCTATAATTCACTCCGCTTTGCCGAAGTGGTGGAATTGGTAGACACGTCGGTCTCAAAAACCGATGGCTTCTGGCCGTGCCGGTTCGATTCCGGCCTTCGGCACCACAGCAAAAACAAGGGGTTACGCTTCAATGCGTAGCCCCTTTCTTTTTGGTCCTTGTGTTTTTGGGACATTTTTGGGACAATGGCCCTAGTTTGGGGTCAACAAAATGGAGGCTCAAATGGCTTCAATCCGCAAAAGAGGTCCCTATCAATGGCAAGTTAAAATCCGCCGTCGGGGATATCCTCTCCAGTCAAAAACATTCGAGACCGAAGATGACGCCAAAAAATGGGCGCGGCTTATTGAAAGCGAAATGGACCGGGGAATATTCGTTTCTCAAGCCGAAGCAGAGCGCACTACCCTTGCCGACGCCCTGGACCGATACCGCAGAGAGATCACCCCGGGCAAAAAAGGCGGAAAGCAGGAGAACAGCAGAATAAACATTCTTTCAAAAACCTCTCTCGCGCCCCGCTTTCTTGCCACCATTAAAGGTTCTGATATTGCCAAATATCGGGACGAAAGACTTCTAGAGCGAAGTCCTATCACGGTTAATAATGAGCTGATTCTTTTATCTCACCTGTTCACTGTTGCCAGAAAAGAATGGGGCTTAGAAGGGCTGAGAAACCCTGTAAGCGATATCCGCAAGCCGAAACAGCCGGCAGGCAGGGAAAGAAGACTGCTGCCTGGCGAGGAAGAACAGTTGCTCAAATCTGCCCCCGTTAAACTTCGCCCGATTATTGTCCTGGCTCTTGAGACCGCTATGCGTCTAGGTGAACTTACTGAATTAAACTGGAACAACGTGGATCTCACCCGGAAGATTGCTCACCTCACGGAGACAAAAAACGGATCCGCACGAACGGTTCCTCTTTCTTCAAGGGCAATTCTTGAATTAAAGGCTATCCCCCGCCGCCTGGACGGGAAAGTTTTCGGCTATTCTTCGAACACATCCAGCAAGGCTTTTGCTGCACTGGTCAAAAACCTAAAGCTGGAAGATCTCCGGTTTCATGATCTGCGCCACGAGGCCACCAGCCGCCTTTTTGAAAAAGGGTTGAATCCGATGGAAGTGGCAAGCATTACTGGGCATAAAACATTGCAGATGCTGCAAAGGTATACCCACCTCCGCGCAGAGGATTTGGCCGTCAAGCTGGGGTAAAAAACAGCCCTTTCTTTCCTTGACCCAGATCCTCCCGGCAAGGTAAAAGAAGCTTGAAGCTTTATTTTTTTATGCAGTGTACTGTATACAGTGCAAAACACAGGGGCGTTATTTTATGCAGTTTACATCTTTAGAAATCTGTGCGGGTGCTGGTGGCCAAGCTCTCGGCTTGGAATTGGCAGGCTTCGGACATGCGGCACTAGTGGAAATAGAACCCCCCGCCTGCGCTACTCTTCGTTTAAACAGACCATCCTGGAATGTCATTGAAGGCGACTTGAGGGCTTTTGACGGTACCCCTTACAAAGGTATTGACCTGTTAGCGGGAGGGGTTCCGTGTCCTCCCTTCTCAAAAGCAGGCAAGCAGCTTGGGGCAGAAGATGAACGCGACCTGTTCCCGGAAGCGATCCGTCTTGTAGACGAGTGCAGGCCCAAAGCTGTGATGCTCGAAAATGTCAGAGGGCTTCTGGATGCAGTATTTGATGACTACCGGAATAAGGTTGAAAAACAGCTTAAAAAACTAGGATATGTTCCAGGCTGGAAACTTCTGAATGCTTCTGATTTTGGAGTTTCTCAGTTGCGGCCTCGCGTTGTATTTGTAGGAATCCGAAAAGATTTCTCGGAAAAATTCACCTGGCCCAAAGGACCTGACGCCCCCCCCTTGACAGTCGGGGAGCTTCTTCATGACCTCATGAAAGAAAACGGATGGAAAGGCGCTGATCGCTGGCGGGAGCAGGCTAGCAGTATTGCCCCCACGCTTGTCGGTGGTTCCAAAAAGCATGGAGGCCCAGATCTTGGCCCAACGCGTGCTAAGCGTGCCTGGGCAAGTCTTGGCGTTGATGGCATGGGGCTTTGGGATGAGGCTCCACCTAAAGACTTCGTCGGAATGCCTCGACTGACTCCCCGGATGACGGCAAGAATCCAAGGCTTCCCAGACACCTGGCTTTTTTATGGCAGAAAAACAGCCACATACCGCCAGATTGGCAACGCATTCCCTCCCCCGGTTGCTAAAGCGGTTGCGGGGCAGATTTTTGCAGCCCTTTCAACCAATCGCATTTTCAAGGTAGCCTAATGACTTCACTATCCCAATTTGCGGCGGCCAGAAAAGCTTTCCACGCTTCACTTTTGACTAATTTGCTTACAATCAACGCAAAGGGCGTCCCCAGCAATGCAGACGGAAGTAACACAGCAAGTATTAGAATTGCCAGGGGTATTGCCGATCTCCTAAAAGCAGAAACAACAGGAGATCGAATGCCGGGGCAGACTTCGGGAAACCATTTTGAAAGCCTTTGTGCCGATTTTGTACAAAGAACCTTTTTAAAGCTTGGCCATCTCCGGCCCGGCGCATGGGACGTTCATCAAGTAACCGGACGAAACCGGCTTGAAATTGCCAAGTACGAGCAGTATTCACATCTCGTCGCCCTTGATCGCGCAGCAAAAAACGATTCAGAACTTGCAGCGGCACTGGGAAGTGATTACACAATTACGCCAGACATCGTTGTCGTCCGTGGTACAGAGGAGGATGAACGCATAAACGTCCCCAGTCTTCTTGTAGACAACGACGTTACAACTCTTGCAAGTCTTCGGAAAATAAACGGCGGCCTTCCGCTCCTCCATGCAAGCATCTCTTGCAAATGGACCATTAGGAGTGACCGTGCACAAAACGCCAGATCAGAAGCCCTCAACCTGGTCAGGAACAGAAAAGGCAGACTTCCTCATATAGTAGTCGTAACAGCGGAACCAACACCTAGTCGTCTTGCTTCCATTGCCTTGGGCACTGGAGATATAGACTGCGTTTATCATTTCGCGCTTTATGAATTACAGGAAACGGTTAAATCTCTCGGCATGGAGGACGCCGCCGACATGCTGGCAGTCATGGTGAGCGGGGACCGGTTAAAAGATATTTCCGATCTTCCTCTTGACCTTGCTGTTTGAGACTTTACTGTGGGGAGCATCACCCGAACCAGAACAGAAAAGAAAAGAAAAGGGGCTTGCAGAAATGCAGGCCCCTTTTCTTTTCTGTCTGACCAGTCCAGCACAGCAGGGGTTGACTAGTCGGGCAAGGTTTTGTCTGTCTAGTCCAGTTGCTTTGTGGTTGACTAGTCGGGGTGGTTTTGGGTGGACTAGTCTAGTTGCTCCTACTGTGACTAGTCCACGTCTTTCAAGATTGACTCTATCCCATCGAGTAGCGCCCGCGAGTTCTCGTAAACCCAGTCCCGGGCGTCGCTGTGTCCGGCGGCCTCTATGGCCCTTTTTAGGCCGTCCTGGTGCTCTCTGGCCGCTTTCGGGTTTTTCAGGGCAAGGTTTCTGCCGATCTCAAAGCCTCTCCGGTAGTTCTCCTTCTGCTCCATTCTTCAATTGACCTCCTTTTTCGGTGGTGGTGGTGGAATTGCCCTTTTTATAGTGCAAAGTCTAGTGTATTGCTAGTAAATTATTTGGCACCATTTATAGTGCAATTTGGTTCTACAGTGGTTTACTAATAAATCCTTTGGCACTATATATAGTGCAATCTTGCCCGGTTCGATTTCAGGGTATTTTTTCATAACAGTTTGTAATTATAGGGAATTGACTCAATTTTGCCATAAAAAAAGAGGGACCGCATTTCTACGGCCCCCCTTTTCCGCCCTCCACCTGCCCTTGCTAGCCGGTGGCATTCAGAACTGAGTCGATGCCTGCCAAACACCCTTCCCTTTCCCAGTAGTCGTAGTCCTGCGGGCCGCCGTCTTCCTCCCGCGCGGCCTTGGCCCTTAGTAGCGTGTCCTGCCACTGCCGGGCCTTTTCGGGGTTGCCGGTCGCCAGCATTTCCCCGATTCGTCTTCCACAAGTGATTGCCGTTTCTTTTTCCGTCTGTTCCATTGCTCAATTTCCTTTCATTTCAATATGTTGCTGGTTGATTGGCGGGCCTTTTTGCTGCCAAACTGCTGCCAAACTGCTGCCAAACTGCTGCCAAACTGCTGCCAAACTGCTGCCAAACTGCTGCCAAACTGCTGCCAATTTGCTGCCAAACTGCTGCCAAACTGCTGCCAAACTGCTGCCAAACTGCTGCCAAACTGCTGCCAAACTGCTATCAAACTGCTATCAACTGGCTGTCGAAAGTTCGCGGTCTGTCTTGCTGACCTTTGAATCTTCCTCGCCTGCCCGGCCTCGGGCTTTTCGGTCCGCTCCGGCGCCGGGTTCCCCGCCTTCGCTGCCGCCCGACATGGCTCTTTTGGCTGCTGCACCCGCCCCGCCGCTCATCGGTTTTGTTGCCGCAACGGCAATACCGCGAAGCCGTCCTTCGTCCTGCACCTCACCTAGATTTTGTTCAAGTTGACCGATCCAGCGGATCACTTTTTCCGGAAGATATGTGACCAACCCGAAGATTTTATGGGCAAAAACAACGAAAATTGCACAGAGAATGACGCTTTGCGCGATCCAGGTCAGAACCCCCGTCACCCGGCCCGCCTGGACGGAGTTGTAATAAACAAGGAATGACTCGCCGATAAAATTCCCGACAACCGCAAAGATCACCATCGCAGAGAACAGGCCGGCAACCATTAGGGGCGGCCTTGCCAATACCCCGAACAGCAGCAAATAGCCCTGTCTGCCGTGCTGACCGGCCATGCCATCCCCCTCGGGCAGCATGTGTGCGACGGCCCAAAGAGGGGCGGCAAAGAGGGTTTCAACCACAAGGATCAGCCAGCTAATAACGCTGCCGATCCAGAGCACAAAGGGCAGCAAGGGTAGGTAGAAAGCACAGAACAGCCCGACGCCCAGGAGAGTGACAGCCACGGCGCCGACAAGTTGAACAGCGCGGTCAACAACGACTTGCAAGCCGGAGGTTGCAGCCGACGCCCCACCGAGAGTTATAAGATCCACGACAGGGTTTGACGCGGCGGCATCGCCGGCGGCTGTGAGAGCTTGCAGGCCAATCGCTGCAACCCAAGCGGTCTGCATCCCGCCGATGAGCATATGGCCCCAATCCGCCAGCGCGGTAATCGGGTCATTTTCAGACAGTTTCCGCGCCACATAGTAGACAGGTCCCTGGCCGTCCAGGCCGATTGCATCTGTAATAAACCGGGTTGCCCTAACTATCACGGAATCCTCATCAACGCCCTGTTGTGCGGCATTGTACCGGGCCTGCCGGGCTTCCCTGGCTTTCGCTTCTGCAGACCACCAGAGCGCATCAAATGCGGGGTCATTGCTGGAGAAGGACGCCAGCCGGGCTTGATTTGCGGGCCTCATTAGCGGCATCCCGCTTGAAAGGTCGTGGCTGTAGCCTGAAAACCGGCTGAGAGTCCAGTAATAGGACCCCAGCATCAACCAGCCGTCTTTCTGGGCCTGCTCGATAAAGCTGTCTAGGCCCTCTTGAAACCGGGGGTTGTTTTGGTTGATGATTTCGCCCAAGACTGGGGTAATCCGCGATGTGTATTTGTCCACCGCGCTTAGAATAGTGTCCGGGTCCAGGGTGCCGGGGGCCGGGACACCATTGTCCTCAAGTTCCTTTTCACTCATGACCGACGCCGCCAAGGTATGCGCGGCAGGCTGCAAGGCGCTCAACATGTCAAACATTCCCTGCGCCCGGGCTTGGCAAACGCGGTCCTGGTGGGACGTGCAGGGGATAATGATTGCGCCCATTTCTGCGAGTTTTACCGAAGAATCCGCCGGAGGTTCGAAGAAAAGAACGTACTCCGGCCGCTCTGGGGTCGGGTTCGATACCCGGACGATCTGGCTGAATTCCTGCTGCAGCTTGTAATTCATGTAGCGCTGGGCGGCCATGATCTGGAGCGCCTGACCGGCTATTTCCTCGGCGTTCTGCCGCAGGGACGGCGGCGCGGACACCGTGACCTGCCCGCCGTTGTCCTGGAGGTATGAATAACCATTATTTGCCAGGTAGTTAGCGAAGCTGACGGAATGCCCCACACAAGCTAAGACTACAACCATCAGCATCGACAAGCCCTTGGCGGAGGGGATCAGCAGGGCGACGCCTACTGCCCCGCGCACGGGGGTCCAGAGGGTTGAGAGCTTGCCCATCGGCTTGCCCTCATGCGCCGTGCCGATGATTCCAATCGAGATGGAATAGCAAAGGACAAGCGTTCCGATTGCCAGGGCAACGACGGACATTGCTGAGAGCAGGGAAAGAATCAATGTGGCCGCTTCGCCGGCTGCGCCGCCGCTCGTGATCTGCGTTAGACTCTCCCAGTTTTCGCCAAAGAGAGCTTTTAGCATTGAGCCGCTTACGTCCCCGGCTGGGATATCCTCAAACATTTTTAGGCCCTCCCCAGAATCCAGTCTTTGAAGAAGAAAAACCGTTCACATTCAAGAACCTGCACACGCCAGTAACGACAGACAACCACGACGATTGACATGAAAAGAATCAGCGCCGCGCTGATGATCGGGAAAAGCGCGTTTGTTTTGTAACCGAAATACAAACCATAGAAGGAACCCAGCCCGAAAATGAAATAGATAAAGATCTGAACTTTCATAACCTGGATGACCTTCGGCAACTGCTCCCGCGTGATCCCCCAGTGCTCCAGGACTTCATCAAAATTGTTCAGGTCTGGCGCTCCGGGGGCGTTCGGATCGCGGTTTGCGTGGAGGTCTTTCAGATGTTGCTTGATTCGACTTGTCGAATTCCTGATGATTTCATGAGCAAACCGCCTTTCATAAGGGTTTACGCCTGCTTTCACGGCTTCGACGTGGCCCCGGGCGAACCATCGCAGGGGTTTTGTTGCTCTTCTGAAAAATCCCATGGTTAGCGCCCTCCGATGTTCTGCAGCAGGTTGAGGAAGCCGGCCCCGAAAAAGAACCCCCAGATCCAGCCGCTTGCTTTTATTTTGAATTCGTCGGAAAAAAGTTTTCTTTTCATGTTATTGGTCTCCTTTCAGGGCTGCACAGCATTGACCAAACTGGTTGCAGTCGCTGTGTTTTTCATTGATTCGAATAACAGCATCTGTGCTTCCAAGTTTTGCATGATAGTTTTCAAGGTCTATCAGCCTTTTATATTTGCGTTCGATCCTGCCAAGCTGCTTTCTGAGTGCTTTTTCTTTTGCTGAATCGGCTTCAAATCCTGCATCTACGATTGCGCCCTGGGTTTCGCATAGAGCAAGCCCGGTGTTGATCAGTTTGAACTGCAGCCGCCGAAACTTATTGTTTGATACAATTACTTGAATGTCCTGTTGGGGCATTGTTTGAAAGCAAGTTCTAAGCATGATCTATTCTCCTTTTTTGTTGTATCTATCGATTTGTTTTTGAAGTATTTGACGGGCGGCTTCGCTTTTGCTGATCCCGGCCTCCTGGGACAGGCTTTCGAGTTTTTTAAACTGCTTTTCTGTCAGCTTTATGTCCATTTTCTTGATGATTTCCCCGCGCTCTTTCTTTTTCGAGATCTGCGGTCGGCCCCGGCCCAGCCCTTCGCGCAAAAAATCTGCGATGTGCCGGCTCTCCCTGACCGATAATTCGGTCAGGGAGAGGGAAAGAGCTGCATCCAGGGGGAGACAGAGGACTTTTTTATTCATCTTTGACAGTCCTTTGATAGAAAGGGACTTGATCAAAAATCTTTTTCATGTTGTTCAGTTCTTCCGCCCAGCAATCAAGTGTCATTTTCCCTTCTTTTGTTCGCCGAGTGGCCCGGTTGAAAATATTTTTAAACGACTTTATATGCCCCTTGAAATCCTCCAGCTCTTTTTCAAGCTCATTAACTCGATTCGCCACCGCGTTGAAAGCTTGCTGCTGTTCATCTTCGGTCGGCGGAAGCTGGTCGTCCTTGCCTGGGATGTCGCCTTTATCAACCTCCAGTACGGTCATTTCATGGTCGTCCATTTTAATGACCTTGTAGAAGGCGACTTCCTTGTCGTTTCCTCTCTTGGAATAAGCGACGATCTTGGTCCCCATTTCCAAATAATCCCCAGCTTTGACAGCATCCTTGACCACCAGAATGCCGCCGCCGTCTCTTTTTGCAAGAAAGGATCTGTCTAAACCGCCCTGGATACTCTTATCTTTCCAGACCAATGCGCCCCAGCGTTTGCGGGACTGCACGCTGTATCTCGTGTCCAGGAGGTCCAAGGGGTTGTCGATAGTGCCGTCCTCGATTTTCCAGACCATGTATTCCATTTTTCAGTTCTCCTTTTTTGTTCTGGAGGGGCGAACTCTGCCGCCCCTCCGGTGCTTTTTTAAGCGGCTTTTTTTATGCCGCTGATCTGTTGATAGGGCTTATCCCATTGCCCGACGCTGATATTGAAATAAAAAGCAGTGTGGAAGTAGTCGGTCATGCTGTCCGACTTGTCGAACCATTCTTGACCCCCTACCGCCTTGCCTGGGGCCGTCCTGATGATTTCGACAATCTGATCAAAAAGCTCGGCGTGCTCGCCCAAGTTTTCCGTCCAGTGGTGGTTAATCTGTACGTGCTGATGTTCCTTGTCGTAGTCCGACTTAAACAAATCACTAAAATCGACAGGGGAGGCCATGATTGAGACATTCACAGAACTATGGTGGTGACGCTGAACAGAAAACTTAAAGTCCTTTCCGAACTTTTCTTTAAGTGCTTTTCTGATTTCTTTGACTTCCTCTGTGCTGATGTATGCCATTTTTCAGTTCTCCTTTTCCGTTCTGTTTAAGTTGTCTATATATTACCTCTGCCAAAGGTATTTTTCAAGCAAAAAAAATCGTTTTTCTTCTTTTTTTTCAGGTAGTTGCGTGTTTGGTTTTAGGGGGTAAAAACCCAACAGAAATAGCAAGGGTTGCACTAGGAAATGCACTGCCGACAGCCAGCCACCAACCCCTTCCCCACCCGGTTTTGACTTTGACCTTGTTTTTGACTTTGAAATTGCAACAGCAAACGGCCCCGAATCTTTGCGACAGGCGCGTGAGCGCAGGCCCACCGGCCTGTGTGCAACGCAAAGCGTTGTGCATAGGCCGCGGGACTTCTAGCAGAAACCTTCAATCAAAATCCGGTTCCCAGTCGCTCGAAAGTTCCAATTCAAGTTCAAGCTCTTTTTCGTTCTCCTTGATCTGGATTTCTTCAACCTCTGGTTCCTGGGTTTCCAGTTCCGGCAGCTCCGGTGCGGCTTCATAGTCAAGGCTCGTTTCCTTTTGCTGTGAGCGCGCCATTGCCTTCTCCAGTTTTTCCAGGTTTTCAGCCTCAGCGACGATTGACCGATCAACATATAAATGGGCGCTGTCTCTGTGCCTCGACATTTGAACGTAGCTCATTTCACGGTTCGTCATTGAGCCGCCGCCCAAGACAAAGGTTTGATCGACGGTCACGCCCTGGGCTTTATGCGTCGTGACCGCATACCCATGGCTTAAATGGCTATATTTGTCAGAATCGAATTGCACGCGCTCCCCCGAATCCAGCTTAACCGTCATTCTCCACCCCTCATCCTTACCCGGGATCATCCTTTCCAAGGTTCCCAGAGTTCCGTTTTTGACACCAACCTGTTTGCTGTTCCTCTCAAAAAGGATTCGGTCTCCTTCCTGAAATTCCAGTTTTCCCCTGCTTTCCGTCTGGATCTCGGCCCCAGGCCCCAGGCGTTTTTCGTTTTTTAAAGTTTCCCGGGCAAGGCTATTGAGCTGGGCAACCTCGACCCTTGTTGAAGCAAGCATTAAAGCCTCGGCAGGTCTTGCTTTGTCCCACGCCTGCCGCCAGTCCGAAACCATGATTTTCATGGTTTCGGCGCGGTTTTCTCCTATATGCAGGCATCCCCGCTGGGAATACTCACGCAGGGCCTCGGCGGCTCGGCCTGCGGCGAAGTTATGGGTTGCTTCGATGGCCCAGGATTCGCGTTGCCTTCGGATCTCAGTCAGTTCAGCAAAGCCGGTTTTGCTAGAAATCGCTTTAAACGCGCCGCCGGCGTCCACCGGCTGCAATTGCTTGTCATCGCCCACCAGGACCAGCTTTGCGCCGGATTGCTGGCAAAGTTCGACAAGCTTTGAGGTCTGGCGGCTGCCAACCATGCCAGCCTCATCAACGACAAAAACCGACTTGCTGTGAAGCCGGGTCTCCCCGGCTTCGATTTCTGCAAGGAGGCTGTGAATCGTCTGGCTCTTGATGCTGCTTCCCTCTTCCAGTCCAGCTGCGGCTTTACCCGCCAGGGCTGCGCCTCGGACTTCAAAACCTGACTTTTCCCAGGCTTCCCGCGCTGCGCCCAGGAGATAGCTTTTTCCCGCTCCGGCCATGCCGACCAAAGCGCTGATTTGGTTCGGCTTGGTGATAGATTCCAGGGCCGCCGTCTGCTGATCTGACAAGGTTCGGGAAGACTTGGCGGCCTCCAGGGCTGCCGGGGTGACAATATGTGTTGCCCGGGCGGCCATGCCTTCTGCGTTCTGCACCATCGTTTTTTCGATCCGGAGCATTTCTGCAGTTGTAAAACGCTCTTGTCCGTCTTTGCCGATCAGCCGTATTAGATCGGGCGATTTCTGGAGATCTTCGACGAAGGATTTTATTTCCCGGGAGTTCATGACGCCTTGCGCTTCGACGGCAAGAGCCCGCATTAAATCAGATTTTTTGAAAGTGCTTTGCTTCTCGGTCAGCTTCAAAAGGATCTCTTCTTTTGTTGGTCTGACCGCCGGTTCTGCCGGCTGCGCCGCCTTGACCTCCTCCATGTCAAAATCGAATTCCCGGCCCGTGGCTCTCCATTCCTCGAAAAGCTCCGCGCGGGGCCTTCCTTCTTTTGCTTGCCGGGAGTCTAGGGCGGCTACTTCTGCCGCTTTCGCGCCTTTAAACCCGCTGTTTTCAAGGGCTTGCTCGATGGCCTCCCGCCTTTTTGAGAACTCTTTTTCCAGGTCTTTGGGACTGCCGGCCATCCGGAAGGAATCGCCGTCGCGTTCGACAGCGAAGCCCATTTTCTGCAGTTCGGCGGCAAGTTCGGCCCGATAGATCGCGCCTGCCGCCATTTTGTTTTCAAACATTCCTCGGGTTTCCAATGTCCCATAAGTTCCGTCTTGCCGGGGGCAAAGATTGGCGATGAGAAGATGCGTGTGCAACTGGGGGTCCTGAGCGCGGCTTGTGCTGTGCTCATAGCTCGCGCAAATCAGCCCTGCCGGGCGCTCCGCTTCGGCTCCACCCTTTCCCCTGCGGGTGACGGCCACGGTTTCCAGGTGGTCAAGGGCAGCTTTCACGGCCCGGTCTTGGGCCGTCTGGATCTTCTGCCGGGTTTCCTGTTCTGCCTGGGACCAAACCGTCGATACTGATTTTGGCGCAGAAAAACAAAAGTCCCAGCCCGGGCGGTGATTTTCGCGCCCGGCACTTTGGACCAACGGGGAGGTTTCGCCCTGGCGGGGGTCATAACCAGAGAACAACCGGCGGTAATGGTCTGTGTTGACTTGCCCGGCCAGACTCAGTGATTTGCAGCCTTCGCCAAGCCATTGCCCCGGCGGTTCGCCGCCGGTCTGGTAGTAATCTTCCTGGGCAAGCTCGGCGTAATATTCAAGATTGGATATGTTTGAGATACTCAGCATGGCTAGAACTCCTCTTCTTCCTGATCGTCATCAATAGTCGGCACGGTGTCTGCTGCCGGCGATTTTGGCCCTGATGGGCCGCTCAAAACCCCGGCACCCAGCGCCGCAAGCTTGGAAAGCGTGTCGGTCTCTTCCAGTCCCGGCATCATAATTTCCATGACTTCCCCGGCGGCCTCTTCCTGCGCGTCGGCTTCTTCATCATCTTGCTCGACCGTGCTTTCCTTGGCTTCCTCCGTCGCCACGGGTGGTAGCAATTCGGGGTCAACCTGGGCGGTCTGCTGGGGTTCTGGTTTTGGTTTTGGTTCGGGCTTCGGTTTGGGTGCCGGGGCTGGTTTTGCTTCTGGTTCGGCCTGGCTTTGCTCCTGGGCCTGATTTTGTGCAGGACTTCCACCTTCCCCGCCTTCGCTCCGTTTCTTTTCCTCCTGCTGCATCTCATGATGAAAATCAAGAACCTGCTTGGTTTTCCTGCGCTTTGTCCAGGCTGCTGGCTCATCCTCAGAACGAACTATTTCTGCATCGACCCAGGGCCAGAGCAATTTATAGACGGTTTGGCCACCCGTCAGCAAAAGCCCTTCGACCGCCTTTTGTTTTTCCCGATTTCCAAGGGTGGAAAACTCGTCGGGCCTGACAATGTACTCGTCCTGCTCCTGCCAGCTGTCTTGTCGGCTGTCGCCTGTTGATCCGCCAACCCCGCCGCCGGAGTAGCTTGCAACATATTTCCGGGTCTTCTGCTTTCCGCACAGCTTCGCCATGAATTCGGCAGTTTCGACTGCCAGCGCACGGCCCAAGAAGTAGGTTCCAATATTTGAGGTCCAGTTCTCGGCGGTGTGCTCTCCGTAAACTTCTCTTATTTGCGAAATATTTTGACTGCCAATTATCATTCTGACGCCTTTTGACCGCCCGACTTCCAGCATTTTTGTTAATGTGGGGACTTTCCCGACTTGTATAATTTCATCGAAGACAAACCAGATTCTTCTGGTTCGTGATTCGGTCATTGTCGGACTTGATACAGTCGCTCCAATAACAGCCATGATGGCTTGAATATAGCTTTGTTCAAGTTGTTTATATCTTTCATTGCCCTGCAGAATTATGATTCTATGCTTTGGGTTTTTGTGTTTTTTGTCGGTCAACAGCCACTTTCTGATTGAAATAGCAGGTTTTCCATTCCAGGCAGCGGCTAAATCAGACACGGTTGACATGTAGGAACTGAGAACCACCAAAAATGATTGTGATGTCTTTGTGATTTCTTCGCTTTCGACCAGTCCTGACGCCTCCGGGGTATATTTCTGAATAATGGCTCTCAGGTGCTTATAGCCCCTGGCGATTTCCTTCAAAACGTCTTGTAGGTCCCACTCTTCTCTTTCTTTTATTAGGAACACCAGGACGGCCGTGAGGATGGCCCGGGCCGCGTTGCTCCACATCGGGTCCGAGCTGTCTTTGATGAGCGCCTGGGCGAAATTCCGTGCATCTGCGATGTTTTCAAGGTCTTCCGAGATCTTCCACGCCGCGCAACGCTTGTCCCAGGGGGCCAGGATTACGCCGCCGAATCTTTGAGTCCATTCGCCTTTATTGTCATAGATTAGGAGACGGTCTCCCCGAGCAGCAGCAGCTTTCGTTATTGGAAAAATAAAGGTGGTTTTGCCCGCCCCGCTCCCGCCGATGGCAAATACATGCTTCGTCTCTCGATCCAGACTGATCGGCACCCCGGGGAAGATCTCAATGCCGTCTCCCCCTTTTCCAACCTCTTTTTTCATTTCTTTTTTGAGCTTTTCGACGGCTGGTTCTTCTTCCTCCAGCTGCCGCCCTGCAAGATGTTCGACGGCGGGCTGCGGGGTTGCGAGCCACCAGCCCAGCCAACCCGCTAGGGTAGCCCCCAGGGCGCCGACCGATGCGGCGGCCTGGGGGGCAAAGCAGTAAGGCATGGGGAACCGGGTATAAATGATTTTGAAGTTTCTGGCAGACCCAAAAACATCGACCCCGGCCAGCCCCAGGGATGACTTGAAAATAGAGAGCGGCCGCCATCCGTTTTCCTGGAAAATCGGCAGATAGCTGATGGCCCAGGCTGCCGCCCAAGCCCCAAGGGCCAGCCCCAGACCCGCAAAGGTCAGGGTGCAAAGGGCCGTTCCTTGCAGGTCTCGGGGCTGCCTCATTACCTTTTTCTTGTCCATGGGGCCTCCTACTCGCTTAACGGTTTGCCGGCCGCTGCTGGGCCTGCTGTCCTGGTTGCTTGCCGGCCCGTTCAAGGACGAGGGCGTTATTTTGCCGCACGATTTTTTCCTGACCTTCCGCGAGGATTTTCATCGCTTCGAATACAATTCCTAGTTTTTCCATCAACAAAGTTTCGATGTTAGAAATTCGGTCAGCGGTTCGGGTTTCGAGTCCGGCAAGGCGGGGTTCGATCCCCCCTTTTAGTTTGTCTTGGCAGGCTTGCCGGACAAAATCGGCAGGCTGCATTTTCTGCTTTTCGGCGGTTTTTGTGATCTCGTCCCACAGGGAATAGGGGAACCTTATCCCTCTGCTTGTGCTTTTTTCAGTCTCCATCGGGCAATCCTTTCTTTTTGTGGGTGTGCACGTGTGCACATACTGTTGTTAGGGGGTCCGGGCCTCATTTCTCTTCTTTTTGTGCACATCGTTAAAATTGCTTTAGAAAACCCTTTTACAGTGTGCACAAACGACTACAAAACAGGGGTTTTGGTGTGCACACCGGCCTTTTTTTGGCGTTGCCCATGTGCACATCCTGTAAAATCTGGCTTTTCCTGATTTTTGGGGCGCCTTGTGTGCACACCCCATGTTGCCCATGTGCACACCGCTTTTTTGCTGGTCAATTGGCGCGTCGCGGTGCCTTTTGTGCACACCCAAGGGTGAGTCGGGTGTGTAAGAAAAACCATGTCGCCTTTGGGGTCAGGTAAATCCCAGGATTGTTACCTTCATGGGGACTGTCCAGGAAGTGCCTCCGCCATCCCCGACCTTATAGTTCCACAAAGTAATATAGGAGGAGTTAACGCCGATCACTTCCACGTCCGTCTCGATAATGCTGATCCCGGCGTAAGCCTTCCCCCTGCCCAACGAGTAAGACAAGAGCCAGTTTACTGTCCGGGGGAAATAGGCATTGATTGACGAGTTTGCTGGGACGCTCACGGTCAGCCACATGATTGTGAACCCATCAGGGAAGCGGTAATACCCGTTCCCGCTATCCCCTGAAAACACCCCACCTGTCGGCCAAGAGGTCTTAGTTTCTCCTCCCAGGGTGATAGAGGCGGCCGTCATGCTGTTGGCCTGGACTGAATTCAGGCGCGAGGTGCTGGCCGGGTCTGCAACGTAATACGTGTTGTGCTTGTCATACATCCGCCCAGCTACTATATTTCCCTCTACGTAGAGGCCGCTCAAGGAGGATGCCCCGCTGGGGTTGACGTAGTAACCCGTATTGTCGCTGTCATAGAGGATCGGGGTCCTCATGTCTCCGGTGGCACGCACGGTACTGGCGTTCGTGATCGCCGTACCGTGCCGATCCATCGTGGTGTTCTGCACAACCCCTGGAGGGGCATAGCTGGTCGAATCGGCAGCGAAAGCAGGCGAAGAAAACAGCAAAAGCAGCAGAAAAAATTTCTTCATTATTTGATCTCCTGGGCCATGAAAAGGCCATCGGCCAAACCCGTAAAGTAATGAAATTCATGGGTTTTACGGGCTTCGAGCGGCGCTGACCAGAGGATGGTTCGGAGTTTTTGGTAGTCCAGATTAAGGCCCATAGTGTTGATGGATTCGAGCCAGTCAAGGACTGGCTCTGTGAGGTTTTGTTGATTAGTTTTGGTCATTTATGCCTCCCCTACATGATGAGATATGGACACGGAGGGCGGAGAGCTCAGGGGTAGGCCCCGGCGTTGGTAGTAGTCGGCCAGGCTGGCACCGCAGCTCGCCCAGCCAGCGGCAGGCCTCATTTGGTCAACTTCCTTTATTTTCTCAAGGATTTGCGCCCGGCTTGCTTTGCCCGAAAAAAACAATCGGGACATGGCCTGGAATACCTTGTAGCTGTCCGGGTCGGTGGGGGCAAATCGCTCCTGGACCCGCTGGGCTTGCTGCCGATCGGCGCGGGCCGCCCCGGCCTCCCTCACCATCCGCAGAAAAACGATCGGCGCGGGTTGGGTCGTGAAGGTCCTCTCGAGCGCCTTGAGGGCGTCGCGCACGTTTTCGGCGGCCTCTCTCTCCAGGTCCTGAGCCAGCCGCTCCCTGGCAGCGCGGGGGTAGTCCCTAGCAAACATCATTTCGATCGTCTTGACCGCTTCTAATGCGTGTTCTTTCTTCATCTGATCTCTCCTTTCTCGTACAACTCCATGAAGGTTTCGAACGGCTGGGGGCCTTCTCCGCCCTGCTCCTCTTTTCTTTTCCAGCCAGCCATCTGCCCTCTGTCTTCCTCAGACAGCCCGCCTTGGTCGATTATTCTGTTTTTCGCCTTCCGTGCCCAACCTGTCGGGCTGAACGGAGGGCCACCAGCAGACCCGAACAGCAAGCCCAGGCGGAGGTATTCTTTGATTTCCTCCTCCCTGCCCTGGATGGGGGTGGGGAAAGATCGATCAAAAAAATCACCACCACCACCCGACTGCTCATCACCCTCCCCTGCCTCCTTTTCATTTCCCTCCTTGGTGGTGGTGGTGGTCTGTGGTGTTTCTGGTCTGTGGTGTTTCTGGTCTGTGCTGTATATATGGGGGGGTGAACCGTCACCCGGTGAACCGTCACCCGGTGAACCGGCGCCGGTTGACCCGCCATCTCCGGGTAACCCGCTCATGGGCTTTTCTTCCTTTTTCTTCTCCTTGACACGCCGCCTTTCTGCATAAAAATCAACATCTTGCGACTCGCCGTAAATCTCAGACACCCAGTCGTACCCCCCACCCGGTAGGCGGATTTGCCGCCTTTTAATGTAGCCCGCCCGCTCCAGACTCTCGACTGCCCGTTTCAGTCTGTCTTTCCCCCACCCCGTTTCTTTTTTTATTTGATTGGGTCTAAATTCCCACCCAGGGGGGCGGCTGATAAGCCGCACGAGAAGGCCCAGCTCATCGAGCTGGAGCCGGGGGTCGCGAAGAGTTTTGACGGGCAGCAGCTCGAACTGGCCAGTCGGTTTTACTATTTTGTAGATCGACACCGCCTTACCCCCTTCTTTCCCTGACTTCCTGGGCCTTGCTCTTTCTTCCCATTTTCCCTTTCCTTGCCGGGCTGCCTTCTGCCTCACCCCCTTCTTCCCCCTCTGGCTGATTTCTCTGGTCCAGCCACAGCAGCAGGGAGCGGGTAGGGTAGAGAATGGCTCTGCCGTTTTTGACACAAGCTGGCCCTTCGCCCTGGCAATCCAAGTTCGCCATCCTCTTTTGAGACAACCACGGAAAATAGGTTTGGATTTGGGCGCGGGGAATGATAGGCGGAAATCGATCTTCCAGGTCCAAAAAACTAAACTCTTTCTCCATCTGTAAACCTCCTTTTTTCTGCCTTGTTGAACCCAGGATATCCCCCCGCATCCAGAAAAAAAAGAGAGCAAATTTGAGGGTATTTGAATTAATTTGACATATGTCAATTTAATTGGTAAAAAGAAGCCCTGACATATACAAAAGGGGGGGGTTGGGGCATGAGAACAAGGGAAGACAAGACGGGGAATCAAAATCAAGCTCTGCCCGCCAAGGCGGGCCGACCGAAGGGCAGCACGAGAGAACAAACAGCGTCCAAAAAACTAGATTTTTTGAAAACAAGAACCTGGGTTTGGACATCCGCCGCCTGGCTCTCTGAAGGAGGCGACCAGCCGACAAGCTACAGATTGAGCCGGGCGGCGAACCAGCGCAGGAAAGACGGCTACGGACCGACCCCCGAAGCCTGGGATCGTTGGAAGAATAAAGAGAGGGGGGTGACAAAGGCCACCGTCGAATCCCTCTGGTCAGAGACCAGCGATGCCTTTTCCGTCGGCCCCTGGGTTGGCCCATGGTCCATGCTGGCTGAAGGGACGCCCTGCCTTGGCAGCACATTTAAAGAAGACGTCGCGGCCGGCGCGGGGGGATATGTACCCCTGTGGGAGCAGATCAGAGGAAGTGCTAACCCCAAAGAAGCTTGGAAGAAAATCCCCAAATCGGCATGGGAAGCCTGGGCGCCGCAGCGACCCCTTGGCTTCGGAAAAATCAGCTTCGGAAAAATCAGCCTAGCTTTAAAAAATAGCGAACTCATCCCCGGGAAAGACGAATTCAGATCCAGTGTGACCCTACATAATTTTTTGCAGAAAATCGCCAGAGAGATCACCGCGCCGCCCTTGCTGGCCCTTGCGGCCAGCCTATGTTTGGCGCGACTCGAAGGAAGGAAAAAAATATTGTTTTTCGACCCCAAGTTCCAGTTCAACACCACGGAACAGACCTTTAAATATTCACTATCCCTTAAGCAGCGCCAGCGAGTTCTCAACGCCCTCAAGGAAATAGACATCTCCCTCGACGAAATTGCTTTGATCTCAGGGAAATTTGAGTTAGAAATACTTGATTGCGGCAGCCTGACCCTTGACCAATACAAAAAGCACCTGGGCCTTGAAGAGCTGATTGTCGACGCCCCCAGAAAAGAAGAAGATTGGCGGGCCATTTTCGAGCCACAAATCCCAGGGGTCACAAGGGGAAAAAATGGGACAATTTTGGGACAACGGGAGGAAGATTTTTAAAAAACCCAGAAACATAACTATTTGTTTTTATTGAATTTAACGTACTAATAACCCCGGCTCTCTGGTCTCAAAAACCGATGGCTTCTGGCCGTGCCGGTTCGATTCCGGCCTTCGGCACCACAGCAAACCAGGGCCGGGAGTATTCCTCCTGGCCTTTTGCATTTTTAATATCGACACAACAATAGAGGAGACACATTTTATGAGCGAAAAAAATCCTGCTGTTCGGCTGGAAACCTCCATGGGAGAAATCACCTTGGAACTCGACGCCCAAAACGCCCCCACTTCGACAGCCAATTTTCTTGAATACGTCAACAGCGGGTATTATGACGGTACCATATTTCACCGCGTTATTGATGGTTTCATGATCCAGGGGGGTGGCATGACTGCGGATATGAAAGAAAAAAAGACCCGCGCCCCCATCCGCAATGAAGCAAACAACGGGCTGAAAAACCTGCGGGGCACGATTGCCATGGCGCGCACACAAGTGGTTGACAGCGCCACCGGCCAGTTCTTTATCAACGTCAAGGACAATGCCTTCCTGGACCACAAGAATGAGACACCCTCTGGATACGGATATGCGGTCTTCGGAAGAGTCATTGATGGCATGGATACCGTCGATGCCATTCGACAGGTAGCCACAGGCAACAAAGGGATGCACCAGGATGTCCCCAAGGAAGCCGTGGTCATCAACAAGGCCAGCATTGTCGAATAAAGAGATAGTACCACCGCCAAGGCCGGGGCATCCGCCCCGGCCTTTATTATGTCCCGGACCACAATTGCCCTGACTTCTTCGAGATTTTCCTTCGCGGCTGCTATACTTGATGTTCAGACATCAAGGAGATGATGCCGTGTACTGGACGCCATTGCTGGACAGGGTTTTTCGTATCTACTATTTTTTCAAGTTTTATCCCTTTCGAAAAGAGCGCTTGCAGAAGCGGCGCTCTGGACTCTCGACAGGTTTTGTCGGCATCCAGATGGACGGCCTCTCCACCAGCCATTTCAAACAGGCCCTTGAGAAGGGGTACCTTCCCAATATAGAACGACATCTCACGAGGGGTTACAGGCTTAAGCAGTATCAGGCCGGCCTGCCCAGCACCACGCCCGCTGCCCAGGCCACCATATTTTATGGCGTTGAAGAAGGTATTCCGGCTTTCCGATGGTTCGATAAAAAATCCGGGCAGCTCTTCAGCTGCAATGACCTCGATCATGTGCAGAAATTTAGAGAGGAGCTCTTTGCCGGTCGTCCCGGCGTGCTCGAAGGCGGCTCATCCTACTCCAACATCTTGGATGGCGGTGCCGCCCGTAGTGTCTTTACCGTCTCCTCCCCCCACCCACAAACTCTTTTCGGTCGGTTTGGCGGCTCTCGCATCCTTCTCTTGCTGGCACTTCATCCTCTGCGGGTCTGTCGCATGATGTTTGCCTCGGTCCTGGAGTATTTCATGGAAATCTACGACCGCTGGCATTTCTCCAAAACCAGGCCCTGGAAGGTGAGTGAAGGACTCTTTCCCTTTATCCGTATTATCTGTAACGTGATTCTTCGCGAGCTGCAGACATTCGGAGTGATCGCCGACATCTATGCCGGAGTCCCCTATATCTACACAACCTACAGCGGTTATGACGAACTGGCGCACCACTTCGGTCCCGCCTCTCACCAGGCGCTGAAAAACCTGAAGTACACGGACAAGCGCATTGGTGAAATCATGCGGATGTTGCGCCATGCGCCCGGTGGCCGTTATGAACTCATTATCCTTTCCGATCATGGCCAGACCCCGGGCTACCCTTTCCAGGATCGTTTCGGGGCGACCCTGGGAGAGGCAGTAAGCGCCTTCTTGCGCGAAAACCAGGAGGCCACCGTCTCCAGCGGGCCACTGGAATTCACGCACCTGCAGCTGGGATATATTGAAGAAGAACTGGATAGCCCGAAAGGTTGGCGTCATCAAGTCTACCGAGCCAGTAAAAAGTTTTTTCAGCGCCGCATCAATGCCCTGGTTCCGGAAACCCTGAAAGTTGACCCGGAGGGCGGCGTCGTCATCACCTACTCCAGCTCACTGGCCCACCTCTATCTGACCGGATCGACGCAACGGCTGCATTGGCACGAACTGGAGGCCCAGCAGCCCCTGCTGTTGCAGTTTCTGTCACGGCACAAGGGAATCGGGTTTTCCATAGCCAGAGGCCAAGACGGGCAGGTCTGCTTCTTTCACCGCCAGGGACGTCTCTGCGCGCGGCCCGATACGGTACCCGACCCATCACAGCTCTCATTTCTGGTGCCCTACGGCGCCCCCGAAAAGATATTCCCGGAATTGTGCCGTTTTGCCCACCAGGAGAACTGCGGAGACCTGATCCTGTTCGGGGCCTACGATGGCGACAGAATCGCCTGTTTTGATGATCAGGTCGGCGGACATGGTTCGGTGGGCGGGGAGCAGATGGAGCCCTTTCTCATTCTGCCCAAGGGACATCCCGTGCTGGCCAAGGAGAACCTGGAAGGCTACCAGTTTCTTTATCGGGATGTATTTCTGCCGTACCGTGCGCAAGGCTCCGCGCCTGACACCAACCCGCAGGCGCGCATAACCCCCACTGGTGTTGGCTAAAACGCACTATGCTTTATTCTTTACGCTCATGACGTATTTGAGATAGCGCCCTTCCGGAAAGGTGACCGGATAGGGGAAGTCTGTAGACTGCCCAGCCAACCGGATCACCCTGAGCTCGCAATCGCCCTGCAAGGCGCCGCGCCTTAGTTCCTTGAGATAGTCAGCCATATCCATCTTCTGCAGATTGGATGAGGTGATAAGCAGACCACCATCCACCAGAAGACTCGAAGCCAGGGCGACCAGCTCCGAAGTACCCTTGCGGGTGGTGAATCGGCTTTTGCTGGTGGTGGAAAAGCTGGGAGGGTCCATGATGATGATATCGTAATGGGAATCCTGGCGGCGGAGATCCTCCAGAACGACATAACAGTCGCCCGAGATAAAATCGTGCCGCTTGGCATTGAGTCGATTGATACCGAAATTCTCCTTGGCCCAATCAAGGTAAGTCTCCGACACATCGACACTGGTCACTTTTGCGGCGCCGGCCGCCGCCGCAGCCACGGAAAAAGCGCCCGTATAGGCGAAAAGGTTCAGAACCCGTGCCCCCTTGACCCGTCGCATAAGATCAGCCCGATTCTCGCGCTGATCGAGAAAAAGTCCGGTGTTGAGCCCTTCCGCCAAATCGACCAGAAAATTCACGCCATTCTCCAGAACAGCCAATTTACCCTGGACCGGCTCCCCCCAAAGGAGCCGACTCATTTTTTTATTCTCCAGATTGGCGGCAAGATTGCGGGTGTCTTGGGGCCGAGGTTTCTCATAAATTCCGTGGGGATGACAAATCTTTTGCAGGACTTCAGACAGCAGACCCAGATAAGGCTTCCAGCCTCCGCAATATAACTGAATCATGAGGTGGTCCTTATACCGGTCCACGGTGAGTCCAGGCAAAAAATCACCTTCGCCATTGATGAGGCGGTAGGCATTGGTCCCCTCCATGTCGACGTGGCTCTCACGCAGCCGCACAGCCTGAAAGACTCTCCGTTCGAGCCAGTCCCGATCGAGTTTCATGGGATGCCTGGAAAGGACGCGAGCGACAATGCGATCCCCGGGATCACGCATAGCCGTCGCCACAAAACCCCCTTTTTCATCGACCAGGGCGATAATGTCACCAGCACGCCCTGAAGGCCACTTCTTAGTATAGCGGTCTGCAATGATCCAGGGGTGACCTAACTCGACCATTCTCACCGTTTCGGGGCCAACAATGAACCCTGCTTCCTTTGCCACATCGCCTCCTGCCAGATATCGTCAATGAACCTGTCCTCTATATTTGCGCGACATTGTACTGATATCAAAAGAAGGAGCCAAGCCAATTCATCCCAGGCAAATCTTCTTCACCAACCCCCCTCCTTATGCTAAACTTCTGCGCTCGACGACATGAACCAAAAGAGGAGAGGACATGAACGAAGCTCCCAAGACATCCGCTGAAATCCATATCGAACGTCTCATGCAGGAGCTTGATCCCGGTTCAGAGCGCTATCGCGTTTTAGATGTGGCGAAGCGGTTCAAATCGTCCTGGGTTGAATTAGGCGAGCAGCTGCTGCTGGTCAGTCGCGACAAACTCTTCAACCAGTGGGGTTACTCCTCTTTCGAAGAGTACTGTTCTCGTGAGGTCCGGATCAAAAAGCCGACGGCAGAGAAACTCACACAGGCTTACCGCTATCTGGAAAAAGAGGAACCAGCTCTTTTGGCCCGCCAAGGCGAGCTCAAGCCTTTGCCGGATTTTCGCTCCATAGACCTTCTGCGCCAGGCCAGAGAAGAACAAAACTTTCCCCCGGAGGAATACGATGCTCTGCGGGCTGCGGTTATTGAACAGGATCGCAGTCTTCCGACCGTTCGCAAGCAGTTTCGCGATTTTTCCAGCGCCAGAAAAGAGCCTGCTCAAACTCTTGCAGAAAACTGCAGAATGGCCCTCAGCGCGACACGGCGCCTAGCCACCATCCTGCGCGAGGTCCCAGACTTACCCAGCACTCATGATGATAACTTGACACACTTGGCGACAGACCTTGAAAATCGCCTGGCCGTACTTTTACCAACGACAGAATCCTCCTAGCCGGTGATCAACAGGCACCTCGGGCATTTTCTTTTTCACACACGGGGATTTCATTGGATCCAAAGCCCTCAAGTCCCTCAAACAGGCCTTTTCAAGAGCCTTCGTTCATGCTATTCTCCGCCAAATTTTTGCTTTTCGGACAAAATTCCGTTGATCTCTACAGGCGAACGCATCTTGACCTGTTAAAGTTTTTGCAGGGAAACAGAGCTTCATGCTTAGGAGATACTGCCTTCAGATCATGCAAGGGGCCTTGAAAAATCATGAAAAATGACTTCAAAAACAAGGTAAGGGAGCAGTTCGGCAGAACGGCTGAGGGGTATGTCAAAGACCCGGGTTTCGCCCAGGGCAATGACCTTGCTGAAGCGGACCGTCTTCTAAAACCGACGCCTGAGGACATTCTTCTGGATGTCGCCTGCGGTGGGGGCCATACGGCCCTCTACTTTGCTCCCAAGGTTCGCAGCGTGGTTGCTTCCGATCTCACGATGCAGATGCTGAAAAAGGCTCAGGAGTATATCAGCGAAGAAGGTGGTGTTGAAAATGTCACATTTCGTGAAGCGGATGCGGAGGACCTACCCTTTCCAGCAGGGGCCTTTACTCTGCTTACCTGCCGCATCGCACCACACCATTTCCAGGATGTCCCCCGGGCCATAAGGGAATTTTTTCGCGTTTTGCGGCGGGGCGGACGCATGGTCATTATTGACACCCTACTGCCTGACGACCCTGAAGTTGCTCTTTTCTACCAGACCATGGAGAAGATGCGGGATCCGACCCACGTGCAGGCGTATACCCGGTCCCAGTGGGTTCAGATGCTTGAGGAAGCTGGCTTCACCGTCCATGAGACCCTAACCATTCCCAAAACCCATGACTTCCCCGTGTGGGCAAAGCGCGCCGGCTTAGGGAGAACGGGAGTACAGCAACTGAATAAGTTCTTCATTGACGCACCGGCCTCCGTGCACAACTACTTTCAGATTGAGACTTTTGCCGGCGAAGTCGAGTGTTATACCGATCAAAAAATACTCCTATACGCAACCCGTCCAGACAAAAAGTAGTCTATAACCAACACGAGTATCAGATTGCCCCCATGGACCGCCCCTGCGGTCCTTTTTCTTTCTCCCCCCCCCCAAAAAAAACAGGGGTGTCGCGAGACACCCCCATAAAATAACAGACAACTCAGAAACACTTGTTCCTGATGATTACTTGATGCCTGCAGCATCCTCAAGCATAGCCGTGGTAACAGACTTGGGACGCTCGATAGCATAACCGAGAGCGCGGTCCCAAGTGATGTTAGCCAGACAGCCCAGCGCACGACCAACACCGAACAGAACGGTGTAGAAATCATACTCGGTAACGCCATAGTACCACTGGATAACACCGGACTGTGCGTCAACGTTCGGCCAGGGATTCTTGGCCTTGCCATGCTTCAGCAGAACGTCAGGGGCCACTTCAAAGATCATGGAAACCAATTGGAAGAGGGGGTATTCTTTGAGGCCCGGAGTCTTCAGACAGAATTCACGCTGTGAAGTGTAACGGGGATCGGTCTTGCGCAGAACGGCATGGCCGTAACCGGGGATAACCTGTCCACTGTTGAGGGTGTCCCACAGAGCCTTTTCGAGCTCTTCCTTGGTGGGAACTTTGCCGCCCAACTTGTCCATGAAATTCTGAGTCCAGGACAGCACTTCCTGGTTAGCCAGGCCATGCAGAGGGCCAGCCAGGCCATTGATGCCGGCCGCGTAGGAGTAATATGCGTCGGACAGGGCCGAGGCAACCAGGTGAGTCGTATGGGCAGATACGTTGCCGGACTCGTGATCGGAGTGCAGAATGAAGTACATGCGGGCAACGTCATCATAAGGCTTGTCTACGCCCATCATGTGAGCGAAGTTGCCGCCCATATCGAGGCTGGGGTCAGCAGGAATATGGGTGTCGCCTTTGTACTTCATGCGGTAGATGTATGCGGCGATGGGACCGAGTTTCGCCATCAGCTCGCTGGCGTCCTCGTACATGTCTTCCCAGCAGGTCATCTTGTTGAACTTGCCAGCGGCATAGTTTTTCGCGAACACAGAGTCACGCTGCATGGCAACGATGGCAGCGGAGAACATGGCCATCGGGTGAGAGTCGCGGGGAAGAGCACGTAGCACATCGATAACATAGGCGGGGATCTGGGAGCGCTTCTTCCAGTCAGCGACAACTTCCTTGGTCTGCTCCATGGTGGGAACGTCACCAGTCAGCAGCATCCACCAGAAACCTTCGACATAAGGATAGTCAGAACCGGGAACCTTCGGCAGAGCAGCGAAAGTCTCAGGGATGGTCTTGCCACGGAAGCGGATGCCCTCCATGGGATCGAGGTAAGAAATGTCGGTTACAAGACACTTGATGCCGCGAGCGCCACCGATAGCCTGTGAGATGGTAACATCACCCAACTTGACGTCGCCGAATTCCTTGACAAGCCGGGTGGTGCGGGGACGGTGCTCTTCAATCTTCTTGCGCAGAGTCTCCTTCAGTGTGGACATGTTCTCTCTCCTTTAGTGAAATGAAATGCGATGAACCGGACGGTTCACCAACCCAAAAGGCCCCAGACTATTTCAACCGAACCGCCCGAACAGGCGGAAGCAATAAATGGAAGTGACGTTGGCAAAGGTAAGAAGTTGGGATCGGTTTTACCCCTCTTTTTCCTTCATTTTCAAAAAATGTTCTAACAAACTCAAGCAGAGGCTGTCAAGCCAATTCTGTATACAGTATGCCGACCAAGCTAAACACTAGCTTATCTCACTTTGAAGTCAAGAACGGTGCGCGGTTTTTTCTTGCTTTCATCAGTGACCATGATAGTATGCCTAAAATTTATGCAAAAAAACATTTCTTTCTCAAACTTAAAACTGAAAAATAACCTGATTCTGGCCCCCATGGCCGGCATCACTGACCTGGCCTACCGTCTCATCATGAAGGAGTTCGGGGCGGCTCTTGTTTTTACCGAAATGGTGAGCGCCAACGGCCTTATCCGTGACGGGGTTCGCACACGCGAGCTTCTGCGCTCAACTTCCGCAGAGCGGCCACTCGGAATCCAACTCTTCGCCGATTCACCGGATGTGCTGGCTCGCGCTGCCGCCCTGGTCAGCGATGATGGCGAACTTATCGACATCAACATGGGCTGCCCCGTTAAAAAGGTGGTACGTTCTGGGGCTGGCAGTGCCTTGCTGCAAAATCCCATTCTGGTGGGGAAAATTGTGGCTGCTGTTCGCAAGGTGACTCCTTTGCCCCTCACGGTAAAAATCCGTTCCGGCTGGGATCAGCAGTCGATCAACTATCTTGAGGTTGGCCGTATTGCCGAGAACGAAGGCGCTGACGGCCTGGTTCTGCATCCGCGAACCCGCAGCCAAGGGTTTAGTGGGCATTCAGAATGGCAACATATCCGCAAGCTAAAAGAACAATCCAGCATCCCTGTCATCGGCAGCGGCGACATTTTTTCTGCCTCCGACGCCCTCAGCATGCTGGAGATAACGGGCTGCGACGGGCTCATGATTGGGCGGGGGGGCTACGGCAATCCCTGGCTTTTCAGAGAAATTACCGCCGCCCTTGAAGGGAACCCCCTTCCGGCGCCGACGGCGGAAGAGCGTTTGCGGGTCGCCAGCAAGCACCTCGATCTCTTTATCGATCTCTTCGGAAGCTACAGGGCCCTCATGGATATGCGCAAGCATCTGTGCTGGTATGCCCGAGGCCTCAGTGGTGCGGCACATTTTCGCCAGGCCATAAACAAGACGGAAAGCCTTGACGACATGAAAGCTCTTCTGGAGTCGTTTTTAGATACGAACGCTGAAGGAGCCTCCGACTGATATGGGCAGAGACCTGAGACCACCGGAAGATCTTCAGCTTTACCTTCGCATTCTCGAGAGTATCGACCGGGGTGTTATTGCCATAAACCGCCGCGAGCGAATCTCTTTCATCAATCCTGCTGCCCAGGCTTTTGTCGGGCTGTCAGAGCGCCAGGGGCTTGGGCGCCACTACGAACAGATTTTTACTGGCCAGCGCGGCGTTATTCGCCTTATTCAAACGGCCATGCGCGAAGGGCGGTCGATTTCCGATCACGAAAACATTTTCCTCAGCCGACCCGGCATGCCTTCTCTCCCCGTGAGCCTGTCCTGCGCCCCCATCTTTACCCCGCAGGGTGAACAAGATGGCGCCGTACTTATTCTTCGGGATCTCAGTCGGGTCAGGGAACTTGAAGACGCTGTGCGACAGACCGATCGGCTCGGCATGCTTTCGACCCTTGCCGCCGGCCTGGCCCACGAGATTAAAAATCCGCTGGGGGGTATCAAAGGCGCCTCGCAACTTCTAATCATGGAACTGCCCGGGGATAGCCCTCTGCAGGAATATGCCCGGATCATGAACCGCGAGGCGGAAAGAATCAACCGCATTATTGAAGAGCTCATGGACTTGACCTGTCCCCGCTTGCCCGTTCTCGAAGAAGTGAATCTTGCCCAGGTAATCGGAGATATCGTTATTTTTCAGCAGGAGGCCCAAAGGGAAAAGAGCCTTGACATTGTCTTGCGACTCGATCCAAGCATCCCCCCTATCATGGGCGACCATGACCTTCTGACGCAGCTTTTTCTAAATCTGATCAAGAATGCCGCCGAAGCGATTGACGAAAAAGGGCGGATTGAAATCACCACCAGAGTAGCGTCGGACTTCCATCTGACCCAGTCCGGGAAAAAACCGGTTCCCCTGATCGTGGTGGAAGTCACTGATAATGGCAAAGGGATAGCCCCCGATCTGATCGACAAGGTTTTTACCCCTTTTTTCACAACCAAAACCAAAGGTACCGGGCTTGGTCTGGCCACCTGTCAAAAAATCGTAAGACAACACCAGGGATTTCTCAAAGTGGTCAGCACGGCAGGCCAGGGAACAACGTTCATTGTCTCCTTGCCATTTATTCGTCAATCAAAAGAACGCGACGAGGCTGCAAAAGATTTAAACTGACCGGATTGATTAACCTGAAACCGTTGACATCATACAGTAAAAATTCTGGAGAGGAACCATGTCCATTCGCCGTATTCTTGTAGCCGATGATGAAGAAAGTATCCGCTGGGTTCTTTCTAAGGCCCTTTCCAAAAAAGGCCTGACAGTAGACCTCGCCGCCGATGGGCAGGAGGCTCTGACCCTCTTCCGGCAGCATCGTTACGACCTGGCCATCCTTGACATCAAGATGCCTGAAATAGGCGGCCTGGAGCTGCTGACCAGATTCCACGCAGAAAACCCCTCCACCCTGGTCATCATTATGACGGCGGAAAACTCCATGAAAAATGCCGTAGACGCCATGAAGGGAGGTGCCTACGATTACATCACCAAGCCTTTTGACCTGGACGCTCTGGACGCAACAATCATGAAGGCGGAAAAAGCCTCCACCGTGACCGATGAGGTACACCGGCTGCGCGATGAACTCAAAGACCACTATAAAGTCGATCGAACCATCATTGGAAAAAGCCGGGCGATGCAGGAGACCTACAAAGTCCTCGGGAAGATTGCCCCTTCCGATGTGACAGTTCTCATCACTGGAGAGAGCGGCACCGGCAAGGAACTGATGGCCAGGGCCATTCATTTCAACAGCTCCCGACTCGGCAAACCCTTTGTCGCGATCAACTGTGCGGCTATCCCGCGGGATCTCCTGGAAAGCGAGCTTTTCGGTTTCGAGAAAGGAGCCTTTACCGGCGCCGTCGAACGTAAAACCGGGAAGTTCGAACAGGCCAATGGCGGCACTATTTTCCTGGATGAGATCGGCGACATGCCCTTGGACCTGCAGGCAAAGCTGCTCCGCGTCCTCCAGGAAAAAGAAATCACCCGCACGGGGGGAACCTCGCCAATCTCCGTCGATGTGCGTATCGTCGCGGCCACGAACCAGGATCTCAACACCAGGGTTCAGGCCAGGGAATTTCGCGAAGATCTCTTCTACCGACTTAACGTCGTGCCGCTCCACCTGTCACCCTTGCGGGAAAGAAAAGACGACATCCCTCTTCTCGCCGAATTTTTCATCGGGCGCAGCCGCGAAGAGTTCGGGGTGGGCACCCAAGGCTGTACAGCCGAGGCCCTTACCCTTCTGCAAGGCTATAACTGGCCGGGCAATGTGCGAGAGCTTGAAAACGCCATAAAGCGTGCTGTACTGCTATCACCCGACCCTCTGCTTACCCCTGATGACTTCTCCTTTCTCGTCCCCGCCGGCCGGACTGAAGACAATGGCAACTCCCTGGAGACTCTGATCGCCAATAAATTGCGATCCGCCCTGTTTCAGGTCGAAGTCCATGAACTGAATAATCTCTACGAAATGGTCCTACATCAGATGGAAAGACCCCTGATCCGCATCGTGCTGGAAAAATGCCGCGGCAACCAGGTGAAGGCCGCTGATATTCTTGGAATCAACCGCAACACACTAAGGAAAAAGATCCAGACCTTGGAGATTGACATCAAAAAGGAATGAACTTCTGGCTTTACTCTTGTCGTAACAAAGAAAGCCCCCGGAGAACCTGTCTTCCGGGGGCTTTCTTTGCTAGGACAAGGGGAAAATAAGACCTAGGCGCCATCTCCCCTCCTGCTCTGGTTTTCAAAACGGGTGTATTCACCTCGAAAGGTCAGATGCACGGTTCCGATGGGGCCGTTACGCTGCTTTCCAATAACGATTTCAGCATCTTTTTCGTGCCCTTTCTCACAGGAACTGTCCCGCTTTTTACACGCTTCGCAGTAAACCGCCTCCCGGTAAATGAACATGATCACGTCGGCATCCTGCTCTATCGCGCCCGATTCACGCAGATCGGCCATAATAGGACGCTTGTCGGTACGATTTTCAAGTGAGCGGTTGAGCTGGGAGAGCGCGATGACCGGAACATTGAGCTCCTTGGCCAACGCTTTGAGCGAGCGGGATATCTCCGATATTTCCTGTTGGCGATTTTCAGCGTTATGACCACGCATGAGCTGAAGATAGTCGACCACGATAAGGCCAAGACCTTTGTCCGATTTCAACCGGCGGCATTTGGCCCGCAGCTCGAGAATAGAAATAGCGGGAGTATCATCAATGTAGATAGGAGCTTCACTTAGAAAGCCGGCCCCGTTAGTGAGCTTGGGCCAGTCAGATTCCCCCAGGTGTCCTGTACGCAGTCGGCTGGCGTCAACCTTGGCTATGGAGCAAAGCATCCTCTGCACCAACTGCTCCTTACTCATCTCCAGAGAAAAGACGATCGAAGGTGTTACCGTCTTGGCATGAACCGCGGCATTCTCAACCAGGTTGAGGACAAAAGCGGTCTTCCCCATGGAAGGACGCGCCGCAATGATAACAAGATCCCCCCCCTGCAGCCCGGCAGTCATCTGGTCTAGGTCCAGAAAGCCTGTAGGAACGCCCGTGACCAGTTCCTTGCGATCGTACAGTTTTTCTATCGCCTTGAAGGTGTCCTTGAGAATTTCTTTGGTCGAGAAATAGGACGGCCGGGTCTTCATCCCGGTAATGTCGAAAATGGATTTCTCCGCCCAGTCGAGGGTAGACTCCATGTCTCCGCCCTCATAGCCACGAGTGGCTATTTCGGTAGCCACTTCGATGAGATGACGGGCCATGGCTTTTTCTTTGACCAGGCGGCAGTAATAGATAATGTTGGCCGCAGTGGGGACGTAATCCACCAGGGTTGCGAGATAAGTGGCCCCGCCAACGGCATCAAGCTCGCCATTTTGCTGGAGAGCGGCGCTGAGAGTAACCAGATCGGCTGGCTCACCGCGCTCAGAGAGCTCGATCAGGGTTTTGAATATCTTGCGATGGCTTTCCCGATAAAAATCCTCGGGGACAAGAATCTCCAACGCTTTGTTAAGCGCCTGGTTTTCGAGGAGTATGCCACCGAGAACGGACATTTCCCCTTCGAGATATTGAGGGGGAAGCCGATGAGACGGTAATTTATCCATTCATCAACACCGGGTCGCAGGTGATAAGGAAAAAAGAAAGGGGAAGGAACCGCCGTTCCCTCCCCTTTTAGAGGACGTTCTACTCGGCAGCGACAACGTTGACCTTGATATTGGCTACAACGCCGGCCTGCAATTTCACAGGCACCTCATGGGTTCCGAGAGTTTTGATCGGCTCGTCGAGCTGGATCTTCTTGCGATCAATCTCAATCCCGGCATCTTTGAGTTTACCTTCAATTTCCATCGTGGTGACGGCGCCGTAAAGCTTGCCTTCCTCGCCGGCCCGGTGGCTGATTACACAAGTTACCGCCTCAATTTTCCCCTTAAGGAGATTGGCAGCATCGGTGATTTTTTCCATCTTGCGTGCCATCTGACGTTTCTGATGCTCGAGTTCCTTGATGTTACGGGTGTTGGCTTCCATGGCCAGCCCCCGGGGCACCAGATAGTTGCGAGCATAACCGGGCTTTACCTTGACCAGGTCACCAATATTGCCCAGGTTCTCTACATTCTCTGTAAGGATGATTTCCATCGATCTCCTCCTGAAAAGGATCTACGTTTCTTTAATTTTGGGTTTTCTGAAATCCGCCCATAAATCGAAAATTCCAAAGCCGGTGACAACCATAGGCAATGGGTTGAGAAAAAAAATAAGAAGATACCCCACAACCCTGAAACCGGCTGAAATATTCTTCCGGATGAAAAAGTAGCTGACTATGGCCAATCCCTGTAAAAAATAGATTGGCAGTACAACCGCAAGCACGTTGAGAGAGACAACATCAGCAAGCCCATCGAAAAGCAGCATGCCAAAACCCCCTCCGATCAAAAACCAGACCAGAAACGGGGGAGCCTTCCATTGATGAAAAGGCAAACCAGCAATGGTGTATCGTCCGCCCGCAAATCGCGAGAGAAGAAAAACCACCAACAGCAAAATTCCCCAAGTTACGGTGATGGCAAGAGCCGGGTAAGCCTGCAGAAGAAAGTCTGCCAGGCTCTGGAGCATCTGTTCGAGCTCTGCTGCCTGTTGGGCTGAAACGTCCGACTGCTGGTATATGTGCAGAGCCTGGTCGACCTCTTTTTGTACATAGTCGGCAGCCATCTGCTTAACTGAAATACCTTTACTGCCCGCATAGAGCCCCAGGGCCATGGCTGCAAGAACAACAAGACCCAGGGTCGTTACCGCCACAGCCCGGTCCCACGCCCAGAATCGGCGCAAGAGAAAGGGTAACACAAACGAGGCCAGGCCAAACTGCAAGAGATATCCCAACGAGCCGGCGGGGTCCCCGGTAACTGCCAGCAGGATTGTTGAGGCAGCGACAATACCTCCCCCCAGCAGAGCCCCGAACCGCATGTGGACATAGGCCGCGGGAAATGGTACCAGCAGGGTCAACAGTACACCACCTGCACCCAGGGCCGAGGAGACCATCTGCAAAAGGATGGTAAGAACGATGCTCCCGAAAAAAAAGAGACCGCGCTGTCCCATGTCAACGCTCTCGTCCAGTTTCCCTGCTCTGCACCTTAATCAATGGCGTGTCCGGCCGTGAAGGGCAGCAGAGCGATATTACGAGCCCGTTTGATGGCTTCACATACCTTGCGCTGATGCTCGGCGCAGTTGCCCGAAATCCTCCGGGGCACAATTTTACCGCGTTCAGAAATAAAATAACGCAGGGTGCGAATTTCCTTGTAATTAATTTTCATGGTCTTGTCGGCACAAAAACGACAGCCCTTACGACGAACAAAGCGTCTTCTCGGTGCCCCTGCACCAGCAGGTTTTCTCCCAGCGGGTTTTTCAAAAGCCATTTATTTATATCCTCCGTATTGATAGTCAAGTTGTCTGTTCGAGAGAATTATTCTGATTCTTCTTCCTGGTCGGCTGCTGCGTCGACATCTTGCGCGTCGGCAGGAACAGAGGCTTCAAAACCTTTTTCCAGATACACCGTCTGAAACTTCATGATGTTCTCATCAATCCGCATGCGGCGCTCGAACTCCTTGATGACTTCGGGCCGGGCCTCGAATACAGTCAGAACATAACTCCCACGGGTTTGTTTCTTGATGGGATAGGCCATTTTACGGACACCCCACTCATCAACTTTTATGATGTTGGCGCCCTGTTCGGTCAGGACCCCCTTAAACTTGTCAACGATCGCGGTATAAGCATCACCGGTCGTTTCGGGGTTGACGATGTAGATCGCTTCATAGGTACGCATTTATGTTACCTCCTCTTGGGTTATATAGCCCCGGAACCGATCCGGAGCAAGGAGCGGACACCACAATGGCATCCGATCTTGGACAAACAGAATTCATATCACAGATCGAAATGCTTTTCAATCTTTAAGCACGTCAGACATTAAATCGAAAGTGCATAATATCGCCATCCCTGACGACGTATTCCTTGCCTTCCAGCCGCATCAACCCCTTCTCTTTAGCACCAGCCTCGCCACCGGAGGCAATAAAGTCATTAAAAGCAGTGACCTCAGCCCGGATAAACCCCTTCTCAAAGTCGGTGTGAATAACACCCGCAGCACCAGGGGCCTTGGTTCCGGCAGGAATAGTCCAGGCACGAACCTCTTTGACGCCAGCTGTGAAATAGGTAATCAGGCCGAGCAACTGATAGCCAGCGGAAATCATGCGATCAAGCCCAGGCTCAGAAAGACCCATTTCGCTAAGAAAGTCGGTCTTCTCATCGGCATCGAGTTCGGCGATTTCCGCCTCGATCTTGCCACATATCATAACCATCTCTGCCTGTTGTGCCGTTGCAAAGTGGCGCAGCTTTTCGACAAAAGGATGCTGCCCCTGCAGATCGTCTTCCCCCACATTGGCCACATAGAGGACAGGTTTCGCGGTGATCAGGTGCAGATCCCTGAGAATGCGTCTTTCCTCGGGGGAAAGGTCGGTCGCCCTGGCCGGCTGGCCGCCATTGAGCGTCTCCTGAACCTTCCTCAACACGGCCAACTCTTCCTGCATTTTCTTGTCGCCGCTTTTGGCCTGCTTTTCGGTGCGGGAAATTCGTTTCTCCACTGAATCGAGATCGGCCAGATTCAACTCGGTCTGTATGACCTCGACATCCCTCAGAGGATCAACGGAGCCATCCACATGAACGACGTTGTCGTCTTCAAAACAACGCACGATATGCGCGATAGCATCGACCTGGCGGATATGCCCAAGGAACTGATTCCCCAGCCCCTCACCTCGGCTGGCGCCCTTGACAAGGCCGGCAATGTCGACGAACTCCATCGTAGTCGGCACAACGCGCTCAGGATGAACGATGCTAGCCAATTTATCCAGGCGGGCGTCAGGGACACTCACGACGCCCACGTTGGGCTCAATGGTGCAGAAAGGATAATTGGCCGATTCTGCCCCTGCCGAAGTGATGGCGTTGAAAATGGTGGATTTGCCTACATTGGGCAACCCGACAATACCGCACTTAAAACCCATGTTTTACCTTCTCACTATAAAAGAAGATAGCCGGGCGTTAAGTCCCGGCTATCCGTGTTTAACCGATGGGCGTATGGCCCGAGTTTATACGAGCAAAGGTGCGATAACCAGAGCAACAACGCTCATGAGCTTGATGAGGATGTTCATAGCCGGGCCCGAAGTATCTTTGAATGGGTCGCCAACGGTGTCACCGACGACGGCTGCCTTATGAGCCTCGCCACCTTTTTTCTCGCCGGCAAGTTCGCCTTTTTCGATGTATTTCTTGGCATTATCCCAAGCACCACCGCCATTGGACATCATCAGGGCCAGCAGAACACCGGCCACCGTGGCACCAGCCAGCATGCCTCCGAGAGCCTCAGCCCCGAGGACAAAGCCAATAACCACAGGAGCGACAACGGCGACAACGCCGGGCAGGATCATCTCTTTCAGGGCCGCACGAGCAGAAATATCGACGCATTTTTCGGGCTCGGGCTTGACGCCGGGCTTGCCTTCAAGCAGACCGGGAATCTCCCGGAACTGGCGACGGATTTCATCGACCATCTTGCCGGCAGCACGACCGACACTTGTCATAGTGAGGGCGCCAATGAAGAAAGGCAGCGCGCCCCCGATAAGCATACCGATAACCGTCAAAGGATTGATCAGGTTGATTGAGGTAAGCCCAACCGTGGTGGCATAAGCAGAGAAGAGGGCCAGGGCCGTCAAGGCCGCCGAGCCAATAGCGAAACCCTTGCCGATGGCGGCCGTGGTGTTGCCGATAGCATCGAGACCATCGGTTATCTTGCGAACGTCAGGGCCAAGAGCGGCCATCTCGGAAATACCACCAGCGTTATCGGCGATGGGGCCATAGGCATCGACGGTCATGGTCACACCAACCGTGGCCAGCATGCCGACAGCGGCGATCCCAATGCCGTAGAGACCAGCAAAATAATTGGCCACAAAAATGCTGACCGCAATGATAATGATGGGAGCCGCGGTGCTCTCCAGACCGACCGCCAAGCCATGAATGATGTTGGTGGCCGGACCGGTCTTGCTGGCCTCGGCAATGCGGGCGACCGGAGTGGAAGCAGTATAGTATTCGGTGATCTGGCCGATGGCAATACCCGCCAAGGTGCCGGCGAGGATAGCCCAAAAGACACCATTGGAGATATGCAGCCCCCTGACGATAAAGAAGGCGGCCACGAGGAAACCACCGGCAGCGACGAAAGTCGTGTAGTGCAGAGCCTTGGCGGGATCCATGGACTTGAGCACCTTCATCGAGCCGATACCGATGATAGAGAAGATCAGGCCGACCATAGCCAGAGCCAAGGGCAGCAACATGGCATTGGCCTGAATGACGCTGAGTTCGACACCGGGGACCGAAAGGTGCGTCAGCAGTTCGGTGCTGGCCGCTGCAGCGATAGCGATGGTGGCGATGATGGAGCCGACGTAAGATTCAAAAATATCGGCGCCCATGCCAGCGGTGTCACCAACGCAGTCACCGACATTGTCAGCAATGACGCCAGGGTTACGGGGGTCATCTTCGGGGATACCGGCTTCGACTTTGCCGACCAGGTCGGCGCCGACGTCAGCTGCCTTGGTATAAATGCCGCCGCCCACGCGGGCGAACAGGGCGATAGAAGAGGCACCCATGGCGAAACCGTTAATGTATCGGGCGTGCTCAGGATCGCCAAAAAGAATGAAGGCAATGCCGACGCCGACAAGGCCGAGAGAGGCAACGGACATACCCATAACAGCGCCACCGTTAAAGGAAACCTCCAGAGCCTTGGCCTGGCCCGACTGACGAGCCGCCTCGGTCGTACGAACGTTGGCGCGGGTGGCGGCCTTCATTCCGATAAAACCGCAGATCATGGAGCAGACGGCGCCGCCAAGGAAGGCAAAAGCGGTCTGCGGCCCCATGCCGGCAAAAATAAGGAAAAAAACCACCACGATAAAAATAGCGAGAACCTTGTACTCCCTGCGCAGGAAGGCCATGGCGCCAGCATGAATCGCTTCAGAAATTTCCTTCATCTTTTCGTTGCCTACCGGCTCCTTTTTAACCAGGACATACAGCACGATAGCAATGACGAAACCGATCACCCCAAGAATGGGTGCATACATTTGCAGTTCCATGTTGTCTCGTTCCCTCTCTTTCCTCTGATTTTAATTTCGAGTATCTCGACTATTGAATTCGTTCATGGCCCGCTCTGTTCCTTTTTCGAGAACAGCTTCCACGGCCATGGCCGCATTTTCAAGGACTTCGTCCAAACCCTGGCGCTCGGTCGGTGAGAAAGGACTGAGCACGTAACCGGCGACATCACCACCAGGGACCGGCCTGCCGACCCCAACCTTGACCCGGACGAAATCACCCGTGCCAAGAACCTGTCTAATGTGACGAATGCCGTTGTGGCCGCCGTGCCCTCCCCCTTGCTTAATCTTGAGGGCGCCAAAAGGCAGATCAATGTCGTCGTGTACCACAATCAAATCCCCCGGTTCGGCACCGAGGGATCTGCAGGCGGAACCCACGCTGGCTCCACTGAGGTTCATATAGGTCTGGGGGAGAAGCAGGGTAACTTCCTCCCCAGCGACGCGGCCCGTAGCGTAAATCGCTTGGTGGCCACTCTTTTTAAGTGACATACTGGCTCGTTCGGCGACCTTCTGAACGACGAGAAATCCAATATTGTGTCTTGTTCCGGCATATTTACTGCCGGGATTTCCCAACCCAGCCACCAACTTCAAGATCAGGCCTCTTCTCCTGCCTCTTCAGCGGTGCCCTCTTCTTCTTCAGCCTTGCGGCCTGTCACCGTGATCACTGTGAAATTAACGTCATGGGGAACCTGAATCCCCTCGGGGAGCACCAGGTCTTCGACGTGAAAAACATCACCGATTTTCATATCGGTTACATCGACCTCAATCGCCGTGGGGATAGCGGAGGGAAGACAGTACACTTCCAGTTCATGGCGAATGATCTGCAGGTTGCCGCCCTCTTTTTCACCCTTGGACTTCCCGACAGGATGAACAGGAACCATAACATGGGTCTTCTTGCCCATCTCAATCGTCTGGAAGTCGGCATGCATCATATCCCGACGGATAGGATCGACCTGAAGATCCTTCAGGATAACGACCTTGCCTTCGACTGCAGGTATCCCCTTGAGAGAAATAAGGGTATTCCAGCCGGATTCGGTCGCCATGGCCTCCCGTAGAGCCTTGGGCTCAACCGTCACAGCACAGGGCTCCATATCTTTTCCATAGACGACAGCGGGAATAAGCTCCTGCCGGCGAAGACTACGTGCTCCACCCTTTCCGATTCTTTCACGTGCAGAGACCACCAGTTCCGTATTTGCCATTGATTGTTCCTCCATAAATTCGGGCTGCTCGCGGGCAGCCAAACTAACTATCTAAATTGTTGACCGATCTAAACAAACAACGAACTGACCGACTCATCGCCATGAATGCGGCGAATGGATTCGGCCAGGATTTCCGCCACGGAGAGAACGCGGAGCTTCGAGCAGGCCGACAGCTTGTCCTGAACGGGAATGGTGTTGGTTACCACCACCTCCTCGAGGCAGCTGTCGTTGATTCGCTCAAGGGCAGGCCCGGACAGAACAGCATGAGTGGCGCAGGCATAGACGGCTGCAGCGCCTTTCTCTTTCAAGGCCTGGGCCGCCTGGCAAAGGGTTCCAGCCGTATCGATCATATCGTCAACAATAATGCAGGCCTCCCCTTTGACATCGCCAATGATGTGCATAACTTCGGAGACATTGGGTCCACTGCGGCGCTTGTCGATGATGGCCAGCCCGGCATCGAGCCTTTTGGCGTACGCCCTGGCTCTTTCGGTCCCCCCCGCATCAGGAGATACAACCACAACACGACCGGGAAAACGGGAGCAGACATCCGCAAGGATAACCGGAGCGGCGTAGAGATGATCAACGGGAATATTGAAAAAACCCTGAATCTGGCCAGCGTGCAGGTCCATCGTCAGCACACGATCGGCGCCAGCCGTACTGATCAGATCCGCGACCAGTTTGCTGGTGATTGGTGTTCGCGGAGCGACCTTGCGATCCTGACGGGCATAGCCAAAATAGGGCACCACCGCCGTAATCCTGGCTGCCGATGCCCTTTTGAGGGCATCCATCATGATCAGAAGCTCCATGATATTGTGGTTGGATGGTGCACAGGTTGACTGAACGACATAGACGTCTCTGCCGCGTACATTCTCGCCGACCTCAACCATGATCTCCCCGTCAGAAAAAGTCCTGACTTTGGCATTACCAAGAGGTACGGCCAATTGGCCGCAGATCTCACGGGCCAAAGGGATATTGGCATTGCCGGAAAATATCTTCAGTTTGTCCACCATGGACCCCCACTGCTAGCTTGGAAAAAGTTGAAGGCCATGGAGAACCATGACCTAACCGAAAAAAGAAGTGATATCGGATATCTGAAGCTCTCAAACCAGACAAGCGCCTGAGGGCTGATAGGTTAGTGGCTGGGGCGCCAGGATTCGAACCTGGGAATGCCGGAATCAAAATCCGGTGCCTTACCGCTTGGCGACGCCCCATCAAAAAACGTGCTAAATTCCCCTACTGAATCACCTACACAGGCCGTACAACCTCGGCCCGCCAGGTCTCGCGCTCACGGCCGATCTTCCCGCAAGCTGCCTCAGCCTCTTCCTGACTCTGGAAGACCCCGAAGACCGTCGGACCGCTACCCGACATCAACACAGCGCAAGCTCCCAGCTCGGAGAGCCGTGCTTTGGCCTGCCCGACCTCCGGGTACCTCGACATGGTCACCCGTTCAAGATCATTGAGGATAAAAGACTTGAAATCCTGGGCCGTTTTGGGAAACCCGGGTAATCTATACTCATCCACATAGCTTGTCAACCCCAAATTTTGGTAAACCCAGGCCGTAGAAACAGCCACTCCGGGATTGACCAAAACATACCAGACAGGTGGCAGCGACACCGGAAGAGGTTGCAGAACATCTCCGACTCCCCGGGCGATCGCCGGTTGTCCATACAGAAAAAACGGTACATCGGCCCCCAGGGAAGCCCCTATCGCCATGAGCTCATCGCGGGTCAAACCGGCAGCCAACATATCGTTCAGCCCAAGCAGGACCGTTGCCGCATCAGAAGACCCTCCACCGAGGCCCGCCGCCACCGGAATATTCTTCTCGACAAGCAGATCAACCCCCACCCTTTTTTTGAGGCGCCCAAGCAGAGCCTCGGCAGCCCTGGCCGCAATATTTTCGGTACCCGGCAAAAGGTCGACCCCCGGACAGGCCACTCTTACGCCACACCTCTCCGACAGGGATATTTCGATGCGATCGTACAGAGAGACACACTGCATGACCATGCAAAGATCGTGGTAGCCATCCTCGCGCTTGCCGAGAACCTGCAGACGCAAATTGATTTTTGCCGGAGCTTGAAAAACTCGCCTCACAATCCCCCCTCGGAAGCCGTTTTTGCCAAACAACGCATCATTTGCGATGATTCAACAAAAGTCAAGCCGCCATTTTCCCAGGAAACGCCATTCTGGCGGGCCAAAAACGACCACATGTGGCCGTTTTTGGCCAAAACACTACCAGGGGGACCTCAGAAAACTTTGTTGCAAACTCTCGCTTCTCCCTGCGACAGAACCGCTCGACCCAAAATACAAACACTTTTTTAAAATGGCACAATACTAGCAGTCGCCTTTCAGCCCTATCGGACTGGCCACCTGCCCTTGCACGAAGTCCCCAAAGGGAAATCCTGCATTCTTGCCAGCACTAAATGATTGCAAAACATCAGTTCCCGTGTATATTTAATCCACCTTGAGACTTGGTTTTTCCTTGAAAACAGCCCCCAGTTTCCAGGATCAGAATATTGTTTTCATTTAACCCCCAACATCGTACAGGAGGAAAGAACATGATCAAGACAGCAAGGTTAATGTCCCTTACGCTTTCAGCTCTGCTTGTAGCGGCCATGACACTGGTTCCCAATATCGGTCACGCCCAGAAAACACGTCTGGCTTTCTCCGGTGGTCCCGACGGCGGTACATTCCAGTACTTTTCCAACGGCATCGCCACCCGTCTCTCCAAAACTATTCCGAACGTTGAAGTCTCCAACATGGCTTCGGCCGGCTCCGTGGAAAACGTCCGCCGCGTCAACTCCGGCGAGGCCGATTTCGGCATCGCTTACTCAGGAGACACCTACCTGGCCCGTACCGGCCAGCTGCCCAAAGATACCCGCAAGTACGAAAACGTCCATGCCCTGGCCTATCTTTACGGCGCCCCTGCGCACCTTATCGTACTTGACGGCAGCGGCATCAACGCGGTCAGCGACCTCGCCGGCAAGCGTGTTGCCGTAGGTGGGGCAGGTTCCGGTGCCGCGGCTTCGGCCCAGCGCTACTTCGAGACGCTTGGACTGTGGGACAAGATGAATGTCGAGTTCATCGGCTACAGCAAGGCCGCTTCGGCACTCGGTGACAAGCTCATCGACGCCATGTGGGTTTTCGCCGGCTTCCCAAACTCTTCGGTCATCCAGGCCGCTGCCAGCAACAAAATCAAAGTTCTCAGTCTTTATGAGGCGGGCGAAAAAGGCGGCGTCTTCAAGAAGTATCCCTTCTACGCCCCAGTCACCATTCCCGCCGGCACCTACAGCGGCATCGATTATGACGTCAAAACATTCCAGGATTCCGCCCTCTGGGTGGCCGGCAAACATGTCGACAGCAATGTCATTTATCAAGTGACCAAAGACATCTTCACCCCCGAAGGGCTTTCCTACCTGGTCAAAGTGAAGAGCACCGCCAAAGCCATGAGCGTTGAAGGAGCCCTTACCGGCATCGTAACGCCTGTGCATGAAGGCGCTGAAAAGCTCTGGAAAGAAAAGGGCCTGGCCCTGACCCCCGAGCAGACTGCCCGCTAAAACCCAGGAAGTCTGAAAGCCTGCATAAGACACGACCATCTGGAAGCGGGGCTGACCATTCGGCCCCGCTTTCCATCTGCCCGCACCCTAGCCTTTTCTAGAGAGCCTGTATGTCGGAAGAAAAAAACAAAGAACTGGAAGAACTGGAAAATCTGAGCCCAGAGGAACAGGAAAAGCTGAAAAAGCTCATGGAGAAGGACGCCAAGTCCTACCGCTCTCCCACAGGCTTTTTCAAAGGGCTGGTAGCCCTGCTGGGCGCGGGCATGGTCATTTTCTATTTCTACACCGCCGGCCTGGCGGCGGTAGCGACCCAGTACCATCGAGGGGTCTACGTCTTTGCCACCTACGTGCTGGTGTTCCTGCTTTACCCGGCGGGCAAGGTAAAAATCCGCGCTCTCCTTACGGCGGTTCTGTCCATCATCCTTTCCATGCTAGGGACCGCACTCCTTTTCTTTTCCGACATGGCGGCTTTTCACGAACGCCTGCTGGAGATAGGGGACCGCTACGGCTCCGGGGGGCTTGGCGGAGCCATCGCATCGGCAGCCGGGTTGTGGCAGGTCGCCCTCGGTGCCGTGCTGATATTCGCCCTGGTCATGATCGGCGATCGTCTTATCATGCGCCGCTCCGGCAACAACCCGACGATTTCTGACATCCTCTTCGCCCTGCTCTCGGCGGCCGTGGTCTATTACTGGATGCACGAGTTCGAAAACCTCAATTACCGGGCTGGTGCGGAGAATGAGTTGGACGCCATGGTCAGTATTGTCGGCGTCTTTCTCTCCCTGGAAGTCTGCCGCCGCGTTCTCGGCTGGTCCATGACCCTCATCGGCTTAGGCATGATCGTCTACGGCTACTTCGGCCCTTACTTCCCCGACATGCTTTCCCATCGCGGCTTCGGTATCGAGCGTCTGGCCACGGCCCTCTACCTGACCACCAACGGGGTATTCGGCGTCATGGCCAATGTTCTGGCCACCTACGTTATTCTTTTTATCTTTTTCGGTGCTTTCCTGCACAAAAGCGGGGCGGGCAAATTCTTCATCGACCTGCCGCTGGCTATTGCCGGCAACAGCACCGGCGGGCCGGCCAAGGTAGCAGTCATCGCCTCGGCCCTGTTCGGCTCCGTTTCGGGCAGCGCCATCGCCAACACAGTCTCCACCGGCGCCTTCACCATTCCCCTCATGAAACGGGCGGGCTTCAAGCCCCATGTGGCCGGCGCCATTGAACCGGCCGCTTCCATCGGCGGCATGTTCCTGCCGCCGATCATGGGGGCCGGCGGCTTCCTGATGGCTGAACTGACCAACACCTCCTACACCACCATCATGATGATCGCCATCTTCCCTGCCCTGCTTTACTTCTTCTCCGTCTTCTGCATGATCCATTTCGAAGCGAAGAAGCAGGGCCTCAAGGGCATACAGGGCGAAGAGTTTCCCCACTGGAAGGTGGTGCTCAAGCGTGAATGGTATTTCAGTTTGCCGCTGGTCATCATCACGGTGCTGATGATCATGGGCCGCTCTCCCGGTTATTCCGCTTTCTGGGCGACGATCTCATGCGTTGTCATCAGCTGGTTCCGCAAAGAGACCCGCATGGGAATCAAGGAGATCTGGGAGGCCATTCTCACTGGCGCCAACAATACCCTGATTATCGGCGCCACCCTCGGGGTCATCGGTATCATCGTCGGCACCATATCCCTTACCGGCATCGGTCTGAAGTTCTCCGATATCATCATTTCCATGGCCCAGGGGAACCTCATGCTGGCCCTGCTGCTGGTCGCCCTGGCTTCCCTGGTGCTCGGCATGGGGGTTCCAGTGACGGCGGCCTACCTGATCACTGCCGTACTGGCCGTGCCACCCCTGGTGGAGATGGGTGTCCCCGTGATCGCCGCACACATGATCGTCTACTGGCTCAGCCAGGATTCCAACATCACTCCGCCCGTCTGCGTGGCGGCCTACGCTGGCGCGGCCATCGCTGGTTCCGACCCCTGGAAGACCGGGTGGACCAGCTTCAAGTTTGCCAAGCTCCTCTACGTCATGCCGATCCTCTTTGCCTTCACGCCGTCGATCCTGTTCCAGGCCAAGCCGATCAACGTCAAGATGCCGGCAATCCATGCCGAAGTCCCCTTCGCTTCCGTCCTCAAGGTCGATGTCAAGGAAGGGGACGAGTTCGTCAAAGGGGACATTCTGGCAACCGTGCTGGTGGACGACAAGCCTGTGGATATCAAGGCTAAAAAAGACGGCCGCGTCACTCAGATCAAGACGTTTACCGGCGGGCTGGCCAATCCTGGGGACGTGCTGATCGAAGGTGAGATCATCGCCACAAAGACCAAGGTCTTCTCCTCCTTCTTCTCGGCCGTCCTGGGAACCATCGCCTTCTCATCGCTGACCATGTTCTTCTGGATACGCCGCACAAGTATCCCCGAATGGCTGATTCTGGCGGCCGCCACAATCCTGCTTTACTGGCCAACGTTGATTACGGATGCTGTCGGCATAGGCCTTGTGGCCATCGTCTTTATCATGCAGAAGGCTAAAAACAAACGGGAACAGGCGCTGGCCGCCTGAACCGCTGTCTCGCGAGGAACACCATGAAAAGCATCAAGAAAATACTTTATGCAACCGATTTTTCTGAAAGTGCCAACGATGCGGCCGACTATGCGCTGACCCTGGCCAAATTGGCGGGAGCCACCATACATGTTCTGCATGTCATCGGCGAGTTGGTGGACAGCCGCAAAAGCCAGATCCAGCCGGAGGCTTTTGCCATGTTGGAGAAGAATGTGGAGGTGCAAACCGTCAAGGAGATGGAGGACTTCTGTCAAAGCCGTTTTGGCCAACAGATCCCCTATACCTCGGAAGTGGTCATCGGCACGCCTTTTCAGCAGATCATCGAGAAGGCCAGGGCTGTTGGAGCCGATCTGATCGTTATGGGAACGCATGGACGTACCGGCATCGAGCACGTTATTGTGGGCAGCACCGCCGAAAGGGTGGTCAGGCGTTCGAAAATCCCTGTACTGACAGTGCAGCAGCAGGCGAACTGACGTGTCCCCCATCCCCCCGAGGAACTCTGCCATGAGCAAGCGATTTTTTCACCTTTGCAGCCTTTTTGTTCTACTTTCTGCCACCCTGTCCGCCACTCTGGTTCTGGCCGCCCCCCCACAGGTTCGCTTTGTGAGTGGTCCAGCTGGGGGAACCTTTGATGTGGTCGGGGACACGATCACGCGCCTGGTCAACGAGAAAAGCACCGAAATGCACATCAGCCGCAGCATCTCCGCCGGCTCGGTGGAAAATCTGCGCCGCCTCAGCTCCGGCCAGGCCGATTTCGGCATTATCTACGCCGGCGATCTCTTTCTAGCCCAGCAGGGCCGTTTGCCCTATGATGCCCGCACCTATGACAATGTCCTGGTGGCGGCCTATCTCTACAGCGCCCCGGCCCAGATGCTGGTACGTCAGGACAGCGACATTCAGACGGTGGAGGATTTGGTCGGCAAGCGCGTGGCGATCGGCGGGCCTGGCTCCGGTGCTGCCGCAGCCGCCCAGCTCTATCTGACCAGCATCGGCCTGTGGGACCGCATTCGCCCCGACTACACCGGCTATCAGGAGGCGGTCTCTGCCTTGGCACACCGCTATGTCGATGCCATCTGGCTCTTTGCCGCCCTGCCCACGCCGGCGGCGACGCATGCAGGCCAGGCTTTTCCCATTCGGCTGCTCGACCTTCAGGAGGCTGGAGTCAAAGCTGGTTTCTTTACCGACTATCCCTTTTTCGCACCGACCACTATTCCGGCGGGCACCTACCAGGGCATCGACCGTGATATTTCGACCTTTTCCGATCGGGCCCTGTTAGCTGCCGGAGCCCAGGTGCCAGAGGAAGCAGTGCGGGAAGTTTTACGGAAAGTCTTTTCTGGCGAGGGTCTGGACAGGCTGGGCGAGAAAGAACCGAGCCTGGTCGGCCTGAACAAGCAGAAGGGAGTGCAGACCAAGGCAAGACCGCTGCATCCTGGTGCCATGACTTTCTGGAAAGAGCAGGGTTTGCAGATATCGGCGCCTTGACTTCTTTTCAGGTTGACGTTATTACTCCCAGCGACCGTTCGAACGCTGGCGCAGAGCAATGACTTCGACCCGGCCCTGTTCGTTGATAAAGGAACTCAGCAGCCAACTGATCAGGCTGACAATCAGAGAACCCAGCAGGGCTGAACCGAAACCACGGACATAAAAACCCGAGATGACCCCGGAAACCATCATCAACAGCATCGCGTTAATCACGAATGTGAACAGGCCGAGGGTCAGAATATTGATCGGCAGAGTGATCAGCAGCAGAATGGGGCGCAGCAAGGCGTTGAGAATCCCCAGGGTGGCTGCCGCAAAAAAAGCCGCCCAAAACCCGCTGGCCGCGATCCCCTCGATCAGGTAAGAGGCGGCCAGTATGGCCAGAGTCAGAATCAGCCAGCGTAGCATCAATCCCTTCATAATATCCCCTTTTCAGCATGGGCCGGCTTTGCATAAAGCCGGCCTTGTTTTATTATTGGAGTCGATAGGTAGATCCACTCTCCGGTCCGTCTAAAAAACCGGATAAAATATCGCGAACCCAACATGTAATCAGCACCTTTTCCTGAACCTGCTTCATTTTATCCGGAGGAGAGCCATGCAGCAACTGATCGAACGCCTCCGTCGGGACGCCCGCTCCCTCGCCGGCAATCTTATCAAGGTGGACAGTTTTCTCAACCATCAGGTGGACACCGCCCTGCTCACCCAGGCAGGGCAGCACCTTGCCCACCAGTTTGCCGCAGAAGAAATCAGTAAAATCGTCACGGCCGAGGCCAGTGGCATCATTCCCGCCTTTGCCACGGCCCAGGCCATGGGCATTCCATTCATCTACGCCCGCAAGAGCCGCCCCCTTACCATGGCCGACAACCCGCTGTGTGCCGAGGTCACCAGCCGCACCCGAGGCAGCGACGCCGAGCTCTTTCTGTCACGGGAATATCTGGGCCCGACGGATCGCATCCTGGTGGTTGACGATTTTCTCGGCAGCGGGCAGACCGCTGCCGCCCTGGGGCAGATGGTGCGGCAGAGTGGCGCCACCCTGTGCGCTTTCGCTTTTCTGGTCGAAAAAGGGTACGAAAAAGGTCGTGTCACCTTGGCGAATTTTGACCTCCCCGTAAAAACTCTGGCGCGGATTGACCTCACCAAGGACGGTCTGGCGATATCTTGACAGCTTCGGAACGGAATGAAGGCATGGCAGACGATGGCACCCGTATAATCCGGCAGGAAAACGGCCATATCTTCGGTATCAGCGAGTTTGGCACGCCCACGGGAAAGCCGCTCTTCTATTTCCACGGTTTCCCCGGCTCACGCCTGGAAGCCCGCATTATCCACCAACTGGCATGGCGCCACCAGATCCGCGTCATCGCTGTGGACAGACCGGGTTACGGCAAATCGTCCTACCAACCTCAACGCCGACTTTCTCATTGGTCGCGGGATATTGGGGACATTGCCGACGCCCTCGAGTTGGATAGATTCAGCATACTCGGCGTGTCAGGCGGGGCTCCTTATGCTGCGGCCTGCGCCCGTTTTATGCCAGATCGCCTCATAAAAACGGGGATCGTCTGCGGCCTTGCCCCCCTTGACGAGGCTGCTTTGCTGAAACGACTCCATGGCCCGGACCGCCGCTTCGTCTGGATGAAAAAGCTGCCTCGTCCCCTTTATCGCCTGCCGTTGCTGCTGGCCGGGCTGGCGGCCAGGCGACAGCCTCAGCATTTGCTGGCGCTGGTCGCCCGAACGTTGCCCCCCTGTGACCGCGCGGCGATGACGGACGAAGACATTCGCCCGCTGCTGACAGACTCCATGCGTGAAGCCTTCAGCCAAGGGAGTGCCGGCGCTTTTGCCGACCTCTGTGTGTATGGAGAGTCCTGGGGCTTCGCCCTGGAAGACATCCGCACCAAGGTCCTGCTCTGGCACGGCGAAAAAGATACGGTAGTCCCCTGTGCCATGGGGCGCTTCATGGCCGAGAGGATCGCAGGCTGCGCAGCGACTTTCCTGCCGGAGGAGGGACACTTCTCCCTGCCTCTCCTGCAGGCGGAAGCTATCCTGATGGCGCTGATGGATCAGGACGATTTGCCAACTGGCTACGGTAACGGGACGATCAGAGGATAGGACGCGGTGAAGCAAGTGCCTGCTTCGGGGGAACTGGTGTAATGGACCGTGCCGCTCAGGTAGTTGCTGAGCAGCTCCATGCTGTAGGTGCCCAAGCCCCGGGAGGCGCCTTTGGTGGAAAAGGAGCGCTGGAAAATACCGGCCTTGGCCTCCGGTGACAGAACGCCTGGGTTGTGCACCCAGAACTCGATGCAGTCTTTGCCGCCGCGGCACCCCAGCGTAACCCGGCCTCCAGCAGGACAGGCTTCCAGGGCGTTCTTGAGCATATTGCCCAGCACGCGGCCAAGCAGGGTTTTGTCACTGGTTACGGGAAGTGCCGCCGCCTCGGGATCGACCCGCAGTTCCCTGCCGGTAGCCACTTCGTGCCGACGATAAAGATCTGCCAAAGTTTCGACCAAGGCGAGACTGGAGAAGGTTTCCACATCCAGCGCCAACTCTCCCGACTCGGCCGCAGCCAGGGCCCGCTGGGCCTCGATTTCGTCAATGGTCTGTTCAGCGGCCAGATGGATCAGTTCAAAGATCCTCTCCTGTTGTCCCGGATCGCAGACACGCAGATGTTCGGCAAACCCCTTGATACTCCCGACTACATTCAAAATGTCATGGAAAAACATGCGCTCCAGAAAGGCACGGCGCTTTTCATGACTGACATCGGCCAGGGCAAAGACGGAAAACTTCTCGCCCTGAAAGGTCAGTGGTGTCGCGCGGACCACCAGATCAAGGGCCTCCATGCGTCCGTCGAACTGGCGGGAGAGGCGGAATTCCCGCTCATCGATCTCCCCTGCCAGGGCGCTCAACACCGCCAGGGCCGCTCCGCAGCTTTGGCACATGGGCCCGTCGCCGCAGCCCTGGCCGCTTGTCTCAACCCGCACGCACCGTAAGGCCTCACCAGGACGAAGTCCCCGCAAGGCCTCAACATCACAAACGCCGACAAGATCGAGCAGAGGCTTATTGGCATAGACGATCTGCCGCTGGTCGTTGACGATGGCCACCACCGTGGGCAAGGCTTCCAGCAGGTGTCGGGCCAGGAACCCGTCCGAGAAATAGCGCGCTTGCCGCGACAGCACATCCTCACCCGACCGGGCGTCGGCACAGGAATTCAGGTGAGATTTTCCAGATAGTGAGGTCACGTCTTTGCCTCCTTCCCCGAGATCACAGGAGGCTATTTGAACACGACAGGCGATTCAAATGCAAGGGAGGATGCGAGCGGTTACTGACGCAGGTGAAAACGCAGACGCCGCGAGGCGACCTCAACAAGATCGCCTTCTTTGAGAGGGATATCCTCTGTCACACTGCGGCCGTTGACTTTCAGGCGGAGGCGACCTTCTCCCGGCGACAGGGTATATCCGTCCTTGCCCCGCAGGACATAGCCTGCCACTTTGGGGGCAAACCAGCCCCGCAGCTGGATATCGGCGCCTGGATCTTTCCCCATGACCGTCAGCGAGCGGGTCAGCTCAAATTCCCCCTCGTTCCCGGCGCTGCCAACATCGTTCAAAACTCCCAAGGGATAGCCCGACAGCTCCAAGCGGTCGAGAGCTTCGCGATGCTGCCGCGTCTCCAGCACCATGGTCTTGTCCATGTCGAGCTCTCGCAGGGCAGCCCCGGAGGAGACGCTGTCACCCTCCTCCATCATGAAGACGAGGGTGTGCTTGCCGATCGTGACAGCGTCATCCGGTTTGAGGCCCCAGCGCGTAATTTTTCGCCCGTTCACAAAGGTTCCGTTGGTGCTGTTGAGGTCTTCGATAAAATAATGCCCCAACTGATTTTCTACCCGGGCATGAAAGCTTGAGACGGCCAGGTTGTCGATCTGCAGATCGTTCTCCAGGTTCCGTCCGATCGTCAACTGTTCCTTGTCCGTATCGACTACCTTGAGAACCTTGTCGTTGAATTTGAGCAGAATTCTGAGCATCCCCTTATTACCTCCTGAATCGCGGCAGCCGTCCCTTGAAAAAACGGCTGATCCCGTTGGGCTGACAAAAAAACAGTACTGCGGTGATATTGTCCTTTCCTCCGGCGGCATTGGCGGCATCGACCAGACGGGCGCAGGCCGTGCGAGGATCGTCTGTCGACAGGACCAGAGAAAGGATGGTTTCATCATCCAGCATGTCGGTAAGACCGTCGGTACACAGCAGGTAACGGTCATCCTCTTCGATAGTAAACTGAGCGACTGACACTTCCGTGTTGGGGAAAGATCCCAGCGCCCGGGTCAGCACGTGTCGATTAGGTGAAACAGTCGCATCGGCCGGGGAGAGCAGACCCTGAAGAACCTGCTCGTGCACCAGCGTATGATCCTCTGTCAGCAGCTCGAGGCTCCCCTGGCGCACGCGGTAGAGTCGGCTGTCGCCAACGTGGGCGACGGTCATCCGCTCACCCTGAATCCAGGCAGTCACCAGTGTGCACCCCATGCCGCGCCAGCCAGGATTGTCACGGGCTTCCCGGGAAACCGCCTCGTCGGCGGCCAAAAACGCCTGCCGCAGAGCCTCATCCGCCGACATGTCGGCAAAGGCTTTGCCCTGATCCAAGTCCTGCAAAAACTTCTGCACTTCCCGCACCGCCAGACTGCTGGCAACCTCACCGGCCGCATAGCCGCCCATGCCATCGGCCACGACAAACAGACCTCGTTCGGGGGAAAGGATGAAGCTGTCTTCGTTGTTCTCGCGAAGCAGCCCCTGATCAGTCTGTCCCCAGGATAGGAGGCGCATCGATCATCCTATCTCCTGCAGGCAGGCCTGCAGGTGCTTTAAAACCTGACCGGCGTTGGCATAACGCCGGGTCTGGGCTTTGGTGAGAAGTTTCTCGACCACCGGCAGGCAGCAATCCGGCACGTCGGGAGCGATTTCCCGCAGAGGAGTATAGGAGCCGTTGGCAATGGTGAACATGAGGGCGCCAAGACTGTCTCCCTCAAAAGGTTTTTCACCGCTGAGCAGTTCATAAAAAACAACCCCCAGCGAAAAGAGATCGGAGCGGCCATCGACCTTCTTGCCCGCCACCTGCTCGGGCGACATGTAACTGGGCGTGCCGAGAATGACTCCCGTCTGCGTCCGCGAGGTCGGCACCAGCCGGGCTATGCCGAAATCGGTGACCTTGACCTGGCCGCTGGACGTGAGCATGATATTGCCGGGCTTGATGTCACGGTGGACGACTTCATGCTCATGGGCATATTCAAGAGCGCCAGCGACCTTGGAGACAATACGCAGCACTTCAGCCGGCGGAAGTAGACGGCCTTTCTGACAGTGCCGGCTTAAATCCCCTCCCTCCAGCAATTCCATGGCCATGTAGGCCATATCATGGTCTTCACCCACATCGTATATGGTGACAATATTGGGATGATTGAGACGACCGGCTGCTTCCGCCTCGCGAAAAAAACGTTCCTTGACCTCTGCAAGCTTCTCCGGTTCGATGGCTGCGTAACTGAGGGTCTTGATGGCCACTTCCCGGTTTATTCTGGGATCACGACCCAGATAGACAGTGCCCATGGCTCCCTGTCCGAGCTCCCTCAAAACTTCGTAGCGACCCAAAGTCGGCGTTATGGCGCCCGGATCAAGTACCAGCGTTGACTCATGTCTGCCGTTGGTACCGAAAGAGACGGGATTCGCCCCCTTGCGCAGCTTTTCCAGGCGGGCGGAAACGTCCCTGAATTTGCCATGGCGCGCGATATGTTCATAAACCGCTACGGCTTTGTGAAACATTCTCTTGCGCTCGAAATCAAGACCAAGGCTATAGAGCAGTTCCCGCACGGAAGCATCATGGGGGGGACAGGCCATGAATTTTTCCTGTGCCAGATCGAGCATGCCCTGCCCCTGCAAAGTCACTCCCTGCAGCTTGTTGGTAATCGCCTTCTCGCTGCGCTCCCGGGCAGCAGCAAACCAACGGGAAAAACCCAGGAGCATAAACCCGGCCACGGCAAAACAGGTCGCGGAAAGTGGCGAGACCCAATAACCGAGGGACACCATAAGAGCGATACTCAGCCCGTACCAGGTTGCCAGGAAAATCGTCAGAATCATGGCTCCTACGCGCAGACTGACACGGGGCAGCACCAGAAGCAGAAAGAACCCGAAATAGAGGAGAACCGCCACCTCCAGCACCCAGCCCCAAGGAGGGACAACCACGGTCGCACCGGACAGAATCGTCGCCACCGCCTGGGCACCAACGAGAACGGCTGGCAATGAACCACTGCCGGGCCCAGGCAGATAAGAAGCTTGATCAGGGGCCGAAAGTCCAATGAGAACCGTCTTCCCGTGCAAAGCTGCTGCAGGAACCTCTCCGGCCAGGAGACGCGCGGCAGAGAAGACAGGCATCGTCTCACCAGGGGAAGCCGAAGGAAGCAGGAGGCGGAAACCGTGATCCGTGGAAACGCGCACTGACTTTAGCTCAAGGCCAAAGAAATCCCGGCGATCATCCACCATTTTCCATGTTGAAGGAGGGACTCCCAGGGATACGGCAGCCAGGCTCAATGGCAGCGAGGGGACAAAACGGTCACCGACAGCGACAAAAAGTGGCACTCTTCTGACCGCGCCGTCTTCATCGGGCAGCAGAAGCAGATGGCCCAGCGCCGTGGCGGCGTTGGACAGGGGCCGGAAAGGTGGAACAATCGCGCTCGCCCGGGGAAGTGGATAGGCCATGGTGGCAAGGGGATGACGCAGAGCCCCCAACAGGGACGCAAGATCTGAAGTCGTATCGGGGGCGGGGATGGTCCATGGGGGCTGGCCTGTCAGAGGACCCGGCATCTGGGCTTCTTCCCCAGAGAACTCAAAGAGCACGGGCAGAACGACTTTACTGGCGGCCAGGGCGCGGGCAAGGGCTGCGTCTCCGTCCAGGTCTGCCTCCATCTGGCCTAGCAGGGTCGCCATCGCCTCCTTTTCCACTGAAACCGGTGGTCCATCAGGAGAAAAGAGTTGGCTTTTCAATTTTCGAACCCTGTCAAGGGCCGGCGCGGCTTCTGGGTAGGTCAGCGGGAGATAGATCCCGATAGCGCGAGTCTTTTGCTCCGTCAGACGCTCCACCATGCGGGCCAGAAGACTGCGGGACCAGGGCCAGGCCCCCATTTCGGCCAGGCTGGCCTGGTCGATAGCCACAACGGCGACCTGCCCGGTGGCCGGGAGGGGACGATAGCGACTGAGAACATCCAGCAGGGGGTAGTCAAGACGGCGCAGCGGGGAAGCATTGAACAAAACCGCCAGCAGAACCAGCAGCAGGAGCAGCAGACCAGCAAGCCAGGGGGCGAAAATGCGGCGAGAGAGCATCATGAAATCATCCGGGGGAACGGGTACCTGAAGGCAGAGTCAATGTGTTCAAGCAAATTGCGTTCCACAGTGAGTGTAGATAGCTCTAGAGGCTTCAACTGCGGCCAGAAGGCGGGAGAACCGGGGCAGACGGGGGGGGGTGACGGGTAGTAAATATCATCGGGTGTGAATTGGCGAAGTCATATCCGACGAGGGCGAGACAAAAAAAGTCACTCGCCCCCGTACCCGGCGGAATAAAGGCAGGATCTCAGCCTTTGTCGTTTTTATCGCCGTCCTTACTGGTGGAAAACCGGCGGAGGTTTTCGGCCATATCACGAAGCCGTTTGTCCACCAGGTAGTTGACCGTCCCTTCCAGCCAGCTTCCGTCCTCCTGCAGTTCTCCGGCTGGCACTCCCGTGAGAATTTCGATCCCTTCATCGATAGTGGACACCGACCAGATGTTGAATTCCCCTTCACTTACGGCGTTGATGACTTCTTCGTGCAGCATGAGGTTTTTCCGATTCTGCACCGGGATGACCACCCCCTGTTCCCCCGTCAGGCCTTTGGCTTTGCAGACGGCGAAAAAGCCCTCTATCTTCTCGTTGACGCCGCCGATGGGCTGTATCTGACCGCGCTGATTGACCGAGCCCGTCACGGCGATGCCCTGGCGGATGGGCAATCGGGAGAGGGAGGAGAGCAGACCGTAGAGCTCAGCGGAAGAGGCACTGTCCCCCTCCACCCCGGCGTAGGACTGTTCGAAACCGATGGAGGCGGCGAATGAAAGCGGTTTGTCCTGGGCAAAACGGTCCCCGAAAAAGCCGGTCAGAATCAGCACCCCCTTGTCGTGGATGGGGCCGGAAAGCTTGACTTCCCGTTCGATATTGACCACGCCGCCCTTGCCCAGGTAGGTCCGCACAGTCAGGCGCGAAGGCTTGCCGAAGGAGTAATCGCCCAACAGATAGACAGAAAGCCCATTGACCTGACCAACCACTTCCCCTTCGGTGTCGACCAGGATAGTGCCATCCTCGATGAACTCCTGCAGGCGCTCCTCGGTTTTATTGGAGCGATACACCTTGGCGTCCACCGCCAGCTGAACGTGACTGCCATCGACAGTGGGGCTTCCCTGCTGACCGGCATAAAAGGAAGCCTCCCTGAGGATGTCGGCCAGATCGATGAAGCGCGAAGACAGGCGGTTCTGATCCTCGATAAGCCGGGCGGAATACTCTACCAACCTCGCCACTCCGGCCGGCTTGAAGGGAAGCAACTTCTCATCCCGGCAGTGGGTCGCCACAAAGGAAGCGTACTGCTGCACATTTTCCCAGGTATTTTTCATCATGCGATCGAAGTCGGCTTTCACCTTGAACAGCTTGCGAAAATCGGGATCAAGCTGGTAGAGGAGATAGTAGAGCATCGGTGTACCGATGAGGATAATCTTGCAGTCGAGAGGAATGGGTTGCGGCTTGAGGGATACGGTGGAGATAAGACGGTACTGCTCCATCAGATCCTCGATCTTGACTTCCTTGTTGCGGATGCAGCGTTTGAGGGCTTCGTAAGAGAAGAGATTGATCAGTACTTCGCGGCAATCGAGAATGAGGTAGCCGCCGTTGGCGCGATGAATCGCCCCCGCCTTGACCATGGTGAAATTGGTGGAGGCATTACCCATGTGAATGATGTGCTCGATACGGCCGAAAAGGTTGAAATAAGTGGGATTGGCCTCGTATACAACGGGAGAGCCTTTCTGTTCGCTGTTGTCGACGAACAGATTCACCCGGTAGCGCTCAATGACCGATTCCTGATCGTTGCCCTTCATGCCGGGCAGCATGATCTGCGGCCCCTGGCTGGGTCGGAATGCCTCGATATGCTCCAGAATATCCTTTTTGCAATGGGCGAAGTGTTCGCGGACCTTTTCATACTTGCCGTATTTTTCTTCCAGTTCGTCAAAGAGATGGCCAATGGCGGCCATCAGCACATCTTTTTCCATCTGCTCCGTGGCGGCCCGCAGTTTCTTCTCGATCTCCCGCACACGGCGCATCACCTCATTAAGCTGTTCCTGCAGGACCTCCCCTTTTTTCTCGAGGCCCTCCCGGTCCTTTTCAGAGAGTTCCTCGTATTCCTGCTGCGAGATCGGATGACCGTCCTGGGTGGGTACCAGCACGAGCCCACTCACAGTGCGCTGCAGGATGAAGCCCTCCTTGTTGACCTTCTCTTCCAAAGTCTGAAAGAGCTTTTTATGGCGTTCCTGTGACTCGGCGACCAGGCGATTTTTATGTTGCTCATACTCCTTGCTTTCAAAGATTTTAGGAATCTCCTCCGCCAGCCGGCTGACAAGACTGTCGACATCCTTCTGCAGCTCCTTACCCTCGCCGGCGGGCAGGCGCAGATGGGTTGGCCCGGCCCCGTCGACGAAATCATAAAGATAACACCAGTCGTCCGGCACGGACTCATCGGCAGCCCGTGTCTTGAGCATCTTCTTGATGGTGGAAGAGCGGCCGGTGCCCGGTTCGCCGAGGATAAAAATATTGAAGCCGCCATCCGAGATCCCCAATCCAAACTCGATGGCCGTCAGGGCCCGATCTTGACCGATGGTTCCCTCCAGACAGGAGATATCGCGGGTCGTGGTGAATTCGAATTGGGCAGGATCGCAGCGCCAAGTCAGTTCTTCCGGGGCCAGCCGATGAGTATCCACTCTTTACTCCCTCTCTCCGCTACTATTAGTCCAGCATTTACAGTAATCTTGCTCCCTTTCTGAAGTGTAGCAGCCTGCGCACGGATCACAACCTGCTTGGGCGGGTGAGAGGTTTCGCCTCAGGAAAAGAAAGCCTGGAGCATTGATCCCTGGCGTTCAGCAGGTATCCTTATGGTTGGACATCCGACACCAAGAAGGAGAAACCATGAGCAACAAGTATGTACACTACACGGTAGATGACGGCATCGCCCGCGTCACTTTGGATTCGCCCACGGGCAAGGTAAACCTCCTTAATGAAGAATTCCTCCAGGACCTGGAGCAGGTCGCCTTGGAGCTGGAGCGGGACGAGGACCTCCGCGGGGCCATTATCCAGAGCGCCAAAGAGGCGGGCTTTATTGCCGGCGCCGACATCGGCAGTTTCACCAAGATCAGCTCCGCCGCAGAAGGGGCGGAGCTCGCCCGGCGAGGTCAGGAGATTCTCGGCCTTTGGGCCGGACTGCCCATCCCCACCGTGGCCGCCATCCACGGCCATTGCCTGGGAGGCGGCACGGAATTCGCGCTTGCCTGCACCAGCCGCGTCCTGGCCGAAGGCGCCCATCTGGCCCTGCCTGAAATAAAGCTGGGCATTCTCCCAGGGTTTGGCGGCACCCAGCGGCTGCCCCGTCTGGTCGGGCTGAGTAGCGCCCTCGACCTTATCCTCAGCGGCCGCACCCTGTCGGCGGCCAAGGCGCTGGAGATGGGCCTGGCCGACGACTGTGTGGCGCCGACGGAATTGCAGAGCGTCGCCCTGACGCGGGTGGAGAGACTGGCGCAAGAGGGTGAACTACCGCCGAACCAAAAGGACAGCGTCCGCGCCTGGATGCTGGAGAAGAACCCCGTCGGAAGAATGGCCCTCTTTTACCAGGCCCGCAAAAAGGTTCTTGAAGAGACAGGTGGCCATTATCCCGCGCCCCTGAAGGCGCTGGAGGTCATCAAGCACAGCTGGGACCTCCCTCTGAACCAGGGTCTTAAACTGGAAGCCGAAGCCCTCGGCGAACTGATCATCACCCCCGAGTGCCGCAACCTGGTCCATGTTTTCTTTCTCAGTCAGCGCCCTAAAAAAGCAGGGTCCCCCTCGGGAACCGCCCGGAGCATCGAGCGGGCAGGTGTTATCGGCGCCGGTGTCATGGGGGCCGAAATCGCCCAACTCATGGTGGACAAAGGCCTGGAGGTCACCCTGACAGATATCCGGCAGGAATCCGTGGACAAAGGACTGGCCCGAGCCCGCGAACTTTTCGGCCGCAAAAAGGCCACCGAGGCGCAGATCAACAAAAAGATGGCGCGACTGAGCGGACAGGTGGGCTATGATGGTTTTTCGAAAATGGACCTCGTGGTTGAAGCCGTGGTAGAAAACATGGAGGTTAAACAGTCCGTTCTGCAGGAGCTCGAGTCCGTCCTCCCCACCGAAGCTCTTTTCGCCACCAACACCTCGGCCCTGTCCGTCACCGAACTGCAGAAGGTCGCCGAATACCCCGGGCGGGTAGCCGGTCTGCATTTTTTCAACCCGGTGCATCGCATGCCCTTGGTGGAGATCATTAAAGGGCAGGACACCCAGGACGACACCCTGGCCACCTTGTTCAAGACGGCCACACGTCTTGGCAAAACGCCCATTCTGGTCGCCGACTCCCCCGGCTTTCTGGTCAATCGTCTACTGGGAGCCTATCTCAATGAGGCCTGCCTCCTCGCCGCTGCCGGCGTCAAGTGGACCTCTGTTGATAAGCAGGCCAAGGAATTTGGCCTGCCCATGGGGCCATTCCGGCTTATTGACGAGGTGGGAATCGACGTGGCTTTTGAGGTCGGCAAAACACTGGCCGAGGCTTTCCCTTATCTGCATCGCAGCCCCCTGCTCGATGAGGTTGCGGCGGAGAAACTGCTCGGCAAGAAAGGCGGCAAGGGGTTCTATCTTTATCAGGCCGGCAAAGATCCCGAGCCCAACAAGGACGTCAGCCCCATGGTCAACCTGGCCGCCGACCGGGAGGCGACCAAGGCCGATTGGCGCCGACTGCTGCTTTTGATGGTCAACGAGGCCGGTCGCTGTCTCGATGAAAAGATTGTCGCGGGTCCGGAAGAAATCGACACGGGCATGATCTTCGGCACAGGATTCCCCCCCTTTACCGGCGGGCTATGCCGCTGGGCCGACCAGGAGGGGCTGCGGCGCCTCGTTCTGGAGTTGACCGACCTGGAAGGGACGCTGGGAGACCGCTTCGATCCCTGTGATTTCCTAAAAACCCACGAGCGCTTCTATCCCTGAGTGAAGGCTCTATTTTCACGCTGACAAACGACCCTTACAAGGAGAATCAACCATGAATTTGCACGACTATTTTGAAAACACCAAGGGTACCGGCATTCTTTCCACCGCAGACGACAAAGGCCGGGTCGACTGCGCCATCTATGCACGCCCGCACGTGATGGAAGATGGCACCCTGGCGATGATCATGCTCGAGCGGCTCAGTCACCACAACCTGCAATCGAACCCGCACGCCGCCTACATGTTCATTGAAGAGGGTCCGGGCTACCGCGGCAAGAGACTCTTTCTGACCAAAGTACGGGAAGAGACCGACTCTCCCCTGATTGAAACCTTGAGCCGCCGCTACCCCGGCAAGCAGGACGACTTGCCGAAAACGCGTTTTCTGGTCATTTTCCAGATTGACAAAGAATTGCCCCTGATCGGATCCGGCCAGGACGCCTGACCCACTGGAGACACCGGCATGCTCACTCATCGCGCCAGCGGAATTCTTCTGCACCCCACCTCCCTGCCAGGAAGATTTGGCCTCGGCAGCCTGGGCAAAGAAGCCCGCCGCTTCATCGATTTTCTAGCTGACAGCCAACAGAGCGTCTGGCAGATTCTTCCCCTCGGGCCAACGGGGTACGGCGATTCCCCCTACAACGCCCTCTCCGCCTTCGCTGGAAATCCTCTTCTTGTCGACCTGGAAGACCTCGTAGTCAATGGGGATCTCGACGCCGCCGACCTTAAAGGAATCGACTTCGAAGAAGGGACCGCCCACTTCAGTCAGGCTCATCTCGTCAAGGACAGACTGCTGCGCAAAGGCGCCACCACTTTTTTCCGGCAGGGCGCTACCAATCGCGCCAGCGCCTTTGCCCGTTTCACTGAAGAACAGGGCTATTGGCTGCACGACTATGCCCTGTTCAAAGCTCTGCGAAATCATTTTTCCGGCCAAAGCTGGAGCCAGTGGCCGGAAGCGCTGCGCCGCCGCCAGCCGCAGGCTCTGCAGTCCTGGGGTGAGGACCTCGCCGAACCAATCCTGTTCGAAAAATACGCCCAGTTCGTCTTCTTTGAGCAGTGGTTTTCTCTCAAAGCCCACGCCCATGGCCGCGGTGTGCGGATTATGGGTGATATCCCCATTTTCGTCGCCTTCGATTCCGCCGATGTATGGGCGAATCCTCACCTCTTTTATCTTGATGAGAACCAGAATCCAACCCTCGTGGCGGGTGTCCCTCCCGACTATTTCAGTACGACGGGCCAGCGCTGGGGAAACCCGCTCTATAACTGGGAACGTTTGGAGGAACAGGACTTTTCCTGGTGGCTGGCCCGCTTTCGCTGGAACCTGGCCCTGACCGACCTGGTGCGCATCGATCACTTCCGTGGTTTCGAATCGTACTGGGCCATTCCGGCGACTGAGAAGACAGCTGTCGGCGGTCACTGGCGACCCGCAGCCGGCCGCAAGCTATTCCAGACGCTACAGGCGGCATTGGGTTCGCTCCCGCTTATCGCCGAGGACCTGGGCGTCATCACCCCGGAAGTAGAAGCACTGCGCGACGACTTTGCTTTTCCTGGCATGAAGATCCTGCAATTCGCCTTCGGTTCAGGTCCACGGAATCCCTACCTTCCCCACAACCTCACCCGGAACTGCGTCATCTACACCGGCACCCACGACAACAATACCACCCTCGGCTGGTGGAAAGCCCTGGCTGCCGCCGAAAAGACCGCGGTAAAACACTACCTGGGAAGCAGCTTGCGCGACATGCCCTGGGATCTGATCCGCTGTGCCCTGTCCAGTGTCGCCGGTCTGTGCATTCTGCCGATGCAGGATATCCTCGGCCTCGACGCCTCGGCCCGCATGAATACCCCCGGCACCAGCAGCGGCAACTGGGGCTGGCGTTTTTGCGGCGAGCAGATGACTAACGATAAAGGCGCAGGTCTCGCGGAGCTGACCCGGCTCTACGGCAGGGCACCCTTTTCGGGCGAATGAGCAGTTCTCGCTGTGCAGATGAACAGGTGCGAGGGGTGCGCATAAACGATTTTATACCTGCTGGCTTGTGTCTGGATAAACACTTATGGTAGATTCTCGCGAGGTATTCATTAATAACCTGGAACTCCGGACGGTGGAACCGCCCGACCAACCCTTGGAGGATCTCCGTGAAAAAGACTCGTATTCTGTTGTTGTCCTTTGCTGTGACGGCCCTGCTGGTTGCAGGCTGCAAGAACCAGAACAGCGAAACTCCCGCCGCCAGCCAACAACCCGCCGCGGCGCCGCAGGCTGAAGCTAAACAGGCTGCCGGCCAATCAGGAACCGTCGTTGAAACCATGAACGCCGCTGGTTACACCTATGTTCAGGTCGATACCGGCAGCGCCAAGATCTGGGCGGCCGCGCCTGAATTTGCCGTCAAGGTAGGGGACGCCGTCGTCGTACCCGACGGTATGCCCATGGAGAACTATCACAGCAAAACGCTGAACCGCGACTTTGACCTCGTCTATTTTGTTGATGGCGTCCTTGTCGGCGGTGCGGCCCAAGCTGGCGCCGAGGGAGCTATGCCTGCCGGGCATCCCGACGTTCGCTCACAGGCACCCGCGGCGGACATCGATCTCAGTGGCATCACCAAAGCCGCAGGCGGTCAGACGGTGGCCGAAGTCTATGCAGCCAAGGCCGACCTGGCTGGCAAAACCGTCAACGTCCGGGGCAAAGTGGTCAAATTCAGCCCCCAGATCATGGGTAAAAACTGGATTCACCTGCAGGATGGCTCCGGTGCCGAAGGGACCAATGACCTGACCATCACCACCGCGGAGACCGCAGCCGTAGGTGATACCGTCCTGATCAGCGGAGCCCTGGCGGTGGACAAGGATTTCGGCTATGGCTATCAATATGCCGTCATCGTTGAGGACGCCAAGGTTACCGTGGAGTAAGCATCCTCACCAACCGAGCACAAAAAAACGCCCCGGCCGTCATTGGCCCGGGGCGTTTTTTTGTGCAGGTAGAGCGGTACGTGCATCAGGAAGGGGTATTCGACCGGTGCAAAAAGGCGTGCACCTCCTCGGCCACCTGGCGCGGCAGACCAGGAACCGCCTGCAGTTCTTCCAACGAGGCTTCGCGGATTTTCTTCAGACTGCCGAAGTGTTTCAACAGCAGCTGGCGCCGCGACTTCCCTATCCCCGGCACCTCGTCAAGGGGGGAGCGAAGCGTGGCTTTTTGGCGCACCTTGCGATGGTGCGTAATGGCGAAGCGGTGAGCCTCATCCCGCAGACGCTCCAGCATGAAGAGGGCAGCCCCACCCTGGCGCAGCAGAACGGGATTTTTCCTCCCCGGCCGGAAAAAGCGCTCCTCGCTGCGCTCCACCGCCTTACCCCTGACGTTGCTGATCACCCGGCTCTTGGCAATACCGGCGATATCAATACGCTCCTGCAGATTCAATTCATCGAGAAGCGTTGCCAGTACGGCAAGTTGGCCCTTGCCACCGTCAATGAGAATAAAATCCGGCAACTCCCCATCGGCCAGCCCTCGGTTGAGACGGCGGCCCACCACTTCCCGCAGGGAAGCGTAGTCATCGGCCCCTTCGACGGTGCGGATACGAAAATGGCGGTAGGCCTCACTGGCCGGTTCGCCGTCGATGACGGCGACCATGCTCCCCACGCTGAAATCCCCCTGCACGTTGGAGATATCGAAGCATTCCATACGATGAGGCACCCGGTTCAGTTGCAGCCGCTCGCGAATCTCTTCCAGGACCTGCTCCCGCGCCTCACGCCGGCTGCCCCTCTCCCGGAAAGCCTCCAAGGCGTTGCGGCCCGCCATCTCCACCAGGGCCCGACGATCACCTCGCTGTGGAGCCGCCAGATGCACTTTTTTCCCCTTGCGATCCCCCAACCACTCGGCGAGGGTATCGCTGTCCGCCGGCAGAAAGGGGAGCAGCACCGCATCGGGAATGAGAATATCCCGGCCATAGAATTCCTGCAGAAAGGAAGAGAGGAGTTCATCGTCATCCATCCGCCACTCCAGATTGTAACTGCGGCGGTCAATCAGCTTGCCCTGGCGGATGAAGAGAACCGCCAGCTCGACCTCCCCTCCTTCACGGTGCAGACCGAAAATATCCTGGTCGCCGCCACCGGCGTCCCAGACTTTCTGGCGCTCCACCGTCTCCTCGATGGCGCGGATCTGATCCCGCAACCGGGCGGCCTCCTCAAAGCGCAGAGCGGCCGAGGCTTCCCGCATGCGCTGGCGGATCATGTCAATGACCTCAGTCTCTCTGCCCGAGAGGAGGGAAATCACGCCCCGCACCAACCGACCGTACTCTTCGGCGCTGATATGACCATGACAGGGCGCGCTACACTGTCCAATCTGATAGAAAAGACAGGGGCGCCGCCGCCGGCGGCAGATCTCCATGGGGTAGTGGCGCAACGGAAAGATGCGATAGATCTCCTTCAGAGTCTCACGCACGGCCGAGGAGGACGAGAAGGGGCCAAAATAGAGGGCACCGTCACGTTTGACCTTCCGCACCACCTGCAGAAAGGGAAACGCCTCCCGCAGATCCAGCCGCAGGGAGACATAGGTTTTGTCATCCCGCAGGTTGATATTGTAACGGGGGCGGTATTTTTTGATGAGGGTGTTTTCAAGAATCAGGGCTTCTTTTTCCGTATCCGTCACAATGGTCTCGATGCTATGGACCTTGTTCATCAGAAAGCGGATATGGGCGCGTCCGTCACCCTCCCGGGAGAAATAGCTGCGCAGTCGGGCGCGCAGATTCTTGGCTTTCCCCACATAGAGAACCGTTCCGCCGGTCTCCTTCATAAGGTAGACACCGGAAGCGGTAGGATATTTTTTCAGATCGACGTCCTGCACTGTGGACTCTCCGCCAATAAAAAAAGCCAGGGAAACCCTGGCTTGTCTGTGCATGAGGCCCTGTTTTATCCGGCAAGCCCGAGATGATCGTTTTCGATCTCAATAAAAGCCTTGAGAACCTCGCGGACCCGTTCCTCGCCGGCATCCTCCAGAAACTTCGCATAGACCTTGGACAGGCGCGTCTGGCGCTTGCCGGCCTCGGCCAGATTTTCTTTGTGAGACGGAGAACAAGAACCCGTATCATGCAAATCTTCGGGAACGGGCAGGCCCAGCATGCGGCAGACAATCTCGGCGTGGCGGGCTTCCTGGGCCGCCATGGCGGCAAAGAGAGCGGCGCCCTCTTCCGAATCAGCCACCTTGGATGCCCCCCGGTAGAACTGGCTGTTGTCCACCTGCTGGGCCAGGGCTTTCTGGAGATACTCGCGGCTCTTGCCTGACAACTCGGCAATGGCGTTTGGCTCATAGTCTCCAGCCGGGACAATGTACTCCTGACGGGCTCCGCAGAAGGGACAGTGGGTGGGTCTCACCGATTCGAGGTACGGCTCCGTACATATCCTGCAGCGAAAAACATCCATGGGCAAACCTCCTTCGAAGCAGGGCGAAGAATATCAGGGAGCCGATGGGCTGTCAACACAGTGGTTTAGGCAAAAGGACGCCCCCAAAACCGGCTTTTGGGTTAGCTATCGTTTTTATTGGTTTTTAGCAGGGCAGCTGTTATAATTACACGCTGTTTTAGCCGCAACGGAACCAGGAGGTTCCGGCAACCAAACCCTTGTGTAGGGAGCATATCGTGAATCCGCTGTGGGGCAATATTTTTCGCAAAAAATCTGAAGAAGAGTCCCTGGCTTACCTGCTGGGAAGAATCCCCTTGTTCACAGATCTGAGCGGGCGGGAAATCCGTCTGCTCGAATCCCTCGTCCACATCCGCCACTACGGTACCGGCGAAACGATTTTCAAGGAGGGCGATCCCGGCAGCGGTCTTTACATCGTCCGCTCTGGTCGTGTTCTCATCTTTCACAAGTCCCTGTCGGGCCTGGAGGAAGACGTGGCGGTGCTCGGCCCCGGTGATTTTTTTGGAGAAACGACCCTCACCGCCCCTGCCAGCAGGACTGCTTCGGCAAGAACTCTGGAAAATGCCGAACTGGTAGGACTTTTTCGCGCCGACCTGATGGAGGCGATCCCCAAAAATCTCACCCTGGCCAATAAAATCCTGATGGGTCTGACGCGTTGTATCAGCGAGAGACTTCACAGTGCCAGTCATGAAATCCGTCGTCTCAAAGCCCAACTCGAATCATCCGCCAAAGAGCATGAATCGACAGGGTTACCCGAATGACTGACTCCAGAAAATTGACCCGTCCACAAATCGTTCTTCTTTACCTGGTGCTGACGGCGGGCATTGCCAGCGGCCTGGCCATTTTTTCCTCGGCTACCAATGTTTTCGGTCTGCTGAGAACGGCGACTGCCGGCCTGATTCTTCCCCTGCTGCTGGCCCTGATCACAGCTTTCCTGCTCGACCCCCTGGTCAAATACATCGAAAGGGAGCACATCAACCGGACCCTCAGCATTTTCATTGTTTACCTCTTCATTTCCTCGGTCCTTTACCTGGCCGCTCGCTGGCTGATGCCCCAGTGGGTGGATATGTGGAACTCTCTGCGAACGGACATTCCACGCTATGCCGGCAACCTCGTTGCCTTTGTAAAAGAAGTGCAACTTGGCCTGCAGGCCCGCTTCCCCATGGTGGAGAGCTATGAATTCATCAGCAAAGCCCGAGGCCTGATTGAAGCGACTGTTGGCTACATTCTGGTGCAGACCCCCAAATCGGCCCTTCGCCTTGGCAGCCTGCTGATCCTCGTCCCCCTCTTTTCCTTTTTTTTCCTGCGGGATGGACGCAAGATTCTTCGCTCCACAATTTCCCTGGCGCCCAACCGCCAGTTTGAAATGCTGCATGACCTCTCCTTTCATATCAGCCAGCAGATGGCCCACTTCATACGGGGACGGATCCTCGAAGCCTTTATTATCGGCGTCGTGGTGACCGTAGGACTTTCTTTCACCGACATCCGTTATGCCCCCTTGCTGGGACTCTTCGCCGGAATCACCAACCTGGTACCCTATATCGGGCCCCTGGTCGGCATGATCCCCGGCCTGCTTATCGCGCTGACCGATCTCGGCATGGGCGGCCAGTTCTGGTGGATTGTCATGGTCTATGTCCTTATCGCCCAGGTGATCGTCGACAACTTCATCCTCATACCCATCCTCATCTCCCGTGTTTCCAACCTTCACCCCCTCTGGGTCCTGCTGGCCATTATCATGGGCGGCAAACTCTACGGGGTTTTGGGCATGATCATCGGAGTCCCCATCGCCAGCATCATCAAGATCGCTATTTTGGAAACGCGACATTACCGTCGGACCTTCCTTTTACCCGAACAACTCACGGAGCCTGACCGCCATCACTGACGGCTCATGGAGACTGTCAGGAATCTGCGCGGGGCTCATGACGCCAGCCTCGGCAGCTTGACTTTGCCGTATCGTATACACCATACTGCCCCTATTCTCCCTTGAACAATGTGGCTTCGATGAGCAAGTACCTTTTCGGTTTCGTCAAAAACCTCAAACTTCGCCCAAAAATGCTGGTGATCGTGCTGCCGGTGGTCCTCATCCCGATCTTCATCGTCGGGACGCTCATCGGCGTGACCGCGACCAAACAGGCCTATCGTGGCATCACCCAGACGAGTATGGATGACCTCGACCATATGGCGGGCTTCACACTCGACCTGCTCAACTCCCACTACCAGCAGTTCCAAGTCTACAAACAGGATAAGCGCAAGTCCTTTACCGAAGATATGGGCGTACTCACCGACTTTGCTTACAATCTCGTCGAAGCCCAGCACCAGCAGTATCGTAGCGGCAGTCTCAGCCTTGAGCAGGCCAAGGCGGAAGCAAAAAAGGCGCTAAAAAAAACCAGCGTGGGAGAAACCGGATATATCTACGCCATTACCACGGCGGGGGATCTCAAGGTTCATATTGCCCGGGAGGGGGAGAACATCATTGACGAACAGGATGAATGCGACCGTTATTTCATCCGCGAGATGATCGAAAACGCCCTTCACTCCAGAACAAACGAAGTTCAGTTCATCACCTACCCCTGGCGAAACGAAATCCTCGGCGATACGGCTCCCCGGCGCAAAATCGCAGCCTATCGCTATTTCCGCGAATGGGACTGGATTATCGCCGTCAGCAGCTATCTCGATGAAACCTACGAAGACCTGGCCTTTGAGACCCGCTCTCTGGAAGAACTCAAAGACAAACTGAAAAGCAAAAAAGTTGGTAAAACCGGCTATATTTTCTGCATGGACAGCGAAGGTGAATTCACCGTGCACCCCGAGGCGGAGGGACAGAACCACTACGACGCCGTGGATTCGGAAGGAAATCACTTTCTGCAGGAAATGATTGAAAAGAAAAACGGCTGGATCCGCTACCCCTGGCTGAACCCCGGTGAAGCCGTCCCCCGCATGAAAATAGTGCGTTATGTCTACTTTGCCCCCTGGGACTGGATTGTCGGTGTCGGCTCCTACGAGGACGAGTTCTACCTGGAAGCCAATCTCATCAAATGGCGCATCATCACAGCCATGCTGCTGCTACCGCTTTTCGTGGGCATTGCGGCTGTCGCTTTAATTTTCCTGGCTTCGAAGATCTTGACGGAACCCATAAATCACATGATCGATGTCATCCGCCAGGTCAAACAGGGCCGACTCAACGTGCAGATGCAGGTGGAAACCCAAGACGAACTGGGCGAGCTGGCCACCACCTTCAACCGCATGACTGATATCATCAAGCGTAATCAGGAAATGGAGGCGGCTCTCGCCCAGCAGGGGAAAATGGCTTCCCTGGGAATCCTCTCTTCCGGCGTAGCCCACGAAATTAACAATCCCCTGGGTGTCATCCTGGGCTACGCCAGCTACATGGAAGGTAAGATCCCGCCGGAAGATCCCAACTATAAATATATCCACGAGATCAAACGGGAGAGCAAACGCTGCAAAAAAATCGTTCAGGATCTTTTGAGTTATGCACGCACGCCCAAACCGACCCTGGAGCAGACGGACATCAACGATCTCCTCACCCAGATTACCGACTTTGCCGCCAATCACACGGACATGCACCATGTCACAGTCGTCTGCGATTTTGCCAGCGACCTTCCGCACATCCCCGCTGACGGCGACCAGATGCGGCAGGTGGCCATCAACCTGATTCTTAATGCCGGCCCCGCCATGGCGGAGGGCGGACAGCTCGTCGTCGGTACCCGCCTGGGGGATGACGGCTATCTTCACATCACCTTCCGTGACAATGGCTGCGGCATCCCGCCCGAAAATGTGGAGAGGATCTTTGAACCGTTCTTCACCACCAAGGCACGAGGCACCGGCCTGGGCCTCGCCATCACCAAACAGATCATCGAGCAGCACCATGGCAAGATCACCCTGGAAAGTATCGTTGGAGAAGGGACCACCGTCACTGTCCTGCTGCCCGTGACCCAAGAGGAAAGCTCCTATGGCTTCTAAACGCATCATGCTGATTGATAACGAAGAAGGCCTCTGCCGGATGATGGAGGCGATCCTCACCGACAACGGCTACACGGCCAAAGCCTACACGCGCTCCTTTGAAGCGGTGGAAGAATTCAAAGCCGCTGACTGGGACCTGGTTATCAGCGATGTTAAAATGCCGGGCATGGACGGGCTCGAAGTACTGCAGCGCATCAAGGAAAAATCACCCTCCACCCCCGTTATCATGATCACCGCCTTCGCCACGGTGGAGATGTCTATTCAGGCCCTGCGACGGGGCGCCTACGATATTCTGACGAAGCCTTTCGAGCCCGAGGAACTTCTCTACCGGGTCAAAAATGCCCTCAAGCAGACCGAGCTTTTTGAAGAGAACCAGGAGCTGCGCAAGGAACTGGTGGGCAAGTTCCGCTTTGACAATATCATCGGCGCCACCACCGGCCTGCGGCCTCTCATGGAGACGGTGGAAAAGATCGCCATCCGCGACACCTCCGTGCTCATTACCGGCGAGTCGGGTACGGGCAAGGAGCTGATCGCCCAGGCCATTCATTACAACAGCCCTCGCCGCGACAAGCGTTTTCTCGCCATCAACTGTGGCGCCCTGCCAGAATCCCTGCTCGAAAGCGAACTCTTCGGCTACAAAAAAGGCGCCTTCACGGGCGCGACGGAGAACCGGCAGGGACTGCTGGAAGCGGCCGATGGAGGGACCCTCTTTCTCGACGAAGTCGGCAATCTCCCGATGAACGTGCAGAAAACTCTGCTTCGATTTCTGCAGGAGCAGGAATTCCATCGCATCGGCGATACACGCCCCACCAAAGTGAACGTCCGCATCCTGTCGGCCACCAACGCGGATCTGCTAGCCGATGTCGAGAAGGGCTCCTTTCGCGAAGATCTCTACTATCGTCTCAACGTGGTGAATCTCAGGCTCCCTTCCCTGCGGGAACGCCGAAGCGACATCCCCCTGCTCGTGACCCACTTCATCAAACAGCAGAACGAGAAATTTGGCACCCAGATCAAAGGGCTCTCCAGTGAAGCCCTTAATGCAACCTGCCAGTTTTCCTGGCCTGGCAACATTCGCCAGCTGCGTAACGTACTGGAAGCCTCCATGGCCGTGGAAACAGCAGAGGTCATCCAGCTCGACACCCTGGCCCAGTTCATCGACACGGGCAAAGAATCCACAGCAGAACCAGACCCTTCTTCGGACGGTGAAAACGACTATTCATCAGCCCTGGCCGATTTCGAGATCCGTTATCTCAAAAGCCTGCTGCAAAAAAACGGCGGCAATATTGAAGCCGCCGCCCGGGAGGCCGGCATGAACATGGCGACTATCTATCGAAAACTCAAAAAATACGATATCAGCCGAGAAGATTTTTCCTGAGCCACGCTCGCAGTGATGCAAAGATCAATCCCCGTAAATTTGCATATCTGCAAAAAAATCGTGTGACCAAGATTTTCATTACAAGCCCCTGAAATTAAACAACTCACCCGCTCTCCAGGCGGAAGTCACCCGTATAAGTCAGCTGAGACAGTCTGGCCTGCTGCGCCTTTTTGCAGATTCGCAAAAAAAGCCTCCTCCCACCCCAACCCTTCCCATCCCCCAACCCATTGTTTTTAATAGTTTTTTTGTTTTCCTGTTTTTCCATGCGTATTGGTACGCCCTTTGCTCTTAAGCATAGTCAGTTGCTTCCGACGGTGCGAGGTGAGGCTTCGATCCGTTGAGGGACGGATCGAAACTCCCCCGCACCCGCTTTTCAACTCGGAAGACAGTTCGTCTTCCATGCGACGGTAATCCCGCCTATCAGAAACCCCGAAGGGAGTTTTTGCCATGATCGACAAATCCACGGTTTCAATTCTTCCCCTGTCATCTGTCTCTGTGAATTCCGCCCCTCTTGGTCTTTTAGGCCTTGGGCTCTCTGCCCTCCTGTTCGGTTTACACCTCACAGGGCTCTTTGTCATAAACAGCCACATTCTGGCAGCCTGCATGTTTTATGGCGGCGTTGGCCAAATTCTTGTCGGCATTATGGAGTGGCGCCGACAGCACACTTTCTGCGCCGTCACCTGCACGGCCTTTGGCCTCTTCTGGATTTCCCTGATTGCTCTGATCATTCTGCCCGAAGGTCATTCGGGGGCAGCGCCACAGACCGCCGAACTCGTCTCCTATCTCGCCATGTGGGGTATTTTCTCCGTTATATTTCTGATCAATGCGCAGGTTCCAGCCCCGCTCAAGTTGGTCTTTGCCGGCATGTCCGGCATGATCTTAACTCTGGCGGTGGCAATATCCCTGCCCAGCCCGACCCTGCGGATTCTCGCCGGCGCTTTCGGCCTGCTGGCTGGGTCCATGGCCCTGTATGCCGCCATGACACCAGCCTTGCGCCAGTTCTTCGCCAGCACATCAAAACGCTGAGTCTTTACAGGTGCCAAGGAATCAACCCTACGGTTGAATCCACCAAAGGCCGCCGTTACCACACTTGCAGCTTTCCCTTGACAACCCGCCTCGCCGGCGGTTAATTTAAAATGACGTTTTAACATACCCCCATGGCAGGGCATGCCATAGCTGTACTCCGATTCCCTGTACGTCCGTCCGAAGAAATTTGGGGAACGAGCCACGAGGAGAGCTTGTGAACGCCCGACTGAGCCAACATCTTACCCTGCTCGGCCTGTGCTCCATGATCTTTTACGGTGTCATGCTCGGCACCGGCAAACTCTCCATTGAGGTCATGCCTCATTTCGTCATTTCCGCTGTTATTTTCCTCACCTCTGGTCGCCTCATGCGCAAAGGGGCACGCAGCCAGGAAGAGCTGGACAAGGAGGAAGAAAAACGCAAAAAGCAGGCGGAAGTGGACTGGGAATGGTTTACGGCCATGTTCAACTGGACCATGGCCCTCGTCGTCATGGGCACTCTCACTGTCTTCCTGATGAAACCGTTAGGGTCCTCCTTTGTTCAAGCTCTCAAAAGCGTCACTCCCCATGCGCACTACGTCGACACCACCGTCCCCTGATTTCGTCTAAAGATCGCCCCCCTTTGTGAAAGTCTCCCTCCCCCTCAGGAATTTCCTGAGTTTTCCCCGCCTGCGCTTTATGCTAAGGTCATATCCATTTATGCTGGGGTCAAGACTCACAAGCTGAAGCCCCTGACATTCCATGTTTTCCAATGCAGGCTCCATCTACAGGGGAACCCCTTATGCCGTCCGACCAAAAACCTGGCAGCACCCCAAGTCAGCAGATGGCCCAGATGCAGGGGGAAATCGAACGGCTCCGGCACGAGTTACGTGAAAACCAGGAAGCCTATGCCACCCTGGCCGCGCAGGAGGCCCGTTACCGGTCGCTGATGGAACTGGCAGCGGATGCTATTTTTTTGGGGGATACTCAGGGCAACATTACGGCTGCCAACGCCAGCGCGTTGATCTTGACCGGATACGAGAGGGAAGAACTCATCGGCAGAAATATCTCCTGCCTCTTTTCGGACGAAGAGAGAGCGATAAAACCCCTGCGCTATGATCTGGTCAAAGCCGGCAAGGTGGTACTGACCGAACGGAATCTGTCCAGAAAAGACGGCTCCACGGTTCCTGTCGCCATGAACAGCAAAATGATGCCCGACGAGACCTATCACACAGCCATGCGCGACATCAGCAAATCGAAACACCTTGAGGGAGAGATGAATGCGGCCCACAGGGAATTGGAGAGATTTGTCTATACCATTTCCCATGATCTGCGCACCCCTCTGGCGGCGATCATCGGTTTTGCCGAATTCCTGCAGAATGAGCATGAAAAGCAATGGGATGGCCAGACGGAGGATATTCTCAGGGAGATTGAAAAAGCGGGAACAAAGATGCTGAAGCTGCTGGAGGATCTGCTTTGCCTGGCCACGGCAGGTCGACTGGAACGCCCCCAATCTCCGGTCCCTGCAACCGAAGTGGTGAACTCTGTCCTGACCGAGCTGAAAAGTCATCTGAACAATGCCGGCATCGAGGTCTCAGTCGGTCAGCTTCCCTCACTGCATGTTCCTGAAACCTTTCTCACCCAGATTTTCAGCAACCTTATTGGCAACGCCCTGCGCTACGCTACCGGGACTAACGACTGTATCCGTATCGATGGACAGAAACAGGGAAACGTGATTCGATTTTTTGTACAGGACCGGGGCAGAGGAATTTCAGAAAAGGAACGAAGCAGGATTTTTGAGGCTTTTTTCCGGGGTGAAAATACCCAAAAAGCGGATGGCTCCGGCCTGGGACTGGCCATCGTGCAGAAAGTAGCCCAGGCCTATGGCGGCAAAGCCTGGCTTGAGGATACGCCAGGCGGCGGCAGTACCTTCTGGGTCGAAATGGAAGATGTCCCGCCTGTCCACGGTCCTCTTAGCAGAGAATAGAACGTCGTCAGGCTGGCTATTCGCTGCGATCGGATCCCTTCCAGAACAGGGGCGAAACCAGATAGGCGACGGCAGCAATCATGGACACAACCAGAGCGGCGGTATAGTGATCGCGACGAACCCCCAGGGCAAGCAGAAACAAAAAGACCCCTAGAAAAAGTACCTTGGCGATTTTGGGAATCTTGGGCAACACCGTCCGGCCAAAGTGGGGATAGGGTACCCGTGAGATCATCAGCAAAGACGTCCCCACCACGATAAGGGCTGACAGCAGATCACCGGGAATCAGCACACAGGTCGTCCCCGCCAGCAAAGCACCGGCCGGCGATGGCATTCCCGAAAAAGTCCCCACCCCACCGGCTATCCCGGCCTTTCGTTTCTCCACCACAAAGCGCACCAGACGGTAAACCACCGCACCAACATAGCCGGCGCCGATCAGAGCACCGATCCACAGTTCGGCAAAAGAGGCAGTGACGATTAGTCCGACGGTAAGGCCGAAGCTCGTGCCATCGGCCACATCGTCAAAAAGCTCTCCCTGCGGTGTTGATCCCCAGCGCTCAGCTGCCCTGCCGTCAAAGAGGTCAAGAAACTGCCCGAGAAAAACCAGTCCCAGCGCGTAGACGGGTGGATGCCCGGCGAGTATCACCCAACAGCCGGCCAGTCCGCATACCAGGTTCAGAATGCTGAGGATATTGGCATACCAGTAGTTGGGAATAAGCTTGAAAAAAGTGGAACAGAAGGCCAGGGCGGCAACCATGCCCATCAGCGGCTGGATGGATCTTCCAAGGAGCGGCAAAGGACCGTAGATCCACTCCAGACCAACGACGATCAACAAAACCACAACCAGAAAGGTCTTGGCCTTACCGAAGAGGTTGGCCGCCTTGACCTTGATAAAATAGCGGGAGAGTTGGCCAGCAATATCGAAGGTCAGAAAAAACCCGACGAGATAGGGGTTGAGCCAGCCCCGCCAGGAGAGATACACCAGCATGGGGGTGTACATGAGCTTGTCGGAAAAGGGATCGATCGTCTCCCCTTCTTCCGTGTGGAGGTCGCATTTGCGAGCAATATCGCCATCCGTGATGTCGGTAATCATCCAGAAGGTAAAGAACAAAAAAGCCATCTTCGGATAGCCCATATGTAGCAAGGCCGCGGAGACAAAACCCATGGGATACCGGGCCCGGCTGATGGAATTGGGGTGGAGCCATGTATGACGACGCACCCAGGCGACCTGGCCGGGGGTTCGCAGAAAGTAAGTGACAGCAAAGCGCTCGGCCCCCAGCATCAGTAGCACCGGCAGGGCGATTTCAAGGAGAATGGAAGTGTATACAGTCATGGCGTCCTGTTACGGATGAGAGGGGAAGCAATAGCCAACATGCTGGCAGAGTAAATATCCTACGCCCCTCTTATCCCACCGGGGTCCCTCCCTGTCAACCCGAAAAAATGGAAGCCAGGGTCACTGACCAGCCTAGCGGCTGGGCTCCATCTACGGTCAAAAACCACAAAAACCCCACCGAATAGGCGGGGTTTTTGTGGTTCAATACAGGCGATATCCTGCGAAAGACAGTTTACTTGGAAGCTTCCTGATAGGCCAGTTCCTCTTCCTCGATGCCAACGGTTGCCGGCACTTCGACGGCCACTTCGGCTTTTTTGGGTCGCAGGGACAGGGACATCATGGCGCCGACCAGCAGCATGATACCGGCCACCATGAAGGAGGTGGTGAAGCCACCAAACTTGACATTGAGCGCCGCTGAAAGCTTGACCAGGACGAAGGCCCCGATGCCCCAGGCGGAGAACAGAATGCCGTAGTTCATGCCGTAGTTTTTAACGCCCCAATAGTCCTTGGCAAAGGAGGGGAAGAGGGACAGGTTCGTGCCATAGTTGAAGCCGATGAAAGTAGCCAGCAAAGTGACGATGACGGCACTCGAATTGGTGTTGCCCACCACCGAAATGGCGCCGAACATGAGGATGGCCTGGAAGACCAGCATGATGGTCAGGGTGGTGGCACGGCCGATTTTGTCAGAAAGGACGCCGGCAACGACGCGTCCGGCAGCGTTACCCACAGCCATAACGGCCACGGCGATAAAGGCCATCTCGCCCATGCTCTGCTTGGCGATGCCGGCGATGCTGCCGATAACCATAAGACCGGCACCAGCGCCGATGAAGTAAGTCAGCCACAGGGTGTAGAAGCGACCTTCACGCAGCATTTCGCCAGGAGCCTTTTCCACGGCCGAACTCTTTTTGGATGTGGCGGGCGCCGAACCGGCCGGAACGTAACCGGCGGGCGGGTTAGCGACCAGCAGGGCCATCCCGCAGACAATAACGATAAAAGCGATGCCCAGGATCATCATGGTGCTGTGCAGACCATAGCTACCCAGCAGGTACTTGCTTAGAGGCGCCAGGTAGACAGGGGCGATGCCGAAACCGGAAACAACGATACCTGCGATCAGGCCGGTTTTGGCCGAAGAGAACCACTTGAGCGCGGGAGGCGTAGCGGCTGAATAGCCGAAACCGAAACCGAGGCCGGCCAGGACGCCGAAGCCGAAAATCCAGCCCCAGTAGCTGGACGTCTGTGAGCAGACCAGAAAGCCGGCGCCGACCAGAAGACCGCCGACAATGGCAGTCATGCGGGGACCGACCTTGTCCTGCATCTTGCCGCCAATAATCATGGACAGGGCAAAGGCCAGACAGGCGGTAGCGTATGGATCGCCGGCGCCATCGAACAACTTGGCGATGTCTCCCTTGAGCATGCTGTAAGCATAAAGAATACCCAGAGCCAGGTTTATTCCGGTCCCGGCTAAAACGACGGTCCAACCTCTACTGCTCGACTGTTCAGACATTTTTCTCTCCTCTGTCATGGGTGAAATATAGGCTTCATGATAATGAGCCGTTACGTATCGCAACTGAAAAGACAAGGGCCAGCGTGATTTGAAGGGGATGTTTATCGTGGGCGTTTTCCGAGCAGCCGGGACAGCTTTTGCCTGCGGGGCCATGGCGGCTAGACCGGGCCGGGGCATATCGGTATGCGGCTCAGGCAGGGAACCAACACGCTCGGCGAGTTCCTGATACTTGGCGCAATCCCTGAACCGGCAGTTACAGAACGCGACGATGGTTTTCACATCGTGCGGTGAAATGTAACCGCAACCCACATCGCAATAATCTTCGTTCTGGCGAAAATAGGGACAAACCATCGTGAACCTGCTCCAATAGGATGTTGTCAGTTCGGGCCAGTCGGTTCCCGTGTTGTATACCTCATAGAGCAACCGCCATACCAATGTTTGATTTTTATCCTATTAATTTTTTTTCTGTAATGTTTTCGGAAACTTGAATGGAGACTGCGGATAGAAACCCTGACCAGTACGATCTCTGCATATTTGCACGAATGCAAAAGATTAAGGACTCACCAAAGCCTGGCCCAGGACGCTGGAAGGGGGTCTAAACCGCTGTCACAAGCGGGCTAAGGAGATAGGGAGGGTCGGAAGGCAAACCTTTCGCGGTGTCGCAATCAGCACCATTCGACATTTTGCAGTTCTGCAAAAAAACCGCCGTGAACTAAGGTTCCTGAGGAGAAGCAGGAAAATCATGGGGGAGAAAATAAAAAACCACCCCCAACGGAGGTGGCGCTCAAAACAGGTATTGGCAAGAGGGATCAGGCGCGGGAGACGAAACGTCCTTCGCGGGTGTCGACCTTGACGCGCTCGCCGGCCTCAAGGTAACCGGGAACCTGGATGTGCATTCCCGTTTCAAGAACCGCATCCTTGGTCTGGGCCGTGGCCGTGGCATTCTTGATCGCCGGGGCCGTTTCAGTGACCAGCAGTTCGACGATCATGGGAGGATCGACACTGACAACCCGTCCTTCGAAAACGCCGAGTTGAACGTCGGCGCCCTCCAGCAGGAAACCTTGGATCGGAGCGAAGAGTTCTTCATCCAGTTCGTACTGCTCGTAGTTTTCCAGATCCATAAAGACGCCACCATCCCCGGAAGGATAGAGGAACTGCCCCTTGCGCCGCTCGAAATCGGCTTCGTCGGCCTTGTCGCCCGCCTTGAAGGTCTTTTCCAGCACCTGGCCAGTGAGCAGGTTGCGATATTTGGTTTTGACCAGAGTATTGCCGCCACGGGCGGAAGGTGACTGGGTCGTCAGATCCAGGATAAGACAGGGCGCATTATCAAGCTGAATAACAAGGCCCCGTTTAAAGTCGGCGGTAGTGATCATGGTTGGCTCCTTTGCGGAAATTTGGGTGCGCCGGCAGAATGTATCACAGGGACATCAGGAAAAACAATCGGGCAGCTCAGGAATTTTTCAGTGACAAAACAAACAATCCTGTGATTAAATGCGCAATTCTCAAGGATTGATTCCCCCATCTGATTCCACATAAAAAAATTAACGAAGGAGAACGTTCCATGTACACCTGTGCCGACCTCAAAAAAGGCCTCAAGCTGATGATTGACGGCGAGCCCCACGTTATTGTCCAATTCGACTTCACCAAGCCTGGCAAGGGACAGGCCCTTTACAAGTGCAAACTGCGCAACATGATCACCGGCTCCCTTTTCGACCGCACCTACCGCTCCGGCGAGAGCTTCGAACCCGCCGCCCTGGAAGACTGTGACATGCAGTACCTCTACCAGGACGAAGCCGGTTATGTCTTCATGGACAACAAGACCTTCGAGCAGGTCACCCTGGCCGAAGAAACCCTGGGCGACGACAAATACTTTCTCAAAGACAACATGGAAGTAAAGATCCTCATGTTTAACGGCCGCGGCATCGGCATCACCCTGCCCAATTTCGTCAACCTGCGCGTTACCCAGGCCGATCCCTGGGTCAAGGGGGACACTGCCGCCGGCAACAACAAGCCCGCCACGGTCGAAAGCGGGTACAATCTATCCGTACCCTCCTTTGTCGAGCAAGGGGATCTCATCCAGATTGACACTCGCACCGGCGATTATGTCACCCGCGTCAAGGAATAAATGAGGATGGACCCGAACTGGGCTCTGACCAGGAAACGTCTGAACCTTGAAAAAAGAGCCCGGATTCTGCACAGGATCCGGGCCTTTTTTATGGAAGCCGGCTACCTCGAGGTGAGCACCCCCCATCGCGTACCCGCCAACGCCCCCGAGAGCTATATCGACCCTGTCGGCAGCGAGGGCTGGTACCTGCACACCTCGCCAGAATTGTGCATGAAACGCCTTTTGGCGGCCGGTTATGAGCGGATTTTCCAGATTTGCCCCTGCTGGCGCGGCCAGGAGAGAGGAAGTCGCCATCTGCCTGAATTCACCATGCTCGAATGGTATCGTACCGGCATCGACTATAATAGTCTCATGGACGAGTGCGAAGCCCTGCTGACCAGCCTGGTTCCCGACGGCACCCTGCGCTGGCAGGGTCAGACACTGCGCCTGGAGTCTCCGTGGGAGCGACTGACCGTCAGTGAGGCGTTTCATCGGTATGGCTCCGTCAGCCTGGAGCAGGCTCTGGCGACGGAAACCTTTGACGAGGTGATCGCTTTCGAGATCGAGCCAAAGCTTGGCTGCGAACGACCGACCTTTCTCACCGAGTATCCGGGCTCACTGGCGGCCCTGGCCCGCCGCAAACCAGGACAACCGGAGGTGGCGGAGCGCTTTGAGCTCTATGTCCTGGGGATGGAACTGGCCAATGCTTTCTCAGAGCTGACGGATGCGTCCGAACAGCGCCAGCGCTTTGAGGCCGAGGAGTCCAGGCGGCAGGCGGCAGGCAAGCCACCCTACCCGCTGGCGGAGAAGTTTTTGACCGAGCTGCCGCTTATGCCGGAATCGGCCGGAATTGCCCTGGGCCTTGACCGGCTCGTCATGCTGCTGACTGACGCCAACACCATCGACGAGGTGGTCGCCTTCACGCCGGAGGAACTATAAACATGGAACAGTGGACGATATCTTTCCGCTTCAGCTCTCTGGCCGCATGGCCAGGTATTCTTTTCCTCTTGACCTTGCTGGTGCTGCCCATATGCAGCGGGGCCGAGAATATCCCCGGCGCGGAAACCCTCCCGGAAGAAGCCCTCATCGCGCCCATCGAATCGGCTATTGGCCAGAGACGGGCCTTCGAAAAAAAGATGTCCGCCAGCCGTTTCGCCATCATGCCTCACAAACAGAATTACCTGCTGCCTGTCACCTACAACTCTTCTGTCAACGATGAACCCTATACGGGGACGGACCGCAACCTGGAGCTTCGGGAGATGGAAGTCAAGTTCCAGGTGAGCTTCAAAACGCCCCTGTGGGAGCGCATCGCCGGCCGTGGCACCCTGTTCGCAGGCTACACCCAGCAATCCCACTGGCAGGCCTATAATACGGATGCCTCCTCCCCCTTTCGGGAAACGAACTACCAGCCTGAAATTTTTCTCACTTTTGACAATGACCTTTCCCTGCTGGGTGTACGCAACCGCCTCATCACCCTGGGTTTCGAACATCAGTCCAACGGTCGCAGTGAACCCTTGTCTCGCAGCTGGAATCGCCTGTACGCCCAACTCGCCTTTGAACGGGGCAACCTCTATTTTGCCCTGCGCCCCTGGTACCGCCTGCCGGAAAGCCGCTCGAGCGACGACAACCCCGACATTCACAAGTACATGGGATACGGAGAGTTTCATGCGGTCTATGCCTGGGGAGATCAGCGCTTTGGCATCATGCTGCGCAATAACTTACGCTCGCAAAACTACGGTGCTGTCCAAATCGACTGGAGTTTCCCCCTGCATCCCCGCTTCGATGGCTATATCCAGTATTTCAACGGCTACGGCGAAAGCCTGATCGACTACAACCATTCCACCAACAGAATCGGTGTGGGGGTCATTATTGCCAACTGGCTGTAAACCCACCCCGTCCAGCCTCTAGCCGGAGCAGTCGTTGGGAAATCGCACCAGCTCGCCCGCGCCTGTGCGGATCAACAGTTCGTCTCCCATTTTCTCAACATAGTCCGGCAGCACAGGAACCTTCCCTCTGCCACCCGGCAGATCAATGACATAGTGAGGAATGGCCAGCCCTGACACTTGGCCGCGCAGAGCCTTGAGTATGTCGATGCCCTTCTCCACCCGCGTGCGAAAGTGCCTGGTGCCGCTGACCAGATCCATGTGGTGCAGATAGTAGGGCCGCACCCGCAGGCGCAGCAGGCCTCTGAACAGTTCCGCCATCACCTCGGCATCATCGTTGACCCCCTTAAGGAGCACCGTCTGATTGCCCAGCACCACACCGGCATCGGCCAGGCGGCGACAGGCTTCGGCCGCGGCGGGAGTAAGCTCGCGGGGATGATTGAAGTGGGTGTTCAGGTAGAGAGGGGCAAAGCGGCGCAGCACCTTGCAGAGCCCGTCGGTAATGCGGTCGGGCAGGGTCACCGGCATGCGGGTGCCAATACGAATGATCTCCACGTGAGGGATGGCGCGGAGGCGACCAAGAATGTCTTCGAGCAGCAGGTCCGACATCATCAGCGGATCACCGCCGGAAAGGAGAACATCCCTTACCCCGGGCGTTTTGGCGATATAGGCGATGCCGTCAAGCACCTCCTGAAAGGAGACCCGCATGGACGGACAACCGACCTTGCGTTTGCGTGTGCAGAACCGGCAGTAGGTGGCACAGGTGCCGCTGACCAGAAAGAGCACCCGATCGGGATAACGATGTACGATGGCCGGAACGGGAGAAAGAGCCTCTTCGTCCAGAGGGTCCGCCAGATCCTCGTCTGCCACCAGCTCTGCGCCGTCCGGTACGCATTGCCGCCAGATCGGATCGCCCTGTTCCTGGATGAGGTCCAGATAATAGGGGGTGATGCGCAGCGGATACCGGCTGGCGACCCGGCCTGTCTCGACGGGGTCCAGCCCGAAGCGCCGGCCCAGTTCATCCGGGCTCGTGATTGATTCCTTCAGTTGTTGCTGCCAGCGTTCCATCGATTAAACCAGACTCCCTCTTACCTGTCGCGTTCCGACCATTCAGGCAAGGCACGTGAAAAGGGCGCCCCTTGCGGCGGCGCCCCCTAAGCTTTTATACATGCTGCAAAGCCAGTGTCGTTCTAACGGCGCAGCACCTTGATAACCGCGGAAAAATCCTCCTCGCCACGCCCATCCTTGACGGCCTGTTCGTACACCTTGAGAACGGCGTCGTTAGCCGGCAGTTCTAGGTTGGCCTTGTCCGCCACATCCTTAACGATCTGCAGACCTTCGAAGACATACTTGAGAGCCAGATTGCGGGAGAAATCGCCGCGGGCGATGGAGCGCCCTTTGGAGTGCAGCAGGGGAGACGCCACGCCACCCGAGTCGAGAACCTCAAGGATGCGATCGGCGGAGAATCCGAGCTTCTCACCAAAGACCAGTCCTTCAGCCAATCCCTCCACCAACTGGGCCTGCACCAGGTTGACCACGAACTTCATGCGGGTGGCGGCGCCGATTTCGCCAACATGAATGACGTTGAGAGCAAAGAAAGAGAAAGGTTCGCGGCAGCGGCCCAGCAGGGTTGGATCGCCTCCGGTAAGAATAGTAAGCAGGCCGTTGGCGGCATGCTCTTTGGTGCCCCAAACGGGGGCTTCCAGGAACATGACCCGGCGACTGGCCGCCTCTTCCGCCAGTTCCATGGTGGTCTCCAGCGAGTGGGTCCCCATGTCGACGAGAATGGTGCCCGGATCGATCCCCTTGAGAAAGCCGGTTTCGGCCGAAAGGGCAGCTTCCCACTCCTCTTTTTCGGACAGGATGACGATAACCAGATCTTTGCCCTTGGCCGCTTCCATGGCACTGGCAGCGCCCTTGGCCCCCCGTTTCTCCAGTTCACTGACCGCGTCGGCGTTATTATCAAAAACAGTGAGATTGTAGTTACCCTTCAACAGGTTGATCGCCATGTGTTTACCGACCGTCCCGAGCCCAACAAAACCAACCTCTTTAATCATGGATTTCCTCCCATATCATGCCCGCAGAATTTAAAACAATGAGTATATTATACCCAGTCAGCACGAAAAACAACCGTGATAACCCCGCCAGCAGCCACTTTTAGTGAGCCTGCCGCCAGTTTTTGCCTACACCGAGCTCGACAAGCAGCGGCACCTTGAGCGTGACAGCACCTTCCATCTCTTCCCGCACCAGACACTTGACCCGTTCCACTTCCTGCTCCGGCACATCGAAGACCAGTTCGTCATGTACCTGCAGCACCATGGCCGTCTGCAGACCCTCCTTACGCAGGCGCTCGTGAATGCGGATCATGGCGATCTTGACAATATCGGCTGCCGACCCCTGGATCGGATAATTGATCGCGTTGCGTTCAGCGTAGCTCCGGATGGCACCGTTTTTACTATTGATTTCGGGCACGGCGCAGCGGCGACCCAGCAGAGTGGAAACATAGAGTTTCTCGCGGGCCTCCTCCTTCTTCCCCTCCATGAAGGCCTTGATGCCAGGATAGCGGGCGAAGTAATTGTCGATGAAGGTCTGGGCCTCGCGGGTGGGAATACCCAGGTCTTTGCCGAGGCTGAAAGCGCCCATCCCGTAAATGACGCCAAAATTGATGGTTTTGGCCTGCCGCCGCATTTCCGCCGTCACCATCTCGGGGAAAACCCCGAAGACCTCGCTGGCCGTACGGCGATGGATATCCTCCCCTTGGGCAAAGCTCTCCTGCAGCACCGCCTCGTCGGCCATGTGAGCCAGCACCCTCAGCTCGATCTGGGAATAGTCAGCGGAAATCAGCAGATTGCCCTCAGCCGGGATGAAGGCTTCACGGAGACGGCTCCCCTCCTCCGTGCGGATGGGGATGTTCTGCAGATTGGGATCGCTGGAGGAAAGTCGACCCGTCGCGGTCACGGCCTGATTGAAGGAGGTGTGAATGCGTCCCGTCTCCGGGTTGACCAGTTTGGGTAGGGCATCGGCGTAGGTTCCCTTGAGCTTGGCCAGCGAGCGGTAGTCGAGAATCTTCGCCGCCACCGGATGGTCCTCGGCCAACTTATTGAGGACCTCCACGTCCGTCGACCAGCCCGTCTTGGTCTTCTTCCCCTTGGGCAAGCCGAGACGCTCGAAAAGCACCTCGCCAAGCTGCTTGGGCGACCCGATATTGAAAGAACCGCCGGCCAGCTCGAAAATCTCCTTTTCAAGGGCTGCCAGCTTCTTTTCCATCTCGGCGGAGAGACGTTCCAGAAAACCCGTGTCGATGCGTATCCCGGTCCACTCCATGTCGGTCAGCACCTCGACCAGCGGCATCTCCACGTCACGAAAGAGCGTCTCCTGCTCCGTTTCCTGCAGCTTCGGCTCCAGGACTTCGGCCAGACGCAAGGTGATATCCGCATCCTCGGCTGCGTACACAATAGCCTTTTCCACCTCGACCTCGTCAAAACCGATCTGCTTCTTGCCGCTGCCGGTCATCTCCTTGTAGCTGATGGTCTTATGACCGAGCAGTTCACTGGCCAGGGCATCCATGCCGTGGCTCTTGGAGGCCGGATTGGTGAGGTAGGAGGCCAGCATGGTATCGAAGGCGATCCCCTTGACCTGCACGCCGGCCCGCCGCAGCACCAGCGCATCGTACTTGATGTTCTGGCCGATCTTGCCAAGGTGCGCATCTTCCAGCAGGGGCCGCAGCTTGTCCAGCACCCGGTCCCGCGCCAGCTGTTCAGGTGCCCCCAGATAACGATGGCCCACCGGGATATACCAGGCCTCTTCCGGTTCGATGGCAAAGGACAGGCCGACCAGGTCCGCCTGCACAGCGGTCAGACTGGTCGTCTCCGTATCGAAGGCGAAGCGGGGAGCCTTTTTCAGGCGGGCAACGAGAGCATCGAGCGCCTTTTCATCCAGCACACCATGGTAGTTTTCCCCAGTGGCGCGGTTTTCGGTGGAGAACTCCTGAATCAGCTTGTGGAACTCCATCTCTTTAAAGATGGCGGTCAGGGCCTGCCGGTTGGGCTCGGAAAGAGAAAAATTGTCATAATCCACCGCGAGAGGCACGTCATCAACCAGGGTCACCAGCTTTTTGGACAGCAGCGCCTGTTCGCCAAATTCGCGCAGTTTTTCCTGCATCTTCCCTTTGACTTCGTCGACCCGGGCCAGCAGCTCTTCGACGGAGCCGAACTCCTGGATCAGTTTTACCGCCGTCTTCTCGCCGATGCCGGGCACACCGGGAACGTTGTCCGAACTGTCGCCGGCCAGGGCCTGCACCTCGATTACCTTTTCCGGCGAACCGCCGAAACGCTCCAGCACCTCGGCCGGGCCGGAGACCTTGTCCTTCATGGTGTCGAGCAGACGCACCCGATCATTGACGATCTGCATGAGATCCTTGTCGCCCGTGACCACGGTAACGTCCATCCCCTCGGCGGCAAAGCGCCGCGCCAGCGTGGCGATGATATCGTCCGCCTCGAACCCCTCCTTTTCGATGGCCGGCATGTTGAAGGCCCGCACCACCTCCTTGATCACCGGAATCTGCGGCACCAGATCTTCGGGCATCTTGGCCCGGTTCGCCTTGTACGCATCGTAGATCTCCTTGCGAAAGGTCGGGCCGGGGGCATCGAAGACCACGGCCAGATGATCGGGCTCCTCCTCCCGCACTACCTTGAGCAGCATATTGATGAAGCCGTAGACGGCGTTGGTGGCAAAACCTTTGGAATTGGACAGATGCCGGATGGCAAAATAGGCCCGGTAGATGTAGGATGAGCCATCGATGAGATAAAGTCGCTTGGCTGGTGAAGTCATTTCATGTCCTTTCGGGTCAAAAGCGCCAGACATTTTGACACTTCTTCAGACAAAAACCAACCGTTTAACCAAGGGTGGCAATTTTGCCTGGACAACCTGCCGATTTCGCACTTTTTTCTCTCATTAAAAACACCGTTCGATTTTGACGCAGAAAAGTCGCAAGGAAAAACCCTTGCATTTTCAAGATTCTTCCATAATATAAAGACGTTAGATGATGACCATCCCGCACTTTATCGCTATATAACGATTTACCATCGGACCCTTCATGTTTGTCATCCTGCAACGCTATTATCGCGAGTTCCTTCTGCTACTGGTAGCCCTGCTGGGACTGTCTCTCGGCAAACTGGCTGCAGATGGCGTCGGTGTCTTTGTCTCTCCGCCGGTCATCACGGCCAAAAGTGCGGCGCCGCCGGCGCCAGCCAGAGAACGGCAGGCCACATTGTCGGATTATGAGACCATTCTGGTCCGCAACATTTTTGATGCATCGGGCAGCAGCAGGGTGGTAACTTTTCAGAACACCACCCGTGCCACCGCGCCCAGCGAATCGACACCCGCCACCCGCGGCAGCCTGACGCTGATTGGCACCGTGGCGCGCGGTCCGGAATCCCTTGCCCTCATCCAGGCCAACAACAAAATCGAAACATTCCGCCTCGATGACAGCCTGCCGGGAAATGGTCGCCTGGAAGAGATTACCCGGGACGCCGTCACTATCCGCTATCCTGACGGCTCACGGGAAATCCTCCTCATTCATCAGGATGGGCACAAGGCCCAGACCGCTCCGGTCACTGCTCCGTCCGCCAACGGGCGTGCCGCGTCCAACGGCTACCAGGTCAGGGACCTGGGGAACAATAAGTGGGCCATCCCCAAAGAACAAGCGGAAAGAGCTCGCCAGAATATCGGTGAACTGCTGCAGCAAGCCCGCATGGAGCCACGACTCATTGACGGCAAGACCGCAGGATTTGCCGTCAAGATGATACGGCCCAACTCCATTCTGGCTCAGATGGGATTGCAGCTCGGAGATGTCGTCATTGAAGTGAATGGCGTGACGCTGGACAGCCCGGAAAAGGCGCTGCAGATTTTCCAGCAGTTACGTGAAGCCAAGAGCATCGTCGTCGGCCTGGAACGCAATGGCCAGCCGATGAATTTCGCCTATGAAGTCAATTAGGAGGCCAACCCAGGTGTTAAAAAAATCGTTGATCCGGTGGTCCTTTTTCCTTTGTCTGACCTTTGCCTGGCCCCTGCCTGCCCTGGCAGTTGAACCGCCCGCAGCCGCCGGAGAAAACCAGGATCCCAACATGGTGTCCCTGAACTTTAAGGATATCGAATTGCCCGACCTGATCCGCACGGTCAGCGAGATCACGGGGATGAACTTCGTCTATGACGAATCGGTGCGCGGCAAGGCGACCATCATCAGCCCCGACCTGATGTCCATCAACGACGCCTTCCAGCTCTTCCTCACCGTCCTCAACACCAAGGGCTACACGGTGGTGCCTTCGGGCAAGACCAACAAGATCGTGGCGATTAAAGACGCCAAGGAAAGCAACCTGCCCACTATCGGACCCGGCGTGCGCGGTGAAATAAACGAAAAATACGTCACCCGCCTGATCACGCTGAAAAATATCGACGCCGGCGAACTGGCCACCACCGTGCTGGCGCCTCTTATTCCCAAAACGAGCAGCATCGTCGCCTTCCCTGCTTCAAACACCCTGGTCATCACGGACAGCGCCAGCAACATCGACCGACTGACCCGCATCGCCCGCGAACTGGACGTTCCCAGCTCGCTGGACATGCTCGAAGTCATTCCCCTGGTTTACGCCGGGGCCGACGAGGTCGCTCAGCTCGCCACCCAGATCCTGTCCGAAGGGGGCGCCAGTCCCGTCGCTCGCCGTCGGGCCGCCGGCAATGTGCAGACCGCCGGAGGCAAAGAAGTCAGCAAAGTGCTGCCCTACGCCCGCGGCAATCTACTCATTGTCATGGCCAGCCAGGAAGATATGATGATGATCCGCGATCTGATTGCCAAGCTGGACCAGAAACCGGTGCAGGATCGCTCCGGCATCAATGTGTATTATCTGAAAAACGCTGACGCCGAGACTTTGGCCAAAACCCTCAACGAGATCGTCACCGGCATCAAAGCCCAGGAGAAGACGCAACCGGGGGCGCCACAGGCGGCAGCGCCCAAAACGGGCGCCACCAGCATCATTGCTGACAAACCAACGAACTCCCTCATCATCAACGCTTCGCCGGAAGACTATGAGGTGCTCAAAGGCATCATCAGCCAGCTCGACATCAAGCGCAAACAGGTCTTTGTCGAAGCCCTCATCCTTGAGCTGTCCATGGAAGCCACCCGGGAACTGGGCGTCTCCCTGCAAGGGGCCATCGACACCGGTTCGGACAGCGCCATCTTCGCCTCGACGGGTCCGTCGGCCGCAGCTGAGCTTCTACCAATCGGCGCAACCAGTTCAGACTCAAACCAAAGCTATCCAAGCATCCTCACAAAAGCCGTCAACGGCATCATGCTGGGCGGGCTGTTCAACACCATCACGGTCACCGACCCGAATGACAGCAGCAAGACCATCTCGGTGCCGGCCCTGTCGGCCCTGATCAATCTGTCCAGAACGGATGGCGATGTTAACATCCTGTCGGCGCCGCGCCTGCTGACCTCGGACAACGAGGAAGCGGAGATCATCGTTGGCTCCAATGTCCCCATCATCACCAACCGGCTTACCGATGCCGGCGGCAGCTCACTGGCGCAGAGCGTTTCCGTCGAACGCAAGGACGTTGCCCTGACTTTGCGTCTGACGCCGCAGATCATCCAGGACAATCTGGTGCGCCTCAACATTTATCAGGAGATCACTGACCTGGCCAGCACCAACGTTGGCAACGTAAACGATGTCGGACCCACTCTGACCAAACGCCTGCTGCGTAACACCGTCCTGGCCGAGGACGGCCGCACCGTCGCCCTGGGCGGCCTTATCAAGAGCGATGTCCTGCAATCGGTCACCAAGGTGCCTCTGCTGGGGGACATTCCTCTGCTTGGGTGGCTATTCAAAAGCAAGAACAGCAGTGAACGAAAGACCAATCTGCTGCTCTTTGTCACCCCGCGCATCATCAACGACGCCAACGACCTGGCTCAGGTGACGCGCCGGGCCAAAAATCAGATGGATCAGTTCGAAGAAGGGAACGTCGTTCCCCTGCTACCCGCCGAACTGCCGCAACCGACGTCCGTCGACCCTGACAGTCTGCGTGAAGCCACGCAAGACCCCTGGGAATAGAGGAGAATGAGCACTCTCAGCAGTCATAAAGGAACCGAGGGAACGACGGTCTGGCGATCGCTGGCAACGATCCTGCAGGAAGATTTCGCCATACCGGCAGAGAAGATCCGGGAGGCCGACGAAACCCGCCAGGAGAGCGGCAGGCGCCTGGGCGAGACCCTGCTGGCCATGAAGGTCATTACCCCCGCCATTCTCAGCCGGGCCCTGGCCAGCCAGCGGGGGCTGGAATTTCTGGAAGCCATCCCCGACAGCGGCACCGATGCCGATCTGCTCAACCTCGTCCCCATCGCCTTTGCCAAAGAATACCGCGTGTTTCCTCTGTCGCGTAAAGAGGGATATCTGCGGGTAGCCGTCGCCGATCCGGCCGACAGCCGCCCCCTGAACGATCTCGCCGCCCTGACCCGGGAGGCTATCGAGGTAGTGGTGGCCGCACCCGAGGAAATCCTGCGCGCGGTCAATCAGGCCTATGAGCGCCGGGCCGGCGAAGCACAGGAGGTCATCGAGGACATCGAGGAAGGGTTCGGCGGCGACCTCGCCCGCAACCTGGAACCGGCCGATCTGCTCGATGCCTCCGACGAGGCCCCTGTTATCCGCTTCGTCAACAGCTTGATCACCCAGGCTTACAAGGAGCGGGCCAGCGATATCCATATCGAGCCTTTTGAGACGAGCCTGGTCGTGCGCTACCGTATCGACGGCATTCTCTACGAGGTGCTGCAGCCGCCGCACAAGGCGCAGGCCAGCATCACTTCGCGCATTAAGATCATGTCCGGCCTGAATATCGCCGAAAAGCGTCTGCCGCAGGATGGCCGTTTTCGCGTGCGCATCGCCGGCAAGGATGTGGACGTGCGCGTCTCGACGCTGCCAACGGCCTTCGGCGAACGGGTGGTGCTGAGGCTCCTGGACAAGGCATCCAACGTCTTGACCCTGGAAGAGATCGGCATGGACCCATCCATGCTCAAACAGGTCAACGCCATGATCCACAAAAGTCACGGCATTTTCCTGGTGACTGGCCCCACCGGCTCGGGCAAGACGACGACCCTCTATGCGGCCCTCACCCGCCTCAACAGTCGGGAGAAGAACATCATCACCGTCGAGGATCCCATCGAGTACCAGCTGACCGGTGTCGGCCAGATCCAGGTCAACGCCAAGATCAACCTGACCTTCGCCAACGGCCTGCGCGCCATTTTGCGCCAGGACCCCGACATCATCATGGTCGGCGAGATCCGCGACCGCGAGACGGCGGAAATCGCCGTGCAGTCCGCCCTGACCGGCCACATGGTCTTTTCGACCCTGCACACCAACGACTCTGCCGGCGCCCTGACCCGCCTGGTGGAAATGGGAATCGAACCCTTCCTGGCCGCCTCGTCCATCGTCGGCATTCTGGCCCAGCGCCTGGTGCGGCGCATCTGCCCCCACTGCCGCGAGCCGCATCCGCCCTCCATGGACCGATTCACTGAGATGGGCCTGACCGACAGTCTGCCGAAAGACGCCACCTTCTACCATGGACGTGGCTGTGAGAAATGCATGGACATCGGCTATCGCGGCCGCAGTGGCATCTACGAACTGCTGCCCGTGGACGAGCCGGTACGGGAACTGCTGCTGCAGAACAAGGACTCGGCCAGCATCCGCAACTCCGCTATCAAGCGCGGCATGAGTACCCTGTGGGATTCCGGCATTGCCCGCGCGCTGGAAGGCGAGACCACCCTTGAGGAAGTTCTGCGCGTCACCCAGGAGGAAGTGTAGTCGTGCCTCTTTTCGAGTACACAGGTTTTGACGCCCGCGGCAAAAAGGTCTCCGGCGTGGTCGAGGCTTCCGGTAAAAAGCTGGGGTTGCAGAAGCTGCGCGACCAGGGAGTCTATGCCACCGCTCTGAAGGAAGAAAAAACAGCCAGGGGCGAGAAGGTCAAACGGACGGCGACGCTCTTCAAAAGCAGCGTGTCGACCATGGAGCTGGCGGCGGCCACCCGCCAGATGGCCACCCTGCTCGGAGCGGGCCTGCCTCTGGACGAAACCCTGCAGACCGTCAGCTCGCAACTCGAGAACCCGACCCTGGGCCGGACTCTCTCCCGTGTGCGCGAAGAGGTGGTACGGGGCGAATCGCTGCACCAGAGTCTGGCGGCGCAAGGACGGGTCTTCCCCGAACTTTATGTCAACATGATCGAGGTCGGCGAAAACAGCGGCACCCTGGAGCAGGTGCTCCAGCGCCTGGCCGATTTTCTGGAAGAACAGGTTCGCATGAAGAGCCGGCTGCGTGCCGCCCTCGCCTACCCCATTCTCATGGCCTTCATTGGTGGCGCCGTCCTCGTCTTTCTGGTCACCTTCGTCGTGCCCAAGGTCACCCGCATGCTGGAGGATCTGGGACAGTCCCTGCCCTGGCCGACCCTGCTCCTCATTCGCGGCAGCGATCTCATGGTCGATTACGCCTGGCTCATTGTGGCCCTGCTGGTCGCCGCCATCTTTGCCTTTTTGCGTTTTCGCCGCACAGAACGCGGACGCTGGCAGCTGCACCGCCTCGCCCTGTCGATCCCCGTGGTCGGCCGCCTGAATCTCCTGGTGGCCACCTCGCGGTTCGCCCGCACCCTGGGCACCCTGCTGCAGAGTGGACTGCCCCTGTTGGCAGCCCTCGACATCACCCGCAATCTGCTGCAGAACCAGTTGCTGCGTGAAGCTCTGGAGGATACCGCCGCGGCTGTGCGCGAGGGAGAAGGCCTTTCCGCCCCCCTCAAGCGGGCAGCGGTCTTTCCTCCCATGCTGACGCAGATGACCGCCGTCGGCGAACGCAGCGGCGACATGGAAACCATGCTTTTTCGCGTGGCCGATGCCTACGACCACGAAGTGGAACTGGCGATCACCGGTGCCCTCTCCCTGCTGGAACCGCTGATGATTCTCCTGATGGGAACCGTCGTCGGTTTCATCGTTATGGCCATCCTGCTGCCGATTTTTCAAGCCAGTCAGGGGATCGGCTGAGCGGAACGACAACCACTGAATTCACAAGGGCCTGAGCCACCAGGCCGGAAGGAGATAATCATGAAACGCTCAACCTTACGGAACCAGAAGGGTTTCACCCTCATCGAAATCATGGTCGTGGTCGTTATTCTCGGCATTCTGGCGGGCATCGTCGTGCCCCAGCTCCTTGATCGCCCTGAAGAGGCGCGGCGCACCAAAGCTGCCGTGCAGATCAAGAGCATCGAGGAAGCCCTGGCCCTCTACAAACTCGACAACGGCAACTTCCCCTCAACGGAGCAGGGGCTGGCTGCTTTGGCGCAAAAACCGGCGACCGGTCTTATTCCCACCCGCTACCGGGAAGGGGGCTATCTGAAGAAAATCCCGCAGGATCCCTGGAACAACAACTACGTCTATCTGTCTCCGGGAACCCGCGGCGACTATGACCTGCTCTCCTACGGGGCCGACGGCGAACCGGGAGGCGAAGGAAAAAATGCCGACATCACCAACTGGGATCTCGAATAACACACGCGGCTTCACGCTGATCGAACTGTCCATCGTCGTTTTTCTGCTGGCTCTCTTTGCCGCCATGACGTTTCCCATGATGACAGGAGTCGGCCAGAACGACCTTGACGCTTCGGCCCGTCGTCTGGCGGGCACGGTGAAATACCTGTTCAATGAAGCAGCTCTGGATGGGCGGGAGTATCGGCTGGTATTCGACCTGGGGCAATCGACCTACAAAGCCCAGCGTCTGGAGACCGACGGCACCCTGACGGAAGCAGACCGCTTTGGCAAGGAGACCCGTCTCAAGGGGGATGCCCGCTTTCAGGATATCCTCATCACCGGCATGGGGGGGCGCTCTTCCGGCGAGGTCACCGCCCGCATCTTTCCCGTGGGATGGATGGAAGAGACGATCATCCATCTGCAGGATGATAAAAAACGAACCCTGACCCTGCGGATCAGGCCCTTCACAGCCGAAACGGAAGTACATGAAGGCTACCTGGAATTCTGAGACAGGATTCACCCTGCTCGAAGTCATGATCGCTCTGGCCATCGTCAGTGTCTCCCTGGTGACCCTGCTGACCCTGGGCAATCGTTCCATCGCCGTGCATGGACGTCTGCAGCACACCACCCAGGCGACGCTGCTGGCGCAGCAGCAGATGGCCCAGATCGAAGTGGAGGCGGAGCAGGGCACCTTGCAGGTGCGTGAGGATGAGGCCCCCTTCGAAGAACCTTTCGATGGCTATCGCTGGCAGGTGACCTACAGCGACACGCCCCTGCCGTCCGTGAAAATGGTGACGGTGACGGTTCTGTGGGGGGAGGCGGCCCGGCAGGAAAGCGTTGAGCTGAATTCCTTCATTTTTGACTGATGGTGACATGATGCCTGGACGCCAAGCGGGGTTCACCCTCATCGAAATTACAATCGCGGTGGCCATCGCCGCCACGGTCATGCTGACCATCTACGGTGTTTTCAGCTCGGTCAGCTCCGCCAAGGAGCGCGTGGAGGCGGACAGCGCCGCCTACCACCAGGCCAGAGTACTCTGCGATCGCATCGGCAAGGAAGTCCGCGGCACCTACCTGCGCCAGGAGAACCCCAAAACCCTCTTCGTTCTGGAAAAGAACGAAGATAACCTGCCGCGGCTGACCCTGTCCACCACGGCCAGTACGCCCCAGGGGGGCGCTGGTGGCATTGTCATTGTTCGCTACGATGTTCGCCGCGACCCCGACAGTGATGAGGGAGACAAAGCGCTGTTTCGCACCGAATACCCCCTTTTCTTTCCGGAAGGGACGGAGCATGCCTCCTACCGACTGGCGTCCGGGATCGAGGACTTCCAGATCCGCTGCTTTGCCGACGGTGCCTGGCACGAAGACTGGCAACGGGGACTGCCACAGATCCTCGAAATCAATTTTCACCTGCGGCTCGGCGAGCGCACGGTTCCCTTCACCACAGCTTTTGAACTGCAAGGGAGCCAGAGTCGGGGATGAAGACACTGGGGAACGAAAGAGGATCGGTGCTGCTGCTCGTCCTGGTCATCGTGGCCCTGCTGGCTTCGCTGCTCACCGAATTCGCCTTTTCCACGCTGGTGGACATACGGCTGACAGAAACTTTTCGGGACAGCACCCGCTCCTACTACCTGGCCAAAGGGGGAATACGCGTCGGCCGCGTCCTGCTTCAGGAAGACAAAAACAGCTACGACGCCGAAGGAGAAACCTGGTCTTTAGGGGTCGTCAATTATCCGGTCGGGGAGGGGTTTGTCACCATCCAGATCGAGGACCAGGGTGGCAAACTGGATATCAACCGCCTCGTTGACACCCTCGGCGTCAACCCCAACAGCGTATTTATCGATCGTTTCAACCGCTTTTTTGACCTCTTGGGATTACCGGAACCAGAGGATCTGACTGCGGCCCTGATTGACTGGATCGATCGGGACGAGGAAATCTACCAGGGTGACGGATTGGGAGCGGAAAGTGAATACTATCAGGGTCTGGCGCGTCCCTATCCCAGCAAAAATGCTCCCCTGGACAGTCTGGAAGAGCTGGAATTGATCCGCGGCTTCACCCCTGAAATAGTCAGACTGGTGCGGCCGCATCTGACGGTGCATGGCGGCGACGAGATCAACGTCAATACCACCACGGAAGAAGTGCTCATGAGCCTCTCCGCCGACCCCGAAATCGACCGGACCACGGCGGAAGCCATCGTCGCTCTGCGGGAGGCGCGGCCATTCATGACACCGGAAGATCTTAAAGAACTGAACCGATTGCCGGGCATGGACACCCTGCTGCGCACCTCCTTTGCCGTGACCAGCCCGACCTACATCATAAGCTCCTGGGCAACGGTCAACGACGGCAGCCGCTCCATGGAGGCCGTTGTCCGCAAATCGGGCGATCAACTACTCTTTCTCAAGGTTAATTAGAGCCTATGGCAAAACGACAGATAGGAATCGATCTGGATGCCGGCACCGTCCGGGTGGCTGTTCTTCAGCAGGAAAAAGGGGAGCCGGCCCGAATAAGCCTCGGCCACCAAGCCTACGCCGACGAGGCCGAACTGGCGGCGGCGCTCAAAGAACTGATCGGAACGGAACTGCACTATGGCGACCGTTTTGCCGCCGCCCTGCCGGCGAGTGAAGGTTTCGTTCGCCGCCTCAGCTTCCCTTTTGCCGATCCTAAAAAGATTGCGGCGGCGCTGAGCTTTGAACTGGCCTCCCAACTTCCCCTCTCCATCGAAGACTGCGTCACCGACTTCCAGCGTCCCGTGCCTGGACCTGACGGCGGCTTTTCGGTCACGGCAGCCGCCGTTCGGGCCGAAGCCATCCCCCCCCTGCTGGGAGCCTTCGAAGCGGCACAGCTCCCTCTGCACACCATTGACCTGGCTCCTTTTGCGTATGCCAAAGGGCTGAAAGAGCAGGTGAACGAAGGCATTCTAGCCTGCCTGCAGGGTCAGGAGGCCACCGTTTCCCTTGTTCTGGACGGAAGGCTGGTCGACTATCGCATACTCCCTCTACCTGCCGGCCAAAGCGCTGACAAAACGGCGCGGGCCCTGCATCTTGAGGGCCGGGCCTTGCAGCAGGGAACAGACTATGAAGATCTCCCCTTTTTCCTCATGGGCTCTGCCGTCACTACCGAACTGAAACAGCACCTGCCAAAGCTGGGGGCGCAGGTTCGCATTCCGGCCTTTCTTCACGATGATGACGCCGTCTCCCCGGAGTTCCTTCCGGCGGTGGCCCTTGCCTTGCGGGCAGGTCTGGGGGAAAAAGACAAGGGCTTCAATTTCCGCAGTGGCCCTTTCGCCCTGAAAACCCAATGGGGTATCAACCGCACCCACCTCATCAGCGCCGGCATCCTCTGCGCCCTCATCCTGTTGACCCTGACAGGATCGGCTTACCTGAACTTCTCCAGCAAAGCCCAGCGAGCCCGAGCCCTGCAAGCAGAAATGACCAAAGCGTTTCGGGAAACCTTTCCCGGGCCGCAAGCCGTTGTCGACATTCCCCTGCAGATGAGGGGCAAGGTCAAGGAATTGCAGGACAAGCTGGTCCTCTTCGGTCTCGACCAGACACGCACGCCGCTGGCTTCGCTGCAGCAGATTTCGCAAACCATTCCGAAAGACGTCACTGTCGACATCCGTGAATGGAATTACAGCGAGGAAGGAATCCGCATGGAGGGGCAGACTACGTCCTTCGATGCCATCAATCGCATCGTCAAAGCCTTGGAACAGACCAAAAACTTTGCCTCTGTGCAGATTTCCGACGCCAAGATGAGTCTGGAAGGCAACCTCGTCGATTTTCGACTCAGCCTGACGCCCGCCAAGCAGGGAGGTGACCAATGATCGCCAATCTGACGCCAAGAGAACGTCTTATTCTGGCAGGGGGTGGCCTGTTCGTTCTGTTGACCCTGACGTATCTGCTCATCTGGTCGCCTTACCGCGATGCCTTGGAGCGTTTCGACAGCCAGATTGCTTCGCGGCAGCGCCAGATGGTCGAAATCCAGCAACTGCGACAGGAGTTCCTGCACCTTAATCAACGCATCGCCCAGGCCGAAACACAATTGGCTCGCTCCAGATCCTTCTCCCTCTTCTCTTTCGTCGAGGAGACCGGTGCCCGCATCGCGTCCAGGGAAAACCTGGTTTCCATGCGCCCGCAGCCGACGTCCGAGCAAAACGGTTTTCGCGAGGAGGCCGTGGAGATCAAAGTGGAGAAAATCCGGCTCGACCAACTGGTTCAACTCCTATATGAAATCGAGGCCGCCGACGCCTTCCTGCGAGTGAAAAACCTGCGCGTCAAAACCCGTTTCGACAATCGTTCACAGCTCGATGCCACACTGGTCATCGCTTCTCTGGGAAAAAGCCAATGACGTTTTTCCGTTATCGCCGGTCAAAACCGCAGACAGCTTCCAGCCGCCGGAATACTTCGACGCTGCGTCTGCTTCTTATCGGGATCGCCCTGCTGGTAGGATGCTTCACCCTGGGGCTCTATATTTTCTTCCCGATGGACGCTCTGCGCGAACGCCTTGAACAGGAACTGTCCGCCGACCCTCAAATGCAGATCTCGATGGACAGCCTGAAACTGACCTTCCCCCCGGCGCTTGTCGCCACCGACATCCAGGTACGGGCCGCCGGTCTGCCCCAGGATATCGTCATGGAGTCCCTGCAGGTCAAACCTCTGTGGCTGAGCCTGTTCAGCAGCAATCCCGGTGTTAAGCTGAAAGCGCAAATGTACAATGGACAGGTGGAAGCCAATGTTAAAAAGAGAGGTGAGATCGAGGCTCTAGCCGGTTCTCTGCGCTTTGAACTGCCCGTGGCGCCCGGTTCATCCATCCAGGTCGCCCTCACCGTAGACGAGATTGCGTTCTCCGGCAGCTGGCCCATCCGCCCCGATACCGAAACGGCACTGACCGCCAGTCTGCGCGAACTCAGCCTGACCGGCATGAACGCCATCGGGGCAGAAAGCGACACCCTGCAACTGGGAGCAGTTCGCGTGCAGGGGGGCGGCAAAGGCCCTGCCCTGCGTCTCGAAACAATCGAAAACAGCGGCGGCGATGCCACCCTGGCAGGCAGCGGTACCCTTCTGCTCACGGAACCCGTGGGGCGCAGCCGGGTGAACCTGACCTTCGGGTTGACCCCCGGGGCCGGATTCGACCCCGCTCTGCGGGACACGTTGGGTCTGTTCGCCAAAGCGGACAACAGCGGCACCTTCAACCTGCGGCTCATGGGAACCCTGAGTAACGTCCAGCTACGCTGAGGCCACGCCGCTCGCCAAGGATTTGCACATGCTGAAAAATATCCAGATCATCGGAGTTTTGGCCGGCATATTGTGTTCTGCCCCCAGCCAGGCCATCGACATCCTGCCCTTTCGTACCAGCAACCAGAGCCCTCTGGTGCAGATTTACGGACTGCCGTCCGCCGAACGTAGTGCCCTGCTGGCAGCGGGGCAATGGGAAGGCACCCTCTCCTTCGACCTGGCCAGCAACTATACCCGGCATACCTCTCCTACCGAAAGCATCATCCTGGATGGCGAGACCTCGCGACTGAACCTCGCATTACGTCACGGCCTGTCGACCGGCTGGGAAATCGGACTGGATATCCCCATGCTCTGGCACCGGAGCGGCTTTCTCGACGCCTTCATCGAAGACTGGCACTCCTTTTTCTCTCTCCCCCAGGGCGGCCGCGATCACGCCCCCCGCAATCGCCTCGCCTATCGGTATGACCGTACCGGCCAGCCCTCCCTGAGCCTAACGGAGGACGCGGAAGGATTGGGAGATGTGAGTTTTTCGCTGGGCTTGCAACTTTTCAACCAGAACAACGGCCGCGACAGTGTCGCCCTGCGAGCCGCCCTCAAACTGCCAACGGGTGACAGCGACCATCTGCTGGGAAGCGGCAGCACCGACCTGGCCCTCTCCATCAGCGCCAGCACACAGCGCCCCGGTGGTTGGGGCGACTGGTCCGTGTGGGGGAACGCCGGCCTTCTGACCATGAGCGACGGTGACGTACTGAAGAGCCAGCAGCGCAACCTGGCCGCCTTCGGCACCCTCGGCATGGGCTGGGCCCCCGCCGACTGGCTGGCCTTCAAAATCCAGATGGATGGGCACACGCCCTTTTACGACGACAGTGACCTCGATGAGGTCTCCAGCCCCTCCGCCCAACTCACCCTGGGGGGTAGCCTGGGATTGACTCCGGCCACCCTTCTCGACCTCGGCGTGACGGAGGATATCGCCGTCGCCACCGCTCCCGATGTAGTCTTCCACCTCGCTCTTCGCCATCGTTTTTAAACATTTCAACCAGCGGGTTCTGTTTGAGCCCGCTGTCGTCCTTCTCGGTGAAACCTTCCCCAGCAGGTCAGCGACGGTTGACATTCTGTGGGTAAATGATTAGCTTTCCCAGAACTGCCATCCGTCACCTCAAGGAGTCACTGCGCATGAACGACGAACAGGATAAAATCACCGAGGAGGACATCGAGCCCAAGGAGGCGCCGGTCAGTGAGCCCGCAGGTGGCCTTGTCCTGGCCTCCGATCTGCTGCCGGACGAGTTGCCCCTGGTCCCCCTGCGGCCCCGGCCGGCATTCCCGGGGATTCTGATTCCCATGATGCTGTCCGGTACGGATAAAGTAGAGACCGTTCGTCAGGCCATGGAGAGCCCATCCCAGACCATCGGCCTGGTGCTGGTTAAAAATGTCGAACAGGAGGACCACCCGGACAATTTTCACCGCACGGGGGTCGCCGGCAAAATCGTCAAGATTATCGACATGGACGACGACAAGGTGCAGCTGCTGGTCAACTGCCTGGAGCGCTTCACCATCGAGGCCGTCCGTCCGGTGTCCCAGGGTTTCAGAGCCCGGGTAGAATACCGCTTCAGCCCCGAACTTTCCGTCAATCAGGAGCTCAAGGCCTACTCACTGGCCATTATCTCCACCCTGAAAGAACTGGTACAGATCAACCCTCTTTTCTCAGAGGAGATCAAACTCTTCCTCAACCGCTCCAGCATGGACGATCCCGGCCGCCTGGCCGACTTCGCCGCCAACCTGACCACCGCCGACGGTCAGGAGTTGCAGACGATCCTGGCCACGCTCGATATCCGCAAACGCATCGACCGGGTGCTGGTCCTGCTGAAGAAGGAACTGGAAGTCAGCCGCCTGCAGAGCCGCATCTCCAAGCAGATCGAAGAGAAGGTTTCGGCCCAGCAACGCGAATTTTTCCTCAAGGAACAGCTCAAGGCCATCAAGAAGGAACTGGGGCTGGAGAAAGACGGCAAAACCGCCGAGACGGAAAAGTTCGCACAGCGGCTCAAGACCTTGAAGCCGAACGCGGAGGCGGAAAAGGTCATCAACGAGGAAATGGAGAAACTGCAGCTCCTCGATCCCTCTTCGCCGGAATACAACGTCAGCCGCAACTACCTGGAGTGGTTGACCATCCTGCCCTGGGGCAATTTCAGCAAGGATGCCTACAACATTGAGCGGGCCCGCAAGGTGCTCGATCGCGACCATTACGGCCTCAAGGACGTCAAGGAGCGCATTCTGGAATTCATCGCCGTCGGCAAGATGAAGGGGGACATCTCCGGCTCCATTCTACTGCTGGTCGGGCCTCCCGGCGTCGGCAAAACCTCCGTCGGCAAAAGCATTGCCAGCGCCCTGGGGCGCTCCTTCTTCCGTTTTTCTCTCGGCGGCATGCGGGACGAAGCCGAGATCAAGGGACACCGGCGCACCTACATCGGCGCCATGCCCGGCAAATTCATCCAGGCGATGAAGACTGCCGGCACGGCCAATCCCGTCCTCATGCTCGACGAGCTCGACAAGATCGGCGCCTCTTTCCAGGGAGATCCCGCCTCGGCCCTGCTGGAGGTCCTCGACCCCGAACAGAACGCCAGCTTTCGCGACCACTATCTCGATGTCCCCTTTGATCTCTCCAACGTCCTTTTCGTCGCCACGGCCAATCAGCTGGACACCATTCCGGCTCCCCTGCTGGACCGCACTGAGATCATCCACCTGTCCGGCTATATTCTGAAGGAGAAGGTCGAAATCGCCAAACGCTACCTCATTCCCAAGGCCCTCAACAGTCACGGTCTGGAGAAGAATCGGGTACGCATCCGCCGCGATGCTTTGGAGAAAATTATCGACGGCTACGCCCGCGAGGCCGGGGTGCGCAACCTGGAAAACCGCATCAAGAAGATCATGCGCAAGGCCGCCATGGAGTTTGCGGAGGGACGCACGGACGATATCATCATCCGCAAAGCGGACGTGGAGATCTATCTGGGCAAGCCGACCTTCAGCCAGGAGGAGCTTTTTGAGGATGTTCCCGGGGTCGTCACCGGCCTGGCCTGGACCAGCATGGGCGGCGCTACCCTGGCCATCGAGGCGACGGCCATGCCCAGCAAGAGCAAGGGCTTCAAACAGACCGGGCAGCTCGGCAAGGTCATGGTCGAGAGCTCGGAAATCGCCTATTCCTACGTGATGGCCCACCTGGAAAAGTACGGGGCCAAGGCCAATTTTTTCGACTCCCATTTCGTGCATCTGCACGTCCCCGCCGGCGCCACCCCTAAAGACGGACCTTCCGCCGGCGTGACCATGACCACCGCCTTGCTCTCTATGATCACGCGCCGGCCGGTTATTAAAAAGCTGGGCATGACAGGCGAGTTGACCCTCACCGGACGGGTTCTGCCCATCGGCGGCGTCAAGGAGAAGACCATCGCCTCCCGCCGCGCCGGACTGAAAACACTGATTTTTCCCGAAGGCAACCGCAAAGATTTCGAGGAGCTTCCCGATTACCTGCAGGAAGGTCTGGACGTTCATTTCGCCCGCGACTATGTGGACGTCTATAAAGTCGCCTTTCCTGATCCTTGACAAACAGGGGCCCAAACGTCCCTTTATCACGCAACCGGAGAACTATTCATGACCGTACAGGAACTCAAAACCGCCGTACTGGCGCTAGACGCCGAACAGAAAAAAACCTTTATCCTCGAAGCCCTGCCCGAACTGGCCCGCGAGGGCATGAAAGACCAGGCCTTTCTGATGCAACTCTTTCCCCTGCTCCTCAACCTGCTCAAGGAAAGCGGCATCGATCTGCAGCAGTTGATGCAGTTCGCCGCCCTCATGGGTGGCGGAACCACCAGTCAGTCGTAAATTTAGCCGTTGACGAACCGAGGAAGAATTGCTACTTTTCCCAACCATGAAACAGTCATTCAATCCCCACATGACCACAAACAACCCCTGGTGGCGCTGGACCTCTTACTGAGCCGGTCCGCGACCCCAGACAATATGTCATGCCCGCGAACCGAATATGGTCGCGGCCAGCAATACGAGAAAAGCCGCGGCCAAAAACCGCGGCTTTTTTAGTTGTAAATCGTCTCGCGGCCACCCCTTAAAGGCGCGCGGGTTCACCATCAACCCATCACCGTTTATTACGAGGTATCGACATGCGTGTGCTTTCCGGTATCCAGCCTTCAGGCTCCCTGCACCTCGGCAACTTCTTCGGCATGATGAAAAAGATGATCGAACACCAGGAGCAGCAGGATCTCTTCTGTTTCATCGCCAACTATCATGCCATGACCAGCGTCGCCGACGGCAAACAGCTGGCGCAGGGAACCCTGGAGGCTGCCGCCAACTTTCTAGCTCTCGGCCTCGACCCCGAAAAGAGCACCTTCTGGGTCCAGTCGGATCTGCCGGAGGTGCAGGAACTGGCCTGGGCTCTGTCCAACTTCACCCCCATGGGCCTGCTGGAGCGCTGCCACAGCTATAAGGACAAGACCGCCCGCGGCATTGCCGCCAACCACGGCCTCTTTGCCTACCCCGTGCTGATGGCGGCGGACATCCTGCTCTTTCAGAGCGAAAAGGTGCCCGTGGGCAAAGATCAGAAACAGCACGTCGAAGTGACCCGCGACATCGCCATCAAATTCAACAACGTCTACGGCGACATCTTCACCCTGCCCGAACCGGAGATCGACGACGAGGTGGCGACCGTCCCCGGCATCGACGGCCAGAAGATGAGCAAGAGCTACGGCAACACCATCGACCTCTTCCAGGAGGAGAAAACCCTGCGCAAAAGCGTCATGCGCATCGTCACCGATCCAACACCGGTGGAAGACCCTAAGGACCCGGACAAGTGCAACGTCTTTCAGATTTACCGGCTCTTTCTGAATAAGGAACAGGAACAAACCCTGCGTCAGCGCTATCTGGCCGGGGGAATGGGATACGGGGAGGTCAAGGAGGAACTCTTCGTGACGGTACGGGATTTCTTCGCTCCTTATGCCGCCAGACGGCAGGAGCTGCTGGCCGACCAGGACGGCTTACGCAAAATCCTGGCTGATGGCCGCGACAAAGCCCGCTATGCCGCCAGCAAAACCCTGCGCAAGGTACGAAAGAAAACGGGGTTGGCCTATTGATGCCTTGCACCCTGGGTAAGTCTTGGCATACTTGGAGGGCCTGCACGCAAACAGGGAACGATGGATCATCTGACCGGAGCTCCCCTGCTTTGCCACCACCTGCCCACCGTATCCAAGGAGGTCCGCAATGACGACGACCAGTCGAAAATGGTTCTGTACCTGCAGCGGTCAACCCCGGGAACTCAATGAGGAAAAGCTTATTGATGAAGAGGAGGGAGCCGAGCCCTTCTGCCCTCGCTGCGGAGCCACGCCTTCCTCCGACCCGAAAAAGACTCTCATCTACAGGGATCAGGAGACCTGGGACGATTAGGACGGGTCTTCCCTGGTAAAGAGGACAAAGGCCATGGATGGCCGCTTGCTGGCCTCGCGCATGGCAAACTGAATGTTTTCGAAGCGCCACCCTTGGGCCGTGTATTCGTTGAGAATGGCTTCGAGCGTTTCATCGGTGACAATGCTGGTCTCTACCACCTTGTAACTGACCATTGTATTTCTTTCCTCCAATCATGACAGGATCAGGGCATTCCTATGGCTATCAGCGGTAATCCGAAAAAATTTGCCCGTGACATCGGCGAGGGCTTTTTCACCCTCTCCACAGCCACGCTGCGCCAGTACGCGCCAGCAGACCTTAAGGTCATCCTGACGAACCTGGGTATTGTGGCCCGGGAGCTGCGCGGCGAACAGATTCCCCTTGAGGACGTTTTGGCTCTCAAGGCCAAAAACATGAAGCTTTCCCGCCTCAACCAGGCGGATATGATTATCAGGGCCCACTGCAAAAAACTGCGCATCCCTCTCTGAACAATGAGTATAGTCGGCTTGGTTCAGACCCGCCGCCCGCAGGGGCAACAGGAGGCGACCGTGCAAGACCGGCACGCTTCGCCCCGGTGGCCGCGGCAACCATCGCTGATGCCAAGATGAGCCAGAGCAAAGTCGAAGCGAACGGGATCGGACGCATCGAAGGCACGCAGTCGCTCCGTCACCTCAAGGGCCATCTTCCAGTCCGACGTGCGCCGGGCCGAAAGGCCAAGCAGCCTTGAAATGCGGCCCGTATGAGTATCCAGGGGTAGCACCAGCCGGGCCGGTGCTACCGTCGTCCACAGCCCGAGATCGATACCGTCGTCCCGGCGAACCACCCAACGCAAAAACATGCACAGACGCTTGCAGGCGCTGCCCCCTTCCGGACTGGGGAAGAAATAGCGCACACCAGCCTTTGCCGGCAAGCATCCCCCCGCATAAAAGGGAGAGACATCCTGGGCCAGGGCACGGCGACAAAAAGAAGCCAGAGCCTGCGTGATCGTTTTGCCTCCGTCATCACCCTGTCGAAAGAAGTTTTCAAGGCTTCCCGTCGTTTCAACTATCCCCCGCATCAGCCAGAAAAGACAGGCCAGATCCTTTTCATCATTGAAGCGGTGCTTGAAGCCCCGAAGGTAAGTCGCATCGCGGGCCGGATCAAAATTGAGGATAAAGTCGGCGGGGCTGCTTCCCATGCGCGCGAGCAGGTCCTCGACATGTCGCAAAATGATACTCACCTGACCGTAGGCTAAAACGGCACTGATAAAAGCGACCGCCTCCCTATCGGCGAAGGAACTGAACTGCCGGGGAAACTGAACGGGATCGTTCTGCAGGAAATCCGCGCCGCGCCGCGCCTGCACTTTTTCGAGAATATCCTGGAGAGGCATTCGATTAAAATATCACAGAAAGAGAGTTTCCCCCAAAAAAAGGCTTAAAATATCAGTTTTGGGAAGAATTACCAGCCATAACAAAACATTTTTCTACCCACAATGGGGGATTTTTTAACCTATTGTAAACACAAACACAATTCTCCCTTCACAACCAATTCACAGAGCGAAACAAAAGGTTTATTCCAAGTTTTCTATTGACATAGACATAGAACGGCGTATTATTGCGCCGGAAATAAAGTCCACATCGTATATTTTTTACCAGAACCCGGCCTCGCTTGAAGCAGGCGATCAAAATTTTTCAACAATCAGGATCTAACCGGCTCCCTTCCCTCAGGGAAACGGTTGCGTCGAGAGGAGGTGACCCCAGAACTTTCACCCGAAAGCTTCCTATGGGCCCCTGCTTTCCGGCCAGGCCAGATCTTCTGGTTTCACCCACCCCTTATCATCGAAGAAAAACAAGCGAAAAGGAGCAACGAAATGGGACACGGACCCGCAGTAAAACTGGGAAAAGATAATGCCCAGGGCTACAAAACGACTCTTGGCATATGGATGTTCATTGCCTACACCATTGTTTATGCCGGCTTTGTTGTAATTAACGCCGTCAAGCCCACCCTCATGGAAAAAATCATCTTCGGGCAAACCGTGGCGATCGTCTATGGCTTCGGCCTCCTCGCCTTCGCCCTGATTCTGGCTGTCGTCTATAACCAGCTCTGCAATGCCGCAGAAGCGCGGATGAATAAATAAAGGAGAGGTCGCATGAACTACGAAACTTCACCGCTGGCCATTGTCCTCTTCTTCAGCTTTGTCGCCTTTGTCCTGGGCCTTTCTTTCTACCTGGCCCGCCGGACGACCTCTTCGGCCGGATACTATGCCGCTGGCGGCAACATTCACTGGTTCACCAACGGTATCGCTTTTGCCGGCGACTACCTCTCCGCCGCCAGCTTCCTCGGCATCTGCGGCATGATCGCCACCGCCGGCTTCGATGGTTGGATGTACGCCATCGGCTATCTGGCGGGCTGGATGGTCGCCCTCTTTCTGGTGGCCGAACCGATGAAGCGCCTGGGCAAATACACTTTTACCGACGCCCTGGACTCCAAGTTCAACTCCAAGGGGATCCAGCTGATGGCTGCTATCAGCACCTTGGTTGTTTCGGTCTTCTATCTCATTCCCCAGATGGTTGGCGCCGGCGTTCTCGTCAAGCCCCTGCTCGGCATGCCTCACTGGGTCGGCGTCAGCATCGTCGGCATCGTCGTTACCATTATCGTTGCCACCGCCGGCATGGCGTCAACGACCTATGTGCAATTCTTCAAGGGGGCCTTGCTTCTCATTGTCTCCACGATCGTCGTCGGCGCCGTTCTCACACGAGGCCTCACCACCGAACCCAAAGGTTTTGACGACAACTCCAAGCCTCTGCAGACCATCGCAGCCAACGTTGCGGCTGATGGTTCGCTGCAGGCCGGTGAACTGACCGCGCCGGCGGGCTGGCAGGAAGGCGAGTTCGGCAAGGCCGGGCTTGTTAAACTTTCCGGCAATGGCGAAGAATCTGTCTGGTCTTTCGCCGCCAACACCGATGGCAGCTACACGCTGGACGAGGCTCTCTTTGTCGTCACCCAACCGGACGGCACTAAACTGTACAACGGCGGCTCCAAGGACGATGCCAAATTTTTCCCCGTCGGCAATCTCAAGGAAATCACCATTGACGGCCAGCAGGTAGCCCAGACTGGCGCGCTCGGTCCCTTCGCCTATCTTTCCGCCGTCAAAGATTCAACGGTAATCCTCTGGGGCAAGAAATACGTCCTGGCCGGAGACACCAAATATGAAGTCTTTTACCAGAAACCGACCCCCGGCGCCCGCGTACTGCGTCCTGGCCTGAAGTTCAAGGTCGACAATGCTACCGGCACGGAGAAATTCAACTTTATTTCCCTCATGCTGGCTCTGTTCTGCGGTACTGCGGCACTGCCCCACATCCTTATCCGCTACTACACCGTACCGAGCCAGGCAGCGGCCCGTAAGTCGACCATTGTCGCCATTGCGGCCATCGGCTTCTTCTACGTACTGACTCTGTTCCTGGGTGTGGGCGCCATGACCAACGGCGTCATCAACCTCACCGACAACAACATGAGCGCCCCGCTGCTGGCACTGTCTTTCGGGGTTATACTGTTCGCCGTCATATCGTCCCTTGCTTTTGCCACCGTTCTCGGCACGGTATCCGGTCTTATTGTCGCCGCCTCGGGGGCTGTCGCCCATGACCTGATGGACAACTTCCTCGGCCTTCACATGAGTGATGCCGGTAAAGTTAAAGCCGGCAAGATCGCCGCTATCGTGGTAGGCTGCATCGCCATCTACCTGGGCATCGTCTTTGAAGGTATGAACGTCTCCTTCCTCGTCGGCTGGGCCTTTGCGGTAGCCGCTTCGGCCAACCTGCCGGCGATTCTGATGCTGCTTTTCTGGAAGAAGACAACGGCCAAGGGCGTGGCGGCCTCCATCACCGTCGGCCTCACTTCCGCCCTGGGGCTTATCCTCATCTCTCCCGACATGTGGGTCCGCTACGGCCTGCTCCCGGGCGATGCGCCGGTTCAGTTCAACAGCCCGGCAGCCATCTCCATCCCGCTGAGCTTCATCGCCCTGATCATCGTCTCCCTCATGACTCAGAAAGATGCGATCAGCAGCGAAGCGACAGAGGCGGCTTAAAGTATAAGATGTTGCACCCTGTTCTTCATTTGACATACACTGGGGCCGCCTACATGGCGGCCCTTTTTTTTCAAAACGCTCCCAAGGAATATTGTCCATGAAACGATTCCGTTTTACCCTGACAGCCATCTGCCTGGTTCTCCTCTGGCTTGGCTGGACTGATGTCTCCCTGTTTTTGCGTAACCGCACTCCGCAGAGCGTCAGTGTGGCCGACCTGATTCAAAATGGTCCCCCGCGGGAATGGCTGCATGTTACCGGAGGCTACCAGAATCTTCTCGAAGGCATATCCACCTCGGGGACTCTGGAACTTGAAGCTTTTCTGATCCCGTTGCGCCTCTCCCCCGGCGCACAACCTATTGATATTTTGGTTGAAACAAGGGACCCGCACATTATCCAACTTCTGCAGGATTATTACTTCAAGTTCGACTCAACGGCCGAACAGCAAGCCTACCAGGAGGCCCATGCCGGCGACTTTCTGGGCCGACGTGATATCACAGGCATGCTGGTGGGGGGACTGGTAGCGAGCGGCAATAAGGACAAACTGCTTAAGCTGGCTCAGGAAGAAGGGCTGGATATCAGTGAGAACATCATTTTTCTTAGCGAAGGCAAGGAGCCGGCCAGAATACGTGGATTTTTCTTCTTAGGACTGGGCCTGCTGGGTCTATTGAAAGTGGGCAGCATGTGGAGAAATACCGGGAAGGACGCCGCCCCCGAAACAGAAAATCCGCTGTAGCCTCTTTACCTGCTCAGTCTCAGCGACCGGAAAGCGACATGGACATCAAAAAACTGGAGGTCTTCTGCAAAGTAGTCGACCTGAAAAGTTTTTCCAAAGCGGCAGAATCTGTCTCTCTCACCCAGCCGACGATCAGCGAACACATTCGGCAAATCGAAGAGCTGTTGGGTGAAAAGCTGCTCGACCGGCTCGGGCGCGAGGTTTTACCTACTCCGGCCGGGGAGCTCCTCTATCGCTACGCAGTCAGGCTCATCAAATTGCGTGACGAGACTGTGCAGGCCATGCGCCAATTCAGCGGCAAACTCAGCGGCGACCTCGTCCTGGGAGCCAGCACCATCCCTGGCGCTTACATCCTCCCCCGGGTTATCGAGTCCTTCCAGTCCCTCCACCCATCCATTCGTCTGCGCCTGAAAATTGCCGATACGGCCAAGACCATCCACCATCTGCTCTCAGGAGAGATGGAAATCGGTATTATAGGTGCGCCCACTAAAGTGCCGGCACTGGAAAGCAGGAAGATCTTTTCGGATAGGCTTATTCTGGTAGTACCCCCCCGGCATTCCTGGGCTAAAATCTCCACCGTCACCCTCGAAGACCTGCCCATGCAGCCCTTTATCCTGCGAGAAGAAGGGTCAGGCAGTCGAACAGTCATGAACGAGGAACTCCTTCGACACGGGTTCAACCCGGCGGCTCTGTCGCCAGTGGCGGAGATAGACAGCTCTGAAGCCGTCCGACAGGCGGTCAAGGCCGGCTTGGGCATCGCCATCCTGTCTTCTCTTGCTGTGGCCGAGGACCTGGAACAGGGGAGCCTGGTGCAGGTTGCCATTGAGGGAATCGACATTCGCCGCCCCTTCTATCTGGTTCAGCGTAAAAACCGTCAACTCTCCCCTCTCGCCCAGGCCTTTCTCGAACACCTGCTTTCCTCCGGGCCGACAGCCTGAAACGACTGTTCCGCAGACGACCGGATCAAAAGCGGGCATTCCCCGGGGTACGTGGAAACGGGATGACATCGCGGATATTTTCCATACCGGTCAGGTACATGAGCAGACGCTCAAACCCGAGGCCAAAGCCGGCATGGGGACAGCTCCCCCAGCGGCGGGTGTCCAGATACCACCAGAGGCTTTCTGGAACGATCCCGGATTCCGTCATCCGGCGTTGCAGTACATCTAAACGTTCCTCCCGCTGACTACCGCCGATAATCTCTCCGACACGCGGCACCAGCAGGTCCATGGCCGCAACGGTCTTCTCTTCGTCATTGAGGCGCATGTAAAAGGCTTTGATACCTACCGGATAGTCGGTGACAAAGACAGGTCCACCGATGATCTTTTCCGTCAGGTAGCGCTCATGCTCTGACTGCAGATCAAGTCCCCAATCCACGGGGAACTGGAAATTTTCGCCAGATGCCTGCAGACGATTCACCGCCTCGCTGTACGTCATGGTCTCAAAGCTGGCAGTGGCTAGTGTCTGCAGCTTGTCGAGCAGCCCTTTTTCTATGCGTTCGTTGAAAAAAGCGAGGTCTTCCCCACAGTGCTCCAAGGTGTAGGTAACAAGGTAGCGAAGAAAATCCTCAGCCAGGCGGCAGTCATCCTCAAGATCGGCAAAGGCCATTTCAGGCTCGATCATCCAAAATTCAGCGGCATGGCGGCTAGTATTGGAATTCTCCGCCCGGAAGGTCGGGCCAAAAGTATAAATGTCACTGAACGCCGTGGCGAAAAGCTCACCCTGCAACTGGCCACTGACGGTCAGGCCTGTCTTCTCCCCAAAGAAATCCTCGTTCCAGGCAATGTGATTGCCATTTTTAGGCGGGTTTTCACTGTCAAGGGTCGTCACCCTGAACATCTCCCCCGCCCCTTCGCAGTCGTTCGCTGTGATAATAGGGGTATGCACGTAGAGAAAACCCCGTTCGTTAAAAAACCGATGAATGGCAAAGGACAAGGCACTACGGAGGCGAAAGACAGCACCAAAGGTATTGGAGCGAGGTCGCAGATGGGCGATGGAACGCAGAAATTCCAACGAATGTCGTTTTTTCTGCAGGGGGTAGTCGACGTCCGCATCGCCGAGGATCTCCACTTCCCTGGCCTGAACCTCGCAGCGCTGGCCGGCGGCAGGCGACTCAATCAGGACTCCACGAACGGCCAGACAGGCTCCCGTACCCACACGAGCGACACTTTCAAAATCAGCAATGTCCGGACTGACGACCACCTGCAGGGAGGCAAAGCAGGAGCCGTCGTTAAGGGCGATAAAGACAATATCCTTGCCGCTACGCAGGGTGCGAACCCAGCCTTTGACGCAGACAATTTCTCCTGGGGCCACCCCACCAAGGACTTTGCGAATTGATTTTCTTTCCATCTATTTACCCCCTATCCCATGGATCTTCAGATTATCACCTGCAAGTACTCCCAGCTTTCAATTACTTCGAAAAGCAGAAAAGGCCCCCCTCGCGGAGGACCTCTCTATCTTTGCCAGGGTGACGGCATGACCGTATCCTCTACCACTGCAGAGGGAACGTTTCAGACTTTCACCCCGAAACATACTTTCATCGCGGGGTCGGTTTGAGCGCCGGCAACTTGCCGGAAAAGCCGGAACCGGCCCAGCACACCATCGGTCCAAGGCGAGACTTGAGGGTACCGAAAGCCTCCTCTCCCGTGCAGTGATTTACCCAAAGATTGGAAAGATGAAAAGCGGCCAACCGCTCGGCCAGTTCTTCACATTCAGAGGGAGTGGCATCCTTGAGGTGAAGACCGCCGAGCAGGGTGTGAACCTGTCCTTCACCGGTCATCAACTGGGCAGCCCGCAGAATATTGAAAATGCCTCGATGGCTGCAACCACTGATAACCACCAATCCAGCCACCGTCTCCAGCACCAGGGCATGCTCATCGGCAAAGGAATCAATGCCCCACTCTTCGCCCTGCTTTGCCTGTAAAACAGTCTGTTCTGCAAGGCCTGTCCAGTCGGGAATAGGCCCTGTACTCCAGATCCCCGGAGCCAATTGCTGCGGCTTCAGGGAAGGGCACCGAATAATATCGACCTCATCCAACACGCTTTCCGGCCAAGGAACGCTGATGTCACGACTGGAACCATCGACCTGAACAGCTCGACGCGGCTTCCAGGCATCGGGATGCATCACGAGGCGGGGACGACCACCTTTGGCCAGCAGAGGGGGAACGCCCCCGGCATGATCCCAATGCCCATGCGTGACCACCAGAAAATCGGCTTTCTGGGCCTGAATCCCCAGCCTGTCCCCATTGAGGAGAAAATCGCCGTTATTGCCTGTATCGATGAGGATCTTCTTCCCCCCAGCTTCCAGCCAAAGGCTGAGTCCATACTGGCAGAGGAGACCCTCGCGGCAGCTATGATTGTCGATCAGTACGGTGATTGATGGATCGTCCATAAGAAACACCTTTCCTCATCCGGAAATGGCGGGCATCGCCTTGGACTATGCCGTGCTCCCGTTTTTCAATTGTGCTCTCTGGTCTTGTGAAAACATACCCCGGGCCACTGTTCAATGGTATGCCCCAGGCGCCACTCGCTGGAAGCCAGAAATGTCAGGTTTCCTTCGGCGTCAAGGGCCAGACTGGCCTGGTTCTTCTTCTCAAAATCGGCCATCATTTTACGGTCGTCACAACCTATCCAGCGGGCCGTGGCATAATCGATGCCTTCATAAAGGGCTTCTACGCCATATTCGGCCTTCAGCCGGGACATAATGACGTCAAACTGCAGTACTCCCACGGCCCCCAGGATGTAATCGCTATTGATGAGGGGGCGAAAAAGCTGCACGGCCCCTTCTTCAGCCAGCTGGATAAGTCCCTTTTCCAGCTGCTTGGTTTTCAGGGGATTTTTCAAACGGACACGGCGAAAGTGTTCGGGAGCGAAGCTGGGAATTCCGGTGAATTTCAGTGGTTCCTTGGTCGTGAAGGTATCCCCAATCTTGATCGTTCCGTGGTTATGGATGCCGATGATATCACCGGGAAAAGCTTCTTCGATATGGGTGCGGTCCTGGGCCATGAAGATGGTGGCGTTGGCGATGGGAATTTCCTTGCCGATGCGGTGGTGCCTGACCTTCATCCCTCGGGTAAACTTGCCCGAGCATATACGGAAAAAAGCGATACGATCTCGATGGGCAGGATCCATGTTGGCTTGGATTTTAAAGACGAAACCGGAAAACTCCTCTTCATAAGGCGAGACCTCCCGCGTCAACGTCTGCCGCGGACGGGGGGCAGGAGCCAATTCCACAAAAGTGTCCAGCATTTCCTGAACACCGAAGTTATTGATGGCGCTACCAAAAAATACCGGTGTCTGATTACCCTTCAGATATTCCTCTAGTTCGAAGGGATTGGCGGCCCCCTCCAGCAGCTCAATGTCCATGCGCAGCTCATCCGCCTGGCTTCCGAGCAGGTCATCCAGACGGGGATCGGCAAGGTCTTCAAACAGGAATCCGTCCTGTTGCTTAGTCTCCTTACCGGAACTGAACAGAAAGAGCTGCTTACGATAAAGGTTGTAGGTACCGCGAAAGCGTTTCCCCATGCCGATGGGCCAGGTCATGGGCGCGCATTCGATCTGAAGCGTCTCTTCAATGTCTGAAAGAAGTTCCAGGGGCTCCTTGCCTTCGCGATCCAATTTATTGATGAAAGTCATAATAGGAGTATTGCGCATGCGGCAGACTTCCATCAGCTTCTTGGTCTGAGTCTCAACCCCTTTGGCACTGTCAATGACCATGAGAGCACTATCGACAGCTGTCAGCACACGGTAGGTATCTTCGGAGAAATCCTGGTGACCGGGGGTATCAAGCAGATTGACTTCATAATCACGGTAGTTGAACTTCATGACTGAGGAAGTAACAGAAATTCCGCGCTCCTGTTCCATGGCCATCCAGTCACTGGTGGCATGGCGCGAGGCCTTGCGAGCCTTGACGGCGCCGGCCATCTGGATGGCGCCGCCGAAAAGGAGAAGCTTTTCCGTCAGGGTTGTTTTGCCGGCGTCCGGGTGGCTGATGATCCCGAAGGTACGACGCCTGTCGACCTCTTTCTGATTAAACTTTTTCACAGTCCTTTTAAACCTCTTTCCATGTTCTGTCAGAAATAAAAAAATCGGGCCTGAAAGCCCGCGTGTTGTGGCATCATACCTCAATGGCAAAAGGTGGTCAATGATCACCTTCTATCCTATGACAGCAGGAAAGCGCTAAACCAGGCGCACCAAAAACAAGAAGGCCGGAGAATCTTTCTCCGGCCTTCTTGTTCGATATCGATTATGTACTATCCTATAAAGTGATTGTGATTGCGAGCCCGATTGGCCAATATGGCCGGATCGATCACTTCGCCACAGGCACAGCACTTCCAGGCATCAAACGAACGGACAAAGTCATAAAATTTTTCTGCGTACATCCTGCCTTTGCATTTTGGACACTTCATGATTATTCCCCCTTTTGCAATTCCATAGGATGCTTTCGTGCGTACAAACGGTATGGCCAGAACTATTACACAAGCCATGCCACATGGAGTGTCCTTACGAAAAGGCACCATGGTGTCAAAGGGGGTCGAGCTAATTTGTAATTATTTTACAGCAGGTTACCGTGAAAAAGAATTTACTCGAAAAAAATTTTCCAGCTTTCGATACGCTTCGGGCCTATTCCAGTCACCCTTTGCAAAGCCTCCAAAGAGCCGAAATCGCCATTTTTTTGACGATCTGCTTCAATCCGCTCCGCCAACTTGGGTCCGATTCCTGGCAAAAAAGTCCAATCGACTAGGGCCATGCGGTCAGGATGCAAGGGAATGGAAAGAGCAATCCGCTGGGAGGCAGGCAACCAAGACCTTGACAAAGTGGCTTTTTCTGCATTGAGAGGGGTCAGCGACAGAAGTTCACCGCTGACAAGTGGCGTATTTCCTCCACGATAGAAAGGTGCGGCAGCTCCACTTTCCGAAAACGTCAACAAAATGACGCTCTCAGGACTACATTCGTCATCAATTTGACGAATGCCTTGCCAAGGAAATCCGTCACCCAGTCCGACCACAGCGCCCGGGTCCTGCAAAACAAAAAAAGCCGGCGGATTTTCCTCGCGGAAAACCAACCGGCTCACCATATAGACCGAAAACACCAGAAGCAACGCGCAGCCCAGAGTCAGCCCAGAGGAAGACGTCCGCACGGCCGAAGCCCTACTGGTCTTTGATCAGCTTATAGAGCAGGGCATCAATGAGGGCATGATAGGAGGCATCGATAATATTATCGCTGACTCCAACAGTCCCCCAGCGCCCCGTCTTGTCACCGGATTCTATCAAGACACGCGTGATAGAGGCCGTCCCCTTCCCCGTCGGCAGCACTCGCACCTTGTAGTCCAGGAGTTTAATCTCTTTGATTTGAGGATAAAAGTTTTCGAGGGCCTTGCGCAGGGCATTATCCAGGGCGTTCACAGGGCCATTGCCTTCAGCGGCGGTGTGCTCAATCTTGCCCCCCACCTTGACCTGAACAGTCGCCTCCGACAGGGGTTTCTCATCCTCGTGCCGCTTGGTGTCGATAACCCGGAAGCCGATAACGGAGAAATAATGGCGCAGGTTACCCAGAGCCTTGCGCATGAGGAGCTCAAAGGAAGCTTCGGCGCCTTCGAACTGGTATCCTTTATTTTCCATTTCCTTCAGGTTTTCGAGAATTTCAAGGGTAACCGGATCTTTGCTGTCAAGATTGATATTGAACTCTTCGGCTTTAGCTAGGATGTTGGAGCGCCCGGAGAGATCGGAGACCAGGACCCGGGTGACGTTGCCAACTTTTTCGGGCCGGATATGTTCATACGTTTCGGGATGACGCTGGATTGCCGACACGTGCACGCCCCCCTTGTGGGCAAAGGCCGAATTCCCCACGTAGGGTTGGTGTTTGTTGGGCACCATGTTGGCCAACTCATAAATGTAACGGGAAAGGGGCCGCAGCCGACTCAACTGTTCATCGGATACGCATTCCTTGTCCATCTTGAGGCGCAGGGCCGGAATGATGGAGCAAAGATTGGCGTTGCCGCAACGCTCGCCGAAACCGTTAATTGTACCCTGTACATGAACGATGCCATGCTCCACGGCCACAAGCGAGTTGGCCACGGCACATTCACTGTCGTTGTGGGTGTGAATACCCAGAGGTGTTTTGACGGTTTTTTTCACCGCCGCAAGAATCTCAGGCAACTGATGAGGAAGAGTGCCCCCATTGGTGTCACACAGAACGATGCAATCAACGCCAGCTTCCTCGGCTGCCTTGAGGGTTTTCAAGGCATATTCGGGATTGGCACGATAACCGTCGAAAAAATGCTCGGCATCGTAAAAGACTTCGCCGACATTCTTCTTGAGATACTCTAGCGAGTCAAAGATGAGTTCGAGATTTTCCTCCAGACTGATGCGCAGCGCCTCCCGCACATGAAAATCCCAGGTCTTGCCGAAGATCGTCACGACGTCCGGCTCGGCCTGAACCAGGGTGCGGATATTGTTGTCTTTGTCAGGCGTGGTCTTGGCCCGACGGGTCGAACCAAAAGCGGCGATTTTCGCCTGCTGCAGGCGAACCTTTTTCACATCCTTGAAAAAGGCGATATCCTTGGGATTGGAACCGGGCCAACCGCCTTCAATGTAGTGAATCCCCAGCTCGTCCAGCTTTTGGGCAATATGGATCTTGTCCGCCACCAGAAAGGATACGTCTTCAGCCTGAGTACCGTCGCGCAGCGTCGTATCGTAGAGTTGAATCAAACTCATCAAAGACCTTCCTCTGTTCTTTTATTCGGTAAAATACTGCCCAAACTGTTCTACTCTGCCTTGGCGTCCTTTTTGGACAGGTCAAACGCCTCGTGCAGCACACGAACGGCCAGTTCGGTATACTTCTCGTCGATAACACAGGAGACCTTGATCTCGCTGGTGGAGATCATCTGGATGTTGATACCCTCCTGGGAGAGAGTCTGGAACATTTTACTGGCAACACCCGAGTGGGAACGCATGCCGACGCCAACGATGGATACTTTGGCGATACTCTCGTCCTGAAGCACGCCGCCGGCACCGATGTCCTTGGCGGTCTCCTGTACGATTTTGAGGGCTTTTTTGAAATCCGCCCGGGGCACAGTGAAGGTCATGTCGGTGTATCCCTCATTGGAGACGTTCTGGATAATCACATCCACCGTGATTCCCGCGTGGCTCAAGGGGGAGAAAAGTTGCGCCGCAATACCCGGCTTATCAGGTACGCGCATCACCGAAATTTTTGCTTCATCCTTGTTATAGGTAATACCTGAAACCAGCACGGATTCCATATCTGCATCCTCCTTCATCACCAGCGTGCCTGGATTATCGTTGAAACTGGAACGAACATGCACAATCACCCCATATTTTTTGGCAAACTCTACAGAGCGGATCTGCAGAACCTTGGCGCCGAGGGAGGCCATTTCGAGCATTTCGTCATAGGAAACCTTCTCAATCTTGGATGCGGTCGGTACAATGCGCGGATCAGTCGTGTAGACGCCGTCCACATCCGTATAGATTTCGCAGACATCTGCCTTGAGGGCTGCGGCCACAGCAACGGCGGAGGTATCCGAACCGCCACGCCCCAAGGTGGTCACATTCCCTTCCCTGTCGGTGCCCTGGAAACCGGCGACCACGATAATAGACCCGTTTTTGAGATCTTCCCGGATCTTTTTGTCGTCAATTTTTTCAATGCGCGCCCTGGAAAAAACGCTGTCGGTAAGAATAGGGATCTGGTGTCCCATGTAGCTCTTGGCCTTGTAGCCCATGGACTGCAGGCACATGGACAACAGCGCGATGGTGACCTGCTCTCCAGTGGCGACAAGGACGTCATATTCACGCTCGCTGGGGAATTCACACATTTCGTTGGCCAAGGCGACCAACTTGTTGGTTTCTCCGGACATGGCCGACACAACGACGATGACATCATTCCCATCATCGTAGGTCTTGGCCACGCGGCGCGCCACATTGCGGATTCTATCGATGGTTCCAACAGAGGTCCCACCGTACTTCTGTACTACGAGGGCCATAGGATCCTGTCCTCCTTCTAAAAAAAGCGGCCACAATGGTCGCCGGATAAATTTTCCGTCCCAAAAAACCTGGCACCCAACCGGACAACGCCTGCAGGGACTCCATCATAAAAGCTGTCTAAAGGGTTCAAGGGGACCTTGACCGACCTGGCGGAGTTACTGCTTAATATTTGCAGTGCGCCCACAGACGCTTACAAAGTTACTTTCTTATCAAGAATTTCCATCCCGGTCAAAGCATTTCTCCAGAGCAGTGAGCAGTTCGCTCGACCTGGTTGTATTGCCTCGAAACACCAGACTACGAACGTCGTTATCCTTGTGCTCAATATGAACACGCAGTCCATCGATGTCCAGTTCTGTAAAACGGTCGGCCCATTCAACAACCACGATGCCATCGCCATGGAGATAGTCATCGAAATCAATATCGACCAGATCGTCCAGTTGATTCAGGCGATACAGATCAAAGTGATAGAGGGGTAACCGGCCACCGTACTGGTTCATGAGGGTGTAGGTCGGGCTGGTAACGGGTTCGGCTTCATTGACGTCAAGACCGCGGGCAACGCCTTGAGTAAAGCAGGTTTTTCCAGCGCCGAGATCCCCCGACAACAGAATGACCAGGGGCCTGTCAAGCAAACGCCCTAGCAGAAAACCAAGCTCCGCCGTCTGGGCTGGGGATTCGGTCTTAACAGACCAGCTCAGCACGTTTCAACGTCCCATGCTGCGAATGACATCGAGACGGGCCACGACACCAACAAGCTTTCCTTCATCGACAACGGGAAGGAGGTGGACCTTTTTCTCGGTCATGACCGAGGCAATTTCGGCGACACTGGTCTCCAGCGTACAAGCCTCGACATCCGGTGTATAGATCTCTCCGACGGTGCGGGCTGTGATTCTTTGCACTTCTTCGCGAAAATCCTTTTCACTTTCCAGATAGAGTACCCAATCGAAAATCGAGATCACCGTAGGAATGTGCAGGGGGCGATCCTGTTCAACCAGGTCAGTCTGGGTCACCAGGCCGAGGAGGACGCCCTCCTCATCAACCACCGGCATGGCATTGACACCCGTTTCTACAAAGAGGCGCGCCAGTTCGTCCACTGTGGTGGCGGGAGTTACCGTATGGACTTTTGTTGTCATGATATCTTTAGCGTGCAGCATGAGATCTCCTTAGGTCAGAATTTGGTGACGCGTTAAAGGCAGTTGTCGCAGCAGGTCAGTGGCGGTCATACCAGCATTGCCCTGGACCTGGCCAAGGTCATCGGCGGCGCAACCATGCCAGAAAACCCCAAGGACGGCGGCTTCAAGCGGAGGCAGTCCCTGAACAAGCAGGCCGGAAATGACTCCGGTCAGCACATCACCCATACCGCCCGTGGCAAGGCCGGGGTTCCCTGTACTGTTTATGAACAGATCTCCATCTGGAGAAGCGATGACTGTCCTGGCCCCCTTCAGCACCAGAACCACGCCGTATTTTTTGGCAAAATCGCCGGCAACACCAACCCGGTCCGCCTCAATCTCACTTACCGGCACCCCGGTCAGTCGGGACATCTCGCCCGAATGAGGGGTCAGCACGGTCGTCCCGGCAGGCCGAGCAGACAGCAGGTCTTTCTGATCACACAGAACATTGATGCCGTCCGCGTCAACAACCAGAGGGAGCGGGCAATCACGGACGATACAGCCAGCAAGGGCCGCGCCCCCCTCGGACAAGCCCAAGCCGGGTCCAAGAGCGAGCGCCTGCTTTTGCCGCCACAGACGTTTAATATCGTCATACGCACGCAGATCAAGGGAACCGGCGGCGTCCGGCAAAGAAACGGTCATTGCCTCGGTGAGCTTAGTCTCAAGGATATCGTGAATACCGGCGGGACAGGCGACAGTCACCAGTCCGGCCCCGGATCGCAGGGCTCCTTCTGCGGTCATGGCGGCCGCTCCGGATTTTCCTTTTGATCCGCCCACGACCACCAGGTGCCCGAAAGTCCCTTTATGGCCAGCGAAGGGACGCATTGGAAAAAGCGCGGAGGCTTCGGCGGCCTCTACGAAGACAACACCTCGCCCACGACTCGTCACCTGTGGGGGAATCCCGATATCGGCAACATGCAACCTGCCAACATATTCACACCCCGGCGCCAACACCTGTCCTACTTTACCGACTGCGAAGGTAACCGTCTCTTTGGCCTTTACCGCCCTGCCTAGCACGCGACCGTTGGTCGCGTCTATCCCCGAAGGGATGTCAACGGAAAAAACTGGATAGCCCTTCCCGTTGATCCAGTCGATGGCTCTGGCATAATGACCACGAACCGGTGAGGACAAGCCGGTCCCGAACAAGGCATCAATAATGACGCGGACATTCAGACTCTCCAGGGCCAGATCGAGAGACGTCTCCTCGGGGCAGAACTCGACAACTCCCCCGCAGGCTATCAGAGCCCTCAGGTTGTGCGCCGCATCTCCGCTGATAGCCTCACTTTCAGCGAGGATCAGGGTGACAACCTGCCAGCCACGGTTGAGCAGATGACGGGCCATGACATAACCGTCGCCGCCGTTGTTTCCTTTGCCGGCCAGCACGACGACTGGTCCGGGGAAAACGTCGACAAAATGGGCACAGAACAGGTTAGTGGCAGCGACGCCGGCGTTTTCCATGAGAACAATGCCGGGAATGCCAATCTCGTCCATGGTCTGGCGGTCAAACTCCCGCACCTGGTCAGCACTGTACAGCTTCATCACTTCTCCAGTATAACCGTCGCCAGCGCATAATCGCCGTCATGGCTGTAGGAAAGATGCAGGGCTGAGAGGCCCCTCGCCTGGAAGATCTCGGCGGCGCGGCCGTTGAGTCGCATGGACGGCTTACCAAGCTCGTCCCGTTCAATAGACATGTCCTGCCAGGAAATACCTTCGCGAAGCCCGAGGCCGAGTGCTTTGAGAAAAGCCTCTTTAGCAGCGAAACGAGCAGCCAGGTGGGGCGAAGGATCCTTCATGGCCATGGCATAGCGCCTTTCTTCCACCGTGAAAATCCGGTCTATGATACCAGCCTTCCCCTCCTGGACGAAACGACGAAAACGCCCTATCCGAGCCAGGTCTGTACCTACACCGGCGATACCCACCGAATCAGCCTCCCTTGACCAGGGCGACCATTTCGCGAACCGCGCGCTCCATGCCGACCAGAACCGCCCTGGAAACAATGCTGTGCCCGATATTGTATTCTTCTATCCCGCCGAGGGCTACCACTTCGCGGAGGTTCAGATAATTCAGGCCATGACCGGCATTGACTCCAAGCCCCAGCTTTCGTGCGGCACGGATAGCCTGCTCAATCTTCTGCAGCTCCTTCTGGCGATCTTCCGGGAGACGTGCTTCGCAGTAGGTTCCCGTGTGGATCTCAACAAACTGGGCGCCGACGCGATGCGCCATCTTGATCTGCTCAAGATCGGGATCCACAAAAAGACTGACGACGAGCCCCCCCTGACGCAGAAAACCCGTCTGTTTCTGCACATGATGGCGGTTCATACAGATATCGAGCCCCCCTTCGGTGGTAAGCTCTTCCCGTTTTTCCGGGACAAGGGTCACCATATCGGGCAGTATTTTGAGGGCGATGGCCACCATTTCGTCGGTGGCGGCCATTTCCAGATTGAGGCGGGTTTTCACGGTTTTCCGCAGGATTTCGACATCCCGGTCCTGAATGTGGCGCCGATCTTCCCGCAGATGGACGGTAATTCCTTCCGCGCCAGCCAACTCCGCCAAAGCGGCAGCCATGACCGGGTCAGGCTCGACGGTCCCCCTCGCCTGGCGCACAGTGGCTACATGATCGACATTGACCCCCAACTTGGCCACTCTCATGCCTCCTTTTTCCTGCCGGCACCGAGATGTTTCTCGATCATGGCCGCTATTTCCTGGGCGTAACCGGTAATCTCCACCTTATCCTGTCCTTCCAGCATGACGCGCAATAGGGGCTCCGTACCACTGTAGCGGATAAGCACACGTCCGGAGTCGCCCAGTTTTTTTTCCACCGCTGAAATCGTTTTACGAATGTCGGCAATGTCGTTGATATCTTTTTTCTCAGCCACTCGGACATTGAGCAATACCTGGGGCAGGGCGATCATGATTTCCGCCAAATCAGCCAGAGAACGCCCGCTGCGTTGCATAATGGCCAGCACCTGCAATGCGGAAACCATGCCGTCGCCGGTCGTGTTGTGATCAAGAAAGATCATATGCCCGGACTGTTCACCACCAAGGTTGTACCCATGCTGGCGCATTTCCTCCACCACGTAGCGATCGCCGACGGCTGTCTTGACGACCTTGCCACCCGCCTTGCGTAAAGCGATATCCAGCCCCATGTTGCTCATAACCGTCGCGACCAAAGTGTTATGGGCAAGCCGTCCCTCGGCCAGCATCTGGGTAGCGCAAATGGCCATGATGTGATCACCATCGACTTCGCGCCCGAATTCATCGACGAAGATCACCCGATCGGCATCACCATCAAGGGCGATACCAAGATGGGCACGGTGCTCCTTGACCTTTTCCGACAGAATCTCAGGGTGCAGAGAACCGCAGTCGGCATTGATATTGGTACCGTTGGGCGACACGCCAATGGAGATGACCTCGGCCCCGAGCTCCGCCAGCACAGCAGGAGCCACCTTGTAAGCGGCCCCGTTGGCGCAGTCCAGCACGATTTTCAGGCCGGTCAGATCCATATCGCCCGGAAAGGAGTTCTTCAGAAAAACAATATAACGACCCTGGGCGTCATCGAGGCGAAAAGCCTTGCCGACTTCAGCTGCCGTTGGCCGCAAAGAATCGATTTTCTGACTGAAAATAAGATCTTCAATTTTCAGCTCGACCTCGTCGGGCAACTTAAAGCCATCCCTTGAAAAGAATTTGATCCCGTTGTCCTGGTAAGGATTGTGGGAGGCGGATATCACTACGCCGGCATCAGCGCGCATGGACCTGGCGATAAAAGCGATTCCGGGTGTCGGCAAGGGCCCAACCAGCAGGACATCGACTCCCATGGAACAAATCCCCGCCGAAAGCGCATTTTCGATCATATAGCCGGACAAACGGGTATCCTTGCCGATGACAATGCGGTGGCGCCGGTTATCCTTCTTGAAGATGTAGGCAGCGGCCCGGCCCAACTGCATGGCCATCTCCGTGGTCATCGGATAGACATTGGCCACACCGCGAACACCATCCGTGCCAAACAGTTTCTTGCTCATTCCGGCCTCTTCCTTTCCCCTTGCTTCAAATCACCCGGTAGTGGTTCTACCACCACAAGAACCTCAGCTGATTTTTTATCCTTGAGTCCCGTGTATTTGCCTCGATAGTTGATGGGTACCATCAAGGTAAAGCTTTCCTTCACTCCCTCCACGTCGACGGACTCGGTTGAGATCTCCGTCACATCCTTGAGTTCGCTTTCGGCCCCTTCGATATCGACCCTATCCGGCGTGGCCCGGACAGACTTGACCACAAAGCCCTCGGCAGGGCGCCCGGAAACAACCGGCATGACCGGCACAGTTTTGCTACGAATGCGCTCAAGCTTGACATCGACAAAGGAGGGTGAAAGCCGGGTCACCTTGAGAGCACTGGGAATATTCAGCCTCTCTTCCAAACGTTTAAAGGAGGTCAATCCAGGTTGAAGATCCTTGAGGTCGACAGAGATGCTGATATCGCTGGGGCTCAGGTTCATGAGGAGAGTCCGGGGACCGCTGATGCGTACGTCGACCAGACTGGGCACCTCGTTGGCTACCATCAGCCCTTGGGGCGTATTCTTGAGCTCCAGAGGGACGGCATAGCCCAACTCCAGTTTCTGCTCCCCCATGACAAAAAACCACAGCACCAGGGCAAAAGAGAGCGAAAGCAGTTTAAGAAGCCAGTTTTCCATCATTTTGGCGAACATGATTTATCCGCTCTTTTTCTTGGCTGTTTTGGGTTCAAGCAGTCGCTTGAGAACCCTCTTCAGGGAGGTTGAGTCAAGGTCGCGGGTAATGCGGCCGCCAACGACAACGGAAATTTTGCCGGTTTCTTCCGACACCACGATAGCCACCGCATCCACCAGCTCTGTCAGACCAATAGCCGCCCGATGGCGGGTTCCCAGCGTTTTGCTGATATCAGGGTTCTGGGAGAGGGGCAGGAAGCAGCCGGCTCGTTTCAGCCTCCCCTGCTGGACAACCAGGGCTCCATCATGAATAGGTGAATATGGGAGGAAAATAGAGGTGATCAGGTCACTGGAAACCTTGGCGTCGATTTCCACTCCGACTTCAAGGAAATCCTTCAATCCCGTCTCCCGTTCGATCACGATGAGGGCGCCGATACGCCGGTTGGCCAGGTTGAGGGCCGCTTTGATCAACTCCTCCATGACCTCCGTCTCTTCCTTGTAAGACAGATCGGCAAAGAAGGGATTACGGCCGACATGGATCAGGGCGCGGCGGATATCATTCTGGAAAATAACGACAATCACCAGGATGATGGACGACAGGAAGTTATCGAGCAGCCAGTGCAGAGTGTAGAGGCCGCCGATCTGGGAGGCGACATAGACAATAAGGATGACGGCAAGGCCCAGCAGCATCTGCACGGCCCGCGTCCCCTTGATGAGCAGGATAATGCGGTAGATGATATAGGCAACAAGGACGATATCGAGCAGGTCCAGCAACCACCTGAAATTTTTAAACCCTTCCAACAAATCGCCCATAAGGAACACCGGCCTTGATTCTATTTGTTTATAACATCACCTCTTGGCTTGCAGATGGCCCAAGCCATATCCGCCGCCTGCCTGGCAGCCTTGACGTCGTGGACACGGAACAGGGATGCCCCCTGCTGGACACCCAACGCGACCGTCGCCATGGTACCAATCACCCGCTCCTCAGGGTTCGGTTCATCGAGGATCTTTCCGATGAATCCTTTTCTGGAGGTGCCGAGGAGAATAGGTCGACCGAGAGACCGTAATTCCCCCAATCTTCGGATAATCTCCAGGTTGCCGTCAAGGTCCTTGGCAAAGCCGACTCCAGGATCCACCGCCATATGGCTGTCAGGAATCCCGGCCGCTCTCCCTTGATCGAGACACTGCCGGAGATAGGCAATGATCTCTCCCAGCAAATCCTGATAGCGGGTTTCCTGTTGCATGGTGTCCGGGCGGCCGCGGGTGTGCATGATAAAAACCCCGGCCCCGCGGGAAGCAACCGTTGCGGCCATGCGGGAATCAAACTGCATGCCGCTTATATCGTTGATAAAATGGACTCCTGCGTCAAGGGACGCGGCAGCAACCTCGCTTTTGGTGGTGTCGACGGAAAGAAGTACATCGAAGCGCTTCCTGATTGCCTCAATGACAGGGACGACCCTGCCCACCTCTTGCCGGCTCTCCACGGCCTCCGCTCCAGGGCGGGTGCTTTCACCGCCGACGTCAATCAGATCGGCACCTTCGGAAACCAGGGCCTCGACTCGCCGCAAGGCATCATCAAGGTTCTGATAACGTCCCCCATCAGAAAAGGAATCAGGGGTAATGTTCAATATCGCCATGACCGCCGGACGGGAGAGATCCAGACAGCCATGTTGTCCATAAAGTTGGGAGGGCGCGCTTTCCACATCGCGGAGAAATGCTGCGATCTCTTGTCCCAGGGCAGCCAGACCAAAAGGCTGAGCACCAAGACGGCGACTAAGAAGACCCAACTGTTTGCGCGTGCCAATCAGGATGGTGTCCGTGTGCTCTATGGAGCAGGCCACACTTCCACGGGCAACGGCTGCGTCACCCCCGACAGCCAACATCTCCTGTTTGAGGATATTGGCGCAACGACAAGGGAGAGCCGATATCTTCACCAGAGCCGGCACCATTTTACCGGCCATCTTTTCTACGCCCGCAGGATCGGCGCCTATGCGTTGTATCTCAAGGCGTGCTGCCACTTCATCAGCAATCTGCAGAAGACGGAGAGCAAAAGGCATTAAGCGTCTGTCCCAGGTACAGTCTCCACGCAAGATCCTTCTTCGCCAGGCGAGATCGTCTCTCCGGCCTCTTCTACCGCGCTTTCGCCTTTTTTGCCAAAAACCATCTCACGGAGTTCACTGCCATCAAGGTTTTCCCTCTCCAGCAACGCCTCCGCAACTTTGGAGAGAGCTTCCTTGTTCGTCCTGAGAATCTCCCGGGTGCGGTCATAGTTCTCCTGTACGATGCGCCGGATCTCGCTGTCGATCTCGACAGCGGTAGCCTCGCTGTAGTTCTTCACGTGCCCCATGTCGCGACCCAGGAAAACTTCACCTTCCTTGTCCCCGAAGGCCAGAGGACCGAGTTTCTCACTCATGCCCCACTCGCACACCATCTTGCGGGCGATCGCCGTAGCTCGCTCTATGTCGTTGCTGGCGCCGCTGGTGATGCTGTTGAACATGACTTCTTCGGCCACACGGCCGCCCATCAGGGTGCATATCCGGGTGTAGAGCCCCTCGCGGGTTTCGTTGTACTTTTCCACTTCAGGAAGATACATGGTGACCCCCATGGCTCTTCCGCGTGGGATAATGGATACCTTGTGCACAGGATCGGCGCCCGGGATGAAGAGAGCCACAAGGGCATGACCGGCTTCGTGATAGGCCGTCACCTTTTTTTCCTCTTCGGTAATCACCATGGATCGACGCTCTGCGCCCATGAGAACCTTGTCCTTGGCTGTTTCAACATCTTCCATGGTGACTTCGTTTTTGTCGGCCCGGGCAGCTAGCAGGGCGGCCTCATTGATAAGATTGGCGAGGTCTGCACCCGAAAAACCGGGAGTCCCTTTGGCGACCACCTCAAGATTCACATCCTGGCTCAAGGGCACTTTACGGGAATGCACCTGGAGAATCTTAGTCCGCCCCTTCACGTCGGGCCTCGGCACCACAACCTGCCGATCGAAGCGACCAGGTCTCAGGAGAGCGGGGTCGAGGACATCGGGCCGGTTGGTGGCTGCAATCAGGATGACGCCTTCATTGGACTCGAACCCATCCATTTCGACGAGAAGCTGGTTGAGGGTCTGTTCGCGCTCATCATGTCCCCCACCAAGGCCGGCGCCACGATGGCGGCCGACGGCATCGATTTCGTCGATGAAGATGATGCAGGGCGCGTTTTTCTTGCCCTGCACGAAAAGATCTCGCACCCGGCTGGCGCCGACACCAACAAACATCTCGACGAAATCGGAACCGGAAATGGAGAAAAAGGGAACGCCGGCCTCTCCAGCAATGGCACGGGCTAGAAGAGTCTTACCGGTACCGGGCGAGCCCACCAGAAGAACACCTTTGGGGATTTTGCCTCCAAGGCGAGAAAACTTCTTGGGGTCCTTCAGGTAAGAAACAATTTCTTCGAGTTCGTCCTTGGCTTCGTCAATGCCGGCCACATCACTGAATGTCACGACCGCTTGAGTCTCGTTCAGCAGCTTGGCCCGGCTCTTGCCGAAACTCATGGCCTTGCCGCCACCGGACTGCATTTGCCGCATAAAGAAGATCCATACCCCGATGAGCAGCAGAATAGGTCCCCATGACACCAGCAGGGTAAACCAGAAACTGCGATCGCCTTCGGGTTTGGCCTGTATGATCACACCCTTTTCACGCAGGGCCGGGATCAGTTCGGGGTCGCTTGGCGCAAACGTCTTGAAAAAAGTATTATCTTTGTATTTGCCTTCGATATTCGACCCTTGAACAGTGACTTCCTGAATCTGCCCTTCTTCAACTGCAGCCAGAAAGGCGGTATAGCTTATGGCTTGCTGCTCGGTGCCCTTTTGGGTCATCATGTTGAAGAGCAAAATCATCACCAAAGAGATGACCAGCCAGAGTGCAATATTTTTATAAAATTGATTCACTGTACCCCCTAAGTTTTATTTTTTTTTCATCCCCCTCGAACAAGGGGTGTGAATAGTCATCCGAAACTGAGAAAAAGTACCACAAACCCTGCGATTTCACAAGCCGCTTGTCATTGTTTATCTACCGTTTCCGGTCGACGGATTGGCCTCTACAATTTCCAACCGCAGGACCGTCCCGCCGGCTTCGTGGGGAGCGAAGCCGGCACAACGACGCCACCCTGCAATCCAGAGAATTTTGCCATCTGACTCCACCAGGGGGATACGTTGACGCGCTTCTCGGGGAATCTTTTCGTCGACAAAAAAATCCTTCACTTTTTTATGTCCAGCCATGCCCGATGGCTGGAACCGATCCCCCTTTCGGAAGGAACGGGCCCGAAGGGGAAAAGCTACTTTTTGTGCATCGAATTCAACAGCAAGGAGCCCTTTCACCCCAGATTCGCACGCTAGAGAAACCTTAAGCTCATAGCCACCCGGCAGGGAAAAGGTGCCCGGCCCGTCGATTTCAATCTCAAAGGAATCAGCTGCCGGAAAAGGTTTCTTTCGCAGGAACAGCCGGTTATAGCGTCGACAGGACCAGGCTTCGCCAACATCGAGGTCCGATTGGGGCACGGGAGATAGGAGTTGGGCTTCGACCGCCTCCAGGTGCGCCGAAACGATGCCGTGAACCCGTCCACGCACCCGAATCAAGCCGTGACGCAGTACGCGCATCCTCAAAGCAACATGCAGAGCGAGAAGTGCTTCCCGCTCAAAACACACGTCGCCATCCTCGTCCCTTGCACAGGCCGAAAAAGCCCTGAGAGTTTCCAGTTGCCAGTAATCCTCTTCACAGCCGAAACGAGAGGCCAGAGCGTTAAGGTGAGGAACAATCTGAGGGTTAAAGGTCTGCAGTAGCGGCACGAGGTCATGGCGAATGCGATTGCGAGTGAAGCGCCGATCGGCATTGCTTTCATCGTCAACAAAGGACAAGCCTCGTTCCTGAAGATATGCTTTCAGCTGGATTGGCGCCAGATCGAGCAAGGGCCTAACATAAAGACCAGAACGGAAGCGCATGGAGGCCAACCCGGACAGACCGCTGCCACGAATCAGCCGATGAAGAAAGGTTTCGGCCTGATCGCCTTGATGGTGACCAAGAGCCACCGCATCGCAATCCGTATTGGTGGCCGTTTTTTCAAGAAAGTCCCGTCGGGCGAACCGCGCCGCCTCCTCCAGACCTGCCCCACGGCGGGAAGCCAGGGCGGAGACATTTTCAGAGCCAATCGTCAGGGGAATACCCAATTGCCCACAGACATTCGCTACAAATTCTGCATCCGCTGCGCTGGTGGGCCGCATCTGGTGGTCGAAATGGGCCGCTATGAGCGTCAGGGGATATGTCTCGGCAAGCTCATGGAGCAAGGCCAGCAGAGCGACGGAATCGCCTCCACCCGAGACAGCCACGAGGAGCCTGCTACCTGGCGTGACGCGACAGGAGTCCCGCAGCGTTCTTTCAACCTGTGCAAGCATGATACCTCGGTGGAAAAAAGAAAACCCTCCCCGAAGAGTCAGGGAGGGTCGGGGGATGGTGGCGGTGCAGAGATTCGAACTCCGGACACTGCGGATATGAGCCGCATGCTCTAACCAACTGAGCTACACCGCCAAACTTTTCATCTATATTCACTCCCAGCTTCCGGGAGATCTATTTTTGGTTGCGGGGGAAGGATTTGAACCTTCGACCTTCGGGTTATGAGCCCGACGAGCTACCAGACTGCTCCACCCCGCGCCAGGGAGATGGCAATTTAGCCAGAACGGAGGGCAAAGTCAAGATATTTTTTTCAGGCTTTTTCCCTCTTTTCCAGGCAGGCGCAGCAGACGAGAAAGTCGATGTTTTCAACGTCTTCGCACCAGCGCTGACAGACCTTCCTCCTTTTTCAGACGCTCAACGACCTGCTGTGCATCCGCATCGCCAGCGAAGGGTCCAACCAGTACGCGATGCCAGATCCCCTTGCTGCCAAGGTCGCCTCTTTCCAGAAAAACGGCGTATCCATTGGTCTCCAGACGATCCTTGAGGCGGTCCGCCTCTTCCACAGAGCGGAAAGAGGCAACCTGCACCACATGCGTCCCGGCCGGATGCGTTCTGGGCGCCGCTACCGGCAGTGTTTTCTGGGGTGCGGCGGTGACTTTCTCCGGCGTCCGGACCGTGACAGGGGACTCCTGTGAAGGAGAACTGGTTTTGACGCTGGGGGGACGGTTGATCCCACTGCCCAGCGGTGTTTGACCGGCCATCGGCAGCGTATCATAGAAGGTCAGACTGTCGGCCACGTCAACTGGCTTACCTCCTCCCTCATCGCCTTCATCGCCGACTTCACCCTTCTTATCCACAGGCATACGCAGGGGCGCTTCCAGCACTTCGAGAGAATCGGTGGGCGCCGTGGCACGACCCACCATGAACCCGAGAACGAAACTGACCAACGAAACGGCAAGCATGAGCACAAGCAGGATAACAGCCTGTTTTTTTTCAATCCGCCGTTGGGATCGTGAAGGGATCTGACGCATCACTTCTCCTGGTCACATCTGCTCCGGCGCCGAAACACCGATCAGATTCAGGGCATTGGCAAAAACAATGCGCACGCTGTTGACCAGATAAAGACGTGCTCTACTGGTCTCCGCATCCTCGCTCAGAATGCGCTGCCGATTATAGTAACTGTGAAACTGCGAGGCAAGCTCCTGCAGATAAAAGGTGATACGGTGAGGTTCATAGTGCCGGGCCGCCCCCAAAACGATCTCGGGATAGCGGGCAAGCAACTTGGCCAGCGCCAACTCTTCGTCCAGGGACAGTCGATCGAAGTCGACTTCGCCGATGGCAGGCACCTGAATTTTCTGTGCTTCAGCATTGCGATTAATGCTGCAAACACGAGCATGGGCGTATTGCACATAGTAGACAGGATTCTCGGTGCTCTGCTGCTTGGCCAACTCCAGGTCGAATTCAAGCTGACTGTCCGAGCGTCTCATCAAAAAGAAATAACGGCAGGCATCCTTGCCAACCTCATCGACAACCTCGCGCAGCGTCACGAATTCACCGGATCGGGTACTCATGGCGACCTGCTGGCCACCGCGCAGCAGATTAACCAACTGAACAAGCAGAACCTGGAGATCGTCCGGGTTCCGCCCCAAGGCTTGCACAACGGCCTTCATCCGAGGAATGTAGCCATGGTGATCAGCCCCCCAGACATCAATGACCTGGTCGAATCCCCGCTCAAACTTCTCCTTGTGATAAGCCACATCGGAAGCAAAGTAGGTGGTAACGCCATTGGAACGAACCATGACGCGGTCTTTGTCGTCACCGAAGTCGGTGGTGCGAAACCAGATGGCTTCGTCCTTTTCGTAGGCGTAACCTTTTTCCTGCAGCAGTGAGACCCCCTGCTCCACCTGCCCACGGTCGTACAAACCCTGCTCGCTGTACCAGTTATCGAAATGCACACCAAAAGCCTGCAGGTCCTCATCGATACCAGCCAGAATCTTTTGGCCGCCATACTCAGCAAAGGTGCGGATGGCCTCATCCTCGGGATCCTGGGCATAGCGTTCACCCTCGGCGGCAAGCACCTCCTCGGCCAGATGGCGGATGTAGTCGCCCTGATAGCAGTCCTGCGGGAAATCCACCTCTTCGCCCAGCAACTGACGATAGCGCAGATAGAGCGAGCGCCCTAGAGTATTCATCTGGTTGCCGGCGTCGTTTATATAGTATTCACGCTGTACATCATAACCGGCAGCCCGAAGCAGAGAGGCGACCGCATCACCCGTAGCCGCTCCTCGGCCATGACCAATATGCAGAGGACCGGTCGGATTGGCACTGACAAACTCCACCTGCACTTTTTTACCGGCCCCGGCCTGGCTCTCCCCGTAGCGACGGCCATGGCGATAGATATCATCAAGCACGCCGTACCAGCATCGATTGGTCAAAAAGAAGTTGATGAAACCAGGCCCGGCCACCGTCACCTTGTGCCACAATTCGCCACCGTCACCCAGGGCCGCGAGCAGGATCTCGGCGATCTGCCGTGGAGCCTTTTTCTCTGCCCTGGCCAGGAGCATGGCCGCATTGGTAGCATAATCACCATGTTCTGTATGGGCGGGAACTTCCATGGAAAATTCGGGATAGAGACCCGAGCTCAGAGTCCCCTTGGCGTAACAATCGGCCAGGGCATCCTTGATGTGTTTCGCTAACCGTTCTTTCATGACCAGCTATTCTCTTTCCTGTTTTTTGGCTGAGTCAGCCTCATTAGTTACGGATTCTTTTTGCAGTTGCACATCCTTGGTGAAATCGGGGCAATGCAGAGTAACATCTCCACCCATGGCAAATCGCTTGGCACAGCTTTCCCGCCAGGCACAAAGGGGACATATTTTCTGTACATCCCTGGACATACGCCAACATCTCCTCTCTTACCAGAAAGAGCGTCATGTTAGCGCCAGGCATGGATTCCTGTCAAGAAATCCCACGCCACGAAAGCACATATGCCTTGACGAGGATCATGAGCAATCGGCAAGGCCAGGATAACGGCATAAGGATGGTCAGGGGGAAGATACAGGAGGGGAAGTGGGCGCGAGGCGTTTTTTTTCTTCTGCGGGAAATTGGTAGACAAGTTCGTCGTCCTTAACCATCCCCAAGTCCTTGCGCGCGATGCCTTCAAGGTATTTGCGGTCGGAGCGCAAGGCCTCTATCTCCTGCCGGAGGGCGGCATTTTCCTCTTCGAGTCGGCGTATATCGTCGGCAAGAACATCGCTCTGCGCCTTGCCCTGAATCGCGCGCAGCACACCATTGTCGCCAAAAACAGCCACACCGAAAAGGAACAGCAGAAAAAGGACAGACCACAATGGAACAGGGGAAGGGGGCGACTTTTTTGTTTGCGAATCGAAAAGTGACATATCCTGGCCTGATTGTGCACTAAAAAACGCCGGTGCCTGCCGCCAGGCAGCGACGGGCACCGGCGGAAAACCAGCTACTACTCGACGACGATATAGTCCTTCAGTTTTTCCAGTTTCTTCTGACCAATTCCTTTAACCTTGACCAGGTCAGAGGAAGAACGGAACGGCCCTTTTTCTGTCCGATAGGCTACGATCCGTTCTGCCGTCACCTGACCAATATCGGGCAAGCGCTGCAGCTCTGTAACGGTGGCCTGATTGATGTTAACCACAGCGACCACAGCGGCCGCGTCCCCCCCTTGAAGAGGCTTGCTGTACCCCGGTGAAACGACTAAAAAGAGTGACAGCACCATAACACAAACAACAAAGACGTTCCTCATTTAATTTTCTCCTTGATGAAATATGGATTTCACACGAAAGACTGGACCTCTCCCCTCCTTTCTGCCCACAGATGTGCGGGCTCCAGCTCAGCCGTGTGGCCGACTGCTTTAATCGGCCTATCCTAATTAACATATCATTAAGAAAAGTCAATTGATTTAACTTAATAACAAAAAAAACCGGCCAGGCCGGTTCCGTGTCAAGCTAAGCGGTAAAAGTGGAAGGATCAGTTCCTCGATTCCAGGCCGCGGCTGAAACCGCCGAAACGGCCAAGGCCGGACAGGGAAAAAGAGAGCATAATCTCCGAGTCGTCCAGACGGTCTCGATAGGTAAGAAAGAGGCTCCAGCATTGAGAGCGATATTCTACATCGACCAGATTTTCCAGAGTCTGCTTTTCAAGCAGGTCCCGCCGGTGCTCGTAGCGGACATAAATGGGGGCCAACATGCCTGTGTCGAGGGTGCCCCCCAGATACCTGTATTCGCCACTGCCGTCGCCCTCCTCGGCCTGCCGATATTCGATGGCCAGAGCATTTTCCTTGCTGTCCTTTATGGATCCCCTGGCATTGAAACGCACCAGGTCCCGTTGGTCTGAATCAAAATCGTAGGACGCGTCGAGATCAAGAGCGGCAAACCGGGACGGACGCAGGATGAGTTCGGCGCGAAGAGGGGAGAATGGATGACGGGACGTCTCCTCCGGCAAGAGATCGCGGCGGGCCTCCTCGATGTCATAGGCCTGAGACAGGCGCAGGTAGAGAAACTCGAGATAATCGGCTGTATCAGTCGTTTTTTCTATCCGGGCAGTCCACCGGTTGGTCAGTCCGAAGACAAGGTGGTTCTTTTCCCAAATGCGGTCGGCGACATCGAAATAGGGCAAGTGGCTTTGATCTTCTTCCGGTATGTAACGATAGAGGATTTCAGGCTCGACGCTGTGTCGAATTTTTTGCCAGGAGCCCCAATCGGAGGAATAGACCCGGCTCAAGCGAGTGGAGAGTCGGGCGGTAATTTCCGGCAGACCCTCTTCTTCCTCACCGTCGGAAGTCCAGTAGAACCTCTGCCGGTAGGCCAATTCCGGCGAAAAATCAAAGATTCCCCAAGGCCGAAAGGCCGCGGCCAGTACAGGTCGAAGATCAAGGCGTTCCCCCTTGAGACCTTCCTTGCGCCAGAAATAATTGGACGACGTATCGAGTTGAAGGTAGAAGGGAGATGCGGCCATGCGCTGGCGGATAACATCGACCCTGACCTCGGGAAGACGCTGCAGGACACTGTCGTCATCCCGGTCAATAACCTGGATGTACTGCAGCTGTGCCGTGCCATTCGTTTTCCCCCAGCTCCGACTGACATAGACAGTCGACTTGGTTTGGTCCTTATTGTACTCACCGGCAATGTCGCCGAAGTCCTCGAAATAATCCCGGCTGCTTACGTATTCGACATCGGCGGCCAGGCGAAACCGACCAGGCAGGAAACCATAGTGGGTCCACTCCACCGCGTAACGGTCATCCGATTCATCATAGCTGCTGATATGGTAGCCACGCATTTCTCCTTCATTTTCCCGCCCGAAGATATAGCGATATTCCAGCCCCTTACCCAACCCCATGCGAGAAAGATAATCCAGATAGAAGGTGGCATCCTGATTGCGGGCGATGACCTGATAATAGGCCAGATTGACCTGGGTCCCCCTCTTGTCGGAATAACCAACACTGGGCATCAAAAAACCAGAGGATCGTTCGGTCTGGACAGGGTAGACGACATAGGGGAGATAGAGAACCGGAAGGTCATGGAGGTAGAAGACGACATGTTTGCCACGGGCAAAGCCACCCAGAGTCACCTTTAGGTCACTGGCTCCGAACTTCCAGGAGGGTGTCTCGCCATCGCAGGTAGTAAAAGTTCCCTGTCGGATACGGTAGGACTGCTCCCCGGTCTTTTCAATCGACTCACCGGCCAGATGAAAATTGTCCTTGCGCAGAAAGATCCTCGCATTTTCCACCGCGCCAACGCCCGATTCGATGTTCATCCGTAACCGCTCTCCGTCGAGGGTCCCCTCCGGCTCTTCCAGATGCACACCCCCCTCAGCCAGGACGTTGCCACTGAGGGAATCCCACAAGAGTGACTCGCTCTGCAGGGTCAGATTTCCGCGGCGCAGCAGTACATCGCCGGAGGCCTTATAGGCAGCGCTGTTTCTGTCGTAGCTCATCTCGTCTGCCTGCAGGCGGACTGCCTCAGGCGGCAGATTGTCGGCGACAACCGCCTTGCCTCCTGGCAAAAAAGGAGCGAGCAGGACAGCACAGAATATCAGAGCAAAGCGGCAATAGAATGGCATCATAGGTCTTTTTCATCCTGCTGCTGCAGGTAGTCACGAGCGGCCGCCACCAGATAGAGCGAACCGGCGACCAGTACAATTTCTCCAGGAATCCTCTGCGCCAGGGCAGCAGCCAGGGCATCCTCTGGCGAAGTATAGGCGGAGCAAGGGACACCCTGCCCAGCCGTGGCCTCACAAAGGTCTTGTACCGCAACGGCTTCTTCAACCGGCGGGGGCGCGCAATATACTTCCGTCACCAGAGGAAGCAAGGGCAGAAGAAGATCGGCCGGCTTTCGGCCGGATTTCATTCCGAACACCCACCGGACCCCAGCAGGGCGCAGGGATATTAAGTAATCGGCAAGCACCTGGGCGCCAGCGGCATTGTGGGCGCCATCAAGCAGGAGAAAATCTCCATCACCCCACCACTCCAAACGCCCAGGCCAGCGCACGCTCTCGACCCCACGACGGAGCATTTCTTCAGTCAGAGTCGCCCCTTGCTCTCGCAGGGCCAGAGCGCCGGCCAAGGCCTGCCCCATATTGTGCATCTGATGTCGCCCTGGCAGGGAGGTCTTCACATTCTCCAGACAGATCCCCTGGGCGGCAAAGGTGAATCGGCTACCGCGTGGAATAACCGTATAGTCGACTCCGGCAACCCAGGGGCGACAATTCAACCGGGACGATTGAGCAAGAAGCACCTCCAGCGCACAGTCTTCCTGTGCACCGATGACAACAGGCACATCCTTTTTAAGAATACCGGCCTTCTCCCCGGCGATGGTCGCGAGGTCCCCACCGAGGTGTTCGACATGATCAAGACTGATAGGTGTGATGAGGGTCAACTGCGGCGTTATGGCGTTGGTCGCATCCAAACGGCCGCCCATTCCCGTCTCCAAAACTGCGAAATCGACCTTTTGCCGGGCGAAATAGACGAGAGCCAGGGCGGTGGTGAATTCAAAGAAGGTCGCTGGAACGCCGGGGGATAAAGCCCGGATTTCCTTAGTCAGTTCGACGACATCAACTTCCGGGATAGGACGGCGGTTCACCTGGATGCGTTCTGTGAAGCAATGAAGGTGTGGAGAGGTGTAGAGACCTGTCTTGTAACCGGCCTGTTGAAGAATCTCCGCCAGAGCGGCGGAGACGGAGCCTTTACCGTTGGTGCCGGCGACATGGATGACAGAGTAACCCTTTTCAGGATGCTGCAAGGCATCCAGCAGGTTTTTTATATTCTCGAGGCCAAGCTTGATGCCAAACCGCTGGAGACCGTACAGGTAATCGAGGCTCTCGCCGTAGTGCACCGGTCAGCTCTTGGTAAAAATGCGCAGAATCTGGGCGAGCCTAGCCTTCATTTCCTGACGGCGGACGATCATGTCGACCATACCATGCTCCAGCAGGTATTCGGAGCGCTGAAAGCCTTCGGGAAGTTTCTGCCGGATCGTCTGTTCGATGACACGAGGGCCGGCAAAACCGATGAGGGCGCGTGGTTCGGCCATATTGATGTCTCCCAGCATGGCGAAACTGGCCGTCACGCCGCCGGTGGTGGGATCTGTCAGGACCGAGACGAAGGGGATTCCGGCCGCCTTGAGTTTAGCCAGCGCGGCACTGGTTTTGGCCATTTGCATCAGGGAGAGAATACTCTCCTGCATGCGAGCACCGCCGGAAGAGGAAAAAACGATAACCGGAGCCCTGTTCTCCAGTCCCTTTTCAATCGCCCGGGTGATCTTTTCACCGACTACGGAGCCCATGCTGCCACCCATGAAACCAAAGTCGAAAACAGCCACCACCACGGCAAGCCCTTCGATGGCCCCCTCGCCGCAGACGACCGCGTCACCGCCGCCACTTTTTTTGACGGCGGCCTTAATACGGTCCTTATATTTTTTTGAGTCCTTGAAGTCGAGGAAGTCGACGGACTCCATGGTGGCATCCATTTCGACAAAAGAGCCCTCGTCGAGGGTCAGTGCGATCCTCTCGCGGGCACTGATGCGAAAGTGATAGTCGCACTTCGGACAGACGTTGAGATTACGTTCGATCTCTTTGGTGTAGATGATCTCATTGCAGTTTTTACATTTGCTCCAGACCCCTTCGGGCATCTTGACTTTTTTCGTCTCAACCGGCGCAATGGGCGCTTTTGATTTTTTAAACCAGGACATCTCGTTTCCTCATTTCTCCAGGGACCGGCTAAATGCCCTTCCCCGCGAATAGTGCGCCATGCCGTGCAGGCTCCATTACCGAGCTGAGGCCTGAACCGAGGCGCAGCCCGCAAAACGGCGGAGCGCTGTTGCGTTGCGCCCTTCACTAAACCAGCATCATCGTGTATTAAGCCGTATATCCGGAACGAACTCCCTCTTTAAGCGCCAGGACAAATTCCCGCACTCTCGCCGCCAGCTCAGGCGACTGGCCGTAGGCCTCTATAACGCGAACCAGAGCGCTGCCAACAACGACGGCATCCGCGAAGCCTGCAACAGCCCTGGCGTCATCAGGCGTAGCGATGCCAAAGCCTACTGCGACGGGAACGGGGCTCTTCGCCCGCAACTCGCCAACATCCTCGGCAATAGCTGCTGCGTCGATAGTCCTGCTTCCCGTCACCCCGGTCATGGATACGTAATACAGGTATCCTTCTGCCGCGGCAGCCAGTCTCATGGCCCGATCGGATGGTGTTGTCGGCGCCAGCAGGGTAATGAGGCGAATGCCGGAGGTCTGGAGAGCTTCGCCGATCTCCTCAGTCTCTTCGGGAGGCAGATCGACCAGGAGCAATCCATCGACCCCGGCCTTGGCCGCATCGGCACAAAACCGTTCGGGACCGTAGCGGAACACCTGATTGTAATAGCCCATCAACACAATGGGGATATTGGTGTGCTGCCGCACGCGCCGCACCACCTCCAGAATCCCAGCCAGCGTTGTCCCGGCCGCCAAAGCCCGCTCTGAAGAGGCCTGGATAGTCGGACCGTCGGCCATGGGATCGGAGAAGGGTACGCCGAGTTCGACAATATCGGCGCCGGCGGCCACCAGAGCATGAATCAACTCTTCCGTTCGAGCAAGATCGGGATCTCCTGCCGTCAAGAAGGGAACCAGTGCCCTCTCCCCTTTTTCTTTCAGTCGCGCGAAGGTCGTCTCAATCCGCCCCATTGTCATCCTTTTAAGCCAGACTAAATTTCGCCAGTTTAATCGAACGCCGATTCCATTTCAACCGTTTTCTCCCTCAGCCAGCTCGCGAACCTGACCCAGCAAGCGGAGAAACATGTCGCCGGTTATTCGGCCCGTCAGTACATTGTAACGACTGGTGTGGTAACTGGCGACCAGCACAGGTGATCCCTCGGGCTGGTAAACAGCGCCATGGCCAAAAGGGTAACGGGAGACGCGGTCAACAATTCCCTCTTCCGCCAGGTGCTTGAGAAAACTCGAAAAAGCACCTTGCCCCAAAAGGAGAACAACTTTGAGGCGAGGCAGGGAGGCCAACTCTTCGGCCAGATAAGAGCGACAGTAGGCAAATTCGTCGGTGTTCGGTTTGTTCTGGGGAGGCAGGCACTTGACGGCATTGCTGATATAGAGGTCATGCAGTGCCATACCGTCGCCGCGACGAAAAGCCTCGCCCTGGCTGGCGAAACCGGCCTCATGCAACAAAGGATACATGAAGTCGCCGGCGCCATCCCCCGTAAAAGGACGTCCGGTGCGATTGGCGCCGTGCGCCCCCGGTGCCAGACCTACCAGAAAAACGCGCGCCAGCGGATCACCAAAGCCGGGCACCGGCCTATTCCAGTAATCGGACCGCTCGTATCCCTTTTTGGGCGGCAACTCTTCCATACAGCGGACAAGACGCGTGCAGCGCCGACAGTCCAGCAATCCTGGGATATCACCACCTAACATACATCCCCTTCCCCATTTCTTACTTGACCATCCCCGCCAGGAAGGCGGGCATAAAGCCCGTCTGTTTCGGGCGCGTCAGTTAATCGGGACCGGCATCATTCTTTGGGAGAAGAGTTCTTGGCTCCGGGACTTTTTTTGCGCCGGCGAGGGGTATGCCGCGGCCGTTCTCCCTTACCTGACCTTGCCGCTCTCTCAGGTACCGGGGCCTTCTTCCGTGGTGCCGCTTTTTTGTAGGTCCAGACGAAATCCTCCTCGACGGGGAAATCGCTGGGAATTTTGTTCCCGATATATTCCTCGATTTCGGCTAAATGATAAACCAGTTCCTCATCAGCGAAACTGATCGCCTTGCCAATAGCCCCCGCCCGCGCCGTGCGGCCGATGCGGTGCACATAATCTTCCGCGTCCTGGGGCAGGTCATAGTTGATGACGTGGGTGACGCCGTCGATATGCAGACCGCGTGAAGCCACGTCCGTTGCCACCAGGAAGTTGAGGCGATCCTCCTTGAAATCGGTGAGAATCCGCATGCGCTTGTTCTGAGGGATATCGCCGGAAATCACGGCAGCCTTGAAATCGTTGACCTTGAGGCGGGCAGCCAGGAACTCCGCTTCTCGCTTGGTGTTGACAAAAACAACAACCCGATCGGCCCCGGGTTCTTTTTTAAGCAGGCCCAGCAGGAGGGGAAACTTCTCACGCTGGGCCACGTGGTAGACAATTTGCTCGACCCGCTCGGCGGTGACCTGTTCCGGTTCGATGCGCACTTTCTCTGCCAAGTTCATGAATTCATACGCCAATTCCATAACTCGCGGGGAAAGCGTGGCAGAGAAAAGGAAAGTCTGCCTTTTTTCAAAAGGAGGCAACTGCCGCAAAATATAACGCAGATCCTTGATAAAGCCCATGTCGAACATGCGATCGGCCTCGTCGATAACCAGAGCTTCAACCTGGTGCAAGGAGAAGACTCGCTGTTTGGCATAGTCGATAAGGCGACCCGGGGTGGCGATAACAATATCAACGCCATCCTTGAGCGCCTGCCGCTGCTTGTCGTAATCCACACCGCCGAAAATAGGTTGCAGGACAAAAGGACAATGAGCGCCCAGGCCTTTGGCATCCTCCCAGATCTGCACTACCAGTTCACGGGTGGGAGCCACAATAAGTGCGCGAGGGTTGTTGCTGGTTCGCTTTTCACTCTGCAGCAATCGGGTAAAGAGAGAAATCAGAAAGGCGGCCGTCTTGCCGGTGCCGGTCTGCGCCTGCCCGGCGACATCGCTGCCAGCCAGAGCCAGGGGGATAGATTCTTCCTGGACGGCGGTAAGTTCGGTAAAACCGACATCCTGAATGCCTTTCAATACAGGTTCCGGCAGGTTGAGCTCAGTAAATTTCATGTTTTTCCTTATGGTCTAAAGTTCGATCCCCATCGCTTCGGCTACCGTGTGGATATCCTTGTCGCCACGTCCCGAAAGGCAGACGACGATGAGGGTCTCCCTGGGAAGGCTCGGCGCCATTTTAACCACCTGGGCGATGGCGTGGGAGCTTTCAAGAGCGGGAATGATTCCTTCCAGTTCGGTCAGGAGCCGGAAAGACTCAAGAGCCTCACGGTCCGTAATGGAGACGTATTCAGCCCGTTTCAGGGTATGCAGATGAGCATGTTCCGGGCCAACCCCGGGATAGTCCAGCCCGGCAGAAATAGAGTGCGCGTGCTGAATCTGCCCATGGTCATCCTGCAATAAAAAGGTTTTATTGCCATGGAGTACCCCGACACTGCCCGCGGAGATGCTGGCGGCATGCTTGTCTGTATCGACGCCTAATCCGGCGGCTTCCACACCGACCAGGCGCACGTCAGTATCCTCAATGAAAGGATAGAACATCCCCATAGCGTTGGAGCCGCCCCCGATGCAGGCGACGGCGATATCGGGCAGGCGTCCTTCGGCGGCCAGAATCTGCTCCCGAGTCTCCCGACCGATGACCGCCTGGAAATCCCGCACGATCTGGGGGTAGGGATGAGGCCCGGCTACTGTCCCGATGATGTAGAAGGTGTCTTCAACATGGGTCACCCAGTGGCGAAGGGCGTCATTCATGGCGTCCTTAAGGGTTGCGGTGCCACTCGTCACCCCATGCACCTTGGCGCCGAGCAGCTTCATGCGAAAGACATTCAGGGCCTGACGGCGGATATCCTCGGTCCCCATGAAGACTTCGCACTCCAGTCCGAACAGGGCCGCCACCGTGGCCGTCGCCACACCGTGCTGCCCGGCTCCCGTTTCAGCTATGACCTTCTTTTTGCCCATACGCCGCGCCAGCAGCGCCTGCCCCACCGTATTGTTCACCTTGTGGGCGCCCGTGTGGTTGAGGTCTTCCCGTTTGAGATAGATTTTGGCGCCACCGAGATGTTCTGTCAGGCGACTGGCAAAATAGAGGGGGTTGGGACGACCGACATAGTGCTGCAGATGGTACTCGAACTCTTGCTGAAAGGAGGGGTCGGCCAAAGCTTGCCGATAGGCCTCTTCCAACTCAAGTAGAGCAGGCATCAGGGTCTCTGCGACATAACGGCCACCGAATTGTCCAAAGTGGCCTCGCTCATCGGGGAAATGATACATGGGTCAATCCGTCCTTTTCTTGGCACTACGCACGAAGGCAGCCACCTTGTCCGGGTCCTTGCGCCCCGGTGAGCATTCGACACCACTGGAGACATCGACGGCGTAGGGGCGCACGCGCTCGACAGCGGCTGCCACATTTTCCGGTGTCAGGCCTCCCGCCAGAATCACAGGATAGCGCGAGGCCGCCTCAGCCGCGATATCCCAATTGAAGCGCTGCCCAGTACCGCCATAGCTGCCCGCCACGTAGGAGTCGAGCAGAAAAGCCGAAACATCATAGGCTGGGAGGATGGACAAACTGCTTTGATCCTGCACCCTGAAAGCTTTGATCACTCGGTATGGGGGCAGAGCACAGGTCGCTGGAGCTTCGTCACCATGAAGCTGCGCGACATCCAGTCCACACATATCAAGTATTTTCGCTACACGACCGGGCTCTTCATTCACAAAGAGTCCCACCGTGGTAACAAACGGTGGCAGCCCTGCCACGATCCGCTTCACATCTTGGGGACGAACACAACGGGGGCTGCCCGGGTAAAAAACAAACCCTAGGGCATCGGCGCCACAGCGTACAGCCACCTGCGCATCTTCTCCGCTTGTTATACCACAGATCTTAACCCGGGCTATCCTTTCCGGTGGCACATTCTGCACTCAGTCGACCTTGGGCAAGTTGGCCAAAGACGCCTTGATGCTTTCTTCGGGGTAGTCGTAATCCTTGAGCTCCCCTGAAAAGTAGGCATCGTAGGCAGCCATATCGACATGGCCATGGCCTGACAGATTAAAGAGTATGGTCCTCTCTTTACCTTCTTCCTTCGCAAGCAACGCTTCGTCGACAGCCCCACGGATAGCGTGACTTGACTCGGGGGCAGGAATGATCCCTTCGGTGCGGGAGAAAAGGACCGCCGCTTCAAAACAGGCCAGCTGATGCACGGCCCTGGCTTCAACGATTCCGGCATGCACCAACTGCGATACCAGCGGCGAGGCCCCATGGTAGCGCAAGCCACCGGCGTGAATGCCCGGCGGCATGAAATCATGCCCAAGGGTGTACATCTTGGCGACCGGAGCCATCTTGGCCGTATCCCCATAGTCAAAGGCATAGACACCGCTTGTGAGAGTTGGACAACTCGCCGGTTCCAGCGCAACCACCCGCACATTCTTGCCGTTGGCCTTATCGGCGACAAAAGGGAAAGCAATGCCGGCAAAGTTGGAGCCACCACCATGGCAACCGATGACGACATCAGGATAGTCGCCGACCATGGCCAGCTGCTCTTTGGCCTCAATGCCGATGATGGTCTGGTGCAGGCACACATGATTGAGGACGCTGCCCAGAGCATAGCGGGTATCCTCATGGGTGACGGCGTCCTCTACCGCTTCACTGATGGCCATGCCGAGGGAACCGTTACTGTCGGGGTCCTTCGCCAGAATTTCGCGCCCGGCTTTCGTGCGGTCCGAAGGGGAAGGTATCACTTCCGCTCCCCAGAGTTGCATCATGCTCTTGCGGTAAGGCTTCTGGGCATAAGAAACCTTGACCATGTAAACAGTGCATTCGAGACCGAACATCTGGCAGGCCAGCGCGATGGAAGAGCCCCACTGCCCGGCTCCCGTTTCCGTGGCAATGCGGCGCGTTCCCGCCATTTTGTTGTAGTAAGCCTGAGGCACGGCGCTATTCGGCTTGTGGGACCCGGCAGGGGAGCCGCCTTCATACTTGTAGTAAATTCGGGCCGGCGTGCCGAGCGCCTTCTCCAGACGGTGGGCGCGAAACATCGGCGCCGGACGCCAAATTTGGTAGATTTCCCGAACCGCTTCCGGAATGTCAATCCAGCGCTGACTTGAAACCTCCTGTTCAATCAAGGCCATGGGAAAGATCGGCAGCAGATCATCTGGCGCCACGGGCTGCATGGTGCCCGGATGAATCACCGGTGCCAGTGGTCCCGGCATGTCAGGAATAATATTGTACCATTGCTTCGGAATGCGATCTTCAGGAAGAAGGATCTTGGTCTGCATAGTATCTCCTTAAATTCCCAGAGACAGGCACAGTAATATGCCTCCCTGTTACGTCTCAACAAAAACGGATGCGCCGGAATCCCGACGGTTACCCCAAAAGTTCCTCAAGTTTGCGGCCCATGTTGCGTTCTCTCATGAGCGATTCCCCCACCAAAAAAGCCCCCGCCCCGGCCCGCAGAAGCCGTTCGACGTCAGCGCGGCTGTTGATGCCGCTCTCAGATACCACCAGCCGGTCTGACGGCACGAGAGGTCTCAGTCGCTCCGTCGTTGCCAGGTCGGTGACAAAAGTATGCAGCGAACGGTTGTTGATGCCTATCAGCCTGCAATCGGTTTGAAGAGCCTTTTCCAACTCGGCCTCATCGTGGACTTCCAGCAATACGTCCATCTGCAACTCAACGGCCAGGCCTGTGAGGCTCTGCAACTGAGGCAAATCGAGCATGGCTGCTATCAGGAGGATGGCATCGGCTCCGAACGCCCGCGCCTCGTATATCTGGTAGGGATCGAAAATAAAATCCTTGCGGAGAAGGGGCAGGCTGACCTGCTCCCGGACAAGACCGAGATAATGGAGGTGCCCTTGGAAGAATGTTGATTCGGTAAGGATAGAAAGACAGGTCGCTCCATGATTCTGATAAATTTCGGCGATTTCCACAGGGTCAAAATCAGGGCGGATCGTGCCTTTGGAAGGGGAAGCCTTTTTGATTTCAGCGACAATCGCCGTACCTCCCGACTCTGCCATGACTGCGAGAGCCTGCTCGAAGCCGCGGGGTTTATCCTCGACGAGAGAGAGTCGGTCAAGCAAACGACCCAAGGGGAATTGGTTCTTAGCAGCAACTACCTCTTCGCGTTTACGGTCAACAATTTTTTTCAGAATATCCGGAGTAGAAGTCATGAGTCCTTCCGATAGACGGAACAATGCAGAACATGAGCCTTTTTACAGCTAATGGGCCATTTTGATCAATTTATCCAACTTCTGCAAGGCTTGTCCAGAGTCTATGGCTGCTGTCGCCATGGACAAGCCGTCGAGGGGTTTCTTCACCTTGCCGGCGGCACACAGGGCGTAGGCAGCATTTAGAAGAACGACGTCCCGCTTGGGACCTTTCTCTCCGGAGAGAACGGCTCGTACTATTTTGGCATTGCCCTGTGCATTCCCACCGCGGAGATCTTCCATCGCACAACGTTTCATGCCAAATTCTTCCGGGGTGATGCGCCCGACCTTGACACCACTGGCATCGACCGTAGCGACAACCGTAGCATCGGTCAGGGTGATTTCATCCATACCATCGAGACCATGCACAACAAATCCCCGATGGCAACCAAGTTTATGTAACACCCAGCCCAAGGTCTCGACCATATCTTCGCGGTAAACGCCCATGACCTGACAATCGGCTTTAGCCGGATTAGTCAGTGGCCCAAGAATGTTAAAAATAGTGCGGATGCCGATTTCTTTGCGCGGGCCGATAGCGTGCTTCATGGCACCATGGAGCGCCGGCGCAAAAAGAAAGCCGACGCCGATTTCATCAATACAACGCTCAACGACCTCGGGTGTAACATCGAGGTTGACACCGAGAGCCTCCAGGACGTCTGCACTGCCGCAGGCCGATGAAACGGAACGGTTTCCATGCTTCGCTACCTTAACACCGCAAGCGGAGACAACAAAGGAAACGGTGGTTGAGATATTGAAGGTATTGGTGCAGTCGCCGCCTGTGCCGACTACGTCCAGGATGGTTTCCTGATCAATATTGATGTCATCCCGATCGATATCCAGAACGTTGCGGCCAACCCGGATAGGTGTTGCCCGCTCCCGCATGACTTTTGCCGCGCCGGTAATTTCGTCGACCGTCTCCCCCTTCATACGCAAGGCGGTGATAAAAGCCCCGATCTGCGCAGGGGTAGCTCCCCCCGACATAATCTGATCCATCACATCCACCATCTCCCCCATGGAGAGATCCTGGCGTTCGACTACTTTGGCAATAGCCACTTTTATCATGACAACTCCTTCAACCAGGACAGAGGAATTTCCCCGGTCCCAGTGTACTCAGCCTCTTGTCAGGTCATTTTCAGGAAGTTGGCAAGCAACATCTTGCCCTCTGCCGTCAGGATGGACTCAGGATGAAACTGCACCCCCCACAGGGGCCGCTGACGATGTTCCAACCCCATAATCGTTCCGTCGTCCACCCAGGCGGTCACGCGCAAACATTCGGGCAAACTTTCACGCTCGACGATAAGTGAATGATAGCGGGTGGCGACAAAAGGATTGGAAAGCCCGAAAAAAACGCCTGTGTTATCATGACGGATCAGGCTGGTCTTTCCGTGCATGAGTTCAGCAGCCCTGATCACTTTGCCGCCGAAGGCATGGCCAATGGCCTGGTGCCCCAGACACACTCCCAGCATAGGGATAGAGTCCGACAAAGTTTTAATCAATTCAATTGAAATTCCTGCTTCGGTCGGGGAGCAGGGGCCAGGGGAAATAACGATACGACGAGGTTTGAGCGCCGCTATTTCCTGAACCGTAATCTGGTCATTGCGTCGAACAACTACCTCGACCCCCAATTCCTGCAGATACTGGACGAGGTTGTAAGTAAAAGAATCGTAGTTGTCCAGCATCAGCAACATCAGTCCAGCCCTCCACAGGCCATGTCAATCGCCTTGCGGACACCCATGGCTTTATTGATTGTCTCCTGGTATTCGGCCTCTGGATCGGAGTCAGCTACAATACCGGCGCCAGCCTGCAGGTAAACCTTGCCTTCATGCACAACCAAGGTGCGAATGGCAATAGCCATGTCCATATTGCCAGAGAAGGAAAAGTACCCGACGGCGCCACCGTATATCTCACGCCGGCAAGGCTCAAGTTCATCGATAATCTCCATAGCCCGGATTTTAGGCGCCCCAGAAAGGGTGCCAGCTGGAAAGGCCGCACGAAAGACATCGAAAGCATCCCTTCCTTCTTCCAACTGACCGCGCACATTGGAAACGATGTGCATGACGTGGGAGTAACGTTCCACCACCATCAATTCGCTGACTTCAACGGTGCCTGCACGGGAAACGCGACCTACATCATTACGGCCAAGATCGACAAGCATGATATGCTCAGCCCTTTCTTTGGGATCATCGAGCAACTCCCGCTCAAGCTGCCTGTCTTCTTCTGGCGTTGTCCCTCGGGGCCTGGTTCCGGCAATAGGACGCACTTCAATACGATCCTCTTCTTTACGAACCAGCACCTCCGGTGAGGCGCCAATCACCATGGTAGGCCCGAACCGCAGAAAAAACATATAAGGCGAAGGGTTTATCGTGCGAAGTGCACGATAAATGTCAAAAGGATCACAGACAAGATCACCGGAAAACCGCTGGGAGAGCACAACCTGGAAAATATCACCGGCCCTGATGTACTCCTTACAGCGCTCTACCGCCTTGCGAAAAACACCAGGGCCAAAATCAGCGCCCAAGTCACTTCCCTGTACCGGAGTCTTTTCCATTCTGGGTGGGGAGGATACACGGAGCTTGTCAACAAGGGCGTCGACCCCGGCAAGACCGCGGCGATAGGCAACTTCGGCGTCCTCACCTGGCTGCACATGGACGTTGCAGACCACCTTGATCTTCTGACGCATGTTATCAAAAATGAGCAACTGTTCGGTCAACATGAAGCAAGAGTCAGGTGCGCCAATACATTTTGGATTGGTATCAGGAATACGCTCGATAAAACGAATCATGTCGTACCCGAGATAGCCGACGGCGCCACCAAAGAAACGCGGTAATTCGGGAAAGTCTACGGGACGATAGGGAGCCAAGAATTGGCGAAGTTCGCTGACAGGATCCGAAGTTTCGCCAGATCGAAGAATTGAATTCCCATCAAGAATCTCGAAATAATTGCCACTGGAACGAAAGACCTTGGCAGGACCGCTCCCCAAAAATGAATATCTGGCCCATTTCTCACCCCCTTCGATACTTTCCAAAAGAAAAGAGGTCTGACCGTCATCAATTTTTCGAAAGGCGGAAACAGGCGTTTCCATATCGGCGAGAATATCGCGACAGACAGGGATAAGATTGCCTTCTTGGGTCAGGGAACGAAACTGTTCCAAAGAAGGATAATACATCAGGACTCCAAGGGAAAAAGGTGGGACAAATTAGCACGAAACCAGAACCACCGTCAAGACACGTACCGTACGACAATTCGCCCCGCATCCAATCGGGCCATGCCCGGCGCACCACGAAAAAGGGCAAGGAGTCGACTCCTTGCCCTGTGTTCATTCCCAGCAATAGTACAAGGCCCTAGGCCTTTTCTTCTTCAGGTTCTCCTTGCTCGGAGGCGTCAGAGTCTTCCGAAGCCACGGCCTCTGCCTTTACAGCAGACACAGCGGTGGTTGCGGCGGCTTTACGGGGGCGAGGGGTAAACTCTTCCTCAACCAGTTCAACAATAGCCATAGGTGCGTTATCACCAAGACGGCTTCCCACCTTAAAGATACGGGTGTATCCACCAGGCCGATCCTTGTAGCGAGGTGCCACCATATCGAACAGCTTGGCAACAGCCTTGCGTTCACGTATAACAGCCAAAGCCTGTCGACGAGCGTGCAGATCACCGCGTTTTCCGAGGGTAATCATTTTTTCGGCGATCTTGCGAAGTTCTTTGGCCCTGGCATCCGTTGTGGTGATCTTCTCATGCATGATGAGAGACGTTACCATATTGCGCATCATGGCCGAACGGTGGCTGGAATTGCGGCCGAGCCGTCTTCCGGATTTATTGTGACGCATTGTTTTCGGGTCCTTTCTTCTTTATTCCGCGGAAGGAGAAACTATTCTTCTTCGCTCCCCTTTTGGATCATTTTGAGGTATTCAGGATCCGGGAAATTGTCGAGTTTCATGCCCAGGGTCAAGTCCATTTCGGCTAAAATATCCTTGATTTCATTCAGAGATTTTCTGCCGAAATTTTGGGTTTTAAGCATTTCCGCCTCACTGCGCTGTACCAGGTCACCAATAAGATGAATATTGGCATTCTTAAGGCAGTTGGCGCTTCGAACGGACAACTCAAGCTCATCGACGCTGCGATAGAGATTTTCGTTGATTTTCCGTCCCTCTTCAGCGACCTCCTGAGCAGCGGGCTCCAGATTTTCGTCGAAGTTTATGAAAATCTGCAACTGCTCTTTCAAGATTTTAGCAGCATAGGCCACGGCGTCATCAGGCCTCACACATCCATCGGTCAGAACTTCCAGAGAAAGCTTGTCGAAGTCGGTGATCTGCCCGACCCTGGCGTTGGCCACCGTAAAGTTTACCTTTTTGATCGGTGAAAAAATTGAGTCAATGGGAATAGTTCCCACGGGAGCCCGCTCGTCACGATTGCGTTCGGCCGGAACATAACCCTTACCCAGAGCGACCACCATATCCATCTCCACGTCAGCCTCTTTGGAACAGGTTGCAATGTGATGTTCTGGATTGAGCACCTCGACCTGAGAATCAGTGATGATATCACCAGCAGTAATGATACCAGCCCCTTTTTTTACAATGCGGATATTCCGACTCTCACTCCCATGAAGCTTCAGAAGAACTCCCTTGAGATTGAGAATAATATCGGTTACGTCTTCCGTCACCCCAGGAACAGTCGAGAATTCATGCAGAACCCCCTTGATACGAACCGAGGTGATAGCCGCCCCCTGCAAAGACGAGAGCAGAATGCGACGCAAAGAATTCCCGAGAGTGGTTGCGAAACCACGCTCGAAAGGTTCCGCATAAAACTTCCCATAGGTATCGGTCAGACTGTCCGACTCAATCTGGAGGCGCTTAGGCTTGATGAGATCTCTCCAGTTTTTATACATTCGTATCCTCCGTAATGAGGTTACATCAGCGGACTGCCAAGATTATATTACTTGGAGTACAGTTCGACAATGAGGTGTTCTTGGAATTCAGGGGTTGTCATCTCTTCACGCATGGGCAAAGTCTTGACACTCCCCTTGAAAGCATCCCGCTCCAACTCCACCCAGGAAGGGATACCACGGCGCATTACACCATCCAACGCCTCATTAATACGAACAATTTTTCGGCTCTTCTCTTTAAGCTCGATCACATCGCCAACACGTACAAGGTAAGAGGGGATATTGACCTTGTGGCCATTAACGAGAAAATGCCCCTGGCGGACCAGCATGCGTGCTTCGTTTCGTGATGTGGCGAACCCCATACGGTAGACCATACTATCAAGACGCCTCTCGAGCAGCATGAGGAGATTTTCACCTGTAACCCCCTTCATTCTATCCGCCTTGTCAAAGGTGGCGCGGAATTGTTTTTCAACTAGCCCGTAGGTGCGTTTGACCTTTTGTTTGGCGCGCAACTGGGTACCGTAGTCCGTTACCTTAGTGCGCCCCTGACCGTGCTGACCAGGAGCATAATTGCGGCGCTCTAGGGAGCATTTATCCGTATGGCATCTGTCCCCCTTAAGGAACAGTTTTGCATTTTCTCTCCTGCACAGACGGCAGACAGGACCTGTATATCTAGCCAACGTTCGTCCTCCTTATCTATCTTTCGTTTAGACTCTTCTGCGTTTGGGCGGCCGGCAGCCATTGTGGGGAATCGGGGTGACATCCTTAATCATGGTGATGTTAAGGCCGGCAGCCTGCAAAGCACGCAGCGCAGACTCACGACCAGATCCGGGTCCCTTCACATAGGCAATAAGGCTGCGCATACCATGTTCCATGGCTTTTTTTGCCGCATCTTCAGCAGCTACCTGGGCCGCGAAAGGAGTGCTTTTACGAGAGCCTTTGAAACTTTTAGCACCACAGGTCGACCAAGAGATAACGTTTCCGACAGGGTCGGTAATGGTGATAATGGTATTGTTAAAAGTCGCCTGAATATGGGCAACTCCATTGGCAATATTCTTTTTTTCTACTTTTTTCCTGACGACTTTCTTTCCTGGCTTAGCCATGCTTCCTCCAGTTATTTCTTCTTGCCGGCGACAGTCTTACGAGGACCTTTCCGGGTACGAGCATTGGTCTTGGTTTTCTGTCCACGGACAGGAAGCCCGCGCCTATGCCGAAGACCACGGTAGCAACCAAGATCCATCAGTCGCTTGATATTCATAGAAATCTCTCGGCGGAGATCCCCTTCCACACGGAATTCGCGATCAATGACCTCACGAATTTTGGCGAGTTCTGCCTCAGTCAGGTCATCCGTCCGAGTATTTCCATCCACCCCAGCTTTGCCAAGAATCTCCTGGGAGGAAGATCGGCCGATACCATAAATATAGGTGAGGGCAATCTCACTTCTCTTATTTCTCGGTAAGTCGATACCAGCAATACGTGCCAATGTCTTTTCCTCCTAATACCTTAACCTTGTTTCTGCTTATGCTTGGGATTCTCACAGATGATCCGGACAATGCCTTTTCGCTTAATTACTTTGCACTTATCACAGATCGCCTTAACCGAAGCTCGGACTTTCATTGTGTGTTCCTTTACTAATAATGAAGTATCAAAAACCATCAGAACCAACGCTGGCTGAATTCAACCCCACGCTGCCCCTTGACCTACAAAGCAGTTATAATTTCCGGGCCATTATCAGTCAAGGCCACGGTATGTTCAAAATGGGCGGACAGCTTTCCATCAGCAGTAACTGCTGTCCAGCCGTCATCGAGAATCTTAACACCAGGAACTCCAGCATTGATCATGGGCTCAATGGCAAAGGTCATGCCTGCCTTTAACTTAGCCCCCTGTCCGGGAGGCCCGAAATTAGGGATCTGAGGGTCTTCGTGCAGTTGTCGACCAATACCATGACCGACGAATTCTCGCACCACGCTGAAGCCCTCCTCTTCTGCACAGACCTGAACAGCGTGCGAAATATCCGTCAACCTCCCATGCACAACGGCTGCCGAGATACCTTCACGCAAAGACTTTTCAGTTACGTCCAGAAGGCGGCGTGCTTCTTCGTCAATCTGCCCCACAGGAAAAGTGATGGCGGCATCTCCGTAGAACCCCTTATAAAATACACCGAAGTCGATACTAAGAATATCGCCTTCCTGCAGGGGGTCCCCATTTGAAAACCCGTGGACAACCTTTTCGTTAGGGGATGCGCAAATTGTGTAAGGAAAGCCACCGTAACCCTTAAAGGCGGCTTTTACATTCCGCTTCTTGCACTCTCTCTCGGCGATCTCGTCTAACTCAAGCGTTGTAATCCCAGGAGCCGTATATTCTTTGAGGATAGCTAGGATCTCTGCGACAATCCTGCCAGCTCCCCGCATAAGAACCAGCTCCTGTTGAGTCTTAATACTAATCACGTCACTTCGCTGTGAGTGTTTCAAGTATGTTAGCTTTTACAACCTGAATATCCTGCATGCCATCAACACTGTGTAAGATACCAGCGTCACCGTAATAGGCAGCAAGGGGTTCGGTCTGAGCTCGATAGACATCTAATCGCTTACGAATAGTTTCTTCCCTGTCATCATCACGCTGAACTAATTCGCCCCCGCAAGCATCACATTTACCCGCAACCGCGGGTGGGTCAAATCTGACATGAAACCCTTTTCCACAATCACGACAGGTACGGCGACCGGTCAGACGCTCAACGAGGGCTTCGAGGTCAACCTCAAGCGAAATAACTGCATCAAGGTTTTTACCCAAATCCGCCAAGGCATTCTGAAGTGCATCGGCCTGAGGAACGGTGCGTGGAAAGCCATCAAGAATGAAACCTTTTGCGCAGTCGGCCTGCTGCAATCGTTCGCGCACAATACCCACCACAACATCATCAGGGACAAGGCTCCCAGCATCCATATGACCCTTGGCCTTCACTCCCATGGGAGTGCCATCCTTAACAGCCGTCCGCAGAATATCCCCTGTGGAAATCTGAGGTATCTGGTAATACTCGGCAAGCATTTTAGCTTGGGTACCTTTTCCCGCGCCGGGAGGTCCAAGAAGAATCAACTTCATCACTTAAATCCTTGAATCAACCACGCCGCCCCTTGATGGTCACACCTTTCATGAAGCCCTCATAAGAACGAGAGATAAGGTGTGCCTCAATCTGGGAGGCTGTATCGAGTCCGACACCCACAATGATCAAGAGCGAGGTCCCCCCGAAATAAAAAGGTACATTGAACTGCCCAATTAAAATTGTTGGCAGCACACACACAGCAGAAACATAAATGGCCCCGGCAAAAGTGAGCCTACTGAGCACAGTATCGATGTGCTCAGAAGTCGCCTTTCCAGGCCGCACGCCAGGAATGTAGCCACCCTGCTTCTTGATATTCTCTGCAACATCCACCGGATTGAAAGTCACAGCCGTGTAGAAATAACAAAAGAAGATTATAAATGCAACGAAAAAAACATTATAGAGCCAGTGATCCGGTGTCATCATAGCCGCAACAGTCTGAACCCAGGGCACGTCGACCAGGTTTGCAACCGTAGCAGGAAACATGATAATCGAACTAGCGAAGATTGGCGGAATAACGCCGCTCATATTGACCTTGAGAGGCAGATGGCTGGTCTGGCCGCCATAATTGCGCATACCGACAACACGCTTGGCATAATGGATTGGCACCCGCCGTTGCCCTCGTTCCATGAAGATAATTGCTGCCACAACCGCAACCATAACAGCAAGGATCAAGAGGATCAGGAAGATGGTCAGTTCGCCCGTATTAAACAACCGAATGCTATTGATAATGGCAGATGGCATGTTTGCCACAATGCCTGCAAAAATAATCAATGAGATCCCGTTACCAATACCCCGTTCGGTGATCTGCTCGCCCAGCCACATGATGAAAGCCGTGCCCGCTGTCAGAGTGATGATCGTGAGCAAAATGAAACCCATGCCCTGGTTAGGCACAACCAGTTCACCTGCCGGACCGCGCATGGTTTGCAAACCAACGGCAATACCAGCCCCCTGAATAACCGAAAGCACGATAGTTCCGTAGCGTGTCCATTTGGTTATGGTTTTTCGGCCCTGCTCGCCCTCTTTGGACAATCGCTCGACTGGTTCGAAAACTACAGTCAACAACTGCAGAATAATAGATGCGCTGATATAGGGCATGATGCCCAGCGCAAAAACCGTCATTCTTTCGAGGGCACCGCCTGTAAAAGCGCTTACAAGTCCGAGCAGTGTTCCCTGGGTCCCCTCAAAAAATTTGGCGAGAACCTGAGCATCCACCCCTGGAGTAGGCACATGGCAGCCCACACGATAGACAGCCAGCATTCCAAGGGTGAAGAGAATCCGTCTTCTTAATTCAGGAATATTGAAGATGTTCTGGATGCTGGATATCAATTTAAATAACCTCGGCTTTGCCGCCTGCGGCTTCAATCTTCTCCGCGGCTGACTTGCTGAATTTATGGGCTTTAACTGTCAGAGCCTTAGTCAGTTCACCATCGCCAAGAATCTTAATGCCGTCACAGACATCGGTCACAAGGCGAGCCTTGCCAAAGGCTTCCAGGTCAACGACGGTCCCAGCCTCAAAGACCTCAAGATCTTTAAGGTTTACCAGAGCATAGACCTTCTTGTTAAGGGACCGGAAACCTCTCTTGGGCAGACGACGCTGCAAGGGCATTTGGCCACCTTCGAAGCCGGGTTTTACACTACCACCCGAACGCGCCTTTTGTCCTTTGTGGCCCTTACCGGCAGTCTTGCCTGTCCCGGATCCGGGTCCCCGCCCAATGCGTTTCCTGTTTTTTGTAGAACCGTAGGCCGGTTGTAGATTACTTAAATCCATGTCAATTCTTCCTTATTGAATCACTCTTCGACGAGGACCATATGGGAGACCTTATTGATCATCCCGCGAATCTCGGGAGTATCCTTAAGAACCACAGTCTGATGCAACTTGGTCAAGCCAAGCCCTTTAAGTACTTGAGTAAAATAAGCCTTACGGCCAATTCCGCTCTTCTTCAGAGTCACTTTAATCTCGGGAGCCATCACCCATTCTCCTTCTCTAGGCCTTACTCAGCAGAGGAAACACCACGGCGCTGAAGAATCTCTTCGGCACTTTTAAGTTGCTCCAAAGCATTGAAAGTTGCCTTAACAACATTGTGCGGATTGTTGGATCCCAGACATTTGGAAAGAATATCACCGACACCAGCCACCTCGAGCACAGCACGGGCAGCACCGCCGGCGATAACGCCAGTACCCTGTGAGGCAGGACGCAGGAGAACCTTCCCTGCTCCAAACTTACCAATGATGTCAAAGGGAATAGTGCGATCCTTGAGGGGTACGCGAATCAGCGACTTCTTGGCCTGCTCCACCCCTTTGCGGATTGCCTCGGGTACTTCCTTGGCTTTACCAAGACCATAACCTACGTAACCTTGCCCGTCTCCTACCACCACAAGAGCGGAGAAACTGAAGCGGCGCCCGCCTTTAACGACTTTGGCGCAACGGTTAATATGAATGACCCTGTCGGTCAGATTCAGCTCGTTGGGATCGATGCGATGCAAAGACATCCTCCTTTACCTAAAAAGACAGACCGGTTTCCCGAGCCGCCTCGGCAAGCGCTTTGACGCGACCATGGTACAAAAAACCATTTCGGTCAAACACAACCTGCTTAATGTTTTTCTCAAGGGCCATCTTGGCGATAGCCCGGCCCACAGCCTTTGCTGACTCTATATTGCCGCTGCTCGTCCCAGCCTCCACAATACCCTCATTGACACTACCTGCGGAAACAAGGGTTGTTCCGTTGGTATCCTCAATGATCTGGGCATAGATGTGCTTGGCGCTTCTAAAAACACAAAGACGAGGGCGTTCGGCGGTTCCTCGGACTTTTTGCCGAACCCGAACTTTGCGCTTGATACGTGCCAGGGACCTTTCTTTTGCGATGCTCACAGTGTTTCTCCTTGACCTGTAATCAATTATTTTTTACCGGTCTTGCCTGCCTTACGCAAAATACGCTCATCCGAATACTTGATTCCCTTCCCCTTATAGGGCTCGGGGCCACGGAAAGAACGAATTTTTGCGGCGGTAGCGCCGACAAGTTGTTTATCAATACCCTTTACCGTGACCTTGGTCTGCTTTTCGACCTCGACGGTAATTCCTTCGGGCAGGGGATATTCGACCGGGTGGGAGTATCCAAGAGCAAGACTTAGCATCTTGCCTTTCAATTCGGCCCGGTAGCCGACCCCGTTGATCTCCAGAACCCTCTCAAAACCCTTGGTTACACCATCGACCATGTTGGCGATGAGCGTCCTGGTCAGACCCTGCAAGGCACCGCCTTGCTTGTTCCCTTCTGCAAGAGGAGAAACCTGGATACTACCAGCATCGACCTTGACATCAACATCAGTACTGATGGTTTGTTCCAGGCTACCCTTTGGCCCCTTCACCCGAATGGCGGCCCCTGAAAGGGACACCTCCACTCCGGAAGGGATGACTATGGGTTTTTTACCTATTCTTGACATCCTCTATACTCCTTAAGCCGTAAAGGTTACCAGACGGTACAAATGATCTCACCGCCAACCTGCGCCTCACGTGCGGCGACGTCGTGGAGAACACCCCGTGAAGTGGAAAGGATAGCGCAACCCAGTCCATTTTTCACATTGGGGATTTCATCCTTACCCACGTAAACGCGACGGCCGGGAGTAGACATCCGTTTGATCTCATGGATCACGTGCTTGTTGTTATCATCGAACTTTAAGTAAATCCGCAGGATGCCCTGCTTGTCGTCTTCTACGGTCTTGAAGTTTTTGATATAGCCGAGATCCTTGAGCACCTCGGCCAGTGCCACCTTCACCTTGGACATGGGCACGTCTACCTTTTGGTGCTTGGCCATCCCCGCATTACGAATACGGGTAAGCATATCGGCTATAGGATCAGTCATTGCCATGGATGCAACTCCTCTTTTTACCAGCTTGATTTAACAACGCCAGGGATTTTTCCATCCAGCGCCAATTTGCGCAGGCAAATCCTGCACATATCAAATTTCCGATAGTATCCGCGCGAACGCCCGCACAAAGGGCAGCGATTGTAGTGACGTACGCCGAACTTTTGTGGCCCTGCGGCCTTTATCATCATCGATTTTTTTGCCACCGTATACCTCCGCTATCTGGTTCACTATTTCCTGAAGGGCATCCCCATTTGCGTCAGCAGAGCGCGACCTTCTTCATCGTTCCGTGCTGTCGTTACAATGGTAATATTAAGACCCTTGACCTTGTCGATTTTCTCGAGATCGATCTCAGGAAAAATCAGTTGTTCCTTGATCCCGAAGGTATAGTTGCCGCGACCGTCGAATGCCTTGGGAGAAACACCCTTAAAATCTCGTACGCGAGGCAAGGCAACATTGATGAGGCGATCCAGAAACTCAAAGGCTTTTTCCCGGCGCAGAGTGACCATGCAACCAATGGGCATCCCTTCACGAAGCTTGAATCCCGCAATGGACTTTTTGGCTTTAGTGATGACGGCTTTCTGTCCAGTGATGCGGCCAAGTTCCTCGACAGCAGATTCCAGTACTTTGATATTCTGAATGGCTTCCCCAAGGCCCATATTAATGACGACCTTTTCAATTCTGGGGACTTCCATTACGTTTTTAAGTTGCAGATCCTTCATGAGCTGGGGAACCAGCTCGGTTCGGTAAATCCCTTTAAGTCTGGCCATGGAAATTCTCCGTTACTTATCAACAGTCTCGTTGCATTTTTTACAAAAACGAGTCTTGCTACCATCCTCCAGTATCCGGATACCGGTACGGGTCGGCTTATTGCAAGCCCCGCAAAGCAGAAGTACGTTGGAAGCATCGATGGGCGCTTCCTTTTCAACAATACCGCCTTCCGCATTGCTGCGACTGGGCCGGGTATGGCGTTTCACGACGTTAAGATTTTCAACGGTGATACGTCCCTTTTCAGTAAATACACGGGTTACTTTCCCGGACTTACCTTTCTCCTTGCCCGCTATGATCATAACCATGTCATTTTTTTTGACATGAAGTTTCTTAGCCGCCATGTTTCAATCTCCTACAGAAATTTAAAGGACTTCGGGCGCCAGAGACACAATTTTCATGAATCGGCGGGCGCGCAGTTCGCGGGCCACAGGTCCGAATATCCGGGTTCCTACCGGTTCACCCGAAGCATTGACAACGACAGCAGAGTTGTTATCAAAACGGATATAGGAACCATCCGGCCGAGGAACTTCTTTGGCCGTCCTGACGATCACCGCCCGCACGACATCGCCCTTTTTCACCTTGGAATTGGGCAAAGCCTCTTTGACCGAGCAGATGATGATGTCACCAAGGCCGGCATACTTTCTTTTTGAACCGCCGAGAACCTTGACGCAGCAGAGCTTTCGGGCTCCCGAATTGTCTGCGACATCAAGCATCGTCTGCATCTGAATCATAACTAGGGTCTCCTAAACGGTTACGGTTTTTTCAAGAATTTCGCGGACTCTCCACCGCTTGTCACGGGACAGCGGTCTGGTCTCCACGATGAGAACTTTGTCGCCAATGGCACAGCTGTTCTGTTCATCGTGTGCCTTGTACGTCACCTTGCGCTTGATGTACTTTTTATATATGGGATGCTTGACCAGTTGATCGACCTTGACCACCACCGTCTTGTCCATCTTGTCACTGGTGACAACCCCCACACGGGTTTTTTTGTTTCCACGTTCAGTCGTCATATCCAACCTCTTGATCCTGATTAAGCCTGCAGTTGCCGCAGAACCGTATTAACCCGTGCGATATCTTTTTTGATTTGAGAAATACGGGCAGTATTTTCCAGATGCCCGGTATGCATCTGGAATCTCAAGTTAAACAGCTCCTGGCTGAGTTCCTGAGACTGTTTCTTCAAATCGTCAACGCTTTTATTCGTCAACTCATTAGCCTTCATGAGCTTCTTCCTCCCTGATAACGAACTTTGTCTTCATCGGGAGCTTGTGTGCGGCAAGACGAAAAGCTTCGCGTGCAACATCTTCAGCGACTCCCTGCATTTCATAGAGCATGACTCCGGGCTTGATGACAGCAACCCAGCTGTCCGGAGAGCCTTTACCCTTACCCATACGTGTTTCAGCAGGTTTCCTGGTAAGAGGCTTATGAGGAAAGGTCCTGATCCAGATTTTACCACCGCGCTTGATATAGCGCGTCATAGCACGACGGGCAGCTTCAATCTGGCGCGAAGAAAGCCATCCGCACTCGATTGCCTGGAGGCCGAAATCACCAAAGTTAAGCTCGGTCCCCCCTTTGGCCGCACCTTTCATGCGCCCCTTAAATGTCTTTCTATGCTTAACCTTCTTGGGCATTAACATAGCAGTTTACTCCTATACCTGTCCTGGATTTTCACTGTTCTCTCGCGAGAACTTCGCCCTTGAAGATGAGTACCTTGACACCGATAATCCCGTAGGTGGTTTTCGCCTCAGCGAATCCATAATCGATGTCCGCACGAAGAGTGTGCAGAGGCACTCTTCCTTCGCGGTACCATTCAGTACGAGCGATTTCGGCTCCTCCCAAACGGCCAGCACAGTTTATTTTGATTCCCTGTGCGCCAAATTTGAGAGCTTGAGTGACACCTTTTTTCATCGCGCGACGGAAGGCAACACGTCGCTCAAGCTGCAGGGCAACGTTTTCGGCGAGCAGCTGGGCATCTATCTCAGGCTTACGTACTTCCTGAATATTGATAAAGACTTCCTTGTCGGTGAGTTTGGCCAGCTCTTTCTTGAGAGCCTCCACCTCGGACCCCCTCTTTCCGATGATGATGCCAGGTCGGGCGGCAAAAATATTAATTTTAGCCTTGCTGGCAGCGCGCTCGATTTCAATTTTAGAAATCCCCGCGTGGTAAAGCCTCTTTTTGAGGTAATTACGCAGCTTGATATCTTCATGCAGCAGCTTGGCGTAATCCGCCTCGGCATACCACTTGGAGTCCCAGGTCTTGACGACTCCCAGACGAAATCCTACAGGATGAACTTTCTGGCCCAAACTATCACCTCCTAAACACCTTATTTTTCGTCAAGAATAACCGTCATGTGACTGGTCGGTTTACGAATACGGGTCGCCCGTCCCTGCGCCCGAGGCAGGAACCGCTTGAGAACAGGGCCCTGGTCTACAGTGATCGCCTTGATAAAGAGGCGATCAACATCGTCGACACCCTTCTGTTCGGCATTTGCCACAGCCGAACTAACCAGCTTGGCGACAATGGGCGCAGCCTTCTGGGGAGAAAACTTGAGGACGTTAAGTGCCTCCTGCACCCCTTTTCCACGTACCATATCGACAACCAGTCGTGCTTTCTGGGGCGAAAGGCGCGCGTAACTCAACTTTGCTCTGGCTTCCATGAAATGAAACTCCTCTAGCGGAACTATTTATTTGCGCTTGCTCTTCTTGTCGGCTCCATGACCATAGTACGTCCGAGTAGGAGCGAACTCTCCCAGTTTGTGCCCCACCATATTTTCGGTAACAAACACGGGGATAAACTTTTTACCGTTATGCACAGCAAAAGTATGACCAACGAACTCCGGAAGTATGGTCGAGCGTCGCGACCAGGTTTTAATAACCTGCTTGCTGGTAGTCCCACCTTCCAGATCGACTTTACGTAAAAGGCTTTCTTGGACGTACGGCCCCTTTTTGATTGATCTAGCCACTGCCGTCTCCTCTATTTAAAATGGTCTATTTGGTACGACGCCGGACGATGAAACGATCGGTCCGCTTATTTGCACGGGTCTTGTATCCCTTGGTCGGAATTCCCCAAGGAGTTACGGGGTGACGGCCACCGGAAGACTTACCCTCACCACCACCGTGGGGATGGTCAACAGGGTTCATGGCCACGCCACGAGACTGGGGTCGTTTTCCAAGCCAACGGTTTCGTCCTGCCTTACCCACTTTAACGTTTTCGTGATCCTGGTTACCGACCTGTCCGATAGTGGCACAGCATTCTTGCAGGACAAGACGAACTTCACCGGAAGGAAGTCGCAATTGGGAATATTTTCCTTCCTTGGCAGCGATCATGGCATAAGTGCCTGCACTACGAGCCAACTGTCCACCTTTACCGACCTTTAGCTCCACATTGTGAACCCAGGTTCCGAGAGGGATGGCGCGTATAGGCATAGCGTTACCAGGCTTAATGTCAGCCTTTTCGCTGGCTACCACGACATCGCCCACACTCAACCCAACGGGAGCTAAGATATACCGCTTTTCGCCATCGGCGTAATTGAGCAGTGCGATGCGGGCGGTCCGGTTGGGGTCATATTCAACAGAAACGATCTTGGCAGGGACTTCTTTTTTGTCCCGCTTGAAATCAATGATTCTGTATTTGCGCTTATGCCCTCCACCAGTGTGACGCTTGGTGATCCGGCCATTATTGTTACGTCCACCAGTCCGCTTCAGCGGAGCCAGAAGTGACTTTTCAGGAGTCGAGGTGGTGATCTCCTCATAAGTCGAAGATGTCATATTGCGACGACCGGGTGAGGTCGGTTTATACTTTTTGATCGCCATTATGGTTACTCCGTATCGCTAGATTACCTGCCGTTAGACCCCGAAGAAATCGATGTTACCTTCTGCCAGGGTGACGTAAGCTTTTTTGGTATTGGAACGTTTACCGAAATTGCGCCCTACCCTTTTGACTTTCCCGCGAGTCAGCGCTGTATTCACGTCCTTAACCTTGACGCTGAAGGCCTTTTCAACGGCTTGCTTAATTTCGATCTTGTTGGCATTCAGTGCTACTTCAAAAGCAACCACCTGGCCCACTTCTTTCTGCAGGCTGGTCTTCTCGGTAACCAGCGGCCTCTTAATAATCTGATGCAACGGTTTCATCAGGCCAACGCTCCTTCCAGTTGAGACACGGCGCCCTCGGTAATTACCAAGTTTGGATACTTCATGACGTCGTAAACGTTTACACCCTCGGCCTTTAGAACCTTTACAAAAGGAAGATTTCTGGCAGAGAGTTCAACCTGAGAATTTTCACCCTCGATAACCACCAAAACCTTTTGAAGCTCGAAGCGCCCAAGAAAATCAGCAAAAGACTTGGTGCTGATCTTCCCCAGCTCGATTGCATTCAACACAGTCAACTTGCTGTCCTGAAAACGGACCGAAAGTGCACTTTTCAGTGCGGCTTTTTTGACCTTGCGATTGAGCTTGAAGTTATAGTCGCGAGGGTTGGGGCCGAAGGCTGCCCCCCCGCCAACATAATGAGGGGCACGAATGCAGCCCTGACGGGCATTGCCGGTACCCTTCTGCTTATAGGGCTTCTTGCCGCCACCAGCCACCTCGCTACGGGTCTTGCTTGAAGATGTTCCCTGCCGGCGAGCAGCAAGCTGATAGCGAACCATGTCATGAATCAGATAGGATCTGACTTCGACATTAAACACAGCATCCGAAATCTCTCTTTCAGACACCTGGTTTTTATTTATGTCATATACAGCGATTTTAGCCATGGAGTTTCTCCCAAATCATATATCTAGAGGCTACTTCTTAGCCTTAAGGCCTTTTCGGATCTCCACCACAGCATTTTTCGGCCCAGGGATGGCACCTTTAACCAAAATAAGGTTCTGATCGGGGCGGATATCGACAATCTGCAAATTCTGGGTGGTCACCTTCTTGTTTCCCATCTGACCAGCCATTTTTTTACCCTTGAATACCCTGGAGGGCCAGGCACTGGCCCCGATGGAGCCGGCAGACCGGTGAAACATAGAGCCATGAGTGGCCCGACCGCCTGCAAAGTTCCAGCGTTTGATGACACCCTGGAAACCCTTACCCTTACTGATCCCAGTAATGTCGACAATATCGCCAGCTTCGAAAATCCCCTGACAGGTGATCTCGTCGCCAACACTGTATTCATCGACACTCTCAGCACGAAATTCACGAAGCGTGGAAAAAGCTCCTTTTCCGGCCTTTTTAAAGTGCCCAAGTTCTGGCTTGCTGACACGGTGAATCTTCTTGGCACCAAACCCTACCTGAACAGCATTGTACCCATCCGTCTCCACGGTTTTTTTCTGGAGAACAACACAGGGACCCGCCTCAACGACCGTAACAGGAATTCTTCTCCCGTCGATGGCGAAGACCTGGGTCATCCCCAATTTTTTTCCCAAGATTCCATTTATCATCGGACCAACCTTTACCTCAATATGATGATTAATCTTAAAGCTTAATTTCGACGTCAACCCCGGCAGAGAGATCAAGCTTCATCAAGGCGTCAACGGTCTGCTGGGTCGGCTCGAGAATATCCAGTAAACGCTTGTGCGTGCGCATCTCGAACTGCTCACGGCTTTTTTTGTCTACGTGGGGACCACGAAGGACGGTGTACTTGTTAATAACCGTCGGCAGAGGAATGGGGCCGGCGATTCTGGCTCCAGTGCGCTTGGCGGTATCCACGATTTCGTTCACAGACTGATCAAGCAGTTTATGATCGTAAGCCTTCAAACGGATTCTAATCTTCTGGCTCGGCATGACTCTATTCCTCTTTTACTCGATAATTTCGCTAACAACACCCGCGCCAACAGTACGACCGCCTTCGCGGATAGCAAAGCGCAGTTCCTTGTCCATGGCGATAGGGGTGATCAGGTTGACTGTCATGGCGATGTTGTCGCCGGGCATAACCATCTCGGTCCCTTCCGGCAACTCAACAATGCCGGTAACGTCGGTGGTGCGGAAGTAGAACTGGGGACGATAACCTTTAAAGAAGGGAGTGTGACGGCCGCCCTCTTCCTTCGACAGGATATAAGCCTCAGCTTTGAACTTGGTGTGCGGCGTGATGCTGCCGGGCTTGGACAATACCTGACCACGCTCAATGTCTTCACGCTTGACGCCGCGCAGAAGGACACCTACGTTGTCGCCGGCCTGACCCTGATCGAGCAGCTTGCGGAACATCTCGACGCCGGTCACGACGGTCTTGGTGGTGGCTTTCATGCCGACAATCTCGACCTCTTCACCGACCTTGACGACGCCGCGCTCAACACGACCGGTGGCGACAGTGCCGCGACCAGAGATGGAGAAGACGTCCTCGACAGGCATCAGGAAGGGCCGGTCGATGGCGCGCTCGGGCTCGGGGATGTAGTTGTCAACAGCGTCCATCAACTTCAGGATGGCCTGCTCACCCAGCTCGCCAGTGTCCCCTTCGAGAGCCTTCAGAGCCGAACCGGGGATAATGGGAATGTCGTCGCCGGGGAACTCATAGGAAGAAAGCAGCTCGCGAACTTCCAGCTCGACCAACTCCATGAGCTCGGCGTCGTCGACCATGTCGGCCTTGTTCAGGAACACGACCATGGCGGGTACGCCAACCTGACGGGCCAGCAGGATGTGCTCGCGGGTCTGGGGCATGGGGCCGTCAGCGGCCGAAACCACCAGGATAGCGCCGTCCATCTGGGCCGCACCGGTGATCATGTTCTTGACGTAGTCGGCGTGGCCGGGGCAGTCAACGTGCGCATAGTGGCGCTTTTCAGTCTCATACTCGACGTGGGCGGTGGCGATGGTGATGCCGCGCTCGCGCTCTTCGGGAGCGTTGTCGATCTGATCGTAACCTTTGTACTCGGCGCCGCCCCTGGCTGCCAGAACCTTGGTGATGGCGGCCGTCAGGGTCGTCTTGCCATGGTCAACGTGACCGATGGTCCCGATATTGACATGGGGTTTTTTTCTCTCAAATTTTGCCTTTGCCATAACTAAACCCTCCTCGGCAACTAGCCCTTAACCTTGGCGATAACCTCGTCGGCAATCGCTTTGGGGACCTGCTCATAGTGGTCAAAAACCATGGTGTAAGTAGCGCGGCCCTGAGTGGCACTGCGCAAATCAGTTGCATAGCCGAACATGTTTGCCAAAGGAACCTGAGAGTTGATAACCTGGGCAGCCCCGCGAGACTCCATACCCATGATCCTCCCCCGGCGGCTGTTCAGGTCACCAATAACGTCGCCCATATATTCTTCGGGAACGACAACCTCCACGGCCATAATAGGCTCAAGAAGTACGGGACCAGCTTTGGCGGCACCCTCTTTAAAACCCATGGAGCCAGCGATCTTAAAAGCCATCTCAGAAGAGTCGACATCGTGGTAGGAGCCGTCAAAACAGGTGACCTTGACATCAACAATGGGAAAGCCGGCAAGCACGCCATTCTGGGAGGCCTCTTCAGCCCCCTTACCAACAGCGGGAATGTATTCCTTGGGAATGACACCACCCTTGATAGCGTCGACGAACTCAAAACCGACGCCGGGCTCCTGCGGCTCAATTCGCAGCCAACAATCGCCATACTGACCACGACCACCGGACTGACGAACAAACTTACCCTGAACCTCGACCGTCTTGGTGAGCGATTCACGGTAAGCAACCTGGGGAGCACCCACGTTGGCGGCCACCTTAAATTCACGCATCATGCGGTCGATAATGATCTCCAGGTGAAGCTCACCCATGCCGGAAAGAATGGTCTGGCCGGTTTCCTCATCGGTGTGAACGCGCAGAGAAGGATCCTCTTGCACCAGCTTGCCGATGGCAATACCCATTTTTTCCTGATCAGCCTTGGTCTTAGGTTCAACGGCAATACTGATAACCGGCTCGGGAAACTCCATTGCTTCAAGAAGACAAACTTCCTTCTCAGAGCAGAGGGTGTCGCCTGTCGTGGTATATTTCAAACCGACCGCCGCAGCGATATCACCCGAATAGACCTGTTTGATTTCTTCACGCTTATTGGCGTGCATCTTCAAGATGCGTCCAATGCGCTCCTTCTTGTCCTTAGTGGAGTTGAAGACGCTCGAACCGGACTCAACGACACCAGAATAAACGCGGAAAAAGGTCAACTGCCCGACAAAGGGATCTGTCATGATCTTGAAGGCAAGAGCGGCAAAGGGCCCACTGTCATCGGCAGGACGAGTGATGTCTTCCAGCGTGACAGGATCTATTCCCTTAATCGGCGGGACATCAGTCGGAGCAGGCATGTAATCAACAACAGCATCCAGAAGATTCTGAACACCCTTGTTCTTAAAGGAAGACCCACACAGAACAGGATTGATGGCCAAATTCATTGTGGCCTTGCGAATACCGGCCTTGAGCTCCTTATTGGAAATCTCCTCGCCACCGAGGTACTTATCCATCAAGGCATCGTCATGGGAACACACTTCCTCAACGAGCTTTTCACGGGCTTCGCGAACGTCATCCACCATCTCAGCCGGGATCTCGATGACGTCGTATTTAGCCCCAAGAGACTCGTCATCCCAGACTATGGCACGCATTTCAACGAGATCAACAACACCCTTGAAATAATCTTCTTTACCAATGGGAAGCTGAATAGGGACAGGATTGGCACCAAGACGGTCGCGCATCATGCTTACACCGCGACCAAAGTCAGCCCCGACGCGATCCATCTTGTTGACGAAGGCCATTCGCGGAACGCCATACTTGTCTGCCTGGCGCCAAACGGTTTCCGACTGAGGTTCAACACCACCAACAGAACAAAAAACCGCAATAGCTCCATCGAGAACACGCAAAGAGCGCTCTACTTCGATAGTAAAGTCAACATGGCCAGGAGTGTCTATAATATTGATACGGTGATCACCCCAAAAACAGGTTGTCGCAGCAGAGGTGATCGTAATACCACGCTCCTGCTCCTGCTCCATCCAGTCCATGGTGGCAGCGCCGTCATGGACCTCACCTATTTTATGGGAGACACCAGTGTAGAACAGAATACGTTCGGTCGTCGTAGTTTTACCGGCATCAATGTGCGCCATGATGCCAATGTTACGCGTTTTAGCGAGTGATACTTTTCGTGCCACTGTAATTGATCCTTTCAGGGTCCCGCGATCGCAATCCTACCAACGGTAATGAGCAAAGGCCTTGTTCGCTTCAGCCATGCGGTGGGTATCTTCCTTCTTCTTCACAGAAGCACCGCGATTATTGGCGGCATCAAGAAGCTCTCCCGCCAGACGCTCCTCCATGGTCTTCTCACCACGAGCGCGGGAATAGGTCATAATCCAGCGCATTGCGAGGGCACTCCTACGTTCGGCGCGCACCTCAACGGGAACCTGATAAGTCGAGCCACCCACACGACGAGACTTAACCTCCACCACCGGGCGAACATTCTCCATGGCCTTCTTAAAAACATCCAGCGGCTCATCACTAACCCTGGAGGAGATAAGATCAAAAGCGCCATAGACGATACTCTCAGCAGTGCTCTTCTTACCATCCAACATGAGGAAGTTAACAAACTTCGCCACCAGACGATCACCATATTTAGGATCGGGAAGAATAACCCGCTTAGCAACTTCTCTTCTTCTCGGCATAGTTTCCTCTCAGCCTCATACTTTATTTAGGGCGCTTGGCACCGTACTTTGAACGACCCTGCTTACGATTTTTAACACCAGCAAGATCAAGGGTTCCACGGACAATATGATAACGTACGCCCGGCAGGTCCTTGACGCGGCCGCCACGAATCAAAACCACAGAGTGCTCCTGGAGATTATGGCCCACCCCAGGAATGTAAGAGGTCACTACGACACCGTTGGTGAGGCGCACACGTGCCACTTTACGAAGAGCAGAGTTCGGCTTTTTTGGAGTCGTGGTATAGACGCGGGTACACACTCCACGCTTCTGAGGGTTACTCTTAAGCGCTGGCGCGGTAGATTTTCTTTCTTTTTTTTCGCGTCCATTGCGGATCAACTGATTAATAGTCGGCATCTACATACTCCCGATAAACGTATTCTCAATGTTGAAAGAACAAAAGATTTACAACAGGGGAAAAACCCGCAAACATTATCAATCTGCCCCTACTTTGTCAAGGCATTTTTTAGGCCACTGCGAAAAAAGACGCAGTGGCCTAATTTCAGTGTATTTCTGTACAGTTACTCAACAGAGACATCTTCGCTCTCTTCGACAATATCCTCATCGATATCGTCCTCATAGACCTCGATCACCTCTTGCGGTTCCTCAATATTAAGCTTGGCACTGCGGTATTTGGAGATACCCGTGCCGGCAGGAATCAAGCGTCCCATGATGACGTTTTCTTTGAGCCCACGCAGAAAATCGACCTTCCCCTCGATGGCAGCCTGAGTCAACACCTTGGTCGTCTCCTGGAAGGAGGCGGCGGAGATAAAAGACTCGGTCGACAGAGAGGCCTTGGTAATCCCCAGCATCAGAGGCTCACCGACGGCCGGCTGACCCTCTTCGCCCATAACACGCAGGTTCTCCTGTTCAAACTCCCACCTCTCAACCTGGTCATCAAGAAGGAATCGTGTATCCCCAACCTCTTTGATGCGAACCCGGCGCAGCATCTGACGCACGATCGTTTCGATATGCTTGTCGTTGATCTTAACGCCCTGGAGTCGATAGACCTCCTGTACTTCGTCAACGAGGTATTTGGCCAATTCCTTCTCGCCCAGGACACGTAGAATGTCGTGGGGGTTGCTGGAGCCATCCATCAGAGCCTCACCGGCCTTGACGGAATCGCCCTCGTGAACGCTGATATGCTTCCCCTTGGGAATCAGATACTCCTTCGGTTCACCCACCTCCGGGGTAACGATGACCTTGCGCTTGCCCTTGGAATCCTTGCCGTAGGAGACAACCCCATCGATCTCAGAAATAACAGCAAACTCCTTGGGCTTACGGGCCTCGAAGAGCTCAGCAACCCGCGGCAGACCACCGGTGATGTCTTTTGTTTTGGTAGTTTCCCTTGGGATTTTGGCCAGAATATCACCGGCGCCCACAAGGGCATCTTCGGTAACGACTATATTGGCGCCAACGGGAAGCATGTAGCGGGCAGCGGCGCCACTAGGCAATTTTACAGTCTTGCCGTCTTCATCCTTCAGGGTGATACGAGGCCGACGATCGGCTGCCTTGGACTCAATGATGACCTTACGGGACAACCCTGTCACATCATCGAGCTGCTCCTCCATGCTGACCCCTTCGATGACATCACCGAAGTGTACCCGACCGGAGCCTTCCGTAAGGATCGGCATGGTGTAGGGATCCCACTCGGCAATCAGGCCACCAGCCTTGATGGCGCCGTCGGGGCCAACACGCAGCTTAGCCCCATACACAACACCATAGCGCTCACGTTCACGGCCGGTTTCATCAATAACAGCGACCTCGCCATTGCGATTCATGACAACATGGAACCCGGCGCTGTCGACAACCGTGTTCAGATTGATGTATCGAAGCGTCCCGTCGAAACGGGCTTCAAGAGAGGTCTGCTCAGCGCGACGCGACGCGGTACCCCCGATATGGAAAGTACGCATGGTAAGCTGTGTGCCAGGTTCACCAATGGACTGGGCGGCAATAACCCCGACAGCTTCACCCAGGTTGACCATGTGCCCGCGAGCCAGATCGCGACCATAACAGGTAGCGCAGATACCTCGACGACTTTGGCATGTCAGTACAGACCGTATTTTAAGCTTCTCAATGCCTGAATTCTCGATTTTGGTCACCAGGGTCTCATCGATTTCCTGGTTCGCCTCCACAAGAATATCCCCTGTTACAGGGTCCAGCACATCTTCAAGGGCTGAACGGCCGAGAATCCTGTCTCCGAGTGGTTCAATGACTTCGCCACCCTCAGTGAGAGATGAAACGAGGATGCCGTCAAGGGTGCCACAGTCAAGCTCAGTGATAATGGCGTCCTGGGCAACGTCAACAAGACGGCGCGTCAGGTAACCGGAATTTGCCGTCTTGAGCGCCGTGTCAGCTAGACCTTTGCGGGCACCGTGGGTCGAGATGAAGTACTGCAGAACAGTCAAACCCTCACGGAAGTTAGCCGTAATCGGCGTCTCGATGATCTCACCGGAGGGCTTCGCCATCAGCCCGCGCATACCGGCAAGCTGCCGAATCTGCTGAGCACTGCCTCGGGCTCCAGAGTCCGCCATCATATGGATGGCATTGAAGGAAGGAATCTTGACCTGCTCGCCGGACTCCGGGTCCGTCAGCACGTCAACCGAGAGGTTGCCCAGCATGATGCCGGCGATATCTTCGGTACACTTGGCCCAGATGTCGATGACTTTATTGTAACGCTCGCCATCGGTGATCAGACCTTCTGTGTACTGATTCTGTATTTCCGTAACCTCTTGAACGGCCTTGTCAATATATTCCTGCTTGGCGGCAGGAATAACCATATCGTCGAGACAAATAGAAATACCCGCAATTGTAGAAAAGCGATAACCCGTATCCTTAAGGCGGTCGGCAAGGATGACGGTTTCCTTGGGACCAGCCAGACGGAAGGCCGTGTCGATCAACTCAGCCACCTGTTTTTTGGTCATCGTCCGGTTGATGTGTTCAAAGGGAATGGATGTCGGAACGATTTCGCGCAACAGCACCCGCCCTACCGTCGTATCGACCAGCGCAACCTCGCGCCCCTCGCCGGTCACCATGCGAACCTTGATCTTGGCCTGCAGGTCAGCCTCGCCAGCGTCATAGGCAATACGCACTTCTTCGGGAGAGAAGAAGCTTTTGCTGTCACCTTTAACAAAGGCTCGCTCACGAGTCATGTAATAGAGACCAAGAATCATGTCCTGCGAGGGCACAATAATGGGCTTGCCATTGGCGGGCGACAGGATGTTGTTGGTCGACATCATCAGTACCCGGGCCTCGATCTGACTCTCGATAGAAAGAGGCAGATGCACGGCCATCTGGTCACCGTCGAAGTCGGCGTTAAAAGCGGTACAGACCAAGGGGTGCAGTTGTATCGCCTTGCCTTCGATAAGAACCGGCTCAAAAGCCTGGATTCCCAAACGATGCAGAGTCGGGGCCCGGTTCAGCATGACCGGGTGTTCCCGAATGACCTCGTCAAGGACATCCCAGACCTCCGGCTTCTCCTTCTCGACCAGCTTCTTGGCACTTTTGATGGTGGTGCAATAGCCCCGCTCTTCCAGCTTGTTATAGATGAACGGCTTGAACAACTCCAGAGCCATCTTCTTGGGCAGACCACACTGATGGAGTTTGAGTTCCGGGCCAACAACGATAACAGAACGACCAGAATAATCGACACGTTTACCCAGCAGGTTTTGGCGGAAACGTCCCCCCTTACCCTTGAGCATGTCTGAAAGAGACTTCAGGGGACGCTTATTGGGACCGGTGATGGCGCGTCCGCGCCGCCCGTTGTCGAAAAGGGCGTCTACCGACTCCTGCAGCATTCTTTTTTCATTGCGGATGATGACCTCAGGGGCCCGCAGTTCAATCAATCGCTTAAGGCGATTATTACGATTGATTACCCTCCGGTAAAGATCATTAAGGTCCGACGTTGCGAAGCGCCCCCCATCAAGGGGGACCAAAGGACGCAGCTCAGGTGGAAGAACAGGAATAGCTTCAAGAATCATCCACTCGGGACGATTGCCGCTCACCTTGAAAGCCTCCACGACCTTAAGGCGCTTGGCGACCTTTTTCCGCTTGGCCTCGCTGGCCGCTTCGCGCATCTCAACACGCAGAGACTGTGACAGTTCGTCGAGTTCAATAGTGGTCAGCATTTCCCTGACCGCTTCGGCACCCATGGCCGCCGTAAACTGCCCGGCAAACTCATCCATCAGTTCACGATACTTGTCTTCGCTCAGTATCTGACCGACGGCAAGGGTCGTATCACCCTTGTCCAGAACAACATAGGCTTCAAAATAGAGGACGCGTTCTACCTCTTTGAGGGTAAGATCAAGCAGTGTTGCAATACGTGAAGGCAATGACTTGAGAAACCAGATATGGGCCACCGGACACGCCAGGTCAATGTGCCCAAGACGCTCCCGTCGTACCTTGCTGGGAATAACCTCAACACCGCATTTCTCGCAGACAATGCCGCGATGTTTCATGCGTTTGTACTTACCGCAGTTACACTCATAGTCCTTAGTCGGGCCGAAGATTTTGGCGCAGAAAAGACCGTCGCGCTCCGGCTTGAAGGTGCGGTAGTTAATGGTTTCCGGTTTTTTGACCTCACCAAAGGACCGCTCGCGGATCTTGTCCGGAGAAGCCAGCGAAAGGCGGATCGAGTTGAAATTGAGGGGATCCTTCGGTCGCTCAAAAAAGCTGAAAATATCGTCCAAAGCACATCCTCCTTATAGGATGGTGGTTTATTCTTCTTCCTCTTCGAGGAGTTCCACATCGAGGCACAGAGACTGCAGTTCCTTGATGAGCACGTTGAAGGATTCGGGCAGTCCGGCCTCCAGTGTGTGCTTCCCTTTGACTATGGCTTCATACATGCGGGTTCTTCCCGCCACATCATCCGATTTGACGGTAAGAAATTCCTGCAGGGCATGTGCGGCCCCGTAAGCTTCAAGAGCCCACACCTCCATCTCACCAAGTCGCTGACCACCGAACTGGGCTTTACCGCCCAGAGGCTGCTGCGTAACAAGACTATAGGGACCGATAGAACGGGCGTGAATCTTGTCATCGACCAAGTGGTGAAGTTTGAGCATATACATGATACCCACGGTAACCTTTTCGAGGAAAGGTTCACCGGTCTTGCCATTATACAGGGTCATTTGGCCGGAACTGGCAAAGCCTGCACGCTCGATTTCCCCCTTGATCTGCTCTTCGTTGACCCCTTCAAAGACGGGGGAAGCCATGGGAACGCCCTTGGAAAGGCGGCGCGCCAAAGCCATCATATCGTCTTCGTCAAGACCGTCGATAAAGGAATCAAGTTCCTTGTTGCCATAAATGGACTTGATCTTTTCCCGAATTTTTTCCTGACTGAACTGATTGTCGAGAACCTCCTGGATGCGCATTCCCAGACCCCGGGCGCCCAAACCAAGATGGATTTCCAGGATCTGACCGATGTTCATACGGGAGGGGACACCCAAGGGATTAAGCACGATCTCCACAGGGGTGCCGTCTTCCATATAGGGCATATCCTCCTCGGGAAGAATCCGTGACAGAACACCCTTGTTGCCGTGGCGACCGGCCATCTTGTCTCCAACGGAGAGCTTGCGTTTAATGGCGATATAGACCTTGACCATCTTGATGACGCCGGGCGGCAGGTCATCGCCACGCTTGAGCTTTTCGATCTTGTCAGAAAAAACGCCGCGGATCAGTTCCTCACGCTCGTTGAGGTGTACCAATACAGTAGCGACCTTGTCTTCAACTTCCGGTGCGTTGGCCAGGGAAATCTCCTGCCAGCGCTTGAAGGGTACCGCAGAAAGCAGTTCTTCCGTCAGCTTCTGACCTTTGGGCAGCAGGATCTTGCCCGTTTCATCGACAATGGCGACCGCGGACGTCTGTTGAACCAGCAGTGACAGCATCTTGCCACGGGCGGATTCACGGATAATGCGGATTTCGTCATTCTGATCTTTAAGCAGTTTGTCTATTTCGGTCTTTTCGATATGTTCGGTGCGTGTGTCTTTATCGATCCCTTTGCGGGAAAATACACGAGCCCCGATGACAACCCCTTCGACACCAGGCGGCACCCGCAGAGACGTGTCGCGAACGTCGCCGGCTTTTTCACCGAAAATCGCCCTCAGCAGTTTTTCTTCAGGTGAGAGCTGGGTCTCACCCTTCGGGGTAATCTTGCCGACCAGAATATCCCCTGGCTTAACTTCAGCACCGATACGAATGATGCCGCTCTCGTCAAGATCGGCGAGGGCATCTTCACCCAGATTGGGAATGTCGTCGGTGATTTCTTCTTTGCCGAGCTTGGTGTCGCGGGCGACGCATTCGAACTCCTCGATGTGGATGGAGGTGTAACGATCCTCCTTAACCAGCTTTTCCGAAATGAGGATGGAGTCCTCGAAGTTATAGCCTTCCCACGGCATAAAAGCGACCAGGACGTTCTGACCCAAGGCGAGTTCGCCCCACTCGGTAGAAGGACCGTCGGCAATAATTTCGCCCCGCCGGACTCTGTCGCCCACCTTAACTATTGGCTTCTGATTGAGACAGGTGTTCTGGTTGGAGCGCAGGAACTTGATAAGCGTGTAAATGTCAACGCCGGTCCCCGACTCATCCACCTCGCCCTCATCGATTTTGACGACAATACGTGCCGCGTCTACACTCTCAACCACGCCGTTGTGCCGTGCCACGACGGCGGCACCCGAATCGTGAGCGACAATACGCTCCATGCCCGTACCAACCAGGGGTGCATCGGCACGTAGCAGAGGAACAGCCTGCCGCTGCATGTTGGAACCCATCAGGGCCCGGTTGGCGTCGTCATTCTCCAGAAAGGGGATAAGAGCAGCAGCCACAGAAACCAGCTGCTTGGGCGAAACGTCCATCAACTCGATCTCTTCACGGTTCATCAGCATGAACTCGCCGTTTTTACGGGCGTTGACCAACTCGTTGACGAAGGTATTGTCTTCGTTCAACGGTGCGTTGGCCTGAGCTATGGCGTGCCCTTCCTCTTCCAGTGCCGAAAAATACTTGATTTCGGTGGTAACTGTCCCTTCAGAAACCAGGCGATAAGGCGTCTCGACGAATCCGTGCTCGTTAATGCGTGCATAGGTCGACAGGGACGCAATCAGACCGATATTTGGCCCTTCCGGTGTTTCAATAGGGCATACCCGTCCGTAGTGCGTGGGATGAACGTCACGAACTTCGAATCCAGCTCTTTCCCGTGTCAGGCCACCAGGCCCCAGGGCCGAAAGACGGCGCTTGTGGGTAATCTCGGAAAGCGGGTTGGTCTGGTCCATGAACTGGGAAAGCTGAGAAGATCCAAAGAACTCCTTGACAACTGCCGAAACAGGCTTGGAATTGATAAGGTCGTGAGGCATGAGGCTGTCTATTTCCTGCAGGCTCATGCGCTCCTTGATAGCCCTCTCCATACGCACCAAGCCGACGCGGTATTGGTTTTCCAGCAGTTCACCCACAGCGCGGACCCGACGATTTCCAAGGTGGTCAATATCATCAATGGCACCTTTGCCGTTCCGAAGATCGATCAGGTAGCGAACAACCTCGAGAATATCATCCTTGGTCAGAGTGGTCAGATCCAGGGGGGACTTCAAGCCCAGTTTGTAATTGAGTTTCAGTCGCCCAACAACGGAAAGGTCGTAACGCTCCGAGTTGAAGAAAAGGCTGTCAAACAGAGCCGTGGCGCTACGGATGGTCGGTGGATCGCCCGGACGCAGTCGTCGATAGATTTCAATCTTGGCATCATCGGGCGTAGCGACCTTGTCGAGTTGAAGCGTTTCGCGAAGATAGGGGCCGACGTACAGGTTGTCTATGAACAATACCTTGAATTCGGTTATCCCCCTGGACAGCAGTTCTTCCAGTTTATTTTCAGTTATCTCTTCGTTGCACTCGACAACGATTTCGCCTGTGGCGGTATCTACGATATCCGAAGAGGCCACCTTTCCGACCACATCCTCCTTGAGGATAGAAATCGTTTCGATGCCTTTTTCAGCAAGCTTACGAATGCCCGCCTTGGTAAATTTGCGATTCGCCTTGACCAGTATCTCTCCGTCAGGCGCGACAATATCACAACTCGCCCTCTGCCCGCTGAGCAGCTCAAGATTAACTTTTTTCCGATAGTTTTCGCCGTCAACGACGATGGTATCGACATCGTAGTAGTAGTTCAGTAGCTCTTCAGCCGTGTAGCCCAGTGCTTTAAGAAGAACAGTTGCGGGCAGTTTACGACGTCGATCGATGCGTACATAGAGAATATCTTTATGATCAAAGTCAAAATCAAGCCAGGAACCCCGATAAGGGATGACACGCGCACTATAGAGAATTTTCCCACTGGAATGCGTTTTGCCCTTGTCGTGATCAAAAAAGACACCGGGAGACCGGTGCAACTGGCTGACGATGACCCTTTCAGTCCCGTTGATAATAAAGGTACCGTTTTCGGTCATCAGGGGGATTTCACCGAAATAGACCTCTTGCTCCTTAATATCGCGGATGGACTGAACGCCCGAATCCTTATCGACATCCCAGGAAACAAGGCGAACGCGTACCTTTACCGGAGCAGCAAAAGTCATGCCCCGTTGATGACACTCATCCACGTCGTACTTTGGAGTTCCCAGTGAATAGGCTACATATTCAAGAGAGCTGGTTTCATTAAAGTCCCGAATTGGAAATACGGAACGAAAGACGGCTTCCAGGCCGACGTTCTGCCGGGCCGAAGGAGGTAGCTCCGCCTGAAGAAAACGCTTGTAGGAAGTCTTCTGGATATCAATGAGGTTGGGGATGTCGATGATCCTCTTGATCTCGGCAAAATGTTTCCTCAGAAGCTGGTTATTCGCGATCGAATAAGCCATGATTTCTCCTTTAGGTAACGAAAGTAGAATAGCCAAGGCCGCACAAGGCGACCTTGGCTAATGGCGAAACTATGGGAAGGGAACTACTTGAGTTCCACAGTGGCGCCAGCTTCAACGAGCTGCTTCTTGAGCTCTTCAGCTTCAGCCTTGGGCAGGGCTTCTTTAACGGTCTGAGGGGCACCGTCAACGAGGTCCTTGGCTTCTTTGAGCCCGAGGCCCGTAGCAGCGCGAACCACCTTGATAACGTTGATTTTCTTGTCGCCGGCACTGGAAAGGACGACATCAAACTCATCTTTTTCCTCAGCGGGAGCAGCGCCAGCAGCGGGTGCGGCAGCGGCCACAGCCACGGGTGCAGATGCAGATACGCCGAACTTCTCTTCAAGCTCCTTGACGAGCTCAGCCAGCTCAAGCACGTTCATTTTTTCGATAAATTCGATAACTTGCTCTTTAGTGATGTCAGCCATGGTCTGTATTCCTCCGTAACGTAATATGCGTCAAATGGTTTAAAATTAAGCTGCTTTTTTGTCTTGAATAGCTGCCAGCACCTGCACCAGCGAGCGCGGGATGGCTGCAAGCACACCAACAAAGTTGGAAGCAGGGGCATTAAGCGATCCAAGGACTTTGGCCAGCAGAACCTCACGGCTCGGCAGATCAGCCAGAGCCTCGACCTGTGCCAGGCTTAGCAAGCTGCCATTAAGGGCTCCGACCTTTAGAGCAAAGGTCTTGTTGGCCTTGGCAAACTCGGACAGAATTTTGGCGGGGGCCACAGGATCTGATCCTGCGATGGCGATCGCTGTGGGGCCGGCAAGATGGTCGGAAAGGCACTCGATGGAAGTTCCCTTAGCGGCCAACTTCAGCAGAGTGTTCTTGACGACGCGATATTCAACGCCTGCCTCACGAAGCTCACCACGCAGCTTATCAACCTGTTCCACGTTGAGTCCGCGATAGTCTGCAAGAAAGGCGGCCTTGGCCGACTCCAGCTTTTCACTCAACTCGGCGACAATCTGTTCTTTGCTGCTCTTGTTCAACGTCTCTCCTCCTTTCATTGAGATTTAGGGATACACTATCCCTTGCCCCAGTCTGAGGTCATGGAGTGAGACGAAACCTCGATCCATTGTTCCAGCCTCGGCAGGCAGTCAATCTTTTAAGCGCCCTTGAAGGCGCACCTGCTGTCTTTGACCGGGAGCGTTATGTAAACCACCAACCGCCCCCAGGGGGGCGACTGTCGTTCGACAGAAATTTTATTTAACCATCGCCTGCAAAGCAGTGACATCGACATTGAGGCCGGGTCCCATCGTGCTGGAGATGCTGACCTTTTTAAGGTAAGTCCCTTTGGATGTGGCGGGCTTAGCCTTAACAAGAGCATCAACCAGGCTGACGACATTTTCCTTTAGTTTTTCCACATCAAAGGAAACCTTGCCGACAGGAGCATGCACAATACCTGCTTTCTCAACACGGTATTCTATCTTGCCCGATTTGGCCTCGGTAACAGCCCGCCCGACGTCGAAAGTGACAGTACCGACCTTGGGGTTGGGCATGAGACCACGGGGACCAAGAAGCTTTCCGATTTTACCAACCGTACCCATCATGTCCGGGGTGGCGATCGCGGTATCAAAATCGTACCAGCCTTCCTGGATTTTGGCTACGAGATCATCGGCCCCGACGTAGTCGGCCCCAGCAGTGGTGGCCTCCTGGGCCTTCTCACCCTTGGCAAAGACGAGAACCCGGACAGTCTTCCCGAGACCATTAGGTAGCACAACGGCACCACGAACCATCTGATCCGCTTTACGTGGATCCACACCGAGGCGGATGGAGACATCGACCGTTTCGTCAAATTTAGCGAAAGAAGTCTCCTTGACAAGAGCAAGAGCCTCCTCAATGGGATAGGCATTTGTTCTGTCTATCTTGGCCTTAGCTTGAGTATGTTTTTTTCCTGCACTCATTTGCAACTCCAGTTAAACGACTTCGAGGCCCATGCTGCGGGCGGTGCCTTCAATAGTAAGGATTGCCTTTTCGATATCAAAGGCATTGAGGTCCGGCATTTTCAGCTCGGCAATCTCCCTGACCTGATCCTTGGTAACCTTTCCCACCTTGTTCTTATTCGGTACGCCGGAGCCCTTAGGAATCTTGGCGGCCTTCATGAGAAGAACGGCTGCGGGAGGCGTCTTGGTAATAAAGGAAAAGGACCGGTCGGCGTAGACGGTAATGACAACAGGGGTAATCATCCCATCCTGTGCCTGGGTCTTTGCATTGAACGCCTTGCAGAATTCCATGATGTTGACCCCATGCTGGCCGAGTGCGGGGCCGACCGGCGGCGAAGGGTTCGCCTTGCCGGCAGGTATCTGCAGTTTAATCAAACCAACAACCTTCTTGGCCATGAGTGACTCCTTGAGTTTATCTTGTTAGAACCAGTACTAACTGGTTTTTTCTACCTGGATGAATTCCAATTCGACCGGGGTTACCCGTCCGAAAATGCTGACCATGACCTTAAGCTTGCCCTTGTCGGGCTTCACGTCCTCAACCACGCCAGTAAAGTTAAGGAAAGGACCATCGACAACGCGAACGGTTTCACCGACTTCGAACTCAACCTTTGGCTTGGGTCGCTCCACGCCCTCTTCAATGCGGGAAGTGATCTTGGCCACTTCCTCATCAGGGATGGAAGGCGGTGCTGTACCCCCTCCTACAAACCCGGTAACCTTTGGTATATCTTTAACTATGTGCCAGGTTTCGTTATTCAACTCCATCTGGACAAGTATATAGCCTGGGAAAAATTTACGGGTAGACGTCTTGCGCTCACCCTTTTTCAACTCGACCACTGTTTCGGAGGGAATCAGAATTTCACCGAAGAATTCTTCCGCCTCAAGAGATCGAATCCGCTCCTCCAGATTGAGCTTTACCTTGTTTTCAAATCCAGAGTAGGTATGTACGCCGTACCATTTTTTTGCCATATCAGCTTCTCCCTTATCAACTCAGGAGCGCGCGAATCACCGCGGAGAGAGCTGAGTCCACAACCCACAAAAACACGGCAACGACGAAGACCAGAACGATAACAACCGTTGTGGACGCGATAGTGTCCTTGCGCGTCGGCCAGGTAACTTTTTTAAGCTCACCCTTTACGTTCGTCAAAAACTCAGTCGTTTTGGCAAGCACTATAAAAACCCCTTTGGAGTATGACCATCAAATTGGCAGGCCAGGAGGGACTCGAACCCCCAACACCCGGTTTTGGAGACCGGTGCTCTAGCCATTAGAGCTACTGGCCTGCATGCAGAAAACTGCGCGCCTCTTCAGCCGTTCGCCCCTACTTGGTTTCCTTGTGAGGGGTGTGCTTCTGACAAAAACGGCAATACTTGCTGAATTCCAGTTTATCAGGAGTATTTCTTTTATTTTTCGTGGTCGTGTAATTTCGCTGCTTGCATTCCGTGCAAGCCAAGGTAACGATATCCCGCATGGTGTCGTCCTTCAACTCCCCCCCTCTCGCGAGGGGAGGAGGTTTTGAATGTTTTACTCGATAATTTCGCTAACAACACCCGCGCCAACAGTACGACCGCCTTCGCGGATAGCAAAGCGCAGTTCCTTGTCCATGGCGATAGGGGTGATCAGGTTGACTGTCATGGCGATGTTGTCGCCGGGCATAACCATCTCGGTCCCTTCCGGCAACTCAACAATGCCGGTAACGTCGGTGGTGCGGAAGTAGAACTGGGGACGATAACCTTTGAAGAAGGGAGTGTGACGGCCGCCCTCTTCCTTCGACAGGATATAAGCCTCAGCTTTGAACTTGGTGTGCGGCGTGATGCTGCCGGGCTTGGACAATACCTGACCACGCTCAATGTCTTCACGCTTGACGCCGCGCAGAAGGACACCTACGTTGTCGCCGGCCTGACCCTGATCAAGCAGCTTGCGGAACATCTCGACGCCGGTCACGACGGTCTTGGTGGTGGCTTTCATGCCGACAATCTCGACCTCTTCACCGACCTTGACGACGCCGCGCTCAACACGACCGGTGGCGACAGTGCCGCGACCAGAGATGGAGAAGACGTCCTCGACAGGCATCAGGAAGGGCCGGTCGATGGCGCGCTCGGGCTCGGGGATGTAGTTGTCAACAGCGTCCATCAACTTCAGGATGGCCTGCTCACCCAGCTCGCCAGTGTCCCCTTCGAGAGCCTTCAGAGCCGAACCGGGGATAATGGGAATGTCGTCGCCGGGGAACTCATAGGAAGAAAGCAGCTCGCGAACTTCCAGCTCGACCAACTCCATGAGCTCGGCGTCGTCGACCATGTCGGCCTTGTTCAGGAACACGACCATGGCGGGTACGCCAACCTGACGGGCCAGCAGGATGTGCTCGCGGGTCTGGGGCATGGGGCCGTCAGCGGCCGAAACCACCAGGATAGCGCCGTCCATCTGGGCCGCACCGGTGATCATGTTCTTGACGTAGTCGGCGTGGCCGGGGCAGTCAACGTGCGCATAGTGGCGCTTTTCGGTCTCATACTCGACGTGGGCGGTGGCGATGGTGATGCCGCGCTCGCGCTCTTCGGGAGCGTTGTCGATCTGATCGTAACCTTTGTACTCGGCGCCGCCCCTGGCTGCCAGAACCTTGGTGATGGCGGCCGTCAGGGTCGTCTTGCCATGGTCAACGTGACCGATGGTCCCGATATTGACATGGGGTTTTTTTCTCTCAAATTTGGCTTTAGCCATTGTGTAATCCTCCCTTTTTTACTGATTTTGCTTATTTCGCCTAATGTTGGGCCAGCTGCGTTTGCAAGGCCAAGATCCAATACAAACAGATAAACCCACAGAAACAGTGCATGGAGCCCACAACCGGACTTGAACCGGTGACCTCTTCCTTACCAAGGAAGTGCTCTACCTGCTGAGCTATGTGGGCCTACTCACTGACTCTCTGCGGAATACCAGGTTAGTTTGGAGCGGGAAACGGGATTCGAACCCGCGACCCTCAGCTTGGAAGGCTGATGCTCTAGCCAACTGAGCTACTCCCGCCCAAAAACAACCAACCTAACTCTATCTGCCAAACGGTGGACTCCAGAAGGATCGACTTCCCAGTACATTCAGCCCACGGCCTCCTGGAAACGCCTACCCGACTTCATCCGGCGAGTTTCATATGGTGGAGGGGGGAGGATTCGAACCTCCGAAGTCTACGACGGCAGATTTACAGTCTGCTCCCTTTGGCCGCTCGGGAACCCCTCCAGGGGAATTTAAAACAAAAGGTTTTTCAGCCCCTTTGTAGCTCACTGGAGCTGGCGACAGGAATTGAACCCGCAACCTGCTGATTACAAGTCAGCTGCTCTACCTATTGAGCTACGCCAGCACAGGGGGGGATTTATACAACAGTGACTTTTTAATTGCAAGCTTTTTTTCTGTTGCGGCGTCTCCCGCCCGGAACGGGTGAACGTATAATCCATTTACCTGGCGATGTCAATGATTTTATATAAGAAAAATCATCAGTCGACCTGGTTCTTGCGTTGGCGAACAACCTCATACATGGCCAGGGCCCCGGCGACGGAGGCATTAAGAGAGGAGACCGTCCCCGCCATGGGAATGCGCAACAACCCATCGCAATGAGCCTTTACATTGGGACGCAGCCCGCTCCCCTCACTACCGACCACCAGAGCGACGTTTCCGACAAGATCACAGGAGTAAATATCCTGGCTATCAGCATCCCCGGCAAGACCATAGACCCACACCCCTTCACGGCGCAGTTCATCCATGGTGCGAGCCAGATTGGTTACCTGGCAGAGCGGGATATGTTCGAGAGCGCCTGCGGATGACTTGTCGACGACCCCGGTGACACCACAGGCCCTGTCTTTTGGAATGATCACGCCATGGCATCCGGCGCCTTCCGCGCTGCGGATCAACGCCCCCAGGTTGTGAGGATCGGTGATGCCATCGAGAAGCAGAAAGAAGGCGGGCTTGCCGGAGGCACGCCAGTTCTCGACCAGGTCATCAAGAGAGGCAAAAGAAAAATCTTCCACCTTCAGCAGTACACCTTGGTGACGGTTGTTTCCCGCCAGACGATCCATTTCCTTGCGGTCGACCTGGCGAATGGTCACCCCTGCACGAGACGCTTCATCGATCACTTCCTGCAGGCGGGCCGAAGGAGATTGACTTACAACGACGAGCTCAAGGGGCCGCCGGAGCCGGCTGCGCAGCCCCTCACGAGCAGGATTGACACCGTATATCCAATCCGCCATCAACGGTTCTCGCTGAGAGCGGCAGCCATTTCATCCAGAATCCCTTCCGCCGCTGCAACAGGATCCGCCGCCGCGGAGATAGGACGTCCAATGACCAGATAGTCGGCCCCGGCACTGATCGCTTCGGCAGGGGTCGTAACACGCTTCTGGTCATCCAGAGAGGCAAAGCTGGGACGCACACCAGGCGTCACGATGAGGAAGTCGTCACCGCAGACCTCCCGAATGAGGGTAACTTCTTTGGGAGACGCCACCACGCCGTCCATGCCAGCCTCCTTGGCCAGCTTCGCCAGACGGGGCACCATCTCCTGGACGGGACGATCGATGCCGACCTGCCTCAGCGTTTCCTCGGTGGACGAGGTCAGAATGGTGACAGCCAACAGCACGGGCCGCTCGGCGGTGCCCTTCGGACAGAGGGCGTCAACGGCGGCCACGGTCTTCTCCATCATATCTCGCCCGCCCAGGGCATGCACGTTGAACATGCGGACCCCAAGCCGGGTGGCCTCCACCCCAGCGCTGGCCACGGTATTGGGGATGTCGTGATATTTGAGGTCGAGAAAGACTTCCCCCCCTTCCCCACGGATCATGTGAACCACCTCGGGACCACAACGGGTAAAGAGCTGCTTGCCCACCTTGAAAACACCGACTTTTCCATGCAACAACTTGACCCAACGCTCCGCCTCTTCAAAGCTGTCGACGTCCAGGGCAAAAATCAGTCGATCACGTACAGAATTCTTCATCACTTGCTCCCAATTATATTTTTCACCCGACGGGAGATTTCCTGAACCCGCTGAATGAGTTCCGTCGATTCATTCGCGCCCAACTGATGACGGGCGGCCATGCATTCCATATACACCAGTTCGCTCAAGGCATCGGCCAGCAGCTTCATCTTGTCCGACTCTTCGAGTCCACCCAGATTGACCAGAATGCGCCCCGCCTCTATTGTGCCGTCCTCGGCCAGAGTCACGTCCCGAAAGACATACGAGAACGGTTGAGGCAACGAATGCAGGAATTCATCAACCTCTTGGCTAAAGACGGGATTCTTTTCACTCAGGCGTCGGAAGAGTGCCGAAAGAGCGCCATTAAAAATGGACAATATCTTGCCCAGATCCCCGGAAGCCTCCACCGAAGGGGCTTCCTCCATCCCGACTACCTTTTTTTCGATCAACTGATGGAGCAGACGCAGCGTCTCGAACTCCCCCATGCCGCTGCGTCGCATTATCTCACGAACAGCAAGGCGCCTTTCACCGATGAGCAGTGCCAGCCGCTTTTCTGATGGAGGAAGATCCTCAGCGCTCCCCGGGATCAGTACCGGCAAGCCATCGAGGGAACCGATGCGGCGCATGAAAAGCTCTTTCTCGTCGACACGACGCAGCCCTTCCATAATGAGATTCTGGGTGCTCAACGACAGACGGACGACATCCCCCTTGCCGGGAGGTCGATCGAGAAAGACATAGCTGCCCGCCTGAAAGGCGAAGAGGCCATAGACGATGGACTCCACCTGTTGGCGCGCCGCCTGCCAGAGATCTTTGGCCGTGACCAGACCCTTCTCGACCAGAGCTTTGCCTCCACGCGTCAGGTCAACGGACGACTGCCGGACTTTTTGGAGGACTTCTGCGCTCAGTTTTCCCATATCAAAGAGGACATCTCCCAGATCTTCTCCTGGAAAGGTACTTGTCGCCGAGACAATCTCCCCCTGCTGGAAATACAGGTCTTTGCAGCCCCCCTTGAGTTCAAAGTGCAAGACGCCGGTCTTCCGGAACATATTAAAGAAGGAGAGGAGATCGGTCACCGAGACTTCACCCAGCACACCAGCCATCAACACTTCGCCCGCTTCAGGCGACGAGTATAACAGGTGGCAGGAAGAGGATCCCACCAGTTCCAGGGACGAAACCGTCAGCTTATCGGCCACCTGGGGGGGAACCTTCAAACGCGTATCGTCAGCTACCATAACTCCCTACTCTCAACGGCGACCAACCAACCGGGCCATCAATCAACAGCCAGTGCCGCACGGATTTTGTCCGCAATAGCGGCTGCCGCCGCGGCTACCGGCAGCAGGCTCCTTTGCCCGCTCTGGCGCTCCTGCAGTTCCAGTGCCCCCTCCTTGAGGGTACGGGAGCCGACGGTCACCCGCAGAGGGACACCGACAAGGTCAGCATCCTTGAACTTGCTGCCTGGACGCTCGTCCCGGTCATCAAGCAGCACTTCGATACCGGCCTGCAGCAAATCCCCATAAAGAGCCTCCGCCGCCGCCCGGACGTCGTCATCATTCGGATTGACCATGGTGACGACGACCTGGAAGGGGGCGATGGGCAACGGAAAGATGATGCCGTTTTCGTCATGATTCTGCTCGATGGCCGAAGCGACCGTGCGCCCAATGCCGATGCCGTAGCAGCCCATGACCAGCACGCGGTCTTTGCCCTGATCATCCAGCACGGTGGCTCCCATGGCCTCGGAATATTTGGTGCCGAGCTTAAAGACATGCCCCACCTCGATGCCACGCCAGATTTCGAGTTTGCCCTCGCAGCGGGGGCAGGGATCGCCGCCAATGGCCTGCCGCAGGTCGGCGAAGGTATCGACGGTAAAATCACGAGTCAGGTTGACTCCCGAGAAATGAGCGTCCTGCTCATTGGCGCCGGTGATAAAGTCAGCCATGCCCTGCACTTCCAGGTCGGCAACGAGGCGGATCTTCAAGCCGATGGGGCCGGCAAATCCGCTGGGCGCCCCCGTGACCTTCTGCACCACCTCTTCCGGCGCCAGGGTGATCCAGGCACAACCGAGGAGATGGGCGAGCTTGATATCGTTGAGCTCACGGTCACCGCGCAGCAGCACAGCCACGGTGTCACCAGCGTCCGTCTCGACAATCAGGGTCTTGAGAAGCCGTGTCGGGCTGGTATCCAGAAAGAGGGCCACGTCCTCGATGGTCTTGCGCGCTGGTGTGGCCACCTTGCGCAAGGTCTCCGTAGCGGGAGGCGTCTGCAGTGTCCCCAGGCGAATCTCCGCCTTCTCCACGTTGGCGGCGTATTCGCAGCTGTCACAGGAGACAATGGCATCTTCTCCGGATTCGGCCAGCACCATGAACTCGTGGGAGAAGGAACCGCCGATAGAGCCGGTGTCCGCCTCCACGGCACGAAACTTCAGACCGCAGCGCGTGAAGATCCGGCGATAGGCCTGGTACATCTTCTCATAGGAGGCATCGGCCCCGGCATCGTCGAGATCGAAGGAATAGGCGTCCTTCATGATGAACTCGCGGCCGCGCATGAGGCCGAAACGGGGACGGATCTCGTCGCGGAACTTGGTCTGGATCTGATAGAGATTCAGGGGAAGCTGACGGTAGGAGCGCACCGTGTTGCGCACGATGTCGGTGACCACCTCCTCATGGGTCGGGCCCATGCAGAAATCGGCGTCCTTGCGGTCCTTGAAGCGCAGCAACTCCTTGCCATACTTGTCCCAGCGTCCCGACTCCTGCCAGAGCTCGGCGGGGTTAGCCATGGGCATGAGCACCTCGATCGCCCCGGCACGGTCGAGCTCTTCACGAACAATGGACTCGACCTTACGGATGGAGCGCAAGCCCAGCGGCATATAATTATAGATACCGGCAGCAACCTTGCGGATCATGCCGGCCCGCATCATCAGCTGGTGGCTGATCACTTCGGCGTCGGCGGGGGTCTCTTTCAATGTCGGCAACAAATACTGGGACCAGCGCATGGGAAAACCTCAACTCTTCCATGAAATTGGATAACGCGGAAAACGGATGAAAGCGCCGAAGGGCGCCGGCAGGTAGGAAAAACTAGCGTATCTCCAGGAAAAAGGCAAGAAAACAGTGCGCCGGGGGCGACTCAGCCCTTCACCTTCTGGCGCACCAGCTGCCAGGCTTCTGCCACCAGAGCGTCGGCCAGTTCGGCTTGGGGCACCTTGCGCACCACCTGTCCGTGCCGGAAGAGCAGCCCCTGCCCCTTGCCGCCGGCGATGCCGATATCGGCCTCCCGGGCCTCCCCCGGACCGTTGACCACACAGCCCATCACGGCCACGGTGATCTTCTCCGGCAGGTCATGCAGACGACGCTCCACCTCTTCGGCCACGGCAATGAGGTCTATCTGGCAGCGGCCGCAGGTCGGGCAACTCACGAACACGGGACCACGCTCCCGCAACTCCAGGGCTTTGAGAATCTCCCAGCCGACCCGCACTTCTTCCACCGGATCACCGGTCAGAGAGACCCGCAGGGTGTCGCCGATGCCGTCATAGAGCAGCGCCCCCAGGCCGATGGCGCTCTTGATAGTGCCGCTCCAGGTGGTTCCCGCTTCGGTGATGCCGATATGAAGAGGATAGTCCACGCGGTCGGCCAACTGGCGATAGGCTTCTACTGTTCGACGAATATCGGAGGCCTTGAGGCTGACCTTGATCTGGTCGAAGCCGAGATCTTCCAGCAGACGGATATGCCCCAGAGCGCTCTCCACCATGGCTGCCGACGTCGGATGACCGTAGCGTTCGAGCAACTCCTTTTCCAGGGAGCCGCCGTTGACGCCGATGCGGATGGGCACGGACCGCTCCGCGCAGGCCCGCACGACCTCCTGCACCTTCCAGCGCGCGCCTATATTGCCGGGGTTGATACGTAAACCCTGCACACCGCTCTCCAGGGAAGCCAGGGCCAGCTGGTAGTCGAAATGGATATCGGCAATCACCGGCAGGGGACTGTCAGCGCAGATCCCCCGCAGAGCCAGGGCGGCCTCTTCGTCGGGGACGGCGCAGCGCACGATCTCGCAACCTGCCTCGAAGAGGCGGCGGATCTGCTCGTTCGTGGCCTGGACATCACGGGTGTCGGTATTACACATGGACTGCACCGAAATGGGCGCCCCATCGCCGACAGCGACATCTCCCACGGTAATCCGGCGTGTTTTTCGACGCATGGGTCGTTCCTTTCAGGCGGATGGCCACCCCAGTCCCCCCAGGCGCTTGAGGGCAAGGGTCGGGATGGCAAAAGTGGGCTAGAGTTTACGGCCGGTGGAGCCCCAAGTCAAGGGGCGAGGACTGAGCCGTTGACAGGAAAAAGACGACAGGGTAATGTGCCTCCAACTCACAAGCAAAGACAGGTCAAATACCATGGAAAAGAAAAAGGTTTTTCGCCGGGGGGCCCCCCGGAAACCGCAGCGTCCCCCCATTGAGCTCACCATCGAGCGACTCAACGACGAAGGGGTCGGCATCGGACACTTCGGTGGCAAAGAGGTTCAGGTGGCTGCCACCCTGCCCGGCGAAAAGATCGCCCTGAGCATCGAACACGAAGGGCAGTATCGCATTATCGGTAATCTGGACCGTGTCATCACCGCCCATCCCGAGCGGCGCCGCCCCCCCTGTTCTCATTTCGGCCATTGCCTTGGCTGTTCGTTGATTCACCTAAAAGATCAGGCCCAACTCAACTTCAAGACCGAGCGAGTCAAACAGGCCCTGCAGACCTACGCCTCGCTCAACACCGTCCGGGTACATGAGGTCTGGCCGGCCGCCACAGCTCTGGGCTATCGCACTACCGCCAAGCTCGCCATGGCCAAGGATCGCGGCAAGGTCAAGATCGGCCTCTACCGGCGTGGTTCCCACAACGTAGTCGATATCGACAATTGCCCCCTGCATCATCCGCTCATCAACCGCATCGTGCAGGTAGTCAAGCAGGAGGTGGAACGCCAGGGTGTCTATGTCTACAACCCCGCCCGCCAGAGTGGCCTGCTGCGCTACCTGACCATCCGGGTCAGCCCGACTTTTGACAAAGCCATGGTCACCTTCGTCACTTCCGAAAAAAACTTCAGGGAAGTCACACACCTGGCTAAGGGCCTGCAGAAGAAGGTGGCCGAGGTGGTCTCCATTCATCAGAACATCAACACATCAGCCGGCAATGTGGTTTTCGGCCGGGACACCCTGAAAATGCTCGGGGCCGTCGACCTTATCGACCAGGTGGGAGACATCCGTCTGCGCATCTCCCCGACCTCCTTCTTCCAGGTGAACAACCCGCAGGCCGCCCGCATCTATGAACTGGTCCGCCAGTGGGCCGCCCTGCAGAAGGAGGATACGGCCATCGACCTTTACTGCGGCATTGGCGGTATTGCCATGAATCTGGCCCGGGACGCTGGCCGTGTCATCGGTATTGAGGTCGTGGAGGAGGCGGTGCGCAACGCCAGGGAAAATGCCCAGATGAATGGAATCCAGGGTTGCAGTTTCCGCGCCGGTGACGCCGCCGAACTGGTGCACGACCTCACCCACGAAGTTCCTGCAGGCAGTGTCGCCGTGGTCAATCCTCCCCGCAGCGGCTGCGCCCAGGAGGTACTCGAAGCCCTGGTGCAACTGAAGCCCCGTACCCTCATCTACGTCTCCTGCAATCCCGACACCCTGGGCCGCGACCTCGACCTGCTGGCCGGTATGGGCTACCGCACGGAAGAGATCCAGCCCGTCGACATGTTCCCGCAGACCTCCCACGTCGAATCCGTCGCCCGCCTGGTGCCTGATCGAGACCGACTGCCGCGCAAAAAGAGCCAGCAGTCCTCTTATTAGAGCTTCAGCACCCAAGAGGCCCTGCCGAAATAGATCGGCAGGGCCTCTTGACATAGAACAGAAAAGCCGACGAATCAGGGCTGCTTGTCCTCGGCAGCCAGCACCGCCAGCCTCTCCTGCGCCCGCGCCGCATAAGAGGACACCGGATATTTCTCCACCAATTCCGTGTACAGTCGCACGGCCTGGGTTTTATTAAACTGTTTTTCCTCTAAGGCGGCAGTCTCGTAAAGATCCTTCGCTCGATCCCCGCACCCGGCCAGCACCAAGGCCAGCACGATGACTCCCAGCAATTTTCGCATGATCACTCCCCTTTGCCGTCAAGAGGCTTTGTCACCGTGAAAGCACCCCGGATATCCCCCGGCGAAAACCCCGTCGCCTGATCCTGCGGGTAAAGACGCTTCAGCGCCTCCTGCACGGCGGGGTCGATGTCCTGCCCATGGCAGAGCAGGCAGATAGCCCCCGTTGGGATGGCTTTCATGTAACGCAGCACCATTTCACCGTCTATCGACACCACCTCGCTATACTCCAGGGACATCGGATCGCTCCCCTGCTGCCGCAGCTGCTTAAACCGCTCCAGCACCTGACGCTCCCAGGCATCCGGAGCATTGTCGGGATTGCGCAGTCGCAGGCTGGTGCGGGCAACCTGCCCGCCTGATTCGAGGGATAGCCGCGCGGCAATGGCGGGGGCCTGGCGCTGACAGACAGCGACCGCCTCAACCGGTCCCTGGGTACGGATCGCCGACTCCAGCTCTCCCTTCAGCTCCGCCATGAAAGCCCCAACGATAGCACGGCTCTCCGTCACCACCGCTTCTTCCGCCTGGACCGGCAACGCAGTCATCAGCACAAGCAACACCAGGATACCTTTCCAAGTAGCCATATCAAAACTCCTTTTCACAAGGGCAAAACCTGCTTGCAAATCACGCAACGAGAGACTAGTATAGCAGCGTTTTGAACGGATTCGAGAGGAACGGCCATGAACACCCTGGATTGTCGCGGCAAAAAATGTCCCCAGCCGGTGATTGAAACGCGCAAGGCTCTGCTGGCCAGGCCAGCGGCCAGCCAGCGCGTTCTGGTCAACGACGAGACAGCCCGCCAGAACGTAAGCCGTCTGGCCGAAAGTCTGGGGCGTTCCGTCATCGTCACCGCGACCGAAGGAGGCTTCGTTCTGGAAATCTCCGCCGGAACAACACCGGAAGCCACCACCTCGGAACCCGCAGTAAGCGGCAAAACCGTGGTCTTTGTGGGCTCGGACAAAATGGGCAGCGGCGATGACGAACTCGGGCATATCCTGATGAAAAACTTCATCTTCACCCTGCTCGAAATCAATCCCGTTCCCGATGCGCTCTATTTTGTCAACGCCGGCGTCAAACTGACCACCAAGGGCTCGGACGTTATCGAAGCACTGACCAGGCTCGCCGACCAAGGGGCCGATATCGCCTCCTGCGGGCTCTGCCTCGAATTCTTCGACCTGAAGGAAAGCCTCGCCGTCGGTCGGGCGACCAACATGCTCGACACGGTGGAAACTCTAAGCAAAGCGGGGCGCATCATCCGCCCCTAAGAATAAAATTCCGTCACCTTAAGGGAGTAGGTAGTAGTCTGGTGACGCTCCCGGTCTTCAAAACCGGTGGGGGGCGTATCCCGTCCCCGGTGGGTTCGATTCCCATCTGCTCCCGCCAATTAATAAAAACAAGGGGTTACGGTTCTTCCGTAGCCCTTTCGTTTTTTAATTTTCGCTAATCTTCTTGCCTTTTGTGACAAATTTGTGACAATTGTGACAAATTCAACCACCACCACCAAGGCACGAGAGGGGAAAATGGCAACAATCGTTAAGCGCGGAAAAGGGGCCTGGCTGGCTCGAATCCGGAGGAAGGGATACCCACCCCAGGCCAAGACATTTGACAGCAAGACAGAGGCCGCAGAATGGGCCAGGAGCGTTGAATCGTCCATGGACCGGGGGCTTTTTGTCGACTACTCGGAGGCGGAGCGCACCACCTTGACCGACGCCCTTGACCGGTACGAACGGGAAGTTACCAGCAAGAAAAAAGGCAAGGGGCAAGAGAAGGACCGCCTGAACGTGTGGCGAGGGTCTGCTCTAGCCGCCCGCTCCCTGGTCAGCATCAGGAGCGCGGACGTTGCCTCATGGCGCGACGGCCGACTGGAAGACGGGATCTCGCCGCACACGATCTGCAACGACCTCTCCCTCCTTTCTCACGTCTACCGGGTAGCGACCACGGATTGGGGCATTGCGGGCCTCACGAACCCCTGCGAGCACGTCCGGCGGCCGAAGCGTCCGGAGGGAAGAGACAGGAGGCTGGAGGCCGGGGAAGAAGAACGGTTGCTTGCCGCCCTGCCCGCCTCCGTCGGGGCGGTGGTTCGGCTGGCACTGGAGACAGGCGCGCGGCGCGGGGAGATTTTGGCGCTGAGGTGGGAAAACATCGACCTGGGAAAAAGAACGGCACGCCTCCCTGACACAAAGAACGGGACGGCGCGGGATCTCCCCCTTTCGACCAGGGCGGTGGAGGTGTTGCGGCAGCAGCCCAGACGGCTGCATGATTCGCGGGTCTTCCAGATCACCCCCGCGCACGTGTCGAAGTCCTTCCGGGAGGCGTGCGAGCGGGCAGGGGTTGAGGATTTGAGGTTTCACGACCTGCGCCATGAGGCCACCAGCCGCCTGTTTGAAAAGGGACTGAACCCTATGCAGGTGGCAGCGATCACAGGGCACAAAACCCTGGTGATGCTGCGAAGATACACCCATTTGCGGGCTGAGGATCTGGCCGCGCTGCTGGGATGACGAAAAATGGCCTAGGATCGATTTTTAATGGTCAAGGCTAGGGTGGTGGTGGTTGGTTCAATCTTTCTCGATTCTAGCCCCCTTTTTGTTCGTTCTGGGACGTTTTCACGAGGCGAAGGTGACGGCGTTTCTCCGTGGCGCCTTGCTGGAGGGTCCCTTTCCACCCGATACAGGGGTTGAGAGTGTAGCTCTTGTGGGGTCCGTGCTGCGTCTCCCCGGGGAGGATGACGCCGGCGTCCAGCAGCTTCCTGATGCTGCGGGATAGATTCGGCTGGGAAAGGTTCATTTCCCTGGCCAACCCCACCTGATTCACCAAAACCTCATTTCCATGGCGCAGAGCTTTTAGCATCTTGAAAAAAACCTTGAAATCCGCGCCTGTCAGGCTATCGCAAGTCGCCAAATAATCCAGTCCCATCGCCCCGTCTCCCTGCCACAAAATCAACCACTGCTCGTCGGTCTTCGCCTTCTTTTCTACCAGCATCAGATTGACGGGGGTAGTGGTTTTTTCCACCACCCCTTTTTCAATGTGGTACGTGGTTTGCTCTAAATTGTGCGCTATCTCTTTGTTTTTACTCATGCTTTTTACCTCCCCACCCCTGTTGAAATGATATGACCTATATCACCTGTGATATGGGTTATATCATCCGCGATATACCTAAGTCAAGTGTTTTCAACTGTTTGAGTGCGAAGCACGAGTGTATTAGAATCAAGATCTTTAACCTTTTTTTGTTTCTTTTTTTACGCACTACTTTACTCAACAATCATTTTCCTATTCTTCTACCACCCTTCGAACAATCTTCCCTGCCCGCCTCAATGCACTCTCCCTCACGAAGACGGACGGCTCCTTTTCTTCCAGCCGTGCGGCCTGCTCTATCTCCTTCCACTGGTCATGGGTGAAGGCCACGCTCTTGACTACCCTGAAAGCATCTTCCTTGCGCGGTCTGCCTGGACTTCCTTTCCTATTGCCCATTTTATTGCCCATTTTCAACCCCTCCTACTGAGCATGTTCTTAGCACTGCCTACCAGACCTCCAGCCCTGCGGGTTTTTTCTTCCTTGATGTAGTCCTCCACCGCGCCCAAAGAGTCCACTAGAGCCTTGGCCCTGGGGAAGGCCAGGCGGAACGCCTTCACCGCCTCATCAACGGCTTCCTTGTTGGTGTTTTTTTCCTCCTGCATGGCGTCAATAACAGATTTGATCTGGCCCTGTGTGTGGGCGTTGATCTTGTCTATCAGCTTTGCCATCTCAGTTATTACCCTGGTTCTCTCGGCGGTTGCCTGCTCTCTCGCCGCTTCCATAGCTGCAGCCAGCTTGATATCGATCCGCGTTATCAGCCTTTCTTCAAGCGCCGTCGCCTCGGATTCAGCGGAGATAAGCGCTCGCGCCGCCTCTGTCGGCGTGCAGCCCCTTTCCTCCGCCAGCTTCATCAAAAATCGAAACTCCCCTTCCCCCATCCTGATATTGATCTGTTTCATTTCTTCACCTCCTTTTTGATATTATCATAATATCGAAATTACCCGAAATGTAAAGGCATTTTTCATATTATCGTATTATGGAAATGTCATTTTGGTGGCGTCAGACAAATGGCTGACAGTGATATCAGAAAAGGCGTGGGTGGTTGATATCGCGGGCACACGCCGCAAAATGGGCGCTGTCGCCGTTATTGCAAGGGCTGGTGATATCGCTCCCGATATCGCGTGCACACAGCATAGTTGTTGGGCTGGCGGCCCGCTGGCGACAGCACACCCTACCACCAAGGGTGAGTAGGGTGTGCAAGCTAACCATATGTCGCCTTTTCTGGGTCAACGTGCTCCTGTCTGGGCTTTTTCTTCCGGCGCGTGGCGGCGGGCGGTGTGTTCATGATCGGGCGATAGGAAAGGAAGATTTGTCGTTTCTCTGCCGCCCGTTCGCCGAGTCCGGGTCCCGCCTTGCCCCACTATCCCCTTGAGGGATAGCGGGCCTCTCGGCGCTCGCCCTCGCTCGCCCTCCCCCGGAACTCACATGCTGCCAGGTTGTTGTTTTAGACCTTGGTAGGGAAGGTTCAACTAGCTGAAGGGTCCCTGCCAGGGCTCGATCGCTCGACCGATCACCGACCCCTTCCCCACGCCTTTAAGCCTTTGACTTGACGGAGCGACGGCGAAGTCACCTCCGCGCCTCGTGGGTCAGAATGCCACCCGCGACTGTCCGCCCGCGAGTTGACAAAGAAGGGATGTGACAATTTGTGACAAAGGAATTTTTGTTCTTTGTGGGCTGGTGTCACGGGATGGTTAAATTTGATGGCTTGTGACAAATTTGTGACAATTCTTTTCAAAAAGTCAAAAAATAACACTCGTAAGTTACTGTTTTAACTGGTGTTTTATTTGGCAAAAACGGACTTCAAAACCGGTGGGGGGCGTATCCCGTCCCCGGTGGGTTCGATTCCCATCTGCTCCCGCCAAAAACAAGAAGAGGGCTGCACTCGTTAGGGTGCAGCCCTCTTCTTGTTTCAAAAGGCAATCCGCTTTTTCTTGCTGCCCAGTTGGTAAGCGGGGCTCAGGAAGGTGGCGAAGTGGCCTTTGGCACTCGATGGGTCTGCTCGGCCACCCGCTTTGCCGGCTCTGAACCCATCACAGGCAGGGCGATGCGCTGGGAAGGAATCTCCATCAGGGCCACCACCTCGCTGACCCGCTCATTGAACTGGGCCAGCTGGCCCTTGGGCACAGCCGATGCCATGGGAATGCTGGCAGTAAGGGGGTTGACCGGACGGCCCTTGGCATGCAGCTCGAAATGCAGGTGAGGCCCGGTAGAGCGACCGGTGTTGCCCGAAAGAGCGATGCGCTGACCGCGCTGCACTGTCTGTCCCCGCCTGACGAGGGAGCGACTCAGGTGCAGGTACCGGGTGGTATAATGGCTGCCGTGTTGGACCTCGATGTATTTGCCGGCAAAGGGATGATCCTGCACACGGGTGACCACACCATCGCCCGTAGCCAGCACTGGGGTGCCAGTCGGCATGGCGAAATCAACGCCGTTATGGGGGGACACCCGTCCGGTGACCGGATGACGGCGGGCCCGACTGAAGGTAGAGCTGACACGATACTGGCCCTGGGTGGGAAAACGCCTGAAGGCGCGGGCCAGGCTTTCGCCCTTGTGATCGTAATAGTTGCCGTCTTCGAAAAGAAAAGCGCTGTAGAGCCGTTTGCCTCGGAAGATGCGTACCCCTTCTATGCGACTCTGACCCGTCCATTCCCCGTTGACAAACTGCTGACTGCGCACGACCTGGAAGGTGTCGCCGGCGCGAATATCGCGACTGAAGTTGAGCTGATCGCGAAACAGATCGGCGATATTCACCGTTTCATTCTCGCTGAGACCGACACCCTTGGCGGACAGATAAAAACTGCCGCTGATGGTGCCGTCCAGAAACTCCTGCATCCATTCGCCAGGCAGCACAATCTCGTCGTAATCAAAGGTCGAATCATCTACCCGCGTGTAGACTACCCGCCGTCCCGGGTGGATGAAGAGTTCCATACTGACCAGCTCGCGGGTCTCTTTATCGAGAGTGAACGTCAGCCGATTGCCGGGGCGCAGCGTATCCAGAGCCAGCACCTGTTCATCGGCGGAGAGAATCTGATACATGACGCTCTGATTGATTTCCACCAGGTCAAAGATAGAACTCAGGGTATCCCCAGGGGCGATGTCGCGGCTGCGGATATGGTCCGGTGCGGGCGGCAGCACGGGCGGATGGGCGATCTCGGCCGTCGACAGGCCAAGAGGAGTGCCGGTATGTTCAGTGTCAGGAAAAGCCGACGAGGAAGAACGGGGAAGAGCGGTCAGCAGAATTCCAGGGACGGCCAGAAAGAACAGGATGGCCGCAAGCTGCAGCCGGCGTTTGCGGCGCTGGCGACAGCGCTGTTCCTGGGTTGTCAGCCAAATAGCGTTCATAGACCTGAATAATCAAAAGTTGACGAGCCACACAATCTGGGCTGCGCCTGACAGCGAAGCCCGCACAAAAAAAATCTCTTTGTTTTTGCCTCATAACCTCACTAAAAGTCAACCCCGATAGACAGATTAAAGAACATAATTTCTGTGCCAGGGATTATTTGTTAATGGCGAAGACACAAAGAGATCTTCGCGGAAACTTGTCGGAAAGTCTTTTCCCGGGAAAATAGTCATGATAGCCTCTACGGGTTTTTAGACAAATCTTGGCCGAAACCACTTCAAGGAGCCTGGATACACGTCATGATCCAACTCGAATCCCTTCTTCCTTTACAGGGAGCGCTGGGGCTCTACCTGGCTGCCGCCCTCTTGCAACTCCGGCTGTTAGGCGGCGAACGCCGACCCCTACGCCGGATCGCCCTTGGCCTGCCGGCGCTGGCTTTCTTTCTGCAGACCCTCTACCTGGCCGCCGCCTGGCTGCAGATGGGCTACCTGCCGGTGACCAACCTCTTTTCGACCCTGGTCTTCTTCAGCTGGGCCATGGGGGGCACCTTTTTCTACTTCGAGCTGCGCTACCGCATCGGCGCCGCCGGCCTGTTCGTGTTGGCGGTGACCCTGGCGCTGCTTGGCAGCGCCATAAAACGCGGGGTGGCGATCTCCCCCCTCATCCCGGCTCTCGACACGCCCCTTTTCACCCTGCATGTGGCTTTTTCCTTCATGGGCTACGCCCTCTTCGCCATGGCCTTCTCCGTGGCTATGGCCTACCTCACCCCTGCCGCCCTGCGCCCGCGCAGCATGCCGCCGCGGGAGTTGCTGCGCCGCCACAACGAGGAAGCCGTCCTTCTCGGTTTCGTCTTCTTCACCCTGTGCATGGTCAGCGGCAGCATCTGGGCCCATGTCGCCTGGGGCCACTGGTTTTCCTGGAACATCAAGGGGGTCTGGTCCTTTATCGTCTGGCTCTTTTACGCCGGGATGTGCCACGCCAAGTTCGTGCGGCGCTGGCAGGGTGAAGGCTACGCCATCCTCTCCATCGCCGGCTTCGGTATCGTCCTCTTCACCTACCTGGGCATCGGCCTGCTTCTGCAGAGCAATCATCCTTTGTAAAACAAGGAGGATGAAGACTGTCACCACGCAGAACTCTTAGGCCTTTTTCTGAAAGCAAGGATATGGCGACGCAAGGAAACAAAATCTGGTACTGGCTCACTTCCCTCAAGCTCGCCATCGTACTGGCGTCTCTGGCCACCCTTGTGATCATGATCGGGTCGCTGGTCATGCACTACCATCCGCGCCTTTTCGGCGACCTCGATGCCGTCACCCTGGGAACCTTCTACCCGGCGGCCGCCCGGCAGGCACCGCTGCTCACCCTGTGGATGCCCGTCGCCGCCCTGCTGATCATCGCCTTTGCCGTCAACACCCTCTGCTGCTTCCTCGACTGGTTGCCGCGTCTGCGCAGTCGTTGGCGCAAGACGGGCGAATACCTCATCCACCTCGGCTTCTGCCTGCTGGTGGTCGCCTTCTTCTGGGGCCAGCTCAGCGGCTATCGCACCGCCGGCAACCTGCTGGCCGTGGGCGAAACCAGGCCTCTGCACCGGCATCCCGGTCTCAGTCTGCGCCTTGATGATTTTCAGCCCGTCTTCGACGAAAGCGGCCGTCGCCCCCTCGACATGTTCAACGAACTGACCCTTCTTCGAAACGGCGAAGAAATCGTCCGCCAGCAGGTGCGCACCAACCATCCCTTGAGCCATCAGGGTCTGATCATCCTGGCCTCCAGCTTCCAGCAGGAAGCCAGCGGCTTTTCCTTCCACGCCCCGGGCTTTGGCCGCCTGGATCTGCAAGCTGGCAGCCGGCTTGAACTTCCCGGCGACGCCACCCTCGCCGTCCTGGATTTTCTGCCCACGGCCCGACGCCTCGGCGAACGCGTGGTCGCCATGGGAACCACCCTGAACGATCCGGCCCTGCATCTGCAACTGACGGGCGGCGACGGCCAGATACGCTGGCAGGGCTGGTACTTCCTGCGTCAGGGCCCACCCGCAGCCCTCGCCGAGCAGGGCCTCCACCTGCGCCCCCTGCAACCCGTCGTGCGTACCTCTTCCGTGCTCACCATCAACTACGACCCCGGCGCCAGCCTGGCCCTGACCGGCGGCGTCCTCATGGGCACCGGCGTCCTCATCGCCATCGTTTCCTACTACGCCAAACGACGCCGGCAGGACCGACCCTTGATTGTCTGAAGGTTCAGACTTTCCACTGAGATTAAATTTCTTTTTTACGAATAATTTCGGATATTTTAATTGACTTCTGTATGCGGGATTGATATTTTCTCGCAAATTTTATCACAGGAGGGATTCATGAAAAAAATTGCTTTGCTATGCTGTATTGCCTTTGCCCTGACCAGTCTGACCGGATGTGCCCAGCGATTGACCGATTTCACCATTATTTCATCAAAAAACATTGACCTGTCGCAAGGCGCGGACCTTACCCGAGGCGAAAGAGTCGTCGGCGAAGACACCGTACCCATTGTTATTGTCCCGATCGGCATCCCCAATGCCAAAGAGGCTATGGACAACGCGATTGAAAAGCATGATGGGTGTGTTGGACTTCTCGACGGCGTTCTTGAAAGTGAATATTTCAGTTTTATCTTTGGCTATGTAAAATACCGCGTTAAAGGTACCTGCCTCATGGATCCCAAACTCGTGGCGCAAAAATAAAATTTCCGCACGGGATAATACATTCATAAAAAGAAAGGCCGCCTTAATGCACGAGGCGGCCTTTCTTTTTATGAACTTTGATTCGCTTCCCCGTTCAGGGTCGACGGGCGACAAAAAACTCGTAACCGTAATAGTCAGCATAGTGGCGGTGCATTTCCGGCTCTCTGGCGATTTCATCCAAAATGGTCAGCGCCTCGCGGTCATTGGCGTACTGGTGACGCATTGCTTCAATACGGGCCAGCATGGGCGTGTAGAAATCATCCCACCAGGCCTCGTAGGGCAGGGTGAAGTGGTCGAGCAGCTCGAAGCCCCCCTTGGCGATGGCAGCCGCTACCTCTGCGGCCCAGCCCAGGGTGGCCCCCTCCTTCTCGAAGGCGTTCCTGACCTCTTCCGGCGGGTTTCCCTGGCGCCAGACCGCGTCGGTAAAGGCGAGGTATCCCCCCGGCCGCAGAAATTCGAAGCAGATTGGCAGCGCCCTCTCCATACCGATATTGTAGAGCGCCCCTTCCGACCAAATGAGATCGAAACTCGCCGGCGGCAGTTCCAGCTGTGCCATGTCGCCGACGCGGGCCTTGACACGGCGCGAAAGCCCGCGCTCGGCCAGAGTCTCCTGCAGCCGTTCAATGCTGGGGGCATGGCTGTCAATGGCCAGGATAGTGCCAGCGGTCAGCTCCGCCAGGTAAAGAGTCTGCGCCCCCGTACCGCAGCCCAGATCAAGAATCCTCGGGACCGGCGGCAACTCCCGGCAAAGACGCAGCGCCCTCTCGGCGCAGGCCGGGCTGCCCGGCCCCTGCCTTGGCAGCGATTCAAAAAGGTCGAGAAAAAGTGCCATAAATCGTGGGTTGTTTTCACTCATGACGTCTCCCTACTGCCCCCACTCATCAAATCCCCAGGACTTGAAGCGCGGCAACCAGGGCGAAGGCTCTTCAATCGGGTAGGAGGATTCGGGCTCCTCGGTGGTCGGCTCCGCTGTCAACGGGGGTGGTTCGGATTCGGCCGGTGCCACCGCCGGGGTTGAGGTTTTCTCGGAAGACGCTCTCAGGGGGCGCTGGGACTGTTTTTTGCGGATGCCGTCAATAAGCGCTTTCACCCCTTGGCTCGGATCTTCCGAAGAAAGCAGAAAATAACTGTTTTCCGCGACAAGGGACTGATCGCTCGTGTCGTAAAAACGGACATGCAGACTCTTCGGCCGCATGAAGCGGTGCCCCGTCTCATCGATATCAAGACCTTCACCCACGGTAAAGTGAACCCGCACCTGCGCTATGGGCACATCCCCAGATAGCACTTCGTAACCCATCCCCACCAACTCGTCCGCCGCCACCGCCAGCAGGTCGCCATACATGTTATTTTCCGGCCCCTGCAAGGTCACAGTCGAGACCTGGCTCCAGTCAAACCCAGGTTGCACTTTCGCATACCAGGAAGCGCAGCCGGTTAACAAAACGATCAGAGCAAGAATAAAAAGACGTAACGCAAGCATGGCAAAACTCTCTCCTTGCAGGATGAAAACGAAACTTCTTACAAACAAAGACTGAGACTATGAGCACCCATCTGAAAAAAAATCCGCGCCCAAGTCGGGCGCGGAAAATTCAGGTAGTGGGTCGTTGAGATTTAGAAGTGGAAGCGCAGACCGACCAGGACGTTATGAGACTGATATTCTGACTCTAGTCCCTCAAAGTCCGGATCATCCGTGGCAAAGTAGCGGTATTGCACGTCAAGGGATACCTGTTTATTGGCTGCATAAGTGCCGCCAATTGCCACCTGATAAGCAAAAACGTCATCATCCTCGCTACCAGCACCGTCAAAATCGAGTTCGACATTGGCGAAACCAAGACCGAAACCTACAAAGGGGGAAAAGAATTCATGAGGCATGAAATCAACATACATGTTCCCCATCAACGAAAGGGCTGTGATGTCGCCACTAATATTACCGGACCCTAAACCATCAATCGTACCCTTATCGAGATCATTGGCTCGATAGCCAATTTCACCTTCAAACCTCAAATTATCAGAGACTCTGCCACCGACAGCTGCCAGAAGGCCAACGCCGGCATCATAGGATATTTCCCCTGTGTCAGCACCGGCATTAAAGTCGGAATCCATAAGGGATACAATTCCTATGTTTCCACTGAAGTAGGGCTGAGCCATGGTGGATACGGCAAAAAAATGCAGAACAAACACGGAAAGAACGATTGCCAGAAAATTTTTCATGCTCATTTCTCCTTTTTCCTTAGCGACAGAAGGATTTTCACCATGAGTCCCATACCCGTTCATACAGAAGCGTGCCATCACAGGTATGAATTTTAAGTCACCACACCATTTTGCAGAGTGCACTCAGAGAGGAGGGCTCAACCCAAACTACCCTATTTCGGTTTATCTACCCGAATCCGCAACTTCATAACCCTACCCCCACAACATGGATTCGTCTATCAGAAATCTCCAGATATCAGCCATCATAGAACCGTTTTTCAATCTGCCTTTTTGTGACTCCGATAAATCTATCAAATCATTTTGTATCGTCAAATCGACCACCTTGACAGCCGGGACGCGACCGATAAACTTGGACTCCTAGAGTCATCTCGACTGTTGATCAATCCATGAACCCAAGGATAGGGGAGGTCGAAATGAATGTGTTTGAAGTCGCCATGAAAATGGAAGATGACGGCAAGGCGTATTACCAGAAGCTGGCCGCGCAGACGGCGCATGAGGGTTTGCAGAAGATTTTCCTGCAACTGGCGGAAGACGAGCAGAAGCACCATGACATTTTCAAGAGGCTGAAAGAGAAGGCGCCCGCCTCCATGCAGAAATCCACGGCCCTGGAGCAGGCCAAGAACGTCTTCGAGACGCTCATCGCCGCCAAAGCGAATCTGACCATCGCCGGAGATCTGGATGGCTACCGCCATGCCATGAAACTGGAAGCCGACAGCTTTCGTTTTTACGAGGACGCCGCCAAAAAGGAGCAGGACGCCAAGGTGAAGGAGGTGCTGCTGCAGATCGCCGGTGAGGAGCATAAGCATTTCAATATTCTGCAGAATGTCTACGACTTCGTGAACGCGCCGAACCAGTTTCTGGCTTGGGGTGAGTTTAGCAATCTTGGCGAGTTCCGTAATTTCGGCCGCGACAGCACTATTTAACCCGGCTGACTTCTGACCTTGCCCCGCCTGAAAGGATGGCCATGAAGATCACCTTCCAGGGCGCCGCCCGCACCGTGACCGGCTCCCAACATCTTATCGAGGTCAACGGCAAGGCCATCCTTCTCGACTGCGGCCTCTTTCAGGGTAAACGCAAGGAAGCGTTTGAGGCGAACCGCAGCGCTCTCTGTGAAGGGAGCTCTATCGACTGCCTCATCCTTTCGCACGCACATATCGATCATTCTGGGCGCATCCCCTGCCTGGTGCGCAATGGCTTCAAGGGGGACATCTTCTGCACGTCAGCGACACGGGATCTGTGTGCTGTCATGCTCATGGACAGCGCCTTTATTCAGGAGAAGGATGTCGAATATGTCAACCGCCGTCGTCAGAGAAAGCGGCAGCGTCTGTTTGAACCTCTCTATACGCGGGAGGATGTGGCCCGTTCGATGGACTGTTTCGTGGGTCTGGGTTACAACCGCCGCCACCAGCTTTTTCCCGGCATTGACCTGACGCTGGTCGATGCCGGTCACATGCTCGGCAGCGCCCATGTCATTCTCGATATCGATGACCGCGAGACGGGGCGACAGCAGCGTCTAGTATTCAGCGGCGATATCGGCCGCCCGGACATCCCCATCATCCGCGATCCGGTGCCGCTCCGCGAGGGGGCGGACATCCTGATCATGGAGAGTACGTACGGCAACAGAACCCATCCAGCCTACCCTGATTCGGAACGGGAGCTGGAACACATCGTTAACGAAACTGTCGGCCGTGGCGGCAGCCTGCTAATCCCCGCCTTTGCTGTGGGCCGCACGCAGCAGCTGGTCTACGCCCTGCACAGGCTGCACAACGATGGCGCTATCCCCGACCTCCCCATTTTTGTCGACAGCCCCCTGGCCACCCGCACCACCGAGATTTTCCGGCTGCATCCCGAAGTCTACGACGCCGAAATCCGCGAGTTTCTGCTGACAGACGACGACAAAAACCCTTTCGGTTTCGGCATGCTGCAGTACACTCAGACGGTGGAGCAGTCAAAGGCGCTCAACAACCTGAAGGTGCCGGCAATCATCATCAGCGCCAGCGGCATGCTGGAGGGGGGACGTATTCTGCACCACCTGCGCAACCGTATTGGCGATGCGCGCAACACCATTTTGCTGACGAGCTGGCAGGCACCCAACACCTTGGGGCGCAAGCTGGTGGAGCAGGAGAAGGACATCCGTATTTTTGGTGAGGATTTCCACGTAAATGCCCGCATCGAGTTGCTGACCGGTTTCTCCGGCCACGCCGACCGCGAAGGGCTGCTGGATTTCGTCCGGGTCATGGCCAAGAAGCCGCGGCGGACCTTCATCGTCCACGGAGAGGATGAGGCCGCGACCAATCTGGCCCAGGCCCTGCACCAGGAATTGGGCCTCAAGGAGGTCAGCATCCCCGCCCCCCAGCAATCCGTTACTATCGATTGAGGTGTCTTCACCTTCTGCCATGGCTGAAACCATTCTGGCAGAGTGCGGAGATCTCCTGATCTTTTTTGACCATCTTAACGCTGTAAAACCGGCGCTTTCCCCCTCTTGTGCCTTCAACATTCGACAAGACCGTATCTTTTGGGGCCACAGATGTGTATTATGTAAACAGTTTTTCTCCTTTCTCTCCCTTCGCCAAGACCCTATGCCTCCGCGAGACATACCTTTTCGGAGTGAATCGTCCTGCTGCCATGCTGGAAAACCCTGCATGGCATTCGCCAATTGTGCCCCTTAGAATCCCTCTCTCTGCTGGATTTTATCGGCCACCATTTGGTCAACCCCAAAACAGGGAGCCCCGTTATGGAAAGCACCACGATGACGATCGGCAGCACGATCAAGGCCCGCTGCACCAAATGCCGCAAAAACACGGACCACTCGCTTATCTCTCTGGCCGGAGACACCCCCGACGATGTGCAGTGCTCTGCATGTGGGCGTTCGCATAAATACAGACCACCCACGGTGACGAAAAAAGCGGTCACCCTGCAGGAGAACGAGCGTCAGGAGTGGGAGTCCCTGAACACCACGCTGGATCACTCCAAGGCGACGGATTACAGCATGACCTCGGCCTATAAGCCCAAGACGCAAATCAATCATCCCCGGTTCGGGCTCGGCTTCGTCATGAGGGTAGCGGGTACGCAGAAAATTGAAGTCCTCTTCGAGGACGGCCGAAAGATGATGCGCTGCAAATAACGAAAAACAGAATAAGGGGTGAACCTCCGCAGGAGCGTCGCCCTTCAGGGGAATAAAACACGTATGAAGATTTGTGAACTGTGTGAAGAGCAGGCAAAAAAATCACGCAACGGCAAGCCCCATGGCGGGCTGGTCAAGATGGATGAGCCCCGATTTTTCAGGGGGGAGAATCCCCGGGGGTTTGAAGAGCAAGACTACCAATGCCTAAGCTGCCAGGCGAAATTCACCCACAGCACCCATAAGAACGATATTCCCTGGACGCTCTGGCAGGGATAAGGCGGTTGGCCTGGATCACCTCGCCTGCCGCAACCAGGCTTCGAAGCGCTCACGTGGTCCGCGGGAGAGGATGCGACCGAAGGTCTGAGGGTCGTAAAGATAGAGGCAGTGACGGATGACGGTATAGGGACTGAAGGAGTTGTCGGGGTTTTCTTCCAGGTAGTCCTGGTGATAATCCTTCACCGTTTTAAGGTTTTCGATGAGGCTCTTGTGCAGGTCTGACTTTTGAAAGCCCGGATTCATCTTGAGGATGACCTGCACAAAGTTGTCGACCTTGTAATCGGCAAACTCGAAATCCCGAAAGAAATGCCCGACAATGCGCAGAAAGCTGAAAGCGTTGATGGTCTTGCCGCTGACCGCCGCCAGACCTTCGCCGTTGACTCCCTCGCCGCTGTTGGCCACATCGCTCACCGGAGTAGCCGTCTCCTGCTGCAGCAGCTCCTGGGTGGCATTGCGGATCTCGCGAAACTCGCGGTCGGCAAGCTCGAAAAGGGCCGAGAGAACATTGATGCGGCGCTTGAGGTCATTGGGGATTGACTTTTTGTACTTGATCTTATGATCCAGCACGCTCCAGGCATCCTGAATCAGGGAGCGGATCTGTACCTCGAAAGGATAGGCGGCAAATGTGTGGCTGCCAAAACGAGACGCTATTTCCGTTTTTGGCGCCAAGTCCATATGCAAACCCTTGTAGCCGAACAGATCCTCCGTGCTTTCCAGGGCCGTTATTTTGTCGGTGACATCAATAATGCGGAAATGTTCCTTCAGGGATTCGAAAACGGCACCAACCTGGTCGTCATAGAGGCAGACGATGCGAATACCGAGCAGATCCGAGATATAGTCCTTGATCTCGTAGGGAATCTCATCAGCTTCGAGCTTACTCTGATATTTGCGCTGAAACTTCTTGACACACTCTTCCCTCTCCTTGATCCGCCCTTCGATCTTGGTCACTTCCTCGATACCGGAGTCCTTGAGCATGGCCTTGATGACGCGGATATAGGCGTTCTTGGCCTCTTCAAAATGACTCCTGTTACTATCGTAGAATTTGCGAAAAGCGCGTTTTTCCTGTTCAAAATCGAGCGAGGCCAAGGAGGTCTCCTTCCTGGGAAATCAAGGTATCGGGGATACGGGTCGTGCTGGTGGCACGAAATGACAACAGGAGAAGTATAGCAAGAAAGTCAACGATGACATTTTACGGCAGACGACAAGGCAGGGAGGCTACTAAGGGATGAGGCGGGCTTCTTTATTCCAGTTCGGTGTTTTCCGGGGTGGCTTCATCAGTCTTCTGCTTTTTTTTCTCTTCTTTTTTTGCTTTGCGGGCTAATTCCTTCTGCCGCTTTTCATACCCGTAGTTTGGTTTTTTTGCCATAATACCATTCCTTTCGAGTTATATACCAAGTCCTGGTTGACGAAATAGAGTCAAGCCCCCTTGCGAAAAAAAACCCCGCGAAAATTCGCGGGGTTCCTTTATAACCGGATGTCCGAGCTTATTTATACGCGGCGGACATTAGCCGACTGGGGACCCTTTTGGCCCTGAGTTACCTCAAAGCTGACGCGATCTCCCTCGGCGAGTGACTTGAAGCCGTCGCCCTGGATTTCAGAAAAATGAACGAAAACATCAGGTCCGTTATCCTGCTCGATAAAACCAAAACCCTTTGCGTCGTTAAACCACTTCACTGTACCTTCTGCCATTTTTTTCTCCATGTTCCGCGTTGGGAACTTTCCTGTTGTGCAAATTCTGTTGGTCCCAAAAAAGAAAAAACACAGGCCCAAGTGGGCTTGTGTTTTTGATCCAGCCTGACACCTTGTCGAACTGGTGAGCAACTAAACTTACACAAACTTTCTTAAGTGCGGTCACACTATCATGCGCCCCCTCCGATTGCAACCTTTAAATCCTTATTTGATAAAAGTTTTTTATTTATCGGAAATTCTCGGCCCGTTAACCGCCACTTTGTCCACCTAGGCCGTGGCAAACAGACATTTCAGGTAGCGGCTATCGGGAAAGTCAAGAGGATGATCGAGGGCATGGCCGCTCTCCATAATTCCCTGCAGGGGGCGGCCGGCTCGGATAGCAGCGGCGCAAACGGCCTCGCGAAAATCCTCAGGGCTCACAGGGTTCGAACAGGAGGCGAGGACTATATTCCCACCGGTGACCAGCAAGCTGACACCCAGGTGGGCAAGGCGGCCATAGGCGTTCAGCGCTTCCTTGACCTGGCTTCGACGCACGGCAAAGGCGGGCGGGTCGATAATCACCATATCGTACTTTTGGCCCTGTTTTACCAGTTCGGCCATGGCTCTGAAGGCATCGTCCTGAATGGTGAGATGGCGGGCCGCCGCAATGGCCGGCACCTGGGCATTGAGGGCAAAGTTGCGTTTTGATGATTCCAGCGCCTGGCCGCTCTGATCGAGGCTGGTTACCTCGACCGCTCCGCCACGAGCCGCGGCGAGGGAAAAGCCGCCGTTATAGGAAAACGCGTTGAGTACCCGCTTGCCCCGGGCCAACTGCTCGACCCGGGCCCGGTTGTCGCGCTGGTCGAGAAAGAAGCCGGTTTTCTGCCCGTGAATGGGATCCACTTCGAAACGCAGTCCGTTCTCAAGACAGGTCAGCATGCCGCTGAGTGGGTCGCCGTAAAGAATCTGACCGTCCCTGAGGCCGTGAAGGTAGGCGGGATGCTCCTGCAGTCCCCGGCTCAGGCGCAGGACCAGCCGGTCGAGAGGCTGCTGTTCCAGCAGACTCGCCAGGCAGTCGTGCAGATAAGGAATCCAGGCGTGAGTGTAGATTTTCACTACGGCCGTGGCTCCGTAGCGATCGATGACCATGCCGGGCATCTTGTCGCTCTCGCCATGAACCAGGCGGTAGCCGTCCGTCTGCGTCCCCTGCAGCGGCAGGCGACGCACCAGCGCGGCGGCGAGACGGTCGGCGAAAAAGGCACGGTCAATGGGTCCGGGTTTACTGGCCCGTAGCACACGCAGACGTATGGGTGAGAGGGGATCGTATAGTCCCACCGCCACAAAACGCCCCTTGCCGTCATAGACCACGCCAAGATCACCGGGCTGGCCACGATGACTTTCAGCCTTGACTCGTTCGGCGTAGAGCCATGGGTACCCCCTGTGCAGGCTGGCCATGGCCGAGTTGCTGGCCTGCAGCTTCACGGTCTTGCCTGGCATTCGGGCCAGTTCGGCCAGGAGGGGATGAAGAGAAGAGGGCATACGGATTATCCTGAACAAGGGGGTTCGTGTTTCTGGGTAGGTCACCTTAGCAGACGTGACCGAAAAGATACCAGCTAAACCTGAGGGGCAGAAAGACGAAGAAGGTCACACTAGCTGTTTTTCGGAACCTGTTTTGATATGATAGAAGTGAGTTCAACCGATGGATACGACCGAAGGGAGAACACCATGATTAAAAATATCGGCGAGAGTCCTCTTGAAAAGTTTCAGGCTGACGCCAAACGGTTGGCCCAACTAGACCAGAAGGAGCGCCAGAGCAAAGCCACGCCGAAGGAAGGAATGCAACCCACCAGACCAGACAGCGACCGCGTTACCCTGGGACAAGCCCCTATTGAGGGCGTTGGCTACACGGACAGCATAAGGGCCAAGGATCTGAGCACGAACTTCATGCTGTTGCGTGACCTTATCGCCCGCACCCTGGAAGATCAGGGCATCGCTACCCGCATCGCCGTCGAAGGGGGTGAAATCAATTTGAAAACCCTCTCACCGGAGGAAGCCCAATCCTTGATTGCCGAGGATGGTTATTTCGGCGTCGAAAAAACCTCCGACCGCGTCGTACAGTTCGCCATCGGCCTCGCTGGCAACGACCCCGCTCGCCTCGAAGCCATTCGCCAAGGCGTCGAGGACGGCTTTACCGAAGCAGAAAAGGCTTGGGGCGGCAAACTGCCTGAGATTTCCTACCAGACCCGCGACGCCATCATGGAAAAACTCGACGACTGGGTTGTTGGCTTTTCCCAACACTAGATTACCATCTGCCCAGGGGGGGCATTTCGCCCCCCTTCTGTCATTGCCCCATTTTTCCCCATTCTGATTACACCTATCGTATCATTCTGTCCCGCCCCCATGCATATAGCGTATACATTTTCCCTATTATTTACAGGAATTTAGGCTAGTTACAAAACAGATCCTCTTGGCACGGGTTTCGCTTTGAACAAATCCTGACAGGCCGTCTTAACGGAAACATCTATACACCACAACAGCGGCGGGAGCACAGCCCGCACAACTTTGCACAAGGAGACTGGTTATGGGAGAAGCAGCCAAGGCATTCTGGGTCAACGAGGAAGAGGTCGAGGAAGTGTGCGTATCAGAATTCGAAGATATTTCTTACATCTGCACCGGCGTACAGGATGAGCAGTGGAAGTTCGGGACGGATTAATCGCTCGATTGAAATATAAAACCGGCGGGCGCAACCCGCCGGTTCCGATCGTCTCCACAAAGGACCAAAGTCCATTTCCAGGCTCACAACCCCTGGACCTTAAACTGCCCTCACCCCACCCCTAAATACCTATTCCCGCTTGTGATTCCCCACCATTCGTGGTAGTTTTCTTGCGCCAGTTTGCCGGACATCCGAACAAAGATAACTCCGGTGCCATTCCTCGTCCCCCCTGAGACCAAAGAGAGACGCGATGGATAAAAACGAGCTTCTGCGCCAACTGCCCGCCGTTGATCGCCTGCTGAACGCTCCTGCCCTGCAGGCCATGGCTACTGCTTGTCCCCATGTCATACTGCTCGAAGCCGCACAGCAGACCGTGGCCAGTTTGCGCCAGGCTGTGCTGGCGACCGACGCACACAGTCAAACCATCGACTTGTCGGTGGACGCCGTAGCGAGTCAGGCGGCCCGGCTAGCGGTCCGCAAGCTGCAGCCGTCGCTGCGCCACGTCATCAACGCCACCGGCACGCTGCTGCATACCAATCTGGGCCGAGCCCCCCTGAGCGAGAAGGCGCTGGCGGCCATTGATCAGGTCTCACGCACCTACTCCAATCTTGAATTCGATCTGCACACCGGCCAGCGGGGGCACCGCTATTCCCATATCGACGAGCTGCTGTGCCGACTCACTGGCGCCGAAGCCGCCGCCGTGGTCAACAACAACGCCGGTGCCGTGCTGCTGGCGCTGACCGCGCTGGCCCAGGGCAAAGAGGCTATCGTCAGTCGCGGCGAGCTGGTAGAGATCGGCGGCGCCTTCCGTGTTCCCGATGTCATGGCGGCGGGAGGCGTCCTCCTCAAGGAAATCGGTACGACCAACAAAACGCACCTGAAGGATTACCGCGCCGCCATTGGCGAGCATACCGGGCTGCTGCTCAAGGTGCACACGAGCAACTACCGTATCGTCGGCTTTTCGTCCCTGGTGCCGGCCGCTGAAATGGTCGACCTCGGTCGGGAACACAACATCCCGGTCATGGAGGATCTGGGCAGTGGCATGCTCTTCGACCTCTCAAGCTATGGCCTGCCCCGCGAACCGACGGTGAGCGAGGCGGTGGCCGCCGGCATCGACGTACTGACCTTCAGCGGCGACAAGCTGCTGGGCGGACCGCAAGCGGGCCTTATTGTCGGTAAAAAGTGGGCGATTGACAAAATCCGCCACCACCCGCTGGCCCGCGCTCTGCGCATCGACAAGTTGACCTTGGCTGCCCTGGAGGCGACCTTGCGTCACTATCTCGACCAGCAGGAAGCCCTGCGCGAACTGCCGGTTCTGCAGATGCTGGCCATGAGCGCGGAGGAAGTCAAAAAACGCGCCCAGCGGCTGCGCCAGAAAATCCGCGCCGCCCTGGTCGCCGAGATCGACAGCGCCATCGTCACCGAAGCTTCGCAGGTCGGCGGCGGCGCACTCCCCTTAACGGAACTGCCCGGCTATGCCGTGGCGCTCACGCCCAAGAACTGTTCGGTGGAAGAGTTGGCCATCCGGCTGCGTCAGGGAAACATCCCGGTGGTCGGCCGCCTGCAGGAAGGGCGCCTGCTGCTCAATCCGCGCACCATCTTCGCCGCCGAGGAGGTCCTGGTGGTCACCGCGCTGAAGGAGGCGCTGGAGAACTGACATGAGCCTGAAGACCGAACATCACATCATCATCGGCACGGCCGGTCACGTCGACCACGGCAAGACGGAACTCATCCGCGCCCTCACCGGCAAGGAAACGGACCGCCTCAAGGAAGAGAAGGCCCGCGGCATCTCCATCGATATCGGCTTCGCCCCTTTCCGCCTGCCCAGCGGCGAGATTGCCGGCGTGGTGGACGTCCCCGGCCATGAACGCTTCATCAGCAACATGCTGGCCGGCATCGGCGGCATCGACCTGGTGCTGCTGGTCATCGATGTCAACGAGGGCGTCATGCCGCAGACCCACGAGCATCTGCAGATTCTCGACCTGCTGCAGGTCCCCAAGGGCATTGTCGTGCTGACCAAGTGCGATCTGGCCGAACCGGACTGGATCGACATCGTTGAGGAGGAAGTACGCGAAGAGATCGCCGGCACCTTCCTCAAAGACGCCCCCTGCTGCCGGGTCTCCTCCATTACCGGCGAGGGGATTCACGAACTCGTCAAGACCATCGCCGAGGTCGCCAAAACCCTGCCCAGCAAGGACGCCGACGGGCCGCTGCGCCTCCCCGTCGACCGGCACTTCACCGTGGCCGGCTTCGGCACCGTGGTGACCGGCACCCTACTCTCGGGTACCGTACGCCCCGGCGACACCCTGGAAGTGCTGCCGCCGGGGGAGACGACCCGCGTGCGCGAGGTGCAGGTACACAGTAAAAAGGTCGACGCCGCCTTTGCCGGCCAGCGCGTCGCCCTCAACCTGACGGGGATCGAGCGCTCCCGGCTGCAGCGCGGTGCGGTCGTAGGCACCCCGGGCATCTTCGAACAGACCGACCGCATCGACGTGCGCCTGACCCTGCTGGCCGATGCCCCTCGCCCCCTCAAATTCCGCGACCCAGTCCACTTCTACCTCGGCACCGCCAAGGTGGTGGGGATGGTCGCCCTTCTTGACCGCGACCTCATGGAGCCGGTGGAGAGCGCCATCGTGCAGATTCATCTCGACCGCCCCCTGGTCGCCCATCGCGAGGATCGCTTCATCATCCGCTCCTATTCCCCCATGACCACCATCGGCGGCGGCAAGGTCATCGACCCCAAGCCCGTCAAGCACCGCCGCTTCCGCGAGGAGATCATGTCGGCCCTGGCCGAGCTGGAATCGGGGGAGAAATCGTTCCTGCTGCAGAAGCTCAGCCAGCAGGGATGCGCCAGGGTGAAGGAGCTCGAACTCATCTCCGGCATGGGCAAGGAGCGCATTACCGATCACCTGCAGGCCCTGGAAGAGGACAGCAAGGTGGTTCTGCTCGGCGACCAGTGGACCGTCAGCGAGTCGATTCGCTCCTGGCAGCATCAGCTGCTGGAGGAGACCAAACGGTTTCTCAGCCAGAATCCGCTGCTGCCCGGCATTCCCCACGCCACCCTGAAGAACACCCTGCCGGCTGCCCTGTCGGCCAAGGGTTTCGAGCAACTGCTGGAGCAGGCCGTGGCGGAGAACATTCTCTCCCAGCAGGGGGAGTGGGTCGCTATTCCCGGCTATGTGCCGACCCCTTCCGAGGCCCAGGCGCGGGAGATCAATCGCATCGAAGAGGCCTACCGCAGCGCCGGCTTTCTGGCCAAGAACAAGCGGGAGATGCTCGACCAGCTCGGTCTGAGCGCCGAAAAGGCCGATCCCTATTTTGGCTTCCTCTTTGCCCAGGGGCGACTGGTGCGCCTGAGCGAGGAGACCTTTTTCCACCTCGAAACCTACCAGCTGGCCCTCGACGCGCTGCGTAAACACTTCGCCAGCCAGCAGACCCTGACCCTGGCCCAGTTCCGCGATATCCTGGGGAGTGCCCGCAAGCAGACGCAGGCTGTCCTCGAACACTTCGACTCCCTCAAGTACACCATGCGGCGGGGAGACGAACGGGTGGCCTGGAAGCTGCCACCCGCCTAACCTGAAAATGGAGACAACCATGGCCGAGAAGATACGCCTCAGCAGCCTGGCCCGCAGCGCCGGCTGAGCGGCCAAATTGGGTCCCGAGACCCTGGCACAGGTTCTGTGCCATCTGCCGACATATAACGACGACAATCTGCTGTCCGCCGCCATCCCCTTCGCCGACGCCGGTATCTACCGCCTTGCCGAAGACATGGCCCTGGTGCAGTCCATCGACTTCTTCACGCCCGTGGTCGATGATCCCTTTCTCTACGGTCAGATTGCCGCCGCCAACGCTCTCTCCGATATCTACACCGTGGGGGGCCGGCCGCTGACCGCCCTGAATCTGGTGGGTTTTCCCACCTGTTCCCTGGGGACGGAGATGCTGACCCGCATTCTGCAGGGGGGAGCCGACAAGGTGCTGGAAGCGGGTGCCGTGGTGGTGGGAGGACATTCGGTCCAGGATGACGAACCCAAGTTCGGCCTGGCAGTCACGGGCCTGGTCGATCCGCGCCGCATGGTCACCACCCAGGGAGCCAGGCCTGGCGACGTTCTCGTACTCACCAAGCCACTGGGCACGGGACTGCTGACCACGGCCATCAAAGGGGAAGTGCTGCAGGATGGGGATATTCCCGAGGCGCTGCAGGGCATGTGTTTGCTCAACCGGCGGGCCAGCGAGATTATGATGGCGGTGGGGATTTCGGCCTGCACCGACGTCACCGGTTTCGGCCTGCTTGGCCACGCCCTGGAGATGGCCGAAGCCAGCGGTGTCTGCCTGGAATTGGAAGGGGCAGCGCTGCCGGCCTATCCGCGCGCCTTGGAGATGGCCGACATGGGCCTGGTGCCCGAAGGGAGCTACGCCAACCGCTCCTACTATCTGCCCCGGGTGGAACAGGCGGAGCAGGCCTCCCGCGCCGTGCTCGACTTGCTCGCCGACCCGCAGACCTCCGGCGGCCTGCTCATGGCCGTACCGGAAGCCAAGGCGGACAGCCTCTGTGCCAAGCTGCGCGAGGATGGCGGCCAGGCTTTCGTCATCGGCCGCGTACTGCCAGCGCCGGCGGCCCGCTTGCGGCTGCGCTGAAAAAAAACCGGCGACCTAGAGGTCGCCGGTGAGTTCCTGCAGTCGGTAAATCTTCGGGTTGAGGTCGCGCACGCAGGTGACAATCTCCCGCAATCGCTCTTCTTCAACCCCTTCCTCTTCGTCCCGCCCCTGGAAAAACCCATAGCCCTTGGGCAGGGGCGCGTAACCGCCGTCCTTCATCAGGGAGACGTCCACCTGGTCGTTGACCCGCCCCGCGGCCTCCCAGGGGTCGCGGTAGTTGAACTGACGGGCGACGACGTGCAAGCCGAGGCCGTTAGGGAAGAGGGCCTTGACCTCGAAGGAAAACTCCCGCGGCGCGCTGTAGTGTTCGCTGCGCCCCGACCGGGCCATCACCTTGGCTCCCGCCTCGACCAGCAGGTCACGTACGGATTCCAGCGTCATCGGTTTGATATCGGTATCCATCTAAATACTCTCCTCTTCGGTTCATCCATCCAGTCTCAGTTCCACGCCCCATGGCGCCGGTTTCTGCCCGTCCCGGGTCAATACCCACAGGGTGGGATAAGCCATGGTCGCGGGGGCTTCACCGAAGCCGTCCGTCAGGTAGATGACTGCTGCCGGCGGTGGCTGCATGGTGCGGGCGTAGTCGAAGACGGGGCGCAGATCGGTGAAGCCGCCCCCTTCGTAGACTTCGACCACGGCGGCTCGGCTGCGAAAGCTGTCGATGCGCTGCACGCGGCTGCCGGCGTAGAGGACGGTGATGAGGCTGTCGCGCCCGTTGGCAATGCTCAGCAGTTCGCGGGCAAAAGTCTCCCGTAATTCCCGGATATTGGTCGAATCGCTGACGTCGACCCCCACCAGCAGATTGAGGCGGCGACGCTTGCGTTGGCCGGGGGTTTCGTGGGCAAAGCGGCGATGTTCCCGCTTCCAGGTACTCTGGCGGCCAACGCGACCGGCGGTGGCCACGAACTGGCGCAACACCTGTTTCCAGGGGATGGGCGAGGGCGCCAGCAGACTTTCCACCAGCTCCCGCACGTCACCGGGCACTTCGCCGTGGCTCTTGCGCCAGGCGTCCTGCACCAGGTCGCGTACGACCTGTTCCGCCAGGGCGGCCGGGGTGCTGTCGGCCTCCTGCCAGACCTGGTGATCGTCATGGATCTGCGGCTGACTGTTCAGCGCTGGCGCTTCTTTCTTCTGGCCGGCCTCGGCATGCTCGCCCGCATCCTGTTCGGCGTTGCCCAGCCCCTGCCCTTGCTGGTTGCCGGTGTCAAAGGGGCGCTCCAGCAAACGATAATATTCCTCGGCGGCCAGCCCCTCTTCCAGCCGCAGACGTTTCGGTAGGGCCGCTTGCGGGGGAAGGTCGGCGATACCCGGGTTGATGGTCAGATCACAGGCCAGGTCCCAATCATGACTGTTTCGCTCCTTGCGCCGCAGCATGTGCAGATGCAGGACGTGCTTGATGACGTGCTCCAGCAAGGCTCGCTGCTGCGCCGGTTCAAATGAGGCCAGTCGTTCGGGGTTGAAACAGAGGGTCGGGATGCCGTTGCGGAAGGTCACCCCCAGCGCCTTGTCCCCCGCCACCTCACGGCGGCGGAAGCCGAGCAGAAACTGGCCGTAGAAGGGATGCGTCTTGAGCAGGCGCACCACGGCGTTCTCCAGCACCCGCGCCGTCATGGCTTCAGGAGGCCTCCCGACTGATTTCGCTGATGGCTTCAAGGATCACCCCGTCGTACTCGTCCTTGCTGAGAGCCTGCGCCACCATGGGGAGGCGTAGCAGCGACTTGACCAGGGCAAAGCGCAGATCGCGGGGGAGCACGTCGATATAGGCGACGAGGTTGCACTCCTGCGCCAGGGTCATGGTGGCAGAAGTCTCCAGGGCCGTGACCAGGGCATTGAGGGTGGCGGCCTGCTGATCGTCGCGCTGGCGGGCCGCTTGATCGGCGACGCGGTCCCAGTCGTCGAGAATGTCGGCGGCTGTCAACGGGCGCTCGCTCTGCTCAGCGCACCAGCGCAAAAAGGCCACGGCCGCCTCTTTGCCGACGATACCGGCATAGACTTCCATCTCCAGCTCGGCCGGAAAACGGCAGTGCCGTCGCAGGGTGCTGACCATCTCCCAAGCCCGCTCCGTGGGCTCCATCTGCATGTCGACGGGGCTGCCCTGATGCGCCAGCAGCTGCGGAAAGGCCGCCAGGAACTGCTGTACCCCATCATCGAAACCGCGCTGACGGGCATGGCGGGCCCAGCAAGGGTAATCGGTCTCGACGGTGATCATGACCATGCGGTCGAGCAGGGCGCGGTCGAGGGTCGCCACCTGATAGGTACCGTCGGGCGGATTAATGGACACCACCACCTTATGTTTGGGCGCCAGCTTGTGTGTGTGCAGGGCGCGGCGCTGCCCCTCCGCCGGCGGCTCGACAAACTGAAAAATGGCCTGCAGGGTGTCCTCCTGCTGGGCCCGATTGAGTTCATCGCAGTGAATGATGGTCGGCTCGTCCTGCTCGGACGGCCACCAGGAGGGACGCGACCAGTGCATGACCTCGCCCTCGCGGTAGGGAATGCCCACCAGGTCGCCGACCTCCATCTGCCCCAGCCGCAGGGGGACGTACTGTCGGCCGATCTCCCGACAGACCTGCAGGATACCCGCCGTCTTGCCAACGCCGCGGTGGCCGACCACGCAGGGGGTCAGGTCCGTGCGGGTGAGGATTTCGCGCAGCACCGTTTTCATCTGTTCGATATTCATCGCTTTGCCTTTCTGCCGGCTTCCGCTCGGGCGGTGTCTGGCAGCTGAATCATAATGCCTCTGGCCGGGCTCTGTCCACCCCGGCGGCGCCAGAAAAATCCCGGCTTGCCGTCGGAGCCCCTTTGCCCTAGTATGGCGATAACCCTTTAATCGCCACGGAGACTTTCATGTTCGGATTGGGATTGTTCGAAATTGCCTTGCTCGCCGGCCTCATCATCCTTATCTTCGGCGCCGGCCCGGCCCGCCGGCTGGTGGAGTCGGTCTACCGGACCTATCGGACAGTGCATCAGACCAAACAGGACATCAAGGACAGTCTCAGTATCGACGCCATCCTCGGCAAAAAGGATCGCAAACCTTAAGCCCTGCTTCCCTTCTTCTAATAGAAAAGCCCCCGCCGAACCTCTGGCAGGGGCTTTTTTTGTACAGCGCAGCCGCCATCAGGCCAGCTTGCGAACCGCCTCCAGAGCCGCCTTGTAGTCGGGCTCGGTGGTTACTTCCTTGACGATTTCCCGATAGACGATCTTATCGTTAGCATCCACCACCAGTACGGCGCGGGCGAGCAGCTTGAGCTCGTCGATCAGCAGGCCATAGTTGAGACCGAAGGAACGGTCCTGGTAGTCGGACAGGGTCTTGACCCGGTCGATTCCGGCGTTTCCGCACCAGCGGTTTTGAGCAAAGGGCAGATCGACGCTGATGGTATAGACGACCACATCCTCGGGCAGCTTGGCCGCCTCTTCATTGAATTTGCGCGTCATGGTGTCGCAGACGCCGGTGTCAAGAGAAGGAACGACAGTGATGAGGCGAACCTTCCCCTTGGAGTCAGCCAGGGTCACCGGCTTGAGGGTGCCATCGACCACCTTGAATTCCGATGCGGTGCTGCCGACCTTCAGGTCGGGACCAACCAGGGTGACGGGGTTTCCTTTAAAAGTAATGACGCCACTGCGTTTTTCGCTCATGAGTCTCTCCTTTAATCGATTGAGGATTGAATTGGTTATAATTTAAACAGGCTTGCAAAACTTGTCAAGGAGTATAACGCACTCTCCCCTTTTTGCAGCGAAGGTCCGGAAAAATCTAAACACAAACCCCGCAACGACGGCAACCGGGAAAACAAGGAGGCGTGAGCTGCCCCCTCACGGCACGGCCATACTCACTCCACAGGTAGTCGCGGCGTACACCGTTGTCGATAATTTCCCAGGGGAAAAGTTCAGATTCGCCTCGCTCGCGGGTGACATAAAAATCAGGGTCGAGATCCACCTCACGACAGGCGGCCTTAAGGTTCATCCCCTTGGCCAGCAGAGGGAGGGCAGCACTCATCCGGCGGTCGCCACGGGAAAGGAAGGCCTGCAACAGGGCACTGCGCATCGACTCGAAGATGACCTCGCAATTGGGCATGCGGGCGATGCCGGCCCGAATGTGCTTCATCTTGCTTTCCAGAACCTTGGCGCCGTCCATGGCCGCCCACTGCAGGGGGGTGAAGGGCTTGGGAATAAAAGGGTTCACCGACAGTGTCAGGGTACCGAGGCGTCCGGACTTCTTCTGTTCCTCCACCCAGACCTCGCGCACTTTCGCCGTTAATTGTAGCAATTCGTCAATATCGTCCTGCTCTTCCGTCGGCAAACCGATGAGGAAATACAATTTGAGGTTGAGGATGCCACCGGCGGCCAGAAGACGGGCAGCAGACAGGATCTGACCTTCGTCGATCCCTTTGTTGATGAGATCGCGCAGGCGCTGGCTGCCGGCCTCCGGCGCCAGCGCCAGGGTGCGATGCCCCGATTCTCTAAGGGCGTCCACCTCTTCGGCGGTGAGGGAATCCATGCGCAGGCTGGCGACGGAGACCAGCCCTTGCCGTTCAAATATCTCCCGGTTCAGGTCATCGATATCTGAATAATCGGAAACGGCAGCGCCAACCAGACCTATTTTGCGGTGCATGCACAGCCCTTGTTCGACCTGAGGGAGCAGAGCCTGCAGTGTGCGCTCCCGCGCCGGCAGATAGATGAAGCCGGCGGCACAGAAGCGGCAGCCCCGGGAACAGCCGCGGGAGATCTCGACCAGGGACATGTCGGCAAAGGCCGTGTCCGGGGTATGCACAAAGGTGCGACTTTCACTGTTATCGAGCTCCCGCACCCACTGGCGCCTGACCTGAGGTGGCGCCCCTTTTTGTGGCATCATCGCCGCCAGGGTACCATCCTCGGCATAGCGCACGTCGTACAGGGAGGGAACATAGACGCCGGCGACACCCGCCAGGGCCGCCAACAGTTCGGGTCTGCTCAGCTCCAGGGTGGTCAACTGCTCCAGCAGGGACGGCAGCAGAACTTCCCCCTCGCCCACGGCGAAGAGATCCATGATGTCGGCGAGGGGCTCTGGGTTTAAAAAGGCACAGACGCCGCCACAGAGGACCAGGGGATGGCTGTCCCCCCGCTCTGCCGCATAAAAAGGGATACGCCCAAGGCGAAAGAGGGTCGGCAGCTGGACGTAGTCGTTTTCAAAAGAGATGGAAAAAGCGACGACATCAAAGTCTGCCAGAGGACGCTGGGATTCCAGGGAAAAGAGCGCGGTTCCCGTCTTCTCATGTTCCTTCAAATCGACCGGATCCGGTAGAAAGAAGCGCTCGCAGAGAACGTCGTCCCGGCTGTTAAGCAGATGATACACAGTCTGAAAACCGAGGTTGCTCATGGCCTGGAAATAGGTATTGGGGAAGACGAGGGCGATGGTCAGGCGTCCGCCCCAGGGTTTTGCCTGGCTGCCGCGCTCCCTTTCCAGGCGGTTTTTCATACGAGAAATCAACAGTCGTGACATCTATATTTTCCTGATTGTTGGCGATCGTTGCACTATGGCATCAATTGAAGATGGGGTAAAGAGGCCCCAAAAAAAAGGGACCGCGATTGCGGTCCCCGAGACGAGGGAGTCTACCAATTCATTATCGACCAAATACAGCCTGCACGGCTCCTTCTGGCAGCAGGCGGAGATCCGCTGTCAGAAAGTATTGCACCGCACGGCACAAAGAAATCCATCTACGGCCAGGCTCTGCGATTATTAAATCGATTGCACCGGGCCGAAAAAGAGAAAGGTTCCATTTTGTCCGGGTTTAATCAACCCGTTTGCGCAGGAACGTCGGGATATCGTATTCCATTTCGCCGCCCCCACCGGAAGCTCTCAGGTTGTAGGGCACTTCTTTCTGACGATCCCGAATAAAGGTGGGCAGATCGCGATCAACTTTCCCCATGGTCACCGCCGCTCTGTTTTTCAAGTCTTCGGCAATCCGGCCGCTCTTCTCGAAAGAAGGTCCGAAACCGGTGGCAATGGCCGTAATCTTGATACAGTCGCCGAGTTCTTCGTTGATGACCAAACCCGTGATGATGTTAGCTTCCTCGTGCACTTTCTCGTGGATGATGCGTGAGGCCTCGTCGAACTCTTCCATGGTCATATTGGAAGAACCGGAGATATTGACCAGAACCCCTTTGGCACCAGAGATATCGATATCTTCCAGCAGCGGGCTGCTAATGGCCTGGTGTGCTGCTTCGGCGGCACGCTTCTCGCCTTCGGCCAGACCAATGCCCATCATGGCCATGCCGCGCTCGCTCATGATGGCTTTGACGTCAGCAAAGTCGACGTTGATGAGGCCGCTGGTGGTAATCAGGTCGGAAATCCCCTGAACCGCCTGCAGCAATACGTCATCGGAAGGCTTGAAGGCGTCGAGAATACTCATGCTCTTGCCGGCCAGTCCCAAGAGGCGGTCGTTGGGGATGACGATCAGCGAATCAACGACTTCTTTGAGCTCTTCCACCCCTTGCTCTGCCTTTTTCATGCGCTGCTTGCCTTCGCGGGAGAAGGGCTTGGTGACAACGCCAACGGTCAGCGCCCCCATTTCCCTTGCCACCTCAGCAATGATCGGGGCCGCGCCGGTGCCGGTACCGCCGCCCAGTCCGGCCGCGATGAAGACCATATCGGCGCCGTCGAGAATCTCCAGCAGACGGGCTTTGTCTTCTCGGGCTGCCTCCCTGCCAACCTCGGGATTGGCGCCAGCGCCCAAACCCTTGGTGAGTTTGGAACCCAGCTGGATTTTCATCGGCGCCTTGTTGGTTCTCAGGGCCTGTGCATCGGTATTGGCGCAGATGAATTCCACCCCTTCGATCTGCGAGTTGATCATGGTGTTGACCGCGTTGCCACCTCCCCCTCCGATGCCGATTACCTTGATTTTCGCTCTCTGGTCGATACTCTCATCAAATTCAAACATAACGCTCCCTCCGTTCTGGTTTGGGGGCCGATTCTCCGCAACCGGTTATCCCCGTTTATAGTCTCACTTCGCTGATATTTTTGTGCCCATTAAAAAAACTCGTCAAACCACTCTTTCATGCGCCGCACGACCTTGTCGAACACGTTGGTCTGTCCGATGCTGAAATTGCGGCTGCTCATGTTCCGGCTGCCATATTTCACCAGGCCGACCCCGGTAGCGTAGATGGGCGAATTGACCACGTCGGTCAAACCGCCGATATCCCGGGGGACACCTCGCCGCACCGGCAGATTGAAGATCTGCTCGGCCAGCTCGGGCATACCGGGCAGGATACAGGTGCCGCCGGTGATGACCACTCCGGAAGCGATCAGATCTTCGTAGCCGCTGCGCACGATCTCCCGATTTACCAGCGAGAATATTTCTTCTACCCGCGGCTCCAGTATTTCAGCCAACAGCTGACGCGAGAGCACACGGGGCTCGCGACCACCCACCGAAGGTACTTCGATGGTCTCGTCCTTACCGACCATGGAGGACAGGCAGCAGCCATAGGCTTGTTTGATTTTTTCCGCTTCGGCCATGGGCGTACGCAGACCAACGGCAATATCGTTGGTCAGGTGATTACCGCCCAAGGAGAGAACCGAGGTGTGTTTGATGGCCCCATCCACGAAAATGGCGATATCCGTGGTACCGCCACCGATATCGATAAGGGCGACCCCCAACTCTTTCTCATCGGGGGAAAGAACCGCTTCCGAGGAGGCGAGCTGTTCGAGAACGATATCGGCCACGTCCACGTCGGCGCGATTGCAGCTTTTAACGATGTTCTGGGCGCTGGCCACCGCACCGGTGACGATATGCACCTTGGCTTCGAGGCGCACGCCGCTCATGCCCAGAGGTTCCTTGATGCCGTCCTGGTCATCGATGATGAATTCCTGGGGCAGGATGTGGATAACTTCCCTGTCCATGGGAATGGCAATGGCCTTGGCAGCGTCGATAACCCGGCGGATGTCATCATCGTTGACCTCGCGGTTCTTGATGGCGATAACTCCCTGGGAGTTCAATCCTTTAATGTGCCCACCGGCGATACCGGCGAAGACCGACTTGATTTCACAGCCGGCCATGAGTTCGGCTTCGCGCAGGGCCTTGCGGATGGCCTCCACCGTGCTTTCGATGTTTATCACCACCCCTTTGCGCAAACCCTTGGAGGGACTGGTGCCAATCCCCACGATATCCAGCCCTTCGTCAGTCATGTTGCCGACGATGGCGCAGATCTTGGTGGTGCCGATATCCAATCCGACGATCAGGTTGTCCCTCTTCGTACTCATAACGTACCCCTTCCTTTCAAACTAGCCCTTTTGTGTGGTGCGGTTGTCCACCTTCACGATCACACGGTCCAGTACATTGAGATCAATATATTTAAGCCCCTGCAGCCTCGGTTCGAGCTCCTTGTAGATCTTTTCCAGCCGGTCGAGCTTGGTTCCGTAGTTGGCATGCCCCATATGTACGGGCACGCCCCCCACGTAGGTAAACAGATCAATGCCGGAGACCGCATCCAGGCGCAATTCGGACACATCCTCCAGGCCGAAACGACTCCTTGTCTGCAATTCCCTTATCAGGTCGACGGCCTCGCGCAGCAGCTTGCGAGATTCCTCGGGTTTTTCCAGTAGAAAGCTGCGGTCTATCCCGGTAACCACTGGATAATCCAGCCGGTCTTCCGATTCGAGCACCTTGAAGAGCGTCCCTTCCGAATCCATATAGTAAAGGTATCCGAGACTGACGATGGCCAGAGGTTTCCGCTCTTCGACCCTTATCACCAGGCTTCGGGGTAGAACTCTTTCTACCTGGGCGCGGGAGATCCACAGGTTTTCTTCGATCTTGCTGCCGATCAGGGCCAGATCGAGATCAAAAATGCTGGTTCCCAGCTGGATATCGGACAGCGCCAGAATATCCTCTTCACTGACCCGTTGAGCCTTCTCGATCTGGATGGTTTCAAGGCGAAAATAATCAGAGCTGAAGATCATGCGCAGGCCGATGAAACTACCGCTGACGATAAGCGCGACGCTGCCGACAAACACAGTAAACCTCAGCGTGCGCCGGAAGATCTTACTCCAGTCACGCGGCTGCTTTTCACGGCGCCGCCGGTTCTCCTTCATCCGGGTCTTTTTCTGTCCCTTTAAATCGCGCATGATCCCTGTCTGAACCGCTTCCGGCTCTTCTTATTTTCCCAATCCGGCATCTTCCAGTATCCGCTGAGTCAGTTCGGAAAAATCCAGTCCGGCGTGTTGTGCCGCCTTGGGCAACAGACTCGTTTCAGTCATCCCCGGAATGGTGTTGGCTTCCAGGCAGTAAAATTCCTTTTCTCGCACCATGAAATCGATCCGGGCCGCACCGGAACATCCCAATACGCGATAGACCTCCCTAGCCACCTGCTGCACGCGGTGGTACACGGCATTGTCGAGAGGGGCCGGCAGAATGTACTCCGTCTGCCCGGCGGTGTATTTGGCGTGGTAATCATAGAATCCCCCCTTAGGGGCGATCTCGATGATGGGCAGGGCTTCGCCTCCCAAAATCCCCACGGTGATCTCCATTCCCTGAATAAAATCCTCCACCAGCACATGATCATCATGCTGCAGGGCTTCCTGCAAACCCGCCGCCAGGCCCTGCTCATCCCGGACGATGCTGATACCGATCGTCGACCCTTCCCGCGCCGGTTTGACGACAAGAGGAAAGTGACGGCATCCTTGCAGGAAACTCTCCAGGTCTTCTCCTTTTCTGTACACTTGAAATGCCGGCGTCGGCAGTTCGTGGTAGAGGAGAATCTTCTTGGTCGTTTCTTTGTCCATGGCCAGGCTCGAAGCGAGCACACCGCTGCCCGTATAGGGTATCTGCATCATCTCCAGCAGGCCCTGGATAGTGCCGTCCTCGCCAAAGCGTCCGTGCAGAGCGATAAAAGCAACCTCAATCTGCTCTTCGCTCAGGCGCAGGGCGATATCCCTGCTGACATCCAGGCCCACAGCCTCATACCCGGCACTCTGCAAAGCGGCGAGAACAGCCTTGCCCGTGCGCAAGGACACCTCTCGTTCAGCGGAGAGTCCACCCATGAGAACCGCTATCTTCTTTGTTTTCAATTGCTGCCGTGTCATATCCGTTCATCCCTGGCAGGCAGCTCGTCGCTGCCGATAATTTTTACTTCAGGTTCGAGATCGACGCCCTGGCTTGCCCGTACCGTCTCCTTGATGCGCTCAATCAGGCTGAGAATATCCGTGGCCCTGGCCTTCCCCGTATTGACGATGAAGTTGGTGTGTCGCTCGGAGACTTTGGCGCCGCCAACCGTGGCACCTCGCAGGCCGGCTTGGTCTATAAGCTTCCACGCCTGCACGCCGGCCGGGTTTTTAAACACCGAGCCCGCATTGGCGCCGCCGACGGCATGGGCCTGGCGGCGATGCGCGATGCGTTCCCGGTAAATGCGCTGCAGCTCCTGCGGGTCAGCCGTCGTCATGGAGAGGGAGACTTCAACCAGCAGCGACTGCGGGGGCAGTTCGCACCGACGATAGGCGAACTGAAGGTCACCCCCCGGGCGCCTGATTTCGCCAGTCGCGGTCGCCAGCACTACCTCTGTCACGACTTCTGACATCTCCTGTCCTCCTGCCCCGGCGTTCATGGCAACTGCCCCCCCCAGACTCCCCGGGATACCAGCCAGCGCTTCCAGACCCTGCAATCCCTTTTCCACACAAAGCCGGATCAGACGAGTCACAGGCAGCCCGGCCTCGGCAACCACCAGACCATTAGCCAGGAACTGGAGTTGACGAAGATTGGAGAGATTCAGGACGGCTCCCCGAATGCCGCCGTCGCGTACCAGCAGATTGCTGCCGCTTCCGACAGGTAACCAGGGGCATTGCGCCGCCTTCAATAAACGCAGCGCCGTCAACACATCCTGGCGATCCGCCGGCAGGATGAAGAGATCGGCCGGCCCGCCCACACGCCAGCTGGTGTGAGCCGCCATCGGCTCATCCTTCAGGACGCTTCCCCGCAGGGAATCTTTCAAACTTTCAAAGAGCGATGACACCTTAGCCTTTATTCCGCAGGCGTTGAGCGAACTTCTCTCCGACCTGCCAGACGTTGCCGGCGCCGAGAGTGATAACGATATCCCCCTCTTTTACAACGGCGGCCAGATGGTCGACCACGGCTTCGACGCCGGAAATATAATGCACATCCTTGTGACCGTGCCCGGCGATTCCGGCCGCCAGATCCGCGGCCTCCACCCCCTCAATCGCCTCCTCGCCCGCGGCATAGATGTCCATGACCACCAGATGGTCGGCTTGATAAAATGCGGTGACGAAATCGTCGAACAGCGCCTTGGTGCGACTGTAGCGGTGGGGCTGAAATACCGCCACCACCCGCCGGTCCCAACCAGTGCGGGCTGCCGCCAGGGTCACTTTTATTTCGGCCGGGTGATGGCCATAGTCATCAATCACCATGACTTTGCTGTCATCGTGGCGGACCTGGAAGCGCCTCTGGACCCCGCCGAAATCATGAAAGCCCTCGACAATGGTCGCGAAGGGGATGTCAAGTTCCCTGGCCACAGCCACCGCTGCCAGCGCGTTGAGCACATTGTGGCGGCCCGGCATGTTGAAGGAAACACGTCCCAGCTCCTCACCACCCTGGTGAAGGACAAACGAGGTTCGATGCCCCTCATGACGGATATCGGTGGCGTGAAAATCAGCCTGGCTGGCCAGTCCGTAGGTCACGAAACGCTTCTTAACCCTGGGGATCAGGGCCTGGATATTGGCATCGTCCAGACAGAGGACCGCCAGCCCGAAAAAGGGCACCTTATTGATGAACTCCACAAAAGTGTCGCGAATATGATCCATGTCACAGTAGAAATCGAGATGATCGGCATCGACGTTGGTCACCACCGCAATGGTTGGGGACAGCTTCAAAATAGTTCCGTCCGATTCGTCCGCTTCCGCCACCAGAAACTTTCCCTGCCCGAGCTTGGCGTTAGATCCCAGAGAATCCAGACGCCCCCCGATCACTGCCGTCGGATCGATACCGGCGTGGGAGAGAATAGTGGCCACCATGCTGGTGGTGGTCGTCTTGCCATGGGTACCACCGATGGCAATACCGTATTTCATGCGCATCAGCTCAGCGAGCATTTCGGCGCGCGGGATAACCGGGATCAAGCGACGGTGTGCTTCCACCACCTCAGGATTGTCTTTGCGCACTGCGGTGGAGATGACCACGACATCGGCATCACGAAGATTCTCGGCCTGGTGGCCATAAACGATTTCCCCTCCCAGTCCGGCCAGGCGCTGGGTAATTTCCGACTCGCGCAGATCGGAGCCGGACACCTGGTATCCGAGATTGAGCAGGACCTCGGCAATGCCACTCATGCCAATGCCGCCAATTCCCACAAAATGAATTTTTCGAATCTTTCCGTACATAGAAAACCTTCTTTCAGCCGATCACTTCCCGACACTGCTTCAGGATACTATCGGCGGCACCCTCTATGCCCTGAGCTTTGGCCGCACTGGCCATAGTGACCAATTGGTGGTGATCATAGATCATGTTGCGAATCAGGGTCGCCAGACTGACACCACACAGCTCCGACTGGGGCACCATGAGGGCGGCGCCTTTGACGACCAGCGCTCTGGCATTGGCGCTTTGGTGATCCCCAGCCGCGTGGGGATAGGGTATCAGGATGGCCGGGCGGCCACAGGCCGTCAGTTCGGTCAGGGTCGTCGCCCCTGCCCTGCAGACTACCAGATGGGCCTGACTGTATGCGGCGGCCATGTCATCGATAAACGGCACCACCGCCTCCGAATCCCAACCCGCCTCGGCATATTGAGCACGAACCTTTTCCAGATCCTCGGTGCCGCTCTGGTGAATAATGACAAGCTTATCGCGCAGATCCTGCAGATGCTGCAGAGCTGCCACCATGGCTTCATTGATGGCACGGGCGCCCCGACTGCCACCAAACACCAGAATCGTGGGCTTTCCCTCGGGGGGCGCCGGACACTGCTCCATTCCCTGTCTGGGCGGGTTCCCCGTCAGCACCGTCTTGCCCTCGGGAAAAGCCTGAGCAGCTTCAGGGAAAGAAATACATATCCTGTCGGCCCAGCGGGAAAGCAGTCGATTGGTCAGCCCGGGCCAGGCATTCTGTTCGTGCAGAATGAAAGGAATGCCCTTGATCCTGGCCGCGACACCCACCGGACCCGAGGCATATCCACCCACGCCGATCACCACATCCGGCTTAAAATCTTCCAGCAACCGCAGGGATTGCCGGATACTTTTAATCAACTGGGGCGCCAGGGCTAGTTTGGCCCCCAGGCCCTTGCCGACAAACCCACCTATATCAATGGTGGACAGGGGCCAACCGAGGGTTGGCAACACTCTGGCTTCCAGACCTTTCTTCGTGCCGACGAAATGCACGACCGCCTCCGGCTCCACTTCCAACAGGCGTTCGGCAATCGCCACGGCAGGAAAGAGATGGCCTCCGGTGCCACCGCCGGCCAGAAGAAGTCTCATATCCCGTCTCCTTTCGCCTGACGGGACACGCTGAGCAACACACCCACAGCCAGCAGGGTCGTCACCAGACTCGTGCCGCCGTAGGATAGGAAGGGCAAAGCTAACCCTTTGGTTGGCAGCATGCCCATCACCACGGCAAAGTTCACAAAGGCCTCCAGACCGATAAGGAGCGATATGCCGAAGGCCAGATATTTTCCGAAATCGTCCGGAGCTGCCTGGGCCGCCCGGATACCCCGCAACACCAGAAGAAGAAACATGGCGGTGATGACAAAAACACCGGCAAAGCCCAGTTCTTCGCCAATGACGGAAAAGATGAAATCCGTATGGGCCTCCGGCAGATAAAACAGCTTTTGCCTCCCTTCACCCAGACCGTTGCCAAAGGGGCCACCAGTGCCGAAAGCAATCCAGCTCTGAATGATCTGGAACCCGGTGTTGGTCGGATCATCCCAGGGATTGAGAAATGCGAAGATGCGCCGGCGGCGGTAGTCGACGTTCATCACCAGAAAGTACAGAAAAGGCGTCGTCAAAATCATCGCCGACAGAAAATAGACTAGACGTGTTCCAGCCACAAAGAGCATGACCATGGCCACGCAGCCCAGTGTGATAGCGGCGCCGAGATCCGGTTGCAGCAACAGAAAGAAAAGAAGCAGAGCCAGTACCAGCATATAGGGGAGAAATCCCCAGGTCAGACTCTTGATCTTGCCTTTCTTCTTGGCCAATGAATGGGCCATATACAGGATGAGTCCCAGTTTGGCCAGTTCTGAAGGCTGAATGGAGATGCCCGCCAGCCGAATCCACCGCGAGGCACCGCCTGCGCTTAATCCCAGCCCCGGCAGAAAAACCGCCCCCAGCAGCAGGACGCAACCGAACAGGAAGGGCACAGCCAGCCGCCGCAGCACCTGATAATTGACATGCATCGCCGCGGCCATGAGAGCAAAGCCCAAAATGGCATATACCCCTTGACGTTTGAGAAAATAGAAACCATCGGCATAGCGCCTGTCTGCCATGATCGAGGAGGATGAATAGACCATGACCACCCCCAGACAGGTCAGCACGACCGCCAGCAGTAGAATGGTATTGTCGAATTCTCCCCGCCTCTCCATGTCAGTTCCTCTTCTTTTCCGGCAAATCCATGACCAGGGCGGCAAAACGCTCCCCTCGCTCGATGTAACTCGAGAACATGTCGAAACTTGAACAGCCGGGCGAAAGCAGCACCGTTCCCCCTGCCGGGGTCAGCTCATGGGCCAGGTGCACCGCTTCTTCCAGGCTTGCAGCCCGTATGGTATGCGTCAGGTTTCCCAGACACTGCTCGATGCGCCCTGCCGCCTGCCCAATGAGGATAAGATGGCTCACCCTGTCTTTGACCATCTCCACCAGGGGCTGATAGTCTCCGCCCTTGTCCTTGCCACCGGCGATAAGGGTCACCGGCGCCGGCAGACCGGAGAGGCTCTTGACGACGCTGCCGACGTTGGTGCCCTTGGAATCATCGTACCAGGTCACCCCTCCCAGAGAGCGGACAGGCACCATGCGATGGGCGAGACCACTAAACTTACAGGTCGCCTGCCAGGCCGTCGTGGCCGGGCAGCCTTCCATCAACGGCGGGATAAGGGCTGCCATGACGTTTTCCACATTGTGCAGTCCCTTGAGGCGCAGCTCGGCCAGAAGGAATCGATGCGTCTGCCCTTGCCAGTTCCAGACGATATGCGTTCCGTCAAACCCCATCCCCTCATCAAGGATCCTAGCCGAAGAGAAATAGACTTTACGGGCGGTAAGGCTTTGGCCGAGGGCGCACACAGTGGCGTCCTCGGCGTTGAGCACGGCCACGTCGTCGGCTGTCTGATTGACAAAGATCCTCGCCTTGGCCTGCACGTAAGCTTCCATATCCACATAGCGGTCCAGGTGATCTTCACTGACATTCAGCAGCAGGGCGTATCTTGGACGGAAGTGCTGGATCGCTTCAAGCTGAAAAGAGGACAATTCCGCCACCAGCCACTGCCAGGATCCAGCATCGACCGCCTCGATCAGCGGCGTCCCCAGATTCCCCCCCACAAAGGTCTTTTTCCCCCAGGCCTGAAACACTTCGCCCATGACCGTCGTCGTCGTCGACTTGCCATTGGTGCCGGTGATGGCGATCAGGGGAGCCTCGATTTCAGCAAAGGCGACTTCAATTTCCCCAAGCACGGGTACTCCAGCGGCCGCGGCCTTGGCGATAGCGGGTACGCTCAAGGGAACACCCGGGCTGATGGCAATCAGGTCGGCTGCCTGAAAAAGTGATTCTGTATGACCGCCAAAATCGGTCAGGGTATCTTTCGGCAGACTCGCGAGATTTTCGATCCGTTCGGCGGAGCGCTGATCCGACAGGGTCACACGGGCGCCACGGCGGCTGAAATAAGCGCACAGGGCCACTCCCGTGCGCCCAGCGCCCACCACGACAATCTGTTTTCCCGTGAAATCCCTTTTCATGCTACCTCAGCTTCAGGGTGGATAACGCCACCAGAGCCAGAATGATACTGATAATCCAGAACCTCACGATGATCTTCGGTTCCGGCCAGCCCTTGAGTTCGAAGTGATGGTGGATGGGCGCCATGCGGAAGATCCGCTTGCCGTAAAGGCGGAACGAGGTCACCTGAAAGATAACGGACAGCGCCTCGACAACAAATATGCCGCCCACAATAACCAGGACGATCTCCTGCTTGGTAATAACCGCGATCGTTCCCAGGGCCCCCCCCAAGGAGAGGCTGCCCACATCGCCCATAAAAACCTGGGCGGGATAGGTATTGAACCAGAGAAATCCCAGCCCGGCGCCCACCATGGCCCCACACAACACCGCCAATTCGCCAGCCCCCTGGACGCTGCTGATCTGCAGATACTCGGCCAGCCTGGCATTGCCGGCCAGATAGGCAAAGAGCAGATAAGTGCCGGAGGCGATGATCATTGGCCCGATGGCCAGCCCGTCCAGTCCATCCGTCAGGTTCACGGCGTTGCTGGCGCCGACGATAACAACCATGGCAAAGGGAATGTAGAATATTCCCAGGTCGGGCACGACCCCTTTGAAAAAGGGGAAAGCCAGGGTGGTCTGAAATGGCGGATAGACATAGAGGATAGATGCCGCCACCAGAGAGATCAGCATAAGCCAGAGCATTTTCTGCCTGGCCGACAGACCATCGCTACTCTTGCGCTTCACCTTGCGATAGTCGTCCATGAAACCCACTACCCCAAAACCAACAGTAACGAGCAGGGTCACCCAGACATACAGATTGGTCAGGTCTGCCCACAGCAGCGTCGGCCCGACGATGGCCAGCAGGATCAGCGTCCCTCCCATGGTGGGCGTCCCTTCCTTCTTGAAGTGGGATTCCGGTCCTACCTTGCGTATGGTCTGGCCGATCTGCAGCATCGAAAGCTTTTCGATTACCCAGGGTCCTATGATAAAGGCGATCACCAGGGCCGTAATCGTCGCGTAAATGGCCCGAAAAGTGATAAAACGGAACACATAGAGAGCTGAAAACTCTGTGTGTAATGGGTAGAGCAGATGATAGAGCATAGGCGCCCTTACCTTTCCGTTTGGTTTTGGAAAAAATCGGGGGCAAGAAGTGCCGCCGATATCTTTTCCATGCGCATCCCTCGCGAACCTTTGATCAGAAGCCTGTCTTCGGGTTGCAGCCATGCCCGCAGCCATCCACACGCCGCCTCAACATTCTCCAGAATGTGCAGGTGCGCGGCATCAAGCCCACCTTCTCGGGCGCCCGCGGCGACTTTCGCCGCCTTCTCACCCAAAAGCAAAAGATCATCAACCTGTCCGGCCGCCTCACGCCCGAGCTCTTGATGCAAAAGATCGGTCTCATCCCCCAGCTCGAGCATGTCGCCGAGAACGGCGATCCTGCGACCGTTGCCCTGCAGATCGTTAAGAGCTGAGAGGGCCGCCCGCATCGAGGCGGGGTTGGCATTGTAACTGTCCTCTATCAACAGAGCGCCATTACCCAAGCTGAACAGCTCCATCCGTCCACGGATGGTGCGGAAGAGAGACAGTCCTTTGGCGATGATGTCGCCGTCAACCTTCATTGCCACCGCCGCTGCCGCCGCTGCCAGCGCGTTGGCGACATTGTGTCGACCCGGGACGGACAGGGTGACCGGCCAACGCCCGCTCGGCAGCACCAGATCAAAAACGACTTTATCCCCTTTGGCCGCCACTGCCTCGGCGCGTACATCAGCCTGCGGATTAAGGCCAAACAGCAGCCGATGGACGCCATTAGCCACCGGCAAGGTAACCACTCTCTCATCATCGGCATTGATTACAGCCGTTGCCTGGGGCTGCAAAGACTCGAAAAGCTCGCCTTTGGCTCTGGCCACCCCTTCGAGCCCATGCAGGGTTTGCAGATGTGCCGGCCCCACATTAGTGATAATGCCGATTGTCGGCGCAGCGATCTGCGCCAGCCTGGCAATTTCCCCCCTGGCGCTCATACCCATCTCCAGAACCACCCAGCGATGGGAATCTTCCAGGCGGAACAGTGTCAGGGGCAGACCGATGAGGTTATTGAAGTTTCCTTCCGTCTTCAGACCGGGTCCTGTTTGTGACAGGATGGCGGCCAGCATCTCTTTAGTGGTCGTTTTGCCGGCCGTGCCGGTGATCGCCACCAGGGGGCCCTTGTAGTGGGCGCGTACGCCGGCGGCCAGATCGCCGAGAGCCTTGAGGGTATCGTCGACACGGATGATCGGCACCGGCAAGCCGGCCACGACCTCTTCGCTCAGACAGACAGCCGCGCCGTTCTGAACGGCCTGTCCCAAATAGTCGTGGCCATTGTAGTGCGGACCGACCAGGGGCACGAAAAGTTCTCCCGGGCGAATGGTGCGACTGTCCGTGGATACGCCTGTCACCATCTCCTGGGAATGAGGAGGCGTCAGGATTCCCGAAACCATGCGGGCTATTTTCTGAACAGGCAGTTCCATGCCGTTCACTCCTCGGAGGCCAGTGCTTGACGCAGTTCCTCGCGATCGTCGAAATGGTGTTTTTCGGTCCCGATAACCTGATAGTCTTCGTGGCCTTTGCCGGCCACCAGGAGAATGTCTCCCTCGCCGAGGGTCGAGACGGCATAACCAATGGCCTGTCTCCGGTTCTCCAGCACGACAAAGCCCCGTCGCCCGTGCCTGCCATCGGCAAGGCTGATTTCCTGCTGATAGTGCCGCTCAATGCCCGGCCGTATTTCCGCCAGTATGACCTGGGGATCTTCCGTGCGCGGGTTGTCGGAGGTCAGCACCACCAGATCGGAAAAGCGGGCGGCGACTTCTCCCATGACCGGACGCTTGCTGCGATCCCGATCTCCCCCACAACCGAACACAGTGACAAGCCGCCTCGGCTTCAGGTCCTGAAGAGTGGCCAGGACCTTATCCAGGGCATCGCCGGTGTGGGCATAATCCACGAGGATGAGAGCCCCTCGCTCATTTTCTATACGCTCAAGCCGTCCCGGCACCATGGCCGCCCTGGCAATTCCCTCTGCCACGAGGTGGGCATCCAGCTTGAGGGCCAGCCCCGCAGCAAACGCACAGAGAATATTCTGCAGGTTGAATTGGCCGACCAGGGACGATCTCAGCTCGATTTCACCTTGAGCCGTGCTGATTCTAGCTGTAATGCCGTCAACGCTCAGATGTGCCTCTTTAACCTGTACAGCAGCCTGTTCTGTGCTGCCACAGGTCAGGGCCTCGGGACGTTCTGCCGCGAGCCGCTTGCCATAAGGATCATCTACGTTGATGATGGCGCACCCGCCACAGGAAGGAAGGAGCCGACGAAAAAATGCCGCTTTGCTGGCATAGTAGCCTTCCATGTCCCCGTGATAGTCTAGATGCTCAGGAGTCAGGTTGGTAAATATGCCGACGTTAAAATGAGTTCCTTCGACACGGTACTGATCCAGGGCATGGCTCGAAACCTCCAGAACCAACGCATCGGCGCCCTGAGAGCGAAAATGCGCCAATGTCCTCAGAAAATCGACGGACTCAGGAGTCGTATGGCTGGAGGGATGCTCGGCATTTCCATAACGGTAATTGACAGTACCAAAGACTGCCGGTTTTTTGCCGGCAGCCTGTAAAATAGCCTCCACCAGATAGGTTACCGTGGTCTTCCCATTGGTGCCGGTCACGCCGACCACAGGAATATCGGCGGTTGGATCGCCATAAAAAGCATGGGCTGCCAGGGCCATTGCCTGTCGGGCATTTTCAACCTGGACAAGTGTCAATCCCTCGGGAAGAGTCAGCGGCTTCTCGGCAAAGATAGCCACAGCTCCACGAGCTATGGCGTCCTCGACAAAGAGATGGCCGTCAGATTTGATCCCCGGCAGAGCGAAGAAGGCCCCACCCTCGGTCACCTGGCGGGAGTCGTAGAACAACCCGGCGATTTCCTGGGTTTGGGACCCCGCCACCTTGCAGGCCGGCATCTTTTTGATCATCTCACAAAGTTTCATATAATCAGGTTATTCCTTGTCCAGGCTGAGGACGTACTTTCATGCGGTCAGGTCGGCGGCGCCAATCTGACCCAGACCTCCTGTTCATACCGAATAGGCTCCCCCGCTCGCGGCGACTGTTCAACGACCCGGCCACTGCCTCTGAGCTGTATATTCAGTCCGGTCCTTTCCATGGTTTGGAGAACCTGCCGATAACTCTGTCCCCGGCAGTCCGGCATGCGCACGCCTTCGTTGCCGCTTTCATTCCATGCCACCCGGAGATTTTTATTCAGTGGAAAGGCCGAAGTCTCCAGGGAGGGTGGGGTAGACGCAACAATGGTCGGTGCCGTAGCCGGCACTTTCAGGTAATGAAGCGACTTGCCAGCAATCCGTGAGAAGATCGGTGCCGCTACCAGCCCGCCATAGGCTTGACCCTCCGGTTCATCTACGACGACCAGAATGACCAGTTTGGGATCGTTCACCGGCACCAGACCGATAAAGGAGGAAACCCGTTTATCCGTTGAATATCCGCCCGTTACGGGATCAACTTTCTGAGCAGTTCCCGTTTTGCCACCAACACGATAGCCAGCAACCGCCCCCATCGTCCCCGTGCCACCTTCTTCCGTCACTTGCGCCATCATCTGGCTGACCCGACTGGCTACATCCCCTGAAACAACCTGCCGAACAACCCGCGGATTGTTTTTTTTCACTACCTGTCCGTTTGTATCCACAACCCTGTCGACAACATAGGGTTTCATCAGATAACCACCATTGGCTATGGCCGCCGTAGCTGCAGCGAGCTGGATTGGCGTTACGGTCAGACCCTGACCGAAAGAGATCGCCGCCAGGTCGATCTCAAACCAGTCGGATGGCTTGCGGATCAGTCCTTCTACCTCTCCAGGCAGATCGATGCCGGTTTTGCCACCAAAACCAAAATCCCGGATATAGCGGTAATAATTTTCACGCTCCAGGGCCTTGCCTATTTTGGCGGAACCCACATTGGAGCTGTACTTGAGGATCTCACTGACATCCAGTTTCCCGTAGGGCCGGTGGTCGTGAATGACCTTGCCCCCCACAGCCAGCTTGCCTTTCCCACAATCAATCTTCTGGGAAGCTTTGACTACCCCCTCGTTCAAAGCCGCGGCGACCAGAAACACCTTGAAGGTAGAGCCTGGTTCGAACGCATCGGTAATCGCCCGATTCCTCCACTGAGCAGGTTTGTAATTGAAAAAGGAATTAGGGTTGTAGTCAGGCTGGCTCGCCATGGCCAGTACACGTCCCGTTTCAGGATCGAGCACGACAACGGAACCCGACTTGCCCTGCACCGCCGCTATGCCTGCTGCCAACTCTTTTTCAGCAATGTACTGGAGGTTCTTGTCCAGGGTCAGATAGACATTGTACCCCTGACTTTGTTCCTGCAGAGCCTGAACCCCTGCTCCCATACCACGCCCAAGTGCATCTTTTTCCGTAACCAGATACCCCGACTGACCAAGAATCAAGGCATCGTAACGAAGCTCAACTCCCTCCAGTCCCTCAGGGTCGAGACCGGAAAATCCGATAACCTGGGCGCCGATCTCCGCATTGGGGTAATAACGCCGATGCTCCTTGATGAAATCGACGCAGGCCAGCTTCAGTTCTTTTACTTTCTCACTTTCCTTGGGTGAGACGCGCCTTTTAAGCCAGACAAAACTTTTGCCTGAACTCAACTTGGCCTTAAGGGCGGCGACCGGCAGCGACAGGGCTCTGGCCAAAGCCTGGGCTTCCCCGTTTAAATCGGTCACCTTTCGCGCATCGGCATAGATGGAATCGACCTCTACGCTCAGCGCCATTTCCTCGCCATTGGCATCGAAGATAGCTCCGCGTTTGGGCGCCAGAGAGATGACCTTCTGATGCTGCCTTTCGGCTCTTTTGCGCCATTCCTCCTGATTTAAAACCTGGATACTGAAGGCACGGACGGAAATCAGGACAAAGGCCAGCAGAAAACACAGGCCAATAAACCGAATTCTATAACGTCCCCATTTCTCCTGTTTATCCAAGCTACACTCCCACCCGTGACCACTCTAGAGGTGAATGATCGTTGGAGGATCGTTATCCTGCTGCGGACGCATCAGATCAGTCGCGCTTCCGGCGTAGGCCGAATCAAAAGGCGTATAGGTTGCCCCCTCCCGGTCGGCCTGATAGCAGGCACCCAGCACGAGCAGACTGACTCCCATACAGAAAAAAAGGCCCACTACCCCGACCAGGTGGCGCGACCTCTTTCTCTTTCTTATGACCAGCAGCTCCTGCATTTCGTGCCACAGGTCCTGCTTTTCTTTAGGCTCCAACAATTCCATAACAACAATCCCTCAATAGATCTACCTTACCGTGATGACCTGTTGCGGAGTAGGAAACCTCAGGCCAAGCTCATTGACGGCCACTCTTTCGATACGGGCCGGCGTACGCAGGCTGGCAGCTTCCAGACGCAGATTCTTGTTCTCCTGGTGCATTTCACGCAATCGCTCCTGCTGGCTGGAAATCTGGTATTCAAGGTTGATCACCTGAATACGGGTCCAGACAAAAAAGAGAGAGAGAGCCAGCATCAGACCAATAAAAACCATGACGGACATCAGGCCCGGTTTTTTCAGGGTCAACCCGCCAAACCGGGGAAATGCTCTCAAAATAAGTTCAGACATGATTTCTCCTTTGCCCTTTAACCATCAGTCCAGACGCCGGGCGGCGCGAAGAACCGCACTGCGTGCTCGGGGATTATCGGCGACCTCTTCTTCACCGGCGCGAACGGCCTTCCGGGTCAGGATTTCGAGTCTCGCCTCATGCCCGCAGCTGCAATAAGGAAGCTGGGGCGGGCAGATGCAACGTTGTGCCTGTCGTTGAAAAAACTGTTTCACGATGCGGTCTTCCAGCGAGTGAAAGCTGATGACCACCATCCGCCCCCCCGTCTTCAGAAGTTCCAATCCCCGGCTGATGCCTTGGGCCACATGATCGAGTTCGCCGTTGACATGGATTCTCAACGCCTGAAAAACCCGCGTGGCCGGGTGAATCCTGGCAGGCTTGTGCCCACCAGGAACCGTGTCACGAACCAGATCAGCCAGCTGTTCCGTAGTCAGGAGTGGTTTGTCGGGCCGCAGGGCCACAATACGGCGAGCGATACGTCCAGCCCAGCGTTCTTCCCCGTACTCACGGAAAATACGCGTCAACTCCTCTGCACTGGCACTGGCAAGAACATCTGCGGCGGTCTGGCCCGAGGTAGTATCCATCCTCATATCCAGGGGCGCATCAGCGCGAAAGGAGAAACCTCTTTCCACGGCATCGAGCTGATGAGAGGAAACCCCCAGATCCAGCAGGATGCCATCAACCCGCTCTACACCTAGCGACTGCAGTATCTGGCTCGCTTCCGAAAAATTACCGTGTCGCAGTACAGCACGGTCGCCAAAGGGGGCCAGAACTTCACCCGCTTTTTTCAGAGCCGCGGGATCGCGATCCAGGCCGATCAAGCGACCGTCAGGCGCCGACGCCTCCAGAATCAGTCGGGCGTGTCCGCCACCCCCCACAGTGCCATCCAGGTAAATTTCACCTGCCTTTGGCGCCAGGTAGGCCAACACTTCCTTCGGCATCACCGACAGATGCCTGAACTCGCCGCCGGACAAACCTAAAATCCCAGATCTGACATGAACTGGGGATCCTCCTGCACAAAGGACACTGCCGTCTGGGTCACTTCGGCGTGCTTATCCTTGCTGTATATTTCAATCCGGTCCGACATGCCCACGACGACAATATCCCTCTCAAGATTGGCGTGCATTCGCAGCGATTCAGGAATGAGAATCCTGCCCTGCTTGTCGAAAGAACATTCGGTCGCCGGGGCGATAACGAGACGATAGGCAGCGTTACGCTGGGGACCGGGAGGGAGCCTCTCCACTTTCTGGCGATTCTCCTCCCACAGGGGCACGGGATAGGCACTGAGCCCGCCATCCCAGTTCTTGGTCACGACCAGGCGCTCCTCTCCATGGGCGTCCGCCAGATTTTCGCGAAAACGTGCCGGTATACTGGCTCGCCCTTTGGGGTCGATAGAGTTGTAGAATTCTCCCTGGAAGCTCATGGCCCTCTTTTGGTCCGATTTGGCACTAAATTACACTTTGTGGGAAACTATATCCGTGGGCCAAACCCTTGTCAAGGAGATATTTCTTTTCCATTAAGGGTTTAGAATTGGGGGAAGGTCCACATTTGGGCACAAAAAAACCCCCAGGGAAGGGGGTAAGGGGTGAAGCTGTCCATGGGGAGACGAGATCAGGAATCCTTTGGTGACTGGGGCAGCAGCATTTCAATCTCCTCGATACGGCGGTCGACCACCTTGCGCACAGTGAAGAGTACGCCCTCCGACTCACAGGTTTCCCCTTCCAGAGGTATGGTGCCAAGCGCTATCAGCAGGAAGCCAGCCAGCGTCGTGACATGCTCTTCGGACAGGTTCAAATGGAAGCGCTTGTTGATCGTTCTCAGCGAGGTGCTGCCATCAACAAGATAGCGCCCCGGGCCAAGTTCCCGCAACATCTCTTCTTCCACATCGTACTCGTCCTGAATCTCGCCGACGATCTCTTCAAAAATATCTTCAAGAGTCACAATCCCTTCGACCCCACCATACTCATCCACGACGATAGCCAGGTGCATGCGCTTGCGACGGAAGGACTGCAGCAACGTCTCGATCCGCTTTGATTCGGGAACAAAATAAGGGGGGCGGGCAATGTCCCGCAGGGAAAAGGTATCGGGTCGCCCCACGAAACTCAGGATGTCTTTGGAATGGATGATGCCAACAATACTGTCAAGATTTTCGTCGTAGACCGGAAAACGGGAGTGATGGGCTTGCTGCACCTGAACAAGAGCCTCTTCAAAGCTCGAATGTACTTCGACGCCGACGACCTCGGTACGGGGTATCATCACATCGCGGACCCGCATTTCCGCCAGGTCGAAGATCCCATGCAGCATCTGGTGCTTCTCCATGTGGACCACGCCAGTCTGTTCGCCAACCGTGATGATAGTGCGGATCTCATCTTCAGAGAGGATCGGTTTCTCCTGCTCACCCGGGATAAGGCGCGACAGGAAACGAGTGACTCCGGTGATCAGCCAGATTGCCGGCGACAGCAGCTTGATAACGATTCCAATCGGCCTCAGCACAGCGAAGGACATCACCTCTGACTGCTTGGCGGCGTAACTCTTGGGCAGCACCTCGGAAAAAATCAACAGCAGGGGTGTCACCAGGAGAATGGTGATCAGCTCTCCCTTTTCTCCATAAAGCTGGACAAGCAGCCCCGTGGCGAATACAGAGATGGCGATATTCACCAGATTGTTCCCCACCAGGATTCCTCCCAGAAGCTTTTCAGGGCTTTCCAGAAGCTCCTCCAGGCGCTGGGCCCCACGGCGCTTTTTCTGCACCAGATATTTCAGGCGGAGCTTGTCCAGCGACATCAGGGCCGTTTCCGAGCCGGAGAAAAAAGCGGAAAGTACAAAGAGGACGGCCAGCAGACTCAGCCGTATCCAGACATCACCAGGTTCAAACATCAGAATCTCCCACAGGTTCAGAAATCATAACCATCGCAAGTGAAGGGAAGTTTATCCCAGAGATCGCGAATATTCAACACAGATCACGTGCAACCTGTTGAAACGCCAACATTCCCTGTTATATAATCGTCCAACATTCACAGCGACCCTTTTCTGCCCGTCGGGCAGCCCTCCCAAGGAATCCTTCATGACCCCAGACCAGGCCCGAAAAAGACATGAGGAGCTGTGCGGCACGCTCCATCGGCACAACTATCTCTATCACGTGCTGGATCAGCCGGAAATCTCCGACGCGGATTATGACCGACTGTTCAGGGAACTGCTCGACCTTGAAGCGCAATTCCCCGAGCTTGTCCATCCGGAATCCCCAAGCCAGCGCGTGGGAGCGCCTCCGCTGGAGAAGTTTGAACAGGTCCGCCACTCCCTGCCCATGCTCTCCCTGGAGAATGCCTTCACCGAGGAGGATATGCGTCAGTTCGACGGTCGCATCCGGCGCTTTCTGGCCACGGAACAGCCGCTGGAATATGTCTGCGAAATGAAGATGGACGGGGTGGCGGTCGAACTCGTCTACGAAGAGGGACGCCTGAAGGTGGGTTCAACCCGCGGCGATGGCACGACCGGTGAGAAGATCACCGAGAACCTCAAAACGATCCCTTCCGTCCCCCTCGTTCTGACTCCCCCCTACCCTGCGCTGCTCGAAGTACGGGGAGAAGTCTATATGGAGCTGGACAACTTCCAGGCTCTCAATCGGGAGAGGGAGGAAGAGGGGCTGCCCACTTTCGCCAATCCGCGCAACGCCACCGCCGGCAGCCTTCGTCAGCTTGATTCGGCGGTCACCGCCCGCCGTCCACTGCAGATATTCTGCTACGGCATCGGCCGCCTGGAGGGAGAGGCCCCACCCACCCACGAGCAGCTTCTGCAGCAGCTGCAACAGTGGGGTTTGCGCACCAACCTCGACGGTACAACCTGTTGCCCAGACATTGAGGCGGTTATCACCCAATACCAGTCGCTTCAACAGGGTCGGGAAGATCTTCCTTACGAAATCGACGGCATGGTCGTCAAAGTCAACGAACTGGCCCTGCAGCGGGAACTGGGCGAAAAAACCCGCACACCGCGCTGGGCCATTGCTTGGAAATTCCCGCCCCGCCAAGCGGTCACCATTCTGGAGGACATCCAGCTTCAGGTCGGCCGCACCGGCGCCATTACCCCCGTTGCCCATCTGCAGCCGGTAGAAGTCAGCGGCGTCACCGTCTCTCGCGCCAGCCTCCACAACTGGGACGAAATCGACCGCCTTGATGCGCGTATCGGCGACCAGGTGGTCGTGGAGAGAGCCGGCGATGTCATTCCCGATGTCGTCAGGGTACTTACCGAAAAACGCACGGGAAAAGAGACCCGTATTCCCATGCCCACCCATTGCCCCGTCTGCGGTTCACCGGTAAAGCGCCTGGAGGATGAAGTCGTCCCTCGCTGCCAGGGGCTTTCCTGCCCGGCGCAGCTCAAGGAGTCTCTCAAACACTTTGCCCGCCGGGGAGGCATGGACATTGACGGGCTGGGGGGAAAATATATCGACCAGTTGCTTCAGCTCGGACTGGTAAGGAACGTGGCCGATCTCTATCGCCTGAGCAAGGAAGACCTCTTCCGGTTTGAGCGCATGGGCGACAAACTGGCCGAGAAACTCCTGGATGCCATCGAGGCCAGCAAAAAACGTCCCCTCTCCCGCTTCCTCAATGCTTTGGGCATTCGACACGTCGGTGACCATATGGCCAAAGTGCTTGCCAGCCAGTTCGGCTCCCTGGATGAACTGTCCCGGGCAAGCCAGGAGGATCTGCTGGCCATTCACGAAATCGGCCCCCAGGTGGCCAGCAGCGTCACCAGCTTTTTCGCGTCCCCCCAGAATCAGCAGATTCTGGCTGACCTGGCGACGCTCGGCGTGCGCCCCGAACGCGAAGAACGCCGGGCCGGCGGCCCCTTCAGCGGCAAGACTTTTGTCTTTACCGGCACACTGGCTTTGTTCTCACGCAAAGAAGCACAGACGCTGGTGGAAAAGCTCGGTGGCCGCGCCAGTGGCTCGGTCAGCAAGAAAACGGACTTCGTCGTTGCGGGCGAGGAAGCAGGCAGCAAGCTGACGCGGGCCCAGGAGCTGGGGGTGACCATCCTCAGCGAAGAAGAGTTTGAACAGCTGGTGAAAAAGGAGGGAGTATCGTGAACAAAGTCAGGGCGTCTGTCCGCTTTCGCGGGCGGGTTCAGGGCGTGAACTTTCGTGCCCACACCCAGAAGATCTGTCGTCAGCATCACCTTACGGGTTGGGTACGCAACCTGCCGGATGGCGATGTGCAGGCCTTGCTTGAAGGCCGCGAATCTGATATTCGCAGCGCTCTGGAAGCCTGCCGCCGGGGGCCCGATGCCGCCAAGGTCGATGATGTGACCATCGACTGGGAGGAGTACCGGGATGAATTCGCCTCTTTCGACATCTGCCGCTGAATCAGGCGCGACCTGAGTCGGCGTCGTGGCGCAAAGGCGCTAATCCTTGCCCAATTCCGGCAGGCTCAGGCTCTCCCGGTAAACTTCGTCTCCCGGCAAGCCAAAATCCTTGGCTACCCGCTTGACGAGCTGCCGGCGCGTCAACCCGGTTTCCCTGTGCAGACGCAGCAGGGCTTCCTGCACCGTCTCCGTTGGCTCTTCTTCAATGCTCGGCGCCGGCCCCAACAACACGACAATTTCCCCACGTACCCTGGCCGAGCTGAAACGTTCGAGAGCCTCAGCCAAGGTTCCGCGAAACAACTCTTCATGCATTTTGGTCAGTTCGCGCGCCACTACGGCCAGCCGCGACTCCCCGCAAACCTCGGCCATATCCTTCAGGGTCGCCAACAGACGATGGGGCGCTTCATAGAAGACTAGCGTGCGGCTTTCCTGCTGCAAGGCGGCCAACTGAGCAAGACGTGCCTGCTTTTTGGCCGGAAGAAACCCCTCAAAGGTGAAGCGGTCCGTCGGCAGCCCCGAAACGGACAGAGCCGTGATCACGGCCGAGGGGCCGGGGATGGGCACCACCTCGATACCAGCCTCCAAGCAGCGACACAGCAACCGGTAGCCGGGATCGGCAATGCCCGGCGTGCCCGCATCGGAGATGAGAGCCACGGATCTTCCCTCGAGCAGGGTCGCTAAGAGCTGCTCCCCCTTGCCGGCTTCATTGTGCTGGTGGCAGGACGTCAGTGGCGTACTGATGCCATAATGGGAAAAGAGTTTGCGGCTGTGGCGGGTATCTTCAGCCGCCACCAGGGATACTTCCTTGAGAATGCGCAACGCTCTTAGCGTAATGTCCTCGAGATTTCCAATGGGCGTGGACACCAGGTATAAAACCCCGGTTGCACCTACCCCCTCAACGGGTTCGCTCCTCATTGGGGCAAGGACTCCAATTCAGCCAGCCAGAGGTTCACGCTCGCATCGCTGGGCATGCGCCAGTCTCCACGGGGCGATAGAGCGACACTGCCCACCTTGGGGCCGTCAGGAAGACAGGAGCGCTTGAACTGCTGGGAGAAGAAGCGCCGGAAGAAGATGCGCAGCCATTTAATGATTTCGTCCGGGGGAAATTCCCCGGCAAAGGCATGGCAGGCCAGAGCGTAAATTTTTCTGGGGGGATACTGTAGACGAACCAGGTGATAGAGAAAAAAGTCGTGCAGCACATAAGGCCCGACCTGATCCTCAGTAATCTGCCGGATCTCGTCCCCCTCACCGGGAGGCAACAGTTCGGGCGAAACGGGTGTTTCGCAGACATCCCGTAAAACCGCAGACGTCTCACCGCTGAATTCTTCCAAAGCGCACCAGTCCACCAGATAGCGGACGAGAGTTTTTGGCACTCCGCTGTTCACTCCATACATGGACATGTGGTCGGCATTGTAGGTACACCATCCCAGGGCCAGCTCGGAGAGATCCCCTGTTCCGATCACCAGACCACCGACCTGATTGGCAACATCCATCAGAACCTGTGTGCGTTCGCGTGCCTGCGCGTTTTCATAGGTAATATCGTGCAGCGACTCGTCGTGTCCGATGTCAGCAAAATGCTGCTTGACCGCCTGGTCGATGGGAATGACCCGCAGCGTCACGCCCAGCAATTCAGCCAATTTTTCCGCATTGCCCCGAGTCCGCCGCGTCGTACCGAAACCCGGCATGGTGATAGCCTCAATCCCCTTGTGATCCAGCCCCAGTTTGTCAAAAGCCTTGACCGTCACCAGCAGGGCCAGAGTCGAATCGAGACCACCGGAGATACCGACGACCACGCGGGAGGCGGTCACATGTTTAAGTCGCTTGGCCAAGGCCGTTGTCTGCAGGGCAAAAATTTCACGGCAGCGCCGCGCCCTGTCCTGGTCATCTGCGGGAACAAAGGGAGTGCGCGCGATGGGCCGTAATATTCCGGCTGCCTTTTTTTTCATCCCCCCCAACTCGAAGGGTACCACTCGGAAGACCCTCTCGCTCCGAGCCATGGCGTAACTGTTGTTTTTCACCCGTTCACTCACCAGCCGGTCCACATCAATGTCGGTCATGGCCATTTGACTGTCGAATTCGAAACGTTCGGTTTCGGCCAGGACAACGCCGTTCTCCGCGATCAGGGAATGCCCGGAGAAGACCAGGTCGGTACTGGACTCCCCCGGCCCAGCCGAGGCATAGGCGTAGGCTGCCAGACAGCGGGCGGACTGGGCTTCGACCAGGGCACGCCGGTAGCTGTGCTTACCAAGAATTTCCGGGCTGGCCGACAGATTGAGCAGGAGCGTCGCTCCCGCTCCGGCCATCTCGCCGCTGGGCGGACTGGACACCCAGGCATCCTCGCAAATCTCGATACCGACCATACAGTTGGGCTTGTTCAGGGCTTGAAACAGCAGATCCGGACCAAAGGGTATGGCACAGTTTTCCAAAAAGATCTCATCCCCCATTCGGTCCAGCGCGGAGGAGAACCACCTTTCCTCATAAAATTCCTGCGTATTGGGAAGATAGGTTTTGGGCACCGCCCCGAGGACTTGCCCACCCGACAGAAAGAAAGCGCAGTTGAACAGACGGCCCTGCTGATAGACGGGTGCCCCGACAACCAGTGCCATATTATGCTCTGCCGTGAGGGTAGCCAACCCGGCGACAGCCCGCAGACTTTTTTCTACCAGAAGTGGCTGAAAAAAAAGGTCGCCACAGCTGTAGGCCGTTATGCATAGCTCGGGAAAGACCAGGAGCTGGCATTGCTGCGCGGCGGCTTTTTCCACCACCTGGACGATAGCGGCCGTATTGAAATCCACATCGCCGACCCGCAACTCGGGAGAAGCCACGGCCAGGCGCAGAAAACCGCAATCAGTAAACGAGACAGGATTCATCATGGGCATAACTTTCGTCTATTTTTTGCCTGCACTGAAAACCCGCCGCATTCCCTTTGCAAAGAATCCGGCGGAAAACCGTTTTTTAGAGGCAGAACGCATCGGGGATATAGTCGATCTCCGGTCCGTTTGCTCCAGGTGATACCGCCAAGACGTCAAAACGAGGCTGCAGGCCCTGGCCTTTACCGGAAGCGAGATACCACTGGGCAGAACGAATAATCTGTCGCTGCTTACGAGGCCCTACCGCCTCCTGCGGTGTACCGAAGGCAAGGGTGCGGCGGGTCTTCACCTCGACAAAAGCAAGAGTTTTGCGATCCCGGACTACCAGGTCGATTTCACCCAGGGGCGTTCGTAGATTCCGTTCGACGATTTTCATCCCCTTACGGCACAGGTAGCGGGCCGCCTCCTCCTCCCCCCAGCGGCCGAGGGACAGGCGCTCCTCGCTCATAGGACGCCCACATGCTCCCGTACACCGGCAAAGGTGCACCGATGAATAGGGCTGGGGCCGAGGCGGGCAATAGTCTCCATATGAGCGGCGCTGCCATATCCCTTGTGGCCGGCAAACCCATACCCAGGAAAACGGCGGTCGTAAGCGATCATCATCCTGTCCCTGACGACCTTGGCCACCACGGAGGCGGCAGCAATGGAAAGAGAGCGGCTATCCCCCTTCTTCAAAGTCAGTTGCGGAACATTCTGCGGCAAGGGAGTAATACCGTCGATCAGCAGATAATCGGCCGAAAAGCGGAGTCGGTTGACGGCCAGGCACATGGCCCGAATGGTCGCCTGCAGAATATTGATCGCATCAATCTCTTCAGCATGGACAATCCCCACCCCGACGGCCCGGGCCTGCCGGCGTATCAGAGGGAAGAGCTCGTCCCGTTTTCTGGGGGAAAGTTTCTTGGAGTCGGTCAGACCGGGCAGATCATGCACAGGTGGCAGGATGACAGCCGCAGCCACAACCGGACCGGCCAGGGGTCCCCTGCCCGCTTCATCGATACCGGCGACAGCCGTATAGCCGTTTTTCAGCGCCTGTTCCTCAAAGTGCAGAGGCGACAGGGTCTCCTCGACGAACAACTTCAGAGTCATGGATGAGCCACCATGGTAAATTTTCCCTTTAATTTTGTCGCGGGGCTTGGTATACAATATACAATATTTGCATGCATAACTCTAATGAATCGAAGGAGAAATTTCATGGCAGCTATTTTCATCGGCCTGGCAGTAGTGGGGTATCTGGCTTTTCTGGTGGACTGGAAGGGATTCATGGAGGCTTTCCGTCTGGGAGGATGGGCAACGATAGCCCTTTACGGCGTTCTTACCGTGCTCATCTATGTTCAACTTACCTCCCATTCGACCGGCACTGTCCCCGGGATTCATCATTAAGGTCTCCGACCACGAAGGATATCTGATTTTCTCAGTGGCTGTTGACGAAAAAAAAGCCCCGGCTTGTGGCCGGGGCTTTTTTCGTCTTACGCTTGGGCGGCCCGCTTTTCTCGAATACGCGCTGCCTTGCCCTGCAGGTTGCGCAGGTAGTACATTTTGGCCCGGCGAACGCGGCCGACCATCATGTTCTCAATCTTGTCTACCGTCGGAGAGTGCAGGGAAAATACCCTCTCAACCCCAACGCCATTGGAGATCTTGCGAACCGTAAAAGTCGAACCGATACCGCGGTTAACCCGCTTGATGCATACCCCCTGGTAAACCTGGATGCGCTGCTTGTCACCTTCAACAATCTTCACATGCACGCGCAGGGTGTCACCCGCCTTGAAAGCCGGGATGTTTTTCCGCATCTGTTCCATTGCCAGTTGATCGATAATGTTCATCTTTTCCTCCTCTACATCCGCTGATCCGGTTCATTCCTGAAAGGCAAAGTATTTTTACAGGAAGAGGACCCGGAGGATTCATGTTTATACTGCAAAACCATTGAATACCGCAATGGTATTTTTACAAATCGTCTATTTTTCATCGGGGGCCAGAAGCCGGTCGAGCATAATGGCGGCGGCCGCTCGCACGGGCAGGTGGTTGTAGTCGCTATTCCCCCGAATGGGTGCCAGTACGGGCCAGTCTCGCTCAAAGAGCGAGGGGGCAAGCCCCCAGCCGGTCCCTAGCACGAGCATCAGAGGCCGGGTTTTGGTCAATTCGCGGCATTCTTCATAGCTTAAACCGTCCTGGCGCTGCGCCCCGGTCAACAGAGGAAGAGGCGTCTCGCCTATCGCTTCACCCCAATCGGTCAAAGCTTCCTGCAACGAGGTCGACACCCGCACCAGACTGAGAGCATCTCCGCGATGGGGGTTATAATCTGCGCCATGTCCTTGCCGCCAATGATCGAGTATGCGCTGGATCAGGGTCAATTGATCCTGAACGGGTGTCACGAGATAGAAGCGGTCAACCCCGTAGGTTCTCGCCGTCCTGGCGATGTCGTGAACATCCAGATTGGTCACGGCCGTGGTGACCAGGTCTCCCCGGCGATCCACCACGGGATGATGAACCAGAGCAACGGCAAGCGGTCGCCGGTTCATACGCCCCTCTCGGCCAGTTCCTGGCGAATGGATTCAAGTAAGGCCCGGTCTTCATCAGTGAGCGGCGCCGAGGCCAACAGGTCGGGGCGGCGGACCAGGGTCCGTTGCAGTTGCTGGCGCCGCCGCCAACGGGCGATAACCTCATGGTTACCTGAGAGCAAAACATCAGGTACTCGCATTCCATTGAAATCGGCGGGGCGGGTATAATGGGGGAATTCCAAAAGACCGTCGGCGTAAGAATCTCCATCGGCACTGCCGCTGCTTCCGAGAACACCAGGAAGCAGGCGGGCCACAGCATCGATCATGACCATGGCGGGCAGTTCTCCCCCGGTAAGGACAAAGTCTCCCAAGGAATATTCGACATCGACCATGCTGCGGATACGCTCGTCAAACCCCTCATAACGACCACAGACAAAAATCAGTCCAGGTTGTGCGGACAACTCACGAGCATCGGGCTGGCAAAAAGTTTTCCCCTGCGGGGTCATCATAACGACCCGGGACTCGGGTGATTGCCGACGCAGATCCTGAATGGCGGCAAAGACGGGTTCGGGCTTCATGACCATGCCGGCGCCGCCACCGTAAGGCATGTCGTCCGTCACTTTGTGCCGCCCTTCAGCCCAGTCGCGCAGGTTGTAAGCGTTAAGCTGGATAAGTCTCTTTTCACGAGCCTTACCCAGGATGCTGACGGCAAAGGGGGATTCAAACATACCCGGAAAAAGGGTCAGAACATCAAAGCGCATCGGACTTCTGCACCAAACCTTCCGGCAAATCTACGACGATGCATTTCTGCACCCTATCCACCTCGACCAAAAAAGCCTCGACCACGGGAATAAGAACTTCGCCGTAGGAACCATTAACGACGAAGATATCGTGGGCAGCCGTCGAAAAAGTGTCGTCCAGCGTCCCCAGTTCGCCAAGGCTCACATCGCGAACAACAAAACCCTGGACCTCACCCCAGTAAAATTCATCGGGTTCAGGTTCAGGGACATCCTGCCGCCGCATCAACACCTCAGCTCCGATAAGGCGCTGCACGGAATCAATATGCTCGAGCCCTTGCAACCGGAGCAGGTAGCCTCCTTTATGGGAAGCCACACGCGCAGGGATGTGAGCTTCTGGCTCACGATCGGCAACCCTCAGAAGTACCATTTTATCGGCTGACAGCGGGCAAAGGCCGGCCAAAGGGCGCACTTTCAGATCCCCGCGCAACCCATGGGTTCCGGCCACAGTACCTACCAGCAAAAACTCTTTGTCTATTTTCGGCATTACTCCATGATTTGCAGGGTAGCTCGCCGATTCTCCCGCGTCGCCTTGGCGTTCAGCAAAGTTCGCATGGCTTTGGCCGTGCGCCCCTGCTTGCCAATTATGCGACCCATATCCTCTTGAGCAGCAGCCAGTTTGACGAGAATCGTCCCATCTTCACCCTCCTCCTCGGAGATGACGACCGCGTCGGGGTTTTCCACCAGGGATTTCGCGATGAATTCGATGAGTTCTTTCATGGAGTCCGTCCTTCGAAGAAAGGGATGGTTCCCGCCACGACGAGAGGAGATCAGGGTCTCCTAGGACTGCTTGAACTTGGCCCAGATGCCCTGCTTACGCAGAACCTGACGTACTGTTTCAGTGGGCTGCGCCCCTTTTTTCAACCACTCAAGGGTACGCTCTTCGTTCAAGGAGACCATAGGCGGGTCAATTTTGGGATCGTACTGTCCCAGGTTTTCTACAAAACGACCGTCGCGGGGAAAGCGCTCATCGGCAACCACGACCTGGTAAAAAGGTTTTTTCTTGGCGCCACCGCGGGCCAGCCTGATTTTAACTGCCATTTAACGTTCCTCCTGGGTGTTGCTATACGGTTTCCCGTAGCTGTTGGTTAATCGATTTGGTACCACTCTCATTGTTATCATGAAGCAGAAAAGATGCAATAGCCTCTAGAAAGGCAAACCACCGCCGCGACCGAGCATTCCCTTGAGTCCTTTCGGTCCCGCTTTCTGCATTTTTTTCATCATTTTTTGCGCTTCCGTAAAGCGCTTGAGCAACTGGTTGACATCCTGAACGGTAGTGCCACTGCCCTTGGCGATGCGCAGCCGGCGGGACCCGTTGATCAGGCGATGATCCCTACGCTCCTTGGGAGTCATGGAGCAGATGATCGCCTCTATTTTTTTCAGCTCCTTGTCAGGCATCCCCATGTCCTTGACCTGCTTCATGGCCTTACCTGCCCCGGGTATCATCTTGAGAATCGATTCCATCGACCCCATCTTTTTGATCGCTTGCAGCTGGTCGCGAAAAGTTTCCAGCGTGAATCCTTCTTTGCGCAACTTCTGTTCAAGTTCGGCGGCTTGATCCTTATCGACGGCGGTCTGCGCCTTCTCGATGAGACTGAGGACATCTCCCATCCCCAGGATCCGTTGCGCCATGCGGTCAGGATGAAAAACTTCCAGCGCCTCGAACTTCTCACCGAGACCGACGAATTTGATCGGCTTGCCGGTGACCGCCCGGATGGAAAGAGCCGCGCCACCGCGGGCGTCACCATCGAGCTTGGACAGAATGACGCCGGTAATGTCCAGCTTTTCGTCAAAGCTTTTGGCGACATTTACCGCATCCTGACCCGTCATGGCATCGGCCACAAAGAGGATTTCCCGGGGCTGAAGAGATGCCTTGATACGCACCAGTTCGCCCATCAATTCTTCGTCGATATGCAGGCGCCCGGCCGTATCGAGAATCAGCGTATCGTAGCCATTGAGTTCGGCATAGCGGCGTGCATTCTCACAGATGACGACGGGATCCTGCCCCGGCTGAGAGTCAAAGACAGGGATATCCATCTGGCGGCCGACGGTCTTGAGCTGCTCAATTGCGGCTGGACGATAGATATCAGCCGGGACCAGCAAAGGACTGCGCTTGTCCCTTTTCAATTTTAGGGCCAACTTGCCGCATGTCGTGGTCTTACCTGCCCCCTGAAGGCCACAGAGCATGATCGACACGGGGGGACGGGCGGCCAGGTCGAGAGCGTACACCTCGCCTTCGCCCATCAACTGTCCCAGCTCTTCACGAACAACCTTGATGACCTGCTGGGCGGGGGTCAGGCTCTTGAGAACATCCTGACCAACAGCACGCGCCGTGACGCTGGCGACAAAATCCTTAACTACTCGAAAATTGACGTCCGCCTCCAGAAGAACCAGGCGCACCTCGCGCATCGCCTCCTGGATGTTCTGCTCCGTCAGGCGGCCATGGCCGCGCAGCTTTTTAAAGACCGCGTCAAATTTATCGGTAAGATTATCAAACATCGCCCGCCAAGGACACTTTCCCTTTGAAGATTCGCAAAGTTTGGAATATAGGGAAACCCCCTACCCTTGTCAAGCAAAAACCAGAGAACGTTAAAGCGTCAAGACTTCAGGGCGACCTGGACAAACTCGTCCCCCTTGCGGAGGTAGAGCTCGGCGGGCTGCAGCCCCTTACCCCGCAACACAGCGGCAACGACTGTCTCTTCTGAGCTGGCGTAGCGAATAGCAAGGCCACAATCCGAGCTGAGCTGACGGGGAACTGGAATAAGAAGGATATCCGCGCCGGCAACCTTGAGAATTTTCTCAGCCTCCATGACTCGATGTACAGAATGAAAAACCGCCACCAGATCGCCATCACGAACCATATTCCCAACTCCCACATGCAGATTTCGGCAGAATGGCAGGCTCGCAGCCGACCGAATCTGATTTTATCATGGATTGACAGTCTTTCGACAAAACAGGTAGACTCCTGTCAACTTATATTCGACCAACTTCCAGGGGAAAGAGACGGCCTTGAATCTCACTCTCACCATGAACCACATCAGCCTGATTTCTTTCGCCCTTCTCGCCAACATCCCCCTGGGCTATCTGCGACAGCGGTGCCGGAAATACTCCTTGCGATGGTTTGTTTACATCCACCTGTCTATTCCCTTCATTGCCACCTGGCGTTTGACCTCGGACCTCGGCTGGGAAATTATCCCTTTCACACTGGCTGCCGCCATCGCCGGTCAGATTCTTGGGGGAAGAATCTATCACCGGAGCAGGTCATGAGCAGAAAAACGGAAACAGGCCGAAGCCAGATCCAGCTGGTCGGCACGCTGCTGGAAAATCTTTTCCGCCAGCGTGGCCTCGAAGGGAAGAGACAGGAATACAAGGCCTGGCTCGTCTGGGAAGAGGCCGTTGGTCCCCAGATTGCCGCCCGGGCCAGACCGATCCGTATCCGGGAAGGTGTCCTTGAAGTACGCGTGGACCACCCCGTCTGGATGCAGCAACTACAGCTGATGAAACCGAAAATCCTCACCCGGCTCAACGCCCTGCTGGGGGAAGAGGTTATTAACGATCTATTCCTGCGGCAAGGCGCCCACAGGCCGCCGGAAGCACCTCCGCCTACTCCGGAAGAAATCGACTGGCAATCGGCCTCACTGACGGATGAGGATCGTCAGGAGATCCGCCAGACCGTCATGGCACTCGGCGATCCCGAAGTGCGGAATAGCCTGGAAGACCTTCTCACCAAACAGAAGAAACTGCAACGGGCACGAGAGAAAGAAGACTAGGCAGGTGGCGGCACAGACGTCCTCGCCTCGTACATGGCCAAAACCTCGCGACTGTATCCATCCCCATCGTAGATAACCAACGGACCCTCTACCGCCAGCCCGGGCTTTGCGCCCTTACGCCCCTCTACCAAAACGAGGCGGGCAGCTTCTTCGGCGCGGGACAACACGATCCGCAGCCGCTTGGGCTCCAGCCTTTTCAGGCGCATGGCGCACAGAAGATCAGTTAGACGCTCGGCCAGGTGAATAACAAAAAAGCGACCCCCGTCATCCAGATGCCGGGCGGCCGTTTCCACAAAATCCTCCAGACCTCCAGCCAACTCATGGCGGGCCGCCGCTCTTTCCGAACCAGGGGACAGCCGCCCCGTCCCGGCGGGGCGATAAGGCGGATTGGACAACACGGCTGTAAAGGGCGCAAAGCGGCTCAATACCTCCGGAATACGCATATCTCCGAACACAACCTCAATTCTCTTTTCCAATCGGTTCAAACAGGCGCTCCGACGGGCCCTGTCCGCCAGTTCTTCCTGCAATTCGACCGCTACAATCTGCACAGATGGGTGGCGACTGGCCAAGAGCAGAGGAATGATACCCGCCCCCGTGCCCAGGTCAAGGACCCGATCCTGCGGACGGATTTGTGCAAAACTGCAGAGCAGCACCGGATCAAGGGAAAAACGATATCCAGTTTTCCCCTGCAGAATTTTCAACCCTGGCCGCAAATCGTCAAGGGTTTCCCCGTCTTTTAGCCAGCGCTCAGTATCCATAACCCTGTAACCCCCACCAGCACCTGTGCCGCCCCAAAAAATAGGGGACGGTCTGATCACCGTCCCCTGCCTTTTGTAACGAAAGCCTCAAGATCCTTAATCAGGATCCTCCGTAGGAATGAAGACCGGAAAGAACCAGGTTAACACCAAGGTAGCAGAACAGAGTGGCGGCGAATCCGATAATGGAAAGCCAGGCCGCCCGCTTGCCAACCCAGCCCCGGGTAAAGCGGGCATGCAGAAAGGCCGCGTAGATGAACCACACGATCAGACTCCAGGTCTCCTTGGGATCCCAACTCCAGTAGGTGCCCCAGGCATAGTTGGCCCAGGCGGCGCCGGTGACAATACCAAGGGTCAACAGCGGGAAGCCGATCATGATGGCTTTATAGTTCATGTCATCCAACACTTTGGTGCTGGGAAACAGACCGAGAATTCCACCGGCAGGAGAATCCTCCGGGCTCTTCTCTTCACGTCCAGCCTTGATCAGATACATGATGGAGACACCACAGGCCACCGCGAAGGCCGCGTAGCCGAGAAAACAGGTGATGACATGGTACGTGAGCCAGTTGCTCTGCAGAGCCGGAACCAGAGGCTCAATAGCGTCGTTGAGCCGCAGTTGAGCCCAAGTCATAGACAGAAAAGCGAATGGGAGAACAAAAGCACCGATGGATCGTTGGCGGTACTTGAGATCCATCAGGATATAGATCAGCAGGATGGTCCAGGAAAAAAAGACCACCGATTCATAGAGATTGGACAGGGGCGCATAGCCGTCGGCCCCCAGCAATTTGTAGGTCTCGCTCCACCTTACCCCGATAGCGGCGGTGTGCACCACGAAGCCAACATACGCCAAAATGTTAGCGCCGAGGGCGATGGCCCGACTGCGGGTGGCCAGATAGACCACAAACAGCACCATCGAGGCGAAGTAGGCCAGAGTTACGGCGTTGAACAGTTGTGTACTGGTCATTTTTTCTTTCCCCCCATAGAGGTCTGTAGATTAAGCCTTAAGTTCGTCTTTGAGTTTTGCCTTGAAATCATCGAAGAACAGCTCGAAAGCAGGCTGATTGCGGTGGGCAGAGCCACCGATCCGAACGCCTATTTTACCATTGACTGGCTGCAGGGTCACCCAGATACGTCTATGGGAAATAAAAAATGCGGCCAGCGATCCGAAAATCATCAGGAAACAGCCCAGCCAGACGACCCAGACGCCGGGGTCTTTGGCGACTTGCAGGCCCGTGTAATAACGCTGCTTGATTTCGAGCAGGCTGAAGATGAATTCATCGCCGCGCTGGGCATCGAATTCGGGGAAATTCTGCAGCACGACAAAGGGATTCCCATGCTGACCGTCCGCCGTGTTGACGTGCATCTGGATCGCCGGACCGAAGCGGTCATAGGAAGGTGTCGACGCAGTGACGGCAAAAGACCGTCCACCTGGCAGCGCTACATGCTCCCCCTGGCGAGCCACATATTCATTGACTTCATCGGTACTGCGAGTGCGAACACGCATTTTGAAGGACGGTTCACCGGCGGGTCCGTAGCTCGACTGGTAAAAAGTGATTCCCTGATAACTGAGAGGATCGTTAACCTCAATGGTCTTCTTCAGAACTTCCTGGCCCCCATCGAGCACAACCAGATCACTGACATATTCTTTCGGACGCCCCCCCCCTTCATAGAAGGACACCTCAAAACGGTCACAACGCACTGCGAAGGGCAGCTTTACCGCTTCGTTGGTTCCGAACAGGCGAACCGTGTCGGCGGAAGTCCCCTCTACCACATTCATGTACCCCTTGTAGCCCCAGATATTGCCGATAATCGCCCCGACAAAAATAATGAGGATCGAGAGATGGGTCACATAGACGCCAAATCGGGCATAAGGGCCCTTCTGGGCAAAAAGATAAATGCGATCGTCCTCGCGGGTCTCCACGGCGCCGGCAAAATGTTTCTGCACAAAACTGCGCAGATGCCCGGCAGCCTCGTCCATCGTTCCGCCCGTTACGACTTCGTCAGCGTTGGACAGGGTCCGGAAAAGAGCATCATCCCCCTTGAGTTGGGGATGCATGACCGTATTCCACACCCGGGGAAAGCGCTTGATGGAGCAACAAATGAGGTTAAGAGAGAAGAGTCCGAGCAAGGACAGGAACCACCAGGAATGGTACATGTCGAAAAACTGCAGAGAATCAAGAAACTTGTACGTCTTCTCCGTGTAGACCTGCAGATATTCCTGGGGAGAAAGGTTCTGCTGCACCACCGTGCCGATAATGGACGTCACGGCCAACAGGATCAAGGTTGTGATGGTTAGCTTCAGGGAACAGAGAAAGTCCCACACTGACGTCAGAAAACTTTTTTCTTTTGCGGTCAAAATCGTGTCTCCTGGATAGAGTTCTGGATCAATAGAGCGGCCTTGGACTATCTAAGATTAAAGATTTTCCGTTACGCAAGAAAAGTGCCGAAGGCCACAAACCACACAAAAACAGTCAATAAAGCACTGTTCCAGGATTATTCTTGGTCAAAGCCCTGCGGCATCAGCCCTGCCGCTTGGCTAAATCCCGTACTCTCCCCGTCTTTTGACGGGAGATAAAGACTAATCCAGTCATCTAATGATTGTCAACGTCCTTATGACGGGATAAAGACCGGTCAAAAGGGGGCATAAATATGCGGGATAGCACATTTCAACGGTTAAGGGCTTTACGCCCTATATCACCCCGATATTGTGCCCCTTGCCAGCGGATAAGGTGCACTCCGTCGTAGGCTTTGGCAATAGCCTCGGAAACGGTGGTTCCCAGACCGGTCACGCCCAGCACACGTCCGCCCGTATTGACGACCTTGCCATCGCACAGAGCAGTGCCGGCGTGAAAAACCACCAGATCGTCAAGACGGCCCGCTTCTTCAAGCCCGTAAATTTCATGCCCCTGGTCAATGGCACCGGGGTAGCCGCCAGAGGCCATGACGACGCAAACAGCCGACTTGTCGTGCCATTCGATACTTGCCTGAGCCAGCTCGCCACGGGCACAGGCCTGCAGCACCGGCACGATGTCGGACTTCATGCGCATCAGCAGAGGCTGCGCTTCGGGGTCACCGAAACGAGCATTGTACTCGACTACACGGGCGTTGCCGTTTTTAATCATCAAACCGACGTAAAGAATGCCGCGATAGGGTGTGCCTTCACTGGCCATAGCGGCGATGGTCGGCCGCACGATACCTTCGACGATTTCGGGATAGAGCGCATCAGTGACCACCGGCGCCGGGGAATAGGCTCCCATGCCGCCGGTATTGGGGCCTTCGTCATTATCGAAAATACGCTTGTGATCTTGCGACGAGGCCAGAGGCAGGATATTCTGCCCATCGGTAAAAGCAAAGAAGGACGCTTCTTCGCCATCCATGAATTCCTCGACCACGACGCGGGCGCCGGCTGCCCCAAAAACCTTATCCAGCATGATGTCATCGACGGCGGCCACCGCCTCCTCGACGGTCGTGGCGACAACCACTCCCTTGCCGGCCGCGAGACCGTCGGCTTTGACGACGATAGGCGCGCCCTGCTCACGGATATAAGCGACCGCCTGGTCACGGTCGGTAAAGGTCGCGTAAGCAGCCGTAGGGATGCGGTACTTCGCCATGAGGTCCTTGGAGAAGCTCTTACTGCCCTCCAGTTGGGCCGCGGCCCGGCTCGGCCCGAAAATCAGCAGCCCGGCGGCCTCGAACAGGTCGACGATACCCAGAGTCAGGGGTACCTCCGGCCCGACCACGGTCAGGTCAATGTCCTTGTCCAGGGCGAAATCACAGAGAGCAGCGACCTTATCCGCCGGGATATCGACGCATTCGGCCAAAGCCGCGATGCCTGGGTTGCCCGGCGCGCAATAAATTTTTTCAACCAGGGGCGACTGGGCAATTTTCCAGATCAGCGCGTGTTCGCGCCCACCGCCACCGACGACCAGAATCTTCATAGAAACCTCCAAATGGCAGTAACTGAGTAAAGGGTGGCACCTAAGGAGACCTACCCGTCAGGCACCACCTGTCACGCGTCACCCCGTCTTTTTAATGCCTGAAATGCCGCATGCCGGTGAAGACCATGGCCATGCCGTGTTCATCGGCGGCGGCGATAACTTCTTCATCGCGGATGGAGCCGCCCGGCTGGATAACGGCGGCGATACCGGCGGCTGCAGCGTTGTCAATCCCGTCACGAAAGGGGAAGAAGGCGTCGGAAGCCATGACCGCCCCCTTGACCGCAAGACCAGCGTGCTCGGCCTTGATAGCGGCAATACGAGCGGAATTGACGCGGCTCATCTGTCCGGCGCCGACGCCGATGGTCATGCTCCCCTTGCCGTAGACAATGGCGTTGGACTTGACAAATTTGGCCACGCGCCAGGTGAAGAGCAGGTCCTGCATCTCCTCGGCGGTAGGCTGCCTCTTCGTGACGACCTGAAGTTCAGCCGTGAGGTCAAGGTCCGTATCCTGCACGAGCAGACCGCCATTGACCCGTTTAAAATCAAGGCGCTGACCGGGAGTGGCCAGCCACTGGCCACATGCGAGCAGGCGCACGTTCTTTTTGGCCGCGACCACCTCCACCGCTTCGGGCGCCACCTGAGGGGCAATGATCACTTCGACAAACTGCCGGTCGACAATAGCTTTGGCCGTTTCGGCGTCGAGTTCACCGTTGAAGGCGATGATGCCGCCGAAGGCTGATTCCGGATCGGTGCTGAAGGCACGGTTGTAGGCGTCGAGCAGGTCCTTGCCAATGGCCACGCCGCAGGGATTGGCGTGTTTGACGATGACACAGGCAGGCCCTTCGCTGAACTGCTTGACGCACTCGAGGGCAGCGTCGGTGTCGCCGATGTTGTTGTAGGACAGCTCCTTGCCCTGCAGTTGGCGAGCCGTGGCGATAGAAGCCTCGCGCACATCCTTCTCGACATAGAAGGCCGCCTTCTGGTGGGGATTCTCCCCGTAGCGCATCCCCTGGGCCTTCTTGTACTGCAGGGTCAATGTCGGTGGAAACTCGGCGCAGTCGGCGTCAAGACGGCGGCCGAGCCAGTTGGAGATGGCGCCGTCATAGGCCGCCGTATGCTGGTAGACCTTGACAGCCAGGCGAAAATTGGTCTCGCGGGAGACACTGCCGCCACTCTTCTTCATCTCCTCAAGGACGGCCGCATAGTCGGCATGATCAACGATGACCGTCACGTCGCGATTATTCTTGGCGGCGCTGCGCAGCATGGTGGGCCCGCCGATATCGATATTTTCGATGGCGTCTTCCAGCGTGCAGTCTGCCTTGGCCACGGTCGCTTCAAAAGGGTAGAGGTTGACCAGCACCATATCGATGGGCAGGATGTCGTGTTCAGCCATTTTGGCCACATGCTCGGGGTTGTCGCGCATCCCCAACAGACCGCCATGGACCTTGGGGTGCAGTGTCTTCACTCGGCCGTCGAGCATTTCGGGAAAACCGGTAAAATCGGAAACGTCCTGCACAGGCAGCCCCTCCTGGCGCAACAACGCCGCCGTGCCTCCCGTGGAAAGAATTTCCACACCGAAGCCGTTGAGCTCCCGGGCAAATGCGACGATGCCGGTCTTATCCGAAACACTGATGAGGGCACGTTTGATGGCGGCCATGACACCTTTCCTTTCTGTTAACTCGTCTTTGTATGCGGTTTACTGAATCTGCGGCTGGCTAAAAAACAAAAAAACCGTCAACAGGCGGTTTTTCAAAAATCGAGCGACATGATAAACGTATCTTCAAAGACCGGCGTACCGGACAGGGGATAGGGCTTGAGGGAGCGGGCCAGTCGTTCCACTTCGGCAACGCCTTCCGTTCGGAGCAGCATCCGGCCGACCCCCTGCAAGGCTCCACCGGCGACAAATCGAACATTTTCTAGCATGTTTTCCGGCAGCATGGCAACCCTTTTCAGGACCCCCAGGGGCAGGGATAACCCAAAGGCTCCGGTCACCACCACTGGAATATCCTTAGCCTCTTCCAGGCCCGCTCGCCTCAGCAAGCAGTCAACTCCGGCCCTGATGGCGCCCTTGGCCAGCTGAAAACTACGGACATCCTGCTGAGTCAGACGCAGATCGACAGCGGCATCCCGAAAAAGGCGCAGCGAACGCTCCCCGGCCTCCTCGACGATATAGCGGGACAGGTTGGTATCGACACTATCGGCTGCCTGGATGGTGCCACGGGAGTCGAGCAGCCCCTCCTGCAGAGCCAAAGCGATGGCCTGTGCCAGACCACTGCCGCAAATGCCACGGGCTGGTCCGTCGCCGACGACGGCAAGTTTCCAGCTGTCAGCTTCTACGGTGATGCTCTCGATGGCGCCCTCGCCCACCGGCATCCCGCAGGAGATCCCCGCCGCTTCAAAAGCAGGCCCTGCCGCCACCGAAGTGACCAGCCAACTCCCGTCATGATAGAGTGCCATTTCGCCATTGGTGCCGACATCCAGATAAAGCATGGAGGCTGCCTGAGGGGGACAGGCGTAGAGAAAGGCGACGAGATCCCCTCCCACGTAGCCGCTGACCAGGGGGAAGAGATAGAAGGGGCAGGGCAGATCCAGCCCAAGGGAGGCAGGGGCGAGGCTGAGCCCCTGCCGAAAAGCGGGCTTGTGCGGCGGGTAGAGAATACTGTCAGCCGGGAGCCGGCAAAGCAGATGGGAAACTGCCGGGTTGGCGGCGGCGGCCGCCGCCTGCACCCGGTGGCGCTGAAGGCCCGCCTGGCGCAACAGCTCGGATAGCAAGGTCTCCATGCCTTCAACCAGAAGGGATTGCAGTCTCGCCCCTTCACCGCGCTGAGCAGCTTCCAGACGGCGGATCACGTCACTGCCAAGGATGTGCTGGGGGTTGGGTAGCCGCCCTTCGGCCAGCACCCCGCTGTGGGGATCAAGCAGCCGGGCAGCCAGCGTGGTCGTCCCCAGATCAAAAGCCAAAAAGCATGTTTCACCGGTCATCGTGGGATCCCTTCAGCCCTGCCGCGGCATTTACCACGGGCTCGACTCAGCCCTCATCACGGTAAAGACGGGGGATCTGCTTGCCAACCTGACAGAAAATTTCGTAGGAGATGGTTCCAGACTTTTCCGCCAGCTCCTCGGCACAAATGCAGTTATCCCCGTCCTCGCCCAGCAGTGTCACCCTGTCCCCCACCCGGACCCCGGGAATATCGCTGACATCGATCATTGTCCAGTTCATGCACACGGTACCGGCCACCCGCGCCCGCTGCCCACGCACCAGCACCTCGCCGCATCCGGACAGGTGCCGGTTGTATCCATCACTGTAGCCCACCGGAATGGCAGCCAGCACGGAGGGACGCGTGGCCTTGAAGCGATGACCGTAGGACACTCCGGTGCCGGCGGGAACCTGCTTGAGTTGGTAGATATGAGTGCGCCAGCCCATCACCGGCCGCAGGTCCAGCCGGTCGGCGAAGGCAGCGGATGGCAGCGCCCCATAGAGGACGATACCGGGACGCACCAGATTGCACTCGGGCAGATGGTGGGCGAAGAGCGCAGCGCTGTTGCTCAGATGAATCCACGGGGGCTGGTAACCGGCATCACGGATCTGCTGAAGCATGAGGCAGAAAACTTCATACTGGCGGGCGGTCAGGGGATCCTGCGGCACATCGGCCAGCGCCAGATGCGAGAGCACGCCTTCCAGCCGCAGCCCTTTCCAGGCGCTCAGTTCACGCAGCACCTCGCCAAGCTCCTCGGGGCGAAAACCGACCCGCCCCATGCCCGTGTCGAGCTTGAGGTGGAAGGGACAGGACTGGCCGGTCGCCAAGGCGACCCTGTTGAGGCGCCTGGCGGTCTCCACATCGAACAGGATCGGGATTAACCCGTGACGGAGAAGAGCCTCTTCCTGCCCCGGAAAAAATCCACCCAGGATTATGACAGGAAGGTCGATACCCGCCTCACGCAGCCGTTGCCCTTCCTGCACCGAAGCAACACCAAAAAAATCGGCCCCCTCGTCCTGCAGGCAGGCAGCCACCGGCCCCATTCCGTGACCATAGGCGTCCGCCTTGACGATAGCCAACAGTTTGCGGCCTTCCCCCGCCTGTTTTCGCGCCTGGCGAAAATTGTGACGAAGGGCAACGAGATTTATTTCGACAAAAGTTGGAAACGATGAATCAGGAGACATAACAGAAAGGCCTCTGGGGAAAAATTTTTCTTAGCACGACAGCCCGAGACTGTAAAGGAGAAACTCTGAACAAGTGCCGGCCGAATCGTTATTCCTGCATTATTCTGGTTGACAGCAAAACCCTAATCCATTAGGCTTTTTCCTTCTTCTCGCTGCTTTAGCAGGGGATGAAAGGCGGCCAGGGCCAGCATGGGAGGGGCCGTTTGAAAAGTGCAGACCGCTAGGGGAGTGGCACACTGAGAATCCCGCAACCAGGGATGACCCTTTGAACCTGATCCGGTTCGTACCGGCGTAGGGAAGCGGCGAGAGGAACCGGTTGTTTTTCCGATCGTCATGCCCCCTGCGAAGGCATGACGATTTTTTATTTTGGAACTGAGAGCCAACCATGATTGACGGACTTTACCTGATCA